>CAZJUH010000030.1:0-2162 GCA_964549165.1 uncultured Gammaproteobacteria bacterium | reverse complement strand
TTATTTAACCAATCAGAATATGCATCAAGATTGTAGGGTGATGAAATTGTGGTTGATCCAAACCCTGGCATTATAGGCTTAAACACCCTGTAATGTTTTTCAAGTAAATTATCTAAGATGTTGAAATAGTTAGGATTGAAACTCCAGCCATGAAGTAGAACTAAAGATTGTTTTTTCATTTCTAAACATTCGTCAGGCAATAATAGGCACCTTTAGTGGAGCCACGTTTTTCGCAAACTTTATCATCGATAAGTTTTTTAAGATCTCGCCAAATAGTATCGTCACTGACCATGGGCAAAAGCGACTTGGCATCGGGCATTCTAAGACCGCCAAACTGCTGCATATATTCAACTAGTTTTATCTGTCTTTCCGTCAAATGAACCTGTTTGCCGCCTAGTTTTTGTTTAAATTTTAGATCCCTCGACAGAGACTGGACCTTGTCTTTGATGCGCGAAAGCTCGATGGCCAGGGCCTCGGTGTAATAAATTATCCACTTTGTCAGATCACGCTGAAAAATATCACTGCTTAGCTCGTGAGTGGCCTGAATGGTGTTGTAATAAGTTTCGGCATTGCGGTCAAAATATTCTTCAAGGGAAAATAAACGACGAATATCATAACCCTCGACATAAAGAGGAATCATAGAAAAAGCCCGGGAAACACGGCCATTTCCTTCAATAAAGGGATGGATGGCCACTAAAATATACTGAGTAATGGCGGCGCGAATAGCCGGATGAATTTCACGGGTAGGAGTTTCGTTGAGCCAGCCGACAAAATCAGACATGAGATATGGGACTTCGATGGCTGGAGGAGGTCTGTGGGCGATTTCGCCGGTTCGAGTGTTTTTTAAAACCACTTGTTGTCTGCGATATTTACCAACTTCACTCTCAGCAATAATTTTTAGAGTTGTGAGTTCGTGAATTTTTTTAATGATTGTTTCGCTAAAGAAAAAAGGTCGATTTTTGGAGTCAGCATTTTGAATAAATTTTTCCTCAGGTAGGGGTAAACCGGCGTCAAAGGTGGCCCAGACTTCTTCGAGATAGGAAACGACATTACGATAGTTGATCACCTCTTGAATATCACGTTCCCCGGCGGTCACTTGGCGACCTTCGACGAGCTTGGCGACATCGTGATAGCTTAAGTCATTTCCCTCAATGCGGGTGCCAAAGTGGACGGTACGGACAATAGCTTCTTGCTGAAATTGTTTTTCGTAGGCCGGAATAAGGGGGGCTTCGTCAATAATCGCCTTGGCGGCTTCGAGGGTACCGATGTTCTTTAAAATCTGGTTATTGATGGTAAATAACGGTGAAAACATTCTGAGGGAATTATAGCAGATTTTAAAAAATCAATGAGGGGAAAATGCGGAAAAAGGGCTTGCGTCATTGCGAGTGTACTCACGAAGCAATCTTGTTGGGATTGCCACGTCGCTGTGGTGACTGCTCCTCGCAATGACGTTACTTCAAAAAGAAATAATCTAGTGCTGATTTCGGATCGACATTGGCGTCGATAAATTTAATGGCGGTGATTATTTTTTTGATGATTCGGGCGGTATTTCTATTTGGATTTGAGGCCAGTTCCTGCTGATAAACTTCTAGCTGGGATAATAAAAGATTTTTTATTTCATTTTTATCGTTGACGATAGAGGCGGCAAAATCGAGATCTTTCTTTGGGTTGCCGCTGAGAGTCCAGACCTTAGTTTGATTTTCAGTTTTTGGAGAAGAAATTTTAATTTTTTGACAGCGGGATAAAATGGTCGGCAGGAGTAGCTGGGGCTTGGAAGTCGTTAGAATAAAATAATTGTTTTTTCCCGGTTCTTCAAGGTTTTTTAAAAGAGCGTTTTGAGACTCGGGATTTAAATTATCCGCCTGCGGGATATAAACGATTTTAGAAAAATGATTAAAGGGCTTGTTTTGGAGAAAGTTTTTGATAAGTCTAACCGTGGCAATAGAATATTGATCGACCAGAAAAAGGTCGGGATTATTGTCTGGGAGATGCTTTAATTCCAAAAACAATTCAAGGGCTTTTTTTGAGGAAACTTGGGGGGAAGAAGCAATAATTAGGGTTGAAGGAAAGAGAGACATAGTTTACTATGATTATAGAGTATGAATGGAGACGCAAAAAGATATAAAACATTTTCGGCAGTGCTACTCGATAAAGGTCTTATC
>CAZJUH010000029.1:0-2360 GCA_964549165.1 uncultured Gammaproteobacteria bacterium | reverse complement strand
AATAATAATTGAAAATAATTTTAAAGCCTCTATTTCCTGAATGGTATTGGCACCGGCCCGGCTAATAACGAGACGACAGTGATGAAAAACCCACCCTATGTCGCTACTGTCAATGTAATCTTTGGCGAAATAATTTGGGTATTTAGAAGAAAATTTTTTAAAAAGAGAATAATCTTTTTGGCCACACTGATGAATAATTGTGTATTTTAGGGATAAACCTGGTAACAATTTTTTTAAAACTAGGTTGAGATGATGTGAGCCCTGGTTGCCAGCGGTAAAAAAAATTAAAGGAAATTTTTTAAGATTAATTTTTTCTTTTTCAAATTCTTTTGAATGTGAATCAAATATTTCTCTTCTTAGTAAATTTCCGGTGACAATATATTTATTTGAATCACCCTTGAGAGGAAAAGAGAGGGCGACATGGCGACAAAAAAGAGCATTTATTTTGGTGGCGAGACTGAGGGTTTGGGTTTGCTCGTGAGTGATAGAAACAATTTTTTGAGCTGAGGCGGCAATAACAACCGGTACCGAAACATAACCTCCAAAAGAAACTACGAGGTGAGGTTTTATTTTTTTTAACAATGAAAAAGCTTCCTTAAAGCCGGAGTATATTTGGGGTAAACCTTTAATGGTGTTTGGCAACCAACGCCGATCAAATTTTCCACAATTGATACCATAAAATTTTATGCCCATTTTTGGGACAATAGTTGATTCGATTGAAGGCTCCTGACTGATACTAGAATTAAAAAAACGACCAATATAATAAATTTCCCAATCAATCTCCTTATCAGTTTTTAGTTGATTAATCAGCTCAATGGCGGGGGTGAGATGTGTACCGGTGAGGATTATCTTTCTCGTTTCGGTCATTTTTAAAGTATAACAATTTTGCATATTTATTTTCGATGTTTATAGCCAGGCCTAAGGCGGAAAACAAGCTGATGAGAGAAGAACCACCATAAGCGATAAAGGGAAAGGGAATTCCGGTTAAGGGAATTAAGGCGACAATGGCGGCAAAATTAATTAATCCCTGATAGGCAATCCAGCAGGCAATACCGCCTACTACAAGTTTTTCCCAAGTGTCAGTGGCAATTTGAGAAATACGAATAAGGCGAGAAATCAGAAGTAAGAAAAGGTAGGTAATTAAGGTTAAACCAACAAAACCGACTTCTTCGCCGATAATGGCCAAGATAGAATCAGTGCTGATTTTAGGGAGAAATTTATATTTATGATCGGAGTTGGCAAAACCTTTTCCGGACCAGGAGCCAGAAGCGAGGGAGAGGATCATTTGCTCGCTGTGATAGCCCAGGTCTTCATTTTGTTGTTGATTAAGAAGGGTTTTTACCCGATTGAGTCGATAAGGAGAAATGGCAATTAAGGCTAAACTTAAAATAACCACCGTAGTACCAGCAAAAAATAAACTTACAATTTCGGCCCCGGAAAGATAATAAATGCTAATTATGATAGCGGCAATCATGGCGGCAGTACTTAAATTTGGCTCTAACATAATTAAAATAAAGGGAATACCAAGGTAGATGGCTAAATTCCCCAAGTTTCTTTTGTCAATTAAAGAAAATAAATATGGAAAAAAAATAATTGAGGCTAGTTTAAAAAGTTCAGAAGGCTGGAAATTAATAAAGCCAAGATCAATTTGACGCCTGGCTCCCAGTGATTTGAAACCAATTCCGGGAATAAGAACTAAAATAAGTAAAATTATTGATAAAAGATAAAAACGAAAGGAATTATTGACGACAATATCCAGTTTAATTTTTGAAGTAATAAAGAGAGCGATAAAACCAATAAAAAGCCAAAGAACTTGTTTTTTTAGAAAAAAGTAGGGATCACCAATGGTATTTTCAGCTTCAAAAAGGGAGGAGGAAGAAATAAAGAGAAGACCAAGAAAGGAGAGGATTGTAGAGTAAGTGAGCAGGGGGGAGACTCTCATGTCTTTAATTTTCTGATAATGCTCGGATCAATAACCAGGGGATTAATTTTTTTAGAAAAAATTTTAAAGTCAGTTATTTTTTTGACAGTTGTTCCCTGCTCGTTTCGAAGAGTTATTTCTGAGCCAATTAGCTTTTGATTATAAAATCGTTTTTGCTCCGTTTTTAGGTCTATCTGATAATTTAAATCTATAAATTCAGCGAGATGATAGTAAAAAAGTGGGGTTAAATTATTTTTTAATTCCATCTCCGTATAAAAAGCAAAAGAGGCGGTTAAACGCGGATTGCATTCCAAAATATAGACATTATTATCAGAGACAAAAAAATCAAGTCCAAAAAAGCCCCGATAATTTAGAGGTTTGAGTACTTTTTCTGAAAAGTCGGTGGTAATTTGATTGATTTTGCTGATTATTTCAGTGG
>CAZJUH010000028.1:0-2981 GCA_964549165.1 uncultured Gammaproteobacteria bacterium | reverse complement strand
CAAAGATGCCGATCAGATAAAAAGAGATGATCAGAAAACGATATTTTAAATTTTTCTTAAATAATGAGTAAATAAAAATAATCGTAGGAAGAATCCATTGGAATAGGCCAAGGTTAAACGAAAGTCCGTCAATCGGACCCCACATCGAGGCAGAATAACCCCAAAAGTTGGAGAAAAAAAGCTCTTTTAGAGTCACGAAATGAATAATATAGTTAAAATATCCCTGAGTGATGGTACTAAGTGTGGTCAGATTTTTTTCAAAAAATGCCGGTAAAAGAAAAAAGGCACAAAGAGCGCTTGACCAGAATATGGTACGGAAAAAGTATTTAAAATTATGAGTAATTAAAGAAAAAATTAGAAGCAGGGGGAGAGCATAAATCAAGGTAAGATTGTGGCTTAGTATAAGGCAGCTTAAAAGAATAACCGATAATTTGCCTTTTTTTTGATTTAGACTCCAGAAAACTAAAGGGATGAGGCCCAAGGCCCAGGTTTCGCCGATGGCACCGCGAACATAAGAATCAACCGCCTGGTATGGGGCAAAGGAATAGAGGATGGCGGCTAAAAGACCACCACTAGTCCCAAAAAAAGCAGTGGCGAAGAAATACATACCGAAGGTTCTGAGAAAGACAGGAACAATAAAAGCAATTTTTACAGAATTAATAAAGGAAAAACCGAGAAGGTGGAAAAACTCGGAAACGACATATGGAAGCGGGGAATAGAAATTATATAAAGGATAACCATAACCAAATCCCCCTTCGGCGATATAACGGCAGGGAATTTGGCCGTCTTTAAGGCATTGATCGAATTGTTCCAAACGGAACACCTGAATGTCGTCCTGCATCGAAGGGTAGCCGGGACGAAGAAGACGCCAGGAAGACAAAAGGCTGACTAAAAATAAAATTAAAAATATTATTTTATTTTTCATTGGTGTAGATATAAAAATTTTGAGAATTAATATATTTTTTATCTATTTTTTCGAGTAATTTTAAATCTCTTAAAGATTCCTGTGGGTCGGCGTCGGAAACAACGAAAATTGCCGGAGTTGACAGATTGGCAAGGCCCGACCAGTTTAGATGACCAAAGTAATAATAGTTATTAATAGTGGAACCATCGAAAAAATTATTACTTAGATGCTGGATATCCCGGGAGGGCGCATGGCTTGGCAAATAAGGTTCGTAATATAAAAAGAAGGGTAAAAATGGTTCGTAATTATTAGAAAAGTAAGTGGGTAATTGATATTTTTTGGCGGCAATAACAGTTTCCTTCATACCGACATGCCAGGTCATGGCTGATTCCTGGGGATAATCAAAATTATAGTAATGCCAAAATGAAGCCAGAGAAATTAAATATAAAGCAATAGTTAGAGGTAAAGTCCATTTATATATATATTTTATATATAATATGCCCTGATAGGACAAATAAGTAAGAGAGGGTAGCATCAAAATAAGTCGAGTCGCATGGGGGCCCAGAGAATCCCTCGTGAGGGCAAAGGGAATTGGTGCCAAAACTAAAATCCAAATAAAAAGTAGTCCGAGACGGTCTTGGTGACGGTTTTTAACAACGTTTATAATGCCAAAAATTATTAAGAAAAAATCTAAATAATAAAGAAGGCCGTGAGTACCAAAACCATGGCGGGCATTTTGATCACCATTAATAAAAAGAAAATCGGTGGAAAAAGCAGAAAAATAATTATTGACAAACTTGCTTAAGATTAGACCGTCTTTATTATGAAAAATTTTGGATAATAAAGAAGTTTTGACACCCGTCTCTCCTAGGTGAGTGGTGTAAATATCTTGATAACGCAGGTAATCTATATTCTTTGAAATCTGAGAATCTGAAAAAATACTGATATAGGAAAAACGGAAACCTGATTGACCTTTAAGCGTGTCAACTATTAATGGAGTTAATAGAATCAGAGCAAAGAGAACGGCGATAATTATCTGAGTAATTTTAATTTTTTTGATTCTAGGAAGCCAAATAAAAAATATTGGGAAAAATAAAATAACCAGAAACAGATTGGCGGTGCTATAGAAGTATGGAGAAAGTGCAAAGAAAAAGATTGATAAAAGTAAATTAGAAAATCGGGAATTTTGGGTGTATTTTTTCCAAAAATAGATACCGGCAAGAATAACTGTCAACATAGCAGAAACGGCAAAACCGGTACGGCTGTAATGAATGGCCCAAGGTGAAATAGCCAGAAGAAAACTGGGAATTAGGGAGCCAGTGATTAAATAGAGTAGGTATACCGAAGCTACGCCAAAAACAACTGATGGTAGGAGAACGGAGATATCAGAATTATTGGTAAGAGTTTGAAAAAATGATGTCAGATAAATCCCGAGACCCGGCTGCCAGTCAGCAAAAGAATGAAAGTGAACCGGAAATTTATTGCCGAAATAATCGGTATGATTTTGATTAAAAATCCGGGCCTGGTAACTGATATCAACCTCATCAGAAAAAAGAGAGGGAGGGAGGATATTAAGATGATAAAGGCGGAGAAAAAGAGCTAGGACTAAAATAAAAAAAAGGAGAATTTTAGGTTTTTTTAGAAGTTTCATTTAGTAATTTGGCTAAATAGAGATTTAGAGCGAGCAAGGCAGTCAGATATAAAATATTATGCCACAAACTACGATTTATAAATTGATTAATTTGGGAATTTATATTTAATTTAATTCTAGATTTGAAGTTCGGTAAAACATCGGTAGTTTTAAGATCAAAAGAACCGTTTTCTTTAGCAAAGAGAGATAGAGCGTTATCAACTTGACTTTCTCCTGAGACCCTCAGAATTAAATTCGTCTTATCAATTGGACTAAAATCCAATTTTATCCAACTTGGGTCACCTACATTTGAACCATAAATTGAAAAATCTTTTTGAATCTTACCCGTTTCATCCATTATTTCAATGTAGATAAGACTGTTATCTTTTATCTGAGGATTTTTGAGTTGCAAGCTAATTGAATTAATACTTTTAGTCGAATTACTAA
>CAZJUH010000027.1:0-3397 GCA_964549165.1 uncultured Gammaproteobacteria bacterium | reverse complement strand
GGAGGGGCTGAGGGTTTAATAACTTTCCAAAAAATCATCAATTTTTTTAAAAAAAACAATGTTAAGATTAATTACTAAATAGCATGATTCATCTTTATCTCGGCTTACTTCTTTTTTCATTTTTGAGCACCAGTATTTTAGTTGTTCCCTATATTAACTTACTTTACCGCTTAAAATTTCAACGTCAAAAACAAAGGACTCTTGATTTTCAAAATAAAAAAACCCCTATTTTTGATAAATTCCACTCTGTCAAAACCGGGACTCCAGTGGGTGGGGGATTACTTATTATTTTTACTGTTTCGATTCTTTTTGCCATTCTTTTTCCTATCTTAAAATCATCTCATATTTTTATTTCGAGCAATTATCATTTAATTAACGAAATAACAGTAATCTTTTTTTCCTTTATCAGCTTTGGTATTTTGGGTCTTTATGATGACATCCTTAAGTTTTTCAGCTTCAAGAAAACAGGGTTTTTTGGGTTAAGGATGAAACACAAGTTGCTTCTTCAGATATTTTTATCTCTCCTCATTTCTTCTTTTATTTATTTCAAACTTGGCATTAATTTTATCTATATTCCCTTTCTTGGAGCCATTAGTTTAAAAATTTTTTTCATCCCAATTTCCACTATTATCATCACTTCTTTTGCCAACTTTTTTAATATTACCGACGGTCTTGATGGTTTATCTTGTGGCTCTCTTATGATCGCTCTCTTTGCTTTTTGGATCCTCGCTAGCACCTCTCTTGACACTCCCATCACTCTTTTTCTGGCTCTCTGGATTGGAGCCCTAATCGCCTTTCTCTATTTTAATGTTTATCCCGCCCGTATCTGGCTTGGAGATGTCGGCTCTCTTTCTTTTGGCGCCACCTTTGCCGTCATTGCCCTACTTCTAGGCAAAATTGTCCCCCTGATGATTGTCGGCGCTCTTTTCATCGTCGAGGGGATGAGTAGCGCCATCCAAATTTTTAGTAAAGTCTATTTTAAGAAAAAAATCTTTCCCGCCGCCCCTTTGCATCTGACTCTCCAAAAAAATGGCTGGGAAGAACCTAAAATTGTTTTTAGAGCTTGGCTCGCCACTTTTATTTTAGCTATTTTTGGCTTATGGCTCGGACTAAACTAAAACTTCTTCAACTAGAAATTTCCAAATATATTGGTTTGCCTTATCATACTAATATTCCCAAAATTGACTCTTCTGAGGCATCTCTAGTTGGCAAAGGTAGTGCCCGGGAAATTGCTCTGAAAACCATAGAATTTGCTAATAAAGAAAATATAAAACTAATCGATTTAAATCCTCAGCAAATTTATAATTTTCAAAAGAAGCATCACTTAGGTATCGATTGTTCGGGTCTCGCCTGTCATTTACTCAATTTATATTTTGATTTCAATCTTAATGTCCGCCACACCTCAGCCGCCATGCTTACCTCAAAACCTATGTCAAAAAAAATACCCATTACTGAAGCTAAAACTGGTGATTTAATTCGGCAAAAATCCGGACATCATGTTTTATTTATCGTCGAAAAAATTGATAATCACATCGTCTACGTTGATTCTTCAGTCAAGGGTAGGGGAGTCCGCTACGGGCAGTTTGACATCACCGACAAGACTTTTAAATATGACAGTGTCTACCGCCTACTTCTCCTCAATTAATTCCCGATATTTTAAGGGATTTAAAGACAATATTTCTACCTCGGTACCACATTCACTACACTCTAAAATGTCACCAATCATCATCGTTTTACTTTTTATTTCCGTCTGACAATCAGGACAAATAACTTTATTATTAGTATCTGGCATATAATTTAGCTAAAATATAATCAATTAGATTATTACATATCTATTTTTCTTATCAACTAATAAACTATTTATCTAATATGACACCTTTAATTAAAATCGATAATCTTTATTTTAAACGGGAAGATTTAAATCCGACTGGTTCCGCTAAAGACCGAGCCCTTCCTTTTCAAATCGAAAATTTAATCAAAAATAGATATCAAAGCGCTGTTATTTCCTCAACCGGCAATGCCGCTATTTCTGCCTCATTCTTTTGTGGGCAGGCAGGTATTCCCTTAACAATTTTTGTCTCTCCCAAAATCAAACCAACTAAATTAGCGCTTATCAATGGCAAAATAATTAAATCACCTCAAGCGATTAGTCAGGCCATTAAGTTTTCTAAAGCTAATAATTCTTATCTTTTAAGACAATCAACCGACCCCAGTGCCCAGACGGGCTATGGAGAAATTGCCAAAGAATTACTTACTCAGCTACCTCAAATTACCAGTATTTTTATCCCCGTTGGTAGTGGCACCACTCTCCTGGGCATTAGTAAAATCCTTTCCTCAAAAATTAAAGTTTTCGCGGTTCAACCAGCCAGTAACCCCACCATCTGTAGTGCTTTTTCTCAAGATTACACACCGGAATCTGAAACTATTACCGATGCCCTTGGTGTCAAATATCTCCCTCTAAAAAACGAAATTATAAAAAGTATCAAAAGTCACGGCGGTAGTGGCCTTATCGTCAGCAATCAGGAAGCCATAAATTCACTTGATTTTACAAAGCAGTTTAATGTTTCCCCAGAATCAGCCCTCACTTTAGCTGGTTTTTATCAGGCTCAAAAAATAATCGAAGTCGGTGACTATCCAGTTATTTTATTAACCGGTACAAGTAGATGACAAATAATCTCGAAACTCTTTTAAACAATTCCGGCTACGATTTTTTCTTTTTAGTCGTTGATAAATTTTTGGACATTAATTTACCAGGTTTAAAAAATTTTAAGTCTTTATCCCAAAATAATTTAAAAATAAAAAACAGTGGTCTTCTCCTGTCTCAAAAAAATATTCAAGCCCAAATAAAAAAGAGTCAAAATCCCGTCATTGTCCCCTTTAAGGCTTCAGCCAAAATTGAACATCTTTGTCAAAAACATCAGTGGTTAAATGCTAGCAGTCCCAGTCAAATTACTCGTCTTCTTGAGGATAAAATTAAATTCTATGAGCTTTGTCAAAAAAATAATATCCCCTTAATACCAGCATTTATTGCCCCATTTACTTATAAAAATTTTTTAAGAGCGCAAAAACTCTTGGGTCAAAAAATCGTGACTCAAACTCATTTTGGCTGGGCAGGAAATAGTACTCATCTTGCCCTCAAATATGCCGATATAAATAGTCGAATAGCCGATAAAACCATAACCAAATTTTCACCCTTTAAAGAGGGCTATTCGCTTTTAAACAACTGCTGCTTAACCCGTCAAGGTCTGATTCAAAGCCCTCCCGCCCTACAATATACTGGTCTCAAATCTCTCACCCTCAATCCATTTGCCACCGTCGGCCGTCAGTGGCCTTCTCTAGCTCCCACTGAAATAATCAGCAAAATCAATCAAATTACCACCGACTTTTCAGAAAAAGT
>CAZJUH010000026.1:0-3493 GCA_964549165.1 uncultured Gammaproteobacteria bacterium | reverse complement strand
AGACGCAAAAAGATATAAAACATTTTCGGCAGTGCTACTCGATAAAGGTCTTATCGATAATGCCAAGGCGGAGGAAATAAATCTAAAGCAGGTAAAGACGGGAGAAAGTGAAGAAGACATTATTAAGAGTCTAAGAATTTTAAATGAGGTTGATTTTGTTAAATATAAGGCAGAATTTTTAAGAATCCCTTTTGTGGATCTCGAAAATATTGGTTTTTCCCCAGAGGCTCTGGCTCTGGTCCCACAAAGCGTCGCTGAAAAATATCACCTTGTCCCCTACCGAATGGATGCCAAGGAAAAAACTATTTATGTGGCCATGGCCAATCCCCTTGATATTGAAACGGTGGAATTTTTGGAGAAAAAGACAAATCTGAAAATTGAGACGGCAATGGCAGTCGAAAAACAAATTGATGCCTTTATTCGGGAAAAATATGAGAGAGAAAAAGGAATTACAACAGAAGTGACCAAGGCTCTTGACGAACAAAAGGTCGAAGAAATGAAGACGGAGTCGGAAAATTTAAAAGCAGTTTCGGCGGAGGCGCCAATTGCCAAAATTGTGAATACGATTCTTGATTATGCTGTTCGCTCAAGAGCTTCTGATGTTCATATTGAACCGCTCGAAGAAAATGTTAGGGTCCGTTACCGAATTGACGGTATTTTACAGGAAAAATATATTTTACCCCGAAATGTGCTAGAGGCGGTCGTCAGCCGGATCAAGATTTTGGCTAACTTAAAAATTGACGAAAAAAGAATTCCCCAGGACGGTCGTTTTAATATCAATGTGGAAGGCAGTGAGGTGGATTTGCGTATCTCAACCTTACCTGTATCTTATGGGGAAAAAGTAGTTATGCGGCTACTGCGAAAAGCCTCAAAAGTGCCGTCACTGCCCGATTTGGGGTTGCGTGGCCTCGCCCTTAAAAATTTAATCGAAGCCATTGAAAGACCCCACGGAATCATTATCGTGGTGGGACCGACAGGCTCGGGAAAAACGACCACTCTCTATTCGGTTCTTGATAAGGTAGCGACTTCAAGAGTCAATGTGGTAACGATTGAGGATCCGGTTGAATATCAAATGAAGGGAGTCAACCAGGTTCAGGTGAACGTACAAGCTGGGCTAACATTCGCTTCAGCTTTACGTTCTTTTCTCCGGCAAGACCCAAATGTGATGATGGTCGGAGAAATTCGGGATACAGAAACGGCAGAGCTGGCCGTTAATGCGGCTTTGACGGGTCATTTGGTTTTTTCGACACTGCATACCAATGATGCCTCGGGAGCCCCGCCGAGATTGATGGATATGGGGGTGGAGCCCTTCTTACTGACCTCAGCCTTGACCTGCGTTGTCGCCCAGCGGGTACTCCGAAAAATTTGTCCTAATTGTCGCCAGGATATGGAGATACCGCCAGATAAAGAAGAGGAAATAAAAACAACTTTGGGACCGATTTATGAAATGATTGAAGATAGATGGAAAAAAGAAGGTAAAAAGATGACGATGCCCAAAATTGTGGGTTGTGATAAGTGTAATAATACTGGATATCTAGGGAGAATTGCTATTTATGAAGTGATGCCGATAACCGAAAAAATTAGTAAGCTGGTGGTAGAAAAGGCCTCGGCCTTGGACATCCAAAAGCAGGCTATTTCTGAGGGAATGCTGACCATGAAGCAGGATGGTTATGTCAAGGTCCTTGAAGGGGTAACCAGTATGGATGAGGTGCTGAGGGTGGCACAGTACTAAAAATAGATAAATAGTTTATAGTTAATTAGATAAATAGTTAAAAACAAAAAAATATGCACAGCAAAATTGAAGAAGTCCTCCGACTGGCGGTTGCCAACAAGGCATCAGATGTTCACTTGTCGGTAGGGTTTTTACCCAAAATTAGAATTCACGGGGAGCTTGTCGATGTGTCTAATGTGGGAGTAATTGAAGACGAGAGTTTAATTTTGTCACTCCTCTCCGAGGAGCAAAAGCAAAAATTTATCAAAGAAAAAGAGCTTGATATTTCAGTGACGATTGATACGGCCAGGTTTCGGGCCAATGTTTATACTAAAAAAGGATTAGCAGCGGCAGTTTTACGGGTAATTCAGGAGGAAATTCCTGATTTAGCTTCTTTAAATTTACCTGACTCAATCAAAAGTTTTACCACTTTAAAACAAGGTTTTATTTTGGTAACGGGACCAACTGGACATGGAAAATCGACAACGGTGGCTTCGATGATAAATGAAATAAACAAGGAGAGAGCAGCTAATATTGTAACCATTGAAGATCCGGTGGAATATTTGATTAAGCCGATAAAGTCGATAATTTCTCAAAGAGAGCTGGGAGCCGATACCCTTGATTTTGCCCGGGCATTAAAATCAACTTTAAGACAGGATCCGAATGTGGTTTTTGTGGGAGAAATGAGAGATTTGGAAACAATCCAACTAGCCTTGACGGTGGCGGAAACTGGTCATTTAGTTTTTTCAACCCTGCATACTAATTCGGCAGCCCAGACAATCGATAGAATTGTGGATGTTTTTCCTGAGGGGGCCAAGCCGCAAATTAGACTTCAGCTGGCTTCGGTACTGTCGGCGGTAATTTCCCAAAGACTGGTACCGGCGATAAATGGAGGCCGGGTACCGGCGGTAGAAATTTTAACGGCCAGCAGCGCCACGGCCAATACAATTCGTGAGGCTAAGACTTTTATGATTGACAATATTATTCAAACCGGAGTTGACCTGGGAATGATTAGTTTGGAAATGTCACTGGCCTCCCTCGTCAAAAAAGGCCTGATTACCGAGGAAGTGGCCATGAGCTATTCTTTAAAACCAACTGATATGCAGGCCAATTTAAGAAATTTAAAAATAAATAAATAAAAGATGGCTAAGTTTGTTTACCGAGCAAAAGATTGGAGTGGAAAACTGATCAGGGGTCAACTGGAGATGGCTAATAAAAAGGAAGTGGTTGATTCAATTAAAAGTAATGGGTTAATGCCTCTGTCTGTTGAGCCAATCAAGGATAATATGCTGACGGAGCTAATGAAAAGATTTAAGGGTAGGGTTAATTTAAAGCAGGTAACTACTTTTACTCGACAATTGTCGACCATGATGACGGCGGGTTTGCCTCTTACAGATGCTCTCGCTTTACTTAAGAATCAACAGGGTGAAAGTAGTGGACTTTATGAAATACTCGACAAGAGTCTCGAGCAGGTCCGAGGAGGGATGCCTTTTGGAAAATCCCTTGAGCCTTATCAAAAAATTTTTGGCGAAGCCTATGTCGCGTCAATTTCAGCCGGAGAGCAGGCGGGAGTTTTAGACGAGGTATTAAATAAATTGGCTAAAACTATCGAAGATCAATATGAATTCCAAGGAAAAGTTAAAGGGGCGATGATTTATCCGGTAATTGTGGTTATTGCTATGATCGGGGTGGTAATTTTGATGATGATTTTTGTGATTCCAAAACTGATGGGTCTTTATGCTGATTTTGGAACGGCTAAAATGCCGGCAGCCACACTTTTTT
>CAZJUH010000025.1:0-3813 GCA_964549165.1 uncultured Gammaproteobacteria bacterium | reverse complement strand
TTAAAAATTCCGATAATATCGGCATGAGTTATATTATCGAGAGAATGGGACAAAAAACATTTTTAGATTATTTTCATCGTCTAAAACTTGATCAAAAAACCGGCGTTGAGCTCAGCGGTGAATCGATCTCTCCTCTCAAAAATTACTGGTCAGAAATCGATCTGGCCACCGCCTCCTTTGGCCAGGGTTTTGCCGTCAATCAGCTTCAAATGCTCCAAGCCTTTAACACTTTAGCGAACGAGGGACTTCTCGTTAATTTACATCTAACAAGACAGCGTAAAAGTGAAATAAGTCGGGTCTTTAGTCCAGAGATAGTGATTGAAATGAAAGAAATATTAAAATATGGAGTTGAAAACAGTCCCGTGGCCAAGCTAAAAAGCCCCGAGCTCGAAGTCTGCGCCAAAAGCGGTACCGCTCAGGTAGCCCTAGCTGGTGAATATACCGACTCAAATGTCGTTGGTTCTTATATTGGATTTTCTCCCTGTGAAAATCCAAAATATTCCATGATTGTCACCCTCAATAATCCCAAAACTTCACAGTGGGGTTCATCGACGGCCGCTCCTATTTGGTTTGAAATTGCCCAAAATTTGGAGTTTTTGTTATAATTCTGATAGCTTTTATGATTCAAAAACTTAAAAATATTTTTTGGCATTTACCTCAAAGTGTTTTTTGGAATTTTTTTTATTCTTTTCCCAGTCGAAAACTAACTCTGATTGGAGTTACCGGTACCGACGGAAAAACTACCTGTTGTACTCTAATTCAGAAACTATTAGAAAATAGCGGTCTTAAATGTGGCCTAATTAGCACTATTAGCAGTCCCGGCCTCCACACCACCAGTCCTAGTCCTAAAACTCTGCAAAAAATTTTCCATGATTATCAAAAACTTGGTTACACCCACGTCGTTTGTGAAGTCACCTCCCACGCTCTTGATCAGTATCGCTACTGGGGCTGTCATTTTAAAATTAGTCTAATTACCAATATTTCTCATGAACATCTTGATTATCATAAAAACTTTGATAATTATATTGAAGCTAAATCTAAACTACTTAATGGATCTTCCCTCGCTATTCTAAATCGTGACGACGAGCATTATTTAGCTCTCAAAAAACTAACTAAGGTCTCTGCTTTGAGTTATGGTCTAAAAAATACTGCCGATATTCATGCCGATAAGGTCATTATTACTAAATCCTCACTCGAATTTAAAATAAAAGAGGAAAAGTTTATTACTGACAGTAATTATCAATATCAAATATATAACCTCCTCGCCTGCTGGAGCGTTTTTTCTCAGCTCAATTTAGATACTGAAATATTTAAAAAAACTATTGCCTCTTTTCCCGAGGTTAAGGGGAGAAGAGAAAAAGTCGACAACGATCTTCATCTCAATACTATTATTGATTTTGCCCATACCCCTAATGCCCTCCTTGCTACCCTAAAATCACTCCGTCAAACCAGCTCAGGGAGAATAATTGTAATTTTTGGAGCCACCGGCGGTCGTGACAAAAGCAAACGTCCTCTAATGGGAAAAGTAGTTTCAGAAAATGCTGATATTGCCTTAATTACGGCCGACGATACCCGAAGTGAAAAAATTGAAGAAATAAATAGTCAAATCATTTCGGGCATAGATTTAAAAAAAGCGATTGAAATTGAAACTTCAAATCCCCAGATATTAAATCCTAAAATATTTCATTTTGCCAGTATCCCCAATCGTCAAGATGCCTTTAATTTAGCTGTAAAAATTGCCAGGGCTGGTGACACTATTATTGCCTGTGGTAAAGGTCACGAAATTACCATTCTCCATGGCCACACTGAATATCCCTGGTCAGAAGCCGAAGCTTTTAGAAGTGCATTTCGACTTAAAACAGAAAATGTATAACCTAAAAAACAACTTATCTTTAAAAGAAAATTACGAAAATGGTTTATTGCCCCAGCGCAATTCAAAAGACTATTTTTATAAGGATGAAAATTATTCCAGTCGGGCTTCTCTTAATTCTTTTGAGCTGTCTTCAGAAAACAGACGGATTTTAAACAAAACTCAATCTTTTTCTTTTCAGAAAGTTTCTCTTTCTGACTTTAGCTTTAGCAATGACATTCAGAAACAAATATTTTACTGGGTAAAAGATCTTAACTGGGATTTTCCCACATCATCAATAAAAACCGTGTTCACGAGTCATATTTTTAATTATCTATATATTTGGTTTGATAATAATAACCAGATTTGTGCTTATTCAATCTGCTATTTTGAAAAAGATTTTTCTCACATCGCTTATGTTTTTTACAACCCTCTTTATGCCCACCAAGATTTACCCATTCGCCTAGCTCTTCAAGTCGTCATCGATAGCGCCAGCTTAAGGTTAAATTATTGTTATCTTGGCCGCTTTAACCCAGACACAAAGCTTGGTTATTACAAACGTAATTTCCCCGGTTTTGAGTATTTTATTAACAATCACTGGATTTCTTATAAATAAGAGATAATATTTGTTAAGTTATAAATTAATTGAAAATTGTAGATTGAAAATTTATCTATGAATATTCATATAGTTGGCATTGCTGGCTCCATGACTGCCCCCTTGGCCATTGCCTTAAAAAATCAAGGTCACGAGGTTACCGGCTCCGATCAGCTAAAAATCTACCCTCCCTTTTCGACACAGCTAAAAAATGCCAAAATTCCCATTAATCAAACGCCGGTTAACAAAAATATAGATTTAGCCATCATCGGCTCATCTTATCTCGCTTTTTCTCACACCAAAGAAGAATATTTGCAGATTAAGGCCAAAAAGATACCTTTTATCTCGGCTACCAAATATATTTCTCAGTTTTTAATCAAAAAGAATTCAATTCTAGTCGCCGGATCTTATGGCAAAACTACTATTAGCGCTGCCCTAAGCTATCTTCTCGAAAAGGCAAATTTTAATCCCTCTTATATGTTTGGTGGTCAGGGTTTAAATAGGCAGGACTCATTGCACTTTTCTAATTCCGACTGGTCGATTGTCGAAGCCGACGAATCAATTAATGGCCTCGACACCAAGGCCAAGTTTTTATATTACCCGGTTAAATATTTAATCCTAACCAGTGCCCACTGGGAACACCAAGATTCTTATCAAAGTGAGACGGATAATTTTAATGCCTTTAAGCAGCTTATTCAAAATATTCCCAAAGATGGGATCTTAATCTATAATCAAAACGAAAAATCCATAAACGATCTTCTCCCTTTTGCTATCTGTCCTACCATTCCCTACACCTCAACTACTCTTCAAAATAAATTAATTGGCAAATATAATCAACAAAATTTAGCTGCTGTCGAAGCACTAGCGAAGTATCTAAAAATTTTTCCAAAAATTATTGCCAGCAGCTTAAAATCTTTTCGAGGCATTAAAAGACGTCTCGAAATAAAAGCACAGGTCAATAATCTTCTTTTTATTGATGATTACGCCCAAAGCGCTACGCGAATCGAAGCCGCTATCCTTGCCCTCAAAGAAACTTTTCCAGGTAAAGCGATAAAAGTTTTTTATGAACCACATGCCTCATTTCTTCAACATAAATCAAATTTAAAAGAACTGTCAACTGCTTTTGACAGCGCCTCTGAAATCGTAATTTATCGACTCAAATTTAATCCTAGTCAAAAAGCTTGCGACAGACTCTGCGCTAAAGATTATCTAATAACCATCTCACATAGTTTATATATTCCCTTAAAAGATGATGTTTTAAAACACTATCAAAACACCCTTAAAACTGGCGATGTTTTAATTCATTTTTCTTCCGGAGGGGCTGAGGGTTTAATAACTTTCCAAAAAATCATCAATTTTTTTAAAAAAA
>CAZJUH010000024.1:0-4012 GCA_964549165.1 uncultured Gammaproteobacteria bacterium | reverse complement strand
AACATTGATTAAAGACAATAATAAAACTTTGATGGCTTCTGTTGACAAAAAATTTAAAAATAATAATGAGATGTTGTCTTTACTGATAGATTTAAAGTTTGATGATTTTGAAAATAGATTTGGACAAAAAATGTTGACTTGGAAATCAGAAATTGTAGATTCAGTTGATGGATTGGCTGGAGAGATGAGAGATCAAGGAGAATTTAGAGATATATCAAGTCATCAAACAACTGGGAATACTAGACGGATTGAGAAACTGGAGAGCAAAGTTTTCGGAGCTGTTCAGAGCGTTGTTTAAGTATGTTTTTTGATATCTTTTCTGATTTTAAATAAAGTTCACGGGCGCTGGTACCTGGCCGGGGAGAATATTTAAAGACATGAATTTTGGAGAAACCAATCTTTTTGCATAAATTATAAGTTTTCAAAAAATCAGTTTCACTTTCTCCTGGAAAGCCGATGATGATGTCGGTGCCGAAATGTAAAGATTGCCGCGCTTCGCTCGCAATGACGTCATTGCGAGGAGACAAAGTCGACGAAGCAATCTTTTTAAGTAGTTTAAATTTTTCTAAAATAATTTTTTTAGTATAATTGCGGTGCATGAGTTTTAGGATTTTATCGGAGCCGGACTGAATAGGAATATGCAAAAAAGAAGAAAGTCTAAAGCCTAAAGTGGAAAATAAATCAATAAATTTTTGATCAAGGCAATTGACGGGAATGGAGCCAAAAGAGATGAGGGGAATTTCGGTTTTTGCCAATAGGGCCTTAACCAAATTAGAAAAGCCGGGAGTATATTGATTCAAATTAACACCAGTTATAATTACTTCTTTGTAACCGTCTCTGACAGCTTTATTAACGGTATCTATGGCAATCTCGATTGGTAATGACCAGAGGTAAGGACGTTTTTGGGGAACAGTACAGTAGGTGCAAAAAGCGGTGCAACCTGACTGAATTTTGAGAAGATAGCGATTCGTGTGAGAAAATTTGTCCTTGATTTGATGACTATAGCCGGAATTTAATTTTTGAAGATAAGATTCTTTTTTAGAATTAGAAAGAATTTGAATATTTTTGGTTAGTTTTAGGTTTTTAAATGAGGCACAGCCAGAGATAATAATTTTTGCTTTAGGATATTTTTTTTGGAATCGACGAATTTGACCAAGAGATTCAGTGTTAGCTTTTTTGGTGATGGAGCAGGTATTGATAAAGATAATATCGGGATGTTTTATTTTTGTAGAGACGTGATTAATCACGTCTCTACAATTTTTGTCAAAGGGAAGATAGTCCTCGTTAATCAAACTTTGGGCAAAGAGATTGGTTTCGGCGGCGTTGACCCGACAGCCGAGATTGTAAACAGCGAAAGTTTTCATGACCTACGAGGATTTTTAGAAACAAATTCTTTAATATAATCAAGGATATCAATGGAAGTGTTCCAACCAAGTTCTTCCCTGGCTTTTGTTGGGGCGTTATCGGATTCATTTCGACCGGGGTAACTATCGATATATTCAACGGGGCAAGCAAAAGCATTGGCGATTTCGATGACAGAATACTTCTTTGAATTACAGAGAGCATAATTATCTCCGAGACCTTTTTCTCCAACTAAAATAATTCCTCTAGCAAGGTCGCTAACATAAGTAAAATTACGTTTCTGGGTTCCAGGTTTAACAATAGTCAGAGGTTTTCCTTCAAGATAGTTTTGTTCGAATTTGGCTATAAGTGTGGCGTATTTGCCGATACCATTTTCGCGAGGTCCAAAAGCGTTGTAGAAATAACAGATAGCATAGGGTAACTGATACCAGCGGCCATAGTTGTTGATTAAATCGACGTTAGTAGCTTTAGAAAATGAATAAGGGTTTTGATGACGGCCGTCACCCTCTATTGCAAATTTAGTGCTAGAAGCGGCATAAACTAGTTTGCTAACTTTTCTTTTTTGACAAAAGTTAACGACAGCAAAGGTACCAAGAATGTTTAGATCATAGACTTTCTCCACATCGTCAAATGAGGGAGCAACTCTAGCATATTCACCCAAATGATAAATAATGTCAGGAGTTTCAGGAATAAATTTATCAATATCTTTGGTGTGACCAGCGCGATATTCGGCTCCATTGATATGGTTTTCAATTTTTCCGGTGAAATAATTATCAAGAGAAATAACATTGTTATTAGGATTTTCGACAAGCTGTTCAATAATGTGTGAGCCAATATGGCCAGCACCGCCGGTGACGAGAATAGTTTTTGACATTAAATGATTATAACTTAGAATAAATAGGTCTGAGAGTTTCCATTAATCTTGAATAAAAGCGAAGATTGTGAATTGTGGCTAGTCTTAAGGCGGTAATTTCCTTAATGCGAAAAAGGTGAGCCAAATAAGAGCGGGAATATTTTTGGCAGAGAAGACAATCACAGAATTCAGAAATAGGGTGCTGATCCCGATAATAAATATTTTTATCAGGAGTGTAATATTTGTAGTCGCTATAATCCGAATTATTACTGACATAAAGTCGTTTGTGGCGGGCGTCACGAGTAGGAAGAACGCAGTCGAAAATGTTCCAGCCTTCTTTTACTAGGGCAGTGATTTCATGAGGCTTACCGATACCGAGGGCATAAAGAAAATAATTTTTGGGTGTATTGTCGGCGATAGTTTGTGCTGATTCATAATCAAAAGAACCATCATTATTTATTGGCCAGCCACCATAGCCAAGACCATCAAAACCGATTTTAACCAGCTCCTCCGTACAATATTTTCGAAGATCTTGATATTTACCACCTTGAACAACTCCCAGAAGATAGGGAGTTTTGGCTTTAGTTAATTTTTTCTGGCTAACCAATTTATCAAATATTTGGCGACACTGCTGGGCCCATTTAATTGTCCTCTGGACACTAATTTGAGCTTCTTCGTAGTTGTCTTTTGGGTCGGTAAAATCATCGAGAACTACGACCATATCACTTTTTAATTCAAGTTGAAGTTTGATGGACATTTCCGGAGTAAAAAGAATTTTTTTACCATCCATTTTAAAAGTGACGCCAATATTGTTGACCGCCTGATTACCCCCCATCGTTTTGGCCAGAGACATGACTTGAAAACCACCGGAGTCGGAAATGATTCCCCCACCCCAGTTCATAAAGTTCCCAACTCCTTTGAAATTTTTAATTACTTCTTTACCTGGATCTTTAAACAAGTGGAAGGTGTTAACTAAAATACCTAAGGTTTGAGTATTTTTGATATCTTCAGAGTCGAGGGTTTTCAAAACAGCCCGGGTGGCATCGGGAAAAAATATTGGTAAAGGAATCTTTTTGCCGGTGAGGGTTTTAAAAAATTGAGGACGAGATAATGTCATTCTATTTGGTCGCCTACGTTTTTATTAAAAAATTACGGCGGACCTAAGTCGGGGATACAGGATTCGAACCTGCAACCTCATGGTCCCAAACCATGCACGCTAGCCAATTGCGCCAATCCCCGCCTACATCCCGATAAATCGGGACTACGGCGGGCGATGCCCGATTAAGTCCCAACTTTTCGAGAGGGTGCCGCTGGCGGGAATCGAACCCACATGGTTTTTGAGGCCACAAGATTTTAAGTCTTGCGTGTATACCAGTTCCACCACAGCGGCATTTTTTGAGCGGGTAACGGGACTCGAACCCGTGACTCGTCCTTGGCAAGGACGCATAGTAACCACTATACTATACCCGCAGTTTGGTTTTATAGAAATGTGCCGAAGATTGGACTCGAACCAATATCCCAGGTTTTTCAGACCAGTGCCGTGACCATCTTGGCTACTTCGGCTAGAAGTATGCTTATTTTAGCAAAAAAAAAATTAAATGTACGGTGCCGTCGAGAGGAGTCGAACCTCCATGGATTGCTCCACACGCTTCTGAGACGTGCTTGTCTACCAGTTTCAACACGACGGCAAATTGTTAATATTATACCCTAAATTAGGTAATTATTTAAGTTTTATACCAGTTTCACCTGCCCGCAGTTGCTAAAGCAACAGCTTTTGCAGGCGGGACACGACGGCAA
>CAZJUH010000023.1:0-4816 GCA_964549165.1 uncultured Gammaproteobacteria bacterium | reverse complement strand
TCGTTCCAATTGTTGATGGTATATTTACCGATAACCCTTGGCTGATTACATTTTTGACAGATAAAATCACTATTGATACTACCAGAATCTAAAGCTGAGGCCATGGTAAGAGGTTTAAAGATTGAACCGGGTTCAAAAAGATCGCTAATGTTCGGAATTTTACTAATCAGGGCTGAGGGTGAGGCCTCTGATGAGGCCATCGCTAAAATTTCTCCCGTTTGTGGACTGATTATTATTACTGAAGCAGAATCGGCATCGTAAGTATCAATAGATTTTTTAATTGTAGATTCTGCCAAAAGCTGTACTTTACGATTTAAGGAAAGCTCAATATCTTCTCCGTCAATTTCGTTTTTTTGCCAATTTTTACGAGTCAAGAGATTGCCGCCTATCCCGTCGACGATGCTTCTAATAAAACCAACGCGACCAGATATTTTTCGGAGATAATATCTTTCAAGGTTGATGATGATGTTTTTGGCTAGATTATTTTCGGGGTAAAAACGGGCTTGCTTTAGAGTAAAATCCAGGCCAGGAATTGAAACTAAGCTTTGCATTTCTTCGCGATTAAACTGGCTTTTAAACTCGACCCATTTTTGGGCTGGATTGTTGAAAATATCTAAGATTTTGGCATTTTCAGTGGCAAAAGAGGGTTTTATTTTTTCTATTTCGGCCAGTATTTCGGGGAGTTCTTTTTTGAAATTTGGTTTATAAAAAGACAGGGTGTAGTAGGTGTAGTCGAGGCTAAGAGGAAAAGAATCTGAGGCCAGGAGGTGGCCCTGCTGAGGGGTTATTTTTTCGAGACGATAGAGCTGGGAGGTAGCTTTATCCCGAAGCTCTTGTCCTTTAATTATTTGCCAGTAAAATAATCTAGCGAGAATAAAGACAAAACAAAGATAAATAGTAACCAAAATCGTTTTAGAACGATTCGATTCGATTGATGGCGTTTTTTTGGGCATAGTTTATTTCTAATTTTTCATTTTCGTATTTAAGATCGGTATATTTTTTATTAAACTCAGAATAAATTTGATTCTCGGTGACAATTTTACTGGAATAGTAAAGCGAAAAAGCAATTTGAAAAACGAAAAGAGCCAGGGCAATAGCAATTAAAATTCGATTTGACATCAATTAAGATTATAAAGCCTGAGGATAGCTGAGCGGGAAAGTGGATTTTTTTTAACCTCACCGTGGCTTGGTAAAATTTTCTCTGAGGAGAAATGATTTTTTTGATTGAACTGTTTCACTAAACGATCTTCGCCGGAATGAAATGAAATTATGGCAACTTTTCCACCCGATTTAACTACTTTTGGAGCGGCAGTGAGAAGTTTGTTTAAATTATCAAATTCGTGATTAACGGCAATTCTGAGGGCTAAAAATATTTTAGTGGCGGGATTATGATAAGTCGAATAATGTTTTTTTTGATAATAAGAACTGATTATTTGACTAAGCTCCGTGCCACTTTTAATGGGTCTGCTTTGCCTGGCTTTAATAATTTCAAAAATTAAGGGTTTGGCTAATTTTTCTTGAGTGTACTTCGTAAAAATTTGATAAAGCTCGTCTTTGTCCCAGGTGTTGATAATTTCCTCAGCGGTTAATTTTTGGGTTTTGGGACTCAGCCTCATGTCGAGAGAAGAGGTGTCATTGAAAGAAAATCCACGTGCTTGACCCGATTGTTGATTGAGACTTAGTCCGAGGTCAGCCAAAATGCCATCTAAAGGCTCGTTGATTTCTTTTTTCCAGATAGTTAAAAGATTTTTAAAATTGCCAAGAAGTGGATGAAAATTTTGAGATAGGTCCAGAGCTTTAATTCTGTCGGTGGCAATTTTTAAGTTAACAGGATCAGCGTCAAGTCCCCAGACAGTGGCACCTTTTTTTAATATTTCGAGGCTGTGACCACCATTACCAAGGGTGGTATCAAGATAAATTTGGCCTGCTTTTGGGTCAAAATATTTTATAATTTCCGGGGCGAGAACGGGCTGGTGATAGTTCATTAAAGGGCACCGCTACTAGTAATGAGGTAGCTGCCATCGAGATAATTTTTGTGGGCGATATAAAAATGAGAGCCACTAAGCTTGTTTTTGGGGGTATAAGTAAAATTTTCTTCACTCCAGACTAAAAGACCACCACTTTTCTTAAGATCGGCGGTACTTTTTAAAATAAAAGGAGTTTCAAAAATTGATATTTGTCCGTTTTTTAGAGAAAAAATAAGGCTTAGCTTGCCGCCACTAACGCCGGTGTCGTATTTGTATTTACAGCCATTTGTACAGCTTTCGGTACCAAGCAGTATTTTTCTCTCGGCTTTACCAGCTACAAGTTCACTGCTCTCGAGGATACCGCTAGCGCCTTTTTCAATTTCGAGATTGGTGTCAGTGGCGAGGTAGGTAATTTCGTATTCAATTTTGCTAATAGTATCGGAAATTTTATTAATTTTAAGAAAAAGTTCATGACCGTCAGCGCGAGGGGTGAGAGTAATCTCAGGCCGATTTTGGACTTCCATTTCGACAATTTTTGGAGCCGGAGTTGGTGAGGGAGCCGGAGCAGTTTTTTTGCCACAGCCGGATAAAAAAAACAGGGAAAAGACGATGAGAATTAAATATTTTTTCATAATGGGTCTAGTTTAACTTATTTGACAGCCAAGAGTCAATTTCTTCTACTTTAATTCTGATTTGAGACATAGTGTCGCGGTCGCGGATGCTCAGAGTGTTGTCCTCAAGGGTTTGATAATCCACAACAGCACACCAGGGGGTGCCTATTTCGTCTTGGCGGCGATATTTTTTACCAATGTTGCTACTGTCATCAAAATCAAGAGAATATTTTTGTGAAAGTTCGTCGTAAAGTTTTTTAGCTAGAGAGACTAGTTCAGGTTTATTGGAGGCTAAGGGGAAAATGGCCATCTTATAGGCAGAAACTTTGGGATTTAGTTTTAAAAAGATTCTGGTTTCACCGCTGTCTAGCTTTTGTTCCTCATAAGCATCGAGAAGCAGGAAAAAGAGAGAGCGGTCAACTCCACCCGAGGCTTCAACGATGTGGGGAAGATATTTTTCATGAGTGACGGGATCATGATAATTAAGATCCTGTCCACTAAATTTGGAGTGCTGTGAGAGGTCATAATCCCCTCGCCAATGAATGCCTTCCATTTCAGCCCAACCCCAAGGAGCATTATATTCAATATCAAAGGCCTTTTTGGCGTAAAAAGCCAGCTCATCTTTTTGGTGCTGACGAAAACGCAAAGTCTCTTTTTGATTAAAGAGTCCTTGATACCAGGCCATTCGAGTTTCTTTCCAGTATTCGTAGTATTTGTCCATATCTTTTTCCTGACAAAAATACTGAATATCCCACTGTTCAAATTCCCTGGTTCGATAAAGAAAATTTTTGGGAGTAATTTCATTGCGAAAGGCTTTGCCGATTTGAGCGATACCAAATGGTATTTTGACGCGGGTGGAATCGACAATGTTTTTAAAATCGAGATAGATATTTTGACAGGCTTCTCCTCGAAGATAAGCGGGAATTTTTTCGCCTTCGACGACACCGATTTCAGTTTTAAATAAGATATTAAATTTTTTAGGATTGGTGAAATTTCCCCCACATTCAGGGCATTTAGTGGCATTATCGATTAAATCAGGGCGAAATCTTTGGTGACAGGATTTGCATTCAATAAGCTCATCACCAAAATTTTTGACATGGCCTGAGGCCTCCCAGACTTTGGGATGAGTAATAATTGAGCCGTCGATCAGGACGACATCGCTTCTCTCCTGGACATTATTTTTGAGCCAGAGAGATTTCCAATTGTTTTTGATGAGAGAGCCGATAGGACCATAGTCATAAAAACCCTGGATACCACCGTAAATTTCTGAATTTTGAAAGACAATTCCCCGGCGTTTACAGAGGGAAACAATTTTGGTGACTAAATCGTTTTGTTCACTTGACATGAGTTATTATAACTGATTAATGAAAGAGTTTATGGCTGTAAAGGGATTTTTCGATAATTGATTCACAATACTTTTTGATTAAGCCTTGAGCCATTTTATAATCTTTATTTTTATATGAAAGAGAAATTTCGGTGGGTAGTCCGTAACCAAGCTCATCTAAAAAACTCATTTCCTCTTTGATAAAGCTGGCATAGTGGTTTTGACTTATGGATTTGACACCACTCACAACTATTTGATAAAGCTTGCTTTGTTTTTGGTCGAAAGGAAGGAGTTTGTTGACTATTTCTAAAAAATAAAAAAGCAAATTTATTTGACTTAAAGAGGAAGAGTACTTGAGGAAGGCGGTAACGGATTCGGTTTCGGAAAGCCAATAAAAAGAATTTTTGTCATAGAGACTGCTTTTGATGATGGTGCCGATTTCAAGATGGCCTAGACGCTTACTTTTTAGTGATTGGGCTCCTTTAGCCAGACAGCTTATTTTGCCGAAATTTGGGGTCAATAAAGTAATAAGTAAATCACCTTCATGGCGGCGCTGCTTATTGATAACCAGAGCCTCAGTCGAAATAAATTTGGGCATTAGAGTGAAAGCTTGATAGTTTTATCAGCTTCCCAAGAAAACTTTTCTTGACTTTGACCGTTTAGCGATATTTCGTATTCAATGGCTTTGGTTCCCGGTTGTTTTTGAAGATAAAGAGTATAGTTTTTACTGGCCTTAATTGGCGTTGTATATTGGATCGAAACCTTTGAGCTGGAATTGGCATAGAGAGGATATTTATTGCCATAAAAGCCTTCAAAGACCTGTTTTCCCAGCTCTTCGTATTTGAGCGGCTCTATTTCTGAACCGGTCATTTTGATTAACTCACTACCAAGGGGGACATAAAATCTGAATAAAT
>CAZJUH010000022.1:0-4830 GCA_964549165.1 uncultured Gammaproteobacteria bacterium | reverse complement strand
GTCGCCGTCATCTACACCGCTCTTAAAAAATTAGATTTTAAAAAGTTTTCCATCCGCATAAATAGTCGTGCTGTTTTAAAAAATATTTTACTCCAAAGTGGCATCACTGAAAATCAAAATCAGGCTCTTCAAAGTCTCGATAAGTTCCAGAAAATTGGTGGAGATGGAGTAAGAAAAGAACTCAATGACAGAGGCTTTACCCAGCTTCAAATTGATTCTCTTTTTAAATATATCAAAATAGCTAAACCCGATGAAAATTTAGCCGCGGTCTTCACGGCCATTAAATCTTTTAAGCTTCCGGAATGGAGCTATACCTTTGACCCCACCATGGTTCGCGGCCTTGATTATTACACCGGCACCATTTTTGAAACTTACGTCGAAGAACCAAAAATTGGTTCCATCACCGGCGGCGGCCGTTACGATACTTTAACTAAAACTTTGGGCGGTCCTGACATTCCTGCGGTCGGCACCACTCTCGGTCTTGATCGTATCGTTGATTGCATTATCGAGCTGAATTTGCTTCCAAATTTGCCCAAAACTAAGACCAAAATTATGGTTGCTAATTTTGGTCAAGACACTTTAATACAGTCTTTAGAGTTGACTTCCCTTCTCCGTCAAAATAATATTCCCACTACTTTTTATCCGGATGAGGAAAAAATTGGTAAGCAATTTAAATATGCTTCTTCAAAAAATATTCCTTTTGTCGCCCTTATCGGCAGCGACGAAGCCGCCAAGAACGAAGTCACTCTAAAAAATATGGCTAACGGTGAGCAAAAAACAATTTCCCAAGACGAAATTATCAATAATCTGCTATAATCAATACCTATGAAATCAGGAATTCATCCTACTTACCACACTGACGCCCAAGTCACTTGTGCCTGCGGCAACAAATTCACCACCGGCTCTACTCTCGAAAAAATCGAAGTCGAAGTCTGTAGTAAATGTCATTCTTTCTTCACCGGTCAACACAAATTTGTCGATATCAAGGGAAGAATTGATAAATTTAAAGAAAAACAAGCCCAAGGTGTTGCCTACAAAGCTGCCAAAGTTGCTAAAGCTGCTAAAAAAACAAAAGACAAAAAAGAAAATTAGCTACAAAACCCCTCTGTTCCGATATTTATCGGAACTTCTCCCCTTCAAAAAGGGAGAGAAAACAAAGAGGGGTTTTATTAATAATTTGCCCTTTTGAAGGGAAATCCCCCGCAGCGACGGGGGAAAGGGTTTTTATATGCCTACAATTAATTCCAACATTGCCATTCTCGAATTTCGTCCCGGTCCTGGCGGTCAAGAATCTGCCCTCTGGATGGGTGATTTAATGCGCATGTACATTCGCTACTGTGAAAAAATTGGCTGGAAAGTCAACTATCTCGACAACGATATTCTAAAAATTAGCGGTCTTGATGCTTTTAATCAACTTAAGTGGGAAACCGGTACTCATCGGGTTCAGCGCATTCCCATCACCGAAAAACACGGTCGGATTCAAACTTCAACTGCCGCTGTGGCCGTTTATCCTCAAATAACCTCCGGTGATATCGTTATCAATCCTGATGATATCGAGATGACCGCTTCCCGCGCCGGTGGCAATGGTGGTCAAAATGTCAACAAAGTTTCCACTGCCGTTCGAATCTTCCATAAACCCACCGGGCTAACCTTTTCCGTGCGTCAGGAACGCTCCCAAGAGCAAAACCGAGCCATTGCTATGGATTTACTCAAAGCTAAATTATGGCAGCTTGAGGAAGATAGAAAAACAGCCAAACTTGGTACTACCAGGGAAAAAGTTGGACTCGCCATGCGCGCCGACAAAATCCGAACCTACAATTATGCTCGAAATCAAATTAAAGACCATCGCCTCGAAAAAGATTTTAATTTAACTAAATGTCTCAATGGCGATCTTTACGATTTATTACTCGAATTAACTGTCTTAGACGAGCCTCTCTCTAATTCTTCTTCTCCAAAACAACCTTAACTTCCATTTCCTTTTTGTCTCTCCAGATTTTTAAATCAACACTCTCCCCTATTTTCTTTTTATTGATATAAGTAGCGAGAATTATATTTTCTTTAATAATATTTTTTCCATCAACTTCAAAAATAATATCTCCAATTTTAATCTCTGCCTTTTCCGCCGGACTTCCACTTACTATTCCCTGAACAAAAACTCCAGCCGGTACTTCATTTAAAAGCGCTGATTCTTTGGTAATCATGGCATAAGTTACTCCAAGATATGGTCTTTCAAATTGTCCCGTACTATTGAAAAGCTCAATCGATTCCTTAACAATATTGATAGGTAGGGCAAAACCAATACTTTGAGCCGTTTGCGAAACTGCTACATTTACTCCAATGACCTCACCTATTGAATTAAACAAGGGCCCACCGGAATTTCCCGGATTAATCGCCGCATCTGTCTGAATCACATTATCAAGCTTTTCCGAGCCGAGTAGTCCGCTCGAAGCTACTATCCCCCTACCCAGACCTGAAATAACCCCCTTAGTCACTGTCGACCGAAATTCTCCCAAGGCCGTGCCAATCGCGATTACGCTTTGACCTACCTTTAATTTATCCGAATCTCCCAGTTTTACCGGAATTAAATCAGTTTTATTAATTTTTAAAATAGCGAGATCATTAATCGGGTCTCGATAAATATTTAGTACCTCAACTTCTTCATCTTTACCCACAATTACCTTATATTTTGCTTCTGTATCCGAAACTACATGTTTATTGGTGACGATAAGGCCGTCTTGACTAATAATAAAACCTGTTCCGATATCTTGTTCGATCTGTTTTGTTTCAGGATTTTGCTTTGGAATATTAAAAAAATCACCAAAAATATCAAGGTTAAACGGCAAAGCATTTATTACCTGGGTTTTACTAATCGAGACTGTTACAACACTTGGAGTTGCCTCCTCAACGACTTTTGTTACCACTTTTTCTTCATCAAGAACTGTCTGACTATTTTTTATTTGGCCTTCAGTTCCATCTTTTTTTACTGACAACCTCCCCATGCTAAATGCCCCCATCAGCACTATTCCAATTCCTATTCCCATCAATAAAATTCTAAAATTGCTGTTTTTCATAATAAAATTATAATCTAAAATTTTATTTTAGTAATTCAACCACTGCCCTATCAAGCTGGTTATCCTTTGGCTCGACGGAGCTTTTATTAGCGGAGTCGGCTGGTTGTAGTATCCATTTTTCTTCGACATCAGGAGTCACCCCATCACCATGAATATTCTTTCCATCTGGCAGTAGCCACTTGGCAATCGTAACGTGTAAGCCCGATCCATCAGGAAAATCAACTGGTGACTGGACTGTCCCCTTCCCAAAGCTTTTCGTTCCCACGAGCTTTCCCCGGCCATAACCTTTAATTGCTCCGGCTAATATTTCTGCCGCCGAGGCCGAGCCTTCATTGATTAAAATCACTAGCTTATCATTTAATAAATTACCCCGACTTGTATCAACTTCATATTTTTCTTCTTTGCCGTCCGCCGACTTTTGAGTCACCACCACTCCCTCTTTTAAAAAATCAGAGGCCACCAGTACACTCGCCTGCAAATAACCACCGGGGTTATTCCTCAAATCGAGAATTATGCCTCCAAAATCGCCACCTAATCTCTTTTTTTCACTTATAATATTATCCACTGCCTTAGGCCAGTCATTATATATTTGTTCACTAAATTTATACAATTTTACCCAAATAATACTTTTTTCACCTTTTTTTATCCACTCTGTCTCCATACTAGGGACGACAATATTATCTCTTATCAGTTTCACCTCAAAAGTATCCTTTTCTCCCTCCCGAAACAATTTAAGAGTGACTTCACTCCCCACCTTACCCCTGATTAGTTCTACCGCCTCTTGAAGGGTTATCCCGGCCGTATCTCGATCAATATTATTTTCTTTGTCGGTAATTTTCAAAATTAAGTCTCCGGCCTTTACGCCAGCCCTATCGGCAGGGGTCTTGGCCAGCGGCGCCATCACCGCTAAGTTTTTTTCTTTATAGCCAAGTTGTATTCCCACTCCCCCAAATTCACCAGCCAGATCAGCATTAGAGCTTTTATTTTCCTTTGGTGCCAAAAACACGGTATATGGATCGTCAAGAGCCGAGACCATTCCTGAAATTGCCCCATAGGTCATCTCTTCGTCTTTCAGCTTATCTTTTTCCAAAAATTCCTGTTCAAGCTTGTCTTTAACCTTCCACATCAGCGACAAATCTAAAGCTTCGGTTTTTAGGTTGCTTCCGGCCGCTTCAAGACCAACAGTTTTTCCTATATTAAAACTAACCAGAGATACTACCGAAAATAAGGCTAAAAATAAAAATATATTTCTTATCTGTTTTTGCATTATTCTATTTTACCTTAACTTATCCCACTCGTCCTTGTTTACTTTTTTGATAGGAATTTCACTTTCTGGACAGTTATCAAGCTCAAGACAAATAATTCCCTTAACTTCAATTACCTCAGCTTTAATTAAAATACTTTCGTCAAGCCTGGCTACCTTAATTATTTTGTCTTTTGCCTCAAAATTTAAATCAGCCAGTTTGTTAACCTTTTTCTGCCATAATTTAGCCTTTATCATACTTCTTCTATCTTACTCTTCGGAGGCGGTATAAGGCAACAAGGCCAACTCTCTCGCTTCTTTTATAGCCCGGGACAACTTTCTCTGGTGTTTCATACAGACTCCACTCGCCTGAGCCGAAACAATCCGACATCGGGGAGTTAAAAACTCTCTTAGTTTTTCAAAATCATGCCAGTTAGGGTCTTTTTTGCTTTTACAAAAAAAACAATCCTTTCCCCTACCTTTAAGTCTAATTAAGCGATTTCGGTCTTTTCTTTG
>CAZJUH010000021.1:0-5803 GCA_964549165.1 uncultured Gammaproteobacteria bacterium | reverse complement strand
TGAGGATTTTTGAGTTGCAAGCTAATTGAATTAATACTTTTAGTCGAATTACTAATTTTTTGGGTATAAAATTTACCTGTCTGAAGTGACAGAATTGGTTTACCTCCCTCAACGTCTGTACCTATTTTTTCTCTGATTACAAAGGATGGAAATATAATTATCAATATGCCAACAAGTGTTAATTCGATAAAAAGGTATCTAATTATTTTTTTCACGAAGTGGATAAATATATTTAAACGATAAAAATGCGATGATTAATTTTAATTGTTGCTGAATAAACTGCGGATTTTGATGAAATCTTTGAGTGACAATCAGGTATGGACTACTTATATTTATAAAATTTAAATCAATGGGTATAAGATGGCCCCAAAAAAGATACTGATCATTAATAAGAACAATATAGAGTAAAGACAGCAAAATAATTAATATAAAAATAATGGTATTAAATTTTGTTTTTGATATGGGTAATAAAATAAAGGGTAAAAACCAAAGTAGCCATTGGGGGTGGAAATTTACAAACACTATGAAGGCCAGAAATAGCCAGAGAAATGATCTTTCAAGATTTTTATTTTTAGAGAAATAATATCTGGCTAAAATTATTATATAAATTAACGGATAAATAGGAATATTTAATATTTTAAACTCAGTAATTTTTTGGGTTAAACCGGAACCGGAAAAGGCCTGGATGAAAAATGGGTTAAAAATAAAAGGAAAAACGGAGATAATTAGCGGTAATAAAAAAGAAAAAGTGTTGCCGATGATTTTCTTGATATTAGTGGGGTGGTAAAAAATAAAAAAAGGAAAAAATAACAACGGATAAAGTTTTAAGGCGGTGGCAATACCTAAAAAAATGAAAGCTAAAGGATTGCGGGATTTTTCTAAAAAATAGAAAGAAAGGACTGAAAAAAATACCGGGACAATGTCGAAATTTGCCAAAATATAGATAAGATAAAGAGATAGTGGGTTAAAGAGCCAGATGCTAAGTATTTTTTTACCATAAAGCTTGTAGAGTAAATAGCCAATACCCAGATCAAAAAAGATGTATGGCAATTTTAGAATAAGCATAAAATAAAAAAGATTGGGATAATTATTTTGCGTGGCCCCCCAATCATTTAACCAGGTAAAAAAATCTACGGGGAGAAAAGGTCTGAGTAAAATTTGCTCAGCACCAAAAGCGATGTATGTTAAGGGAAGATAATTAAAGGTGTCCCGGTAGGGTAAATTTTGTTTATTCTCGTTAATATATTGATAAATATTAACTACACCCTGGGATAAAAATTGGAAATGAAAATTCTGAGACTTGATATCGGGATGATAAAAAAGAGGAGCTAAAATAAGTCGTAAAATAAGCGTAAAAACAAAAATAATTTTTATATCTTTTTTCCAAATGTTTTTTGCCATTTTTGTCCTGACCAGGTTATTAAAAATAAGAGATAATGTTTTATTAGACCGTGATAGATTTTAGAACTGGGAATAAGACGACGCCATTGGTTGGCGGAATCGGCCAGAGATTTACCACTAGCGCCATGACGATGAATTAAACGACATTGAGGATAATAAAACACCTTATAACCCATTTTTTTTACTTGACGGCATAATTCCAAATCCTCGTAATACATAAAATATCTTTTATCCCAACCGCCGATTTTTTCAAAAAGAGAGCGTTTTAGCATGACGGCGCCTCCGGAAACAGAAAAAACCTCAATCGGTTCCTTTGTATTAGGAACAAATTTGGAATATGTATTTTGACCCAACCAGAACTCTTTAAAAGCATTTGAAAGAGTCTGGGGTGGAAAGACTGAACCTTGGTCACTAAGGTCAGTGTTAAGAAACCTGGGACCAATTAAACCGATGTTTGGGTGAGAATTAATATAATCGAACATATTTTTTAATTCATTATCCAAAAGTTCCATGTCGGAATTTAAAAATAAGAGGTAGTCACCTTTGGCCTTGGCAGTGGCAAGGTTATTAGCTTTGCCAAAACCTAAATTGGCTTTATTTTCGATTATCACTACCCCACTCTCTTTTTTTAGTTTTACAACCGTGTCGTCGTCAGAAGCATTATCAACTACAATTATTTCGTATTTAAAATTTACAAGATATTTTTTAATTGTTTGAACACATTTAAAAGTGATATTTGCTGTGTTCCAGGTTACAATGATGATACTGAGTTGATATGGGTTTTTCATATTCATTTTATATAAAATGAGTTTGGTAGTTGGCTCCAATTGGCGGTAATGTAAAGAAAAGATTGCCAGTTCCACTTGTTGACCTGAAAGATAATTATGATTAGAACAAGATACCAAAGAGGTTTCAGAAGTGCAGGATTAATAAATTTTAACGGATAGTTAGATTTTTTTAAATAAATGTAACCAAATGAAATCGAAAAGAATGTAAGTAAAATAATTCGAAATATATTAATTAAGTTTGAGGATGAATGAAAAACAGAATATCCCCAATAAAATGAGGTGCAAAAAGGAAAAAAGAAGAATAAGAAAGCGCGAGTGTATGTTGGCGAGACAAATAATTGTTTTAATTGATAAGCAGATGCTAAAACAAATGATGGTACTAAAGGCAAATAATACCAAGGATAGTTACTACCGCCAAAAAATATAAAAACTAAAATATAAGTAATTGCACCAAGATGAAGTATGGAATGTGAACGATTTTTTATATCTAACATAACAAGAGAAATAAAACCCCAGAGCCAATAACCTTCAATAGGAAAATTGTGAAAGGCTAAATTATTAATTGAGGAAATAAAGTTTAGTGAACCATAAAAACCACGATTGGCTTGACTAAAAAGAAGCTGAGACATGAGTTGAGGTGACAAATAAAAAGCATAACCATAATAAATTAAGGTCAAAATTAAAAATGGAAAAAAAACAAACAATAACTTCTTAAAAGAAATTCTTTCGCTAAATAAAAATATGGTTGAAAAAATTAAAACAAAAATACCAGTTTCTTTGATATTAAAAGCAAGACCAGAGATTAAACCAATTAATAACAACAAGAAATTTGATTTTTTAGAAGAATAAAGAGTAAGTAGAATTACAGCGCCAAGGTAAAGAGGAATAAGTAAGTTTTCAAAAAGAGCGTAACGAGAAGAAAGAATATAAATCGGAACAGTAGAATAAATAGCCAGAGAAAAGAAAGATGTTGCTAAATTTTTGAAGATAAGAAAAGCGGCTATAAAGATTAAAACTCCGGATATTACTGAAGCAATTAAAGAAACATATCGATAGTCTGCCGGTTGAAGCTGACTGTAATTTTGCGGGTTATTAGAAATTCTTAGGGAGTAAAGATAGGAACCCAAAATCGGATGATCAAAGAATGGTTGAACAAGACGAATAGTGTCTTCGCCTTTTCCAATATCAATATCTGTAACTGAATAAACAGGATAATTAAAATCGGAAATGTTCTTTAAGCTTGGGTTTTGACTATTTGAAGTGATATGTAATCCATTGAAAGCTATGTTAGTATGTTTTTTGGTATCTGCCAAATCTTTATAAATATCCATGTTTGTCCAAGCGGTGGGAACACCAGTTTTACGAAAGGTGTAACCAGCAAAAGCATAGTTTCGTTCGTCTAAGATATTAGTAGTTCCGGGAATACTTTCGTAACCAAGCCATTTGAGATGATAATATTTATAACTTAAAAATATTACAGAAACAGCAACCAAAAAATATATTATTTGGCGATTGAACTTCATTTAAATAAATCAAGAATTTGACGATCTGTCTTAATCGGAAATGATATCGGCTCGGGATATTTTTTGATTTGTCGGTGGGAAGCGAGAATTATTTTTAGATAGTTTGGTCCGGATAAAACCCGGAGTATGGAAAATAAAAAGTTTTCAAAAAGAAGTTTTTTATCGGTAACATTACGCAAAACAGAAATTAAATGATTTCTTTCTTTGACATAAACTAATAGTCTTTTTGAAAATTTTGAAGTGGTACTCTCGTGTTTGTGCTCAACAATGGAAGCGGGTTCCCAAAGTAACTTATAGCCAGAGCGCCAAGCCCGAAAACCAAAGTCAAAATCTTCAAAATAAAATGGTTCATAAATATTGTCAAAACCGCCGAGTTTTAAAAAATATTCTTTTCTGATAATCGAAGATCCCCCGGATACCCAGGCGGATATATGTGTTATTTTAGAATATCCGGGACGAAGCTGAAGATAACCATTTTTCCAATAAATGGAACCGTAATTTTCGTGTCCTAGCTCAGAAAAACCGACTCCAATTACTTGGGAATCACTAAAATGTTTAAGTGAATTTTTTATATAACCTGGATGGGGATTAATATCATTATTTAAAAATACGATTAAATCCCCTACCGCTTTTTTGGTCGCCTGATTTGAATTTCGACTAAAACCAATATTTTTTTTATGAGTTATTATTTTTAATTTAGAATATTTTTTTTGTAAATTTTTGACAAAAATTAGGCTTTTGTCCGTCGAGGCGTCATCGGCCAAAATTATTTCATTCGCCTCTGGTGAATTAATAATTACTTTTTCTAAAAACTTTTCTAAAAGTTTTTTTCCATTCCAGTTGGTAACAATTACCGAAATTTTCATTGACTAATTAAACTAAGAAACTTAGATTCAAAATTTTCTTTAGAAAAAACTTGGGATGAACTGTGAGCCGCTTTAGAGAGTTTGTCTAAATCGGCTGGAGTGGCGATTAGAATCTGAGTTTTGGAGATTAGTTCGTCGATAGTTTGCCAGGTAAAGCCATTAACTGATTCAGTTACAATCTCAGTCAGACCACCCTTGGCGACAACCAGGGGGGCGAGACCTGAATCCATGGCTTCAACCACGGTCATCCCAAAATGCTCAGTTTGTTCGGGATGAAGATATTCGTCGACCCCAAAACCGGCTGCATGCCAATAGATTTTTGATTTTGAATATATTTCTTTTAATTCGCTAAATTCGGGATTAACAATAAACTCAATAGGTAAAGACCCGGCTATTTTTTTTAAATGAGATAAATAATGATTTTTTTCCGGTAAATCACGACTACCACCCATTAAAATTAATTTCCATTTATTCTCTCGATTATTTTGATGAATTTTTTTAAAGGCCTCTATTAATACATCCTGTTTTTTGGCATTTAAAATATTGTCAAATCTGCCAACAGATAGAATTATATTTTCTTTATTATCTGAAGAGGAGAATTTTTCAACATCTACAGGGGGATAAAGAATATTGACTTTGTTTTTTGGAAAATTATTTAAGAATTTTGAAGTAAATTGAGAATTGCAGATAACCTGATTTATAAATCTTACTTTGATGGAATTTAAAAACTTATTAAAATAATTATCTTTTTGAATAAATGGGACCTGAATATGGAGAAGGTTATTTTTTGAAAACAATAAGGGAATACTGCCATCGCTGAGATAAAAAATCAAATCATACTGAGACAAAACCCTATATTTTATATAAATATTTTTTATTTTTTGAAATAGATTTAACGGTAAAATTGGATGGCTGTGAATTGATTTAAAATTATTATCTTCAATTAAATCTATTTTTTTAGGGATAAGACCAAAAATATCAGGAACAAGGTTTAGACCTTCTAAATTTAGATTGAACCTTTTTTCAGCGGTAGAAATTATGTTCTCGTCTCCAGACCAAAAAATATCAACCCTATATTTATTTTTAAGTAGTATTTCGGCGACGCTAAGGCAATATCTTTCCCCTCCTCCCAGGGTATCTAAATACGGATCATAGATGGCGGCTTTTAGTGTCATAGACTTGTTTCTCCCAAAGTTTAGCATAAATAATAAAGGTATCGAATGAC
>CAZJUH010000020.1:0-6570 GCA_964549165.1 uncultured Gammaproteobacteria bacterium | reverse complement strand
GGAATAGAATTTAGAAGATCTTTAGTGGAAAGGGATAGTTTACTGTAGATTTTTTCATCTGGAAAATAGATATTATTGTCAAAAATTATGTATTCAATCGAATATTTAGAAATAACATTTTCCAAGAGAATGGTGTTATTACTTTGAAGAGCATGACTAAGTTCCCAATAATATTGTTCATTTTTTAGATTCCAGGCATCAAAGGCCCGGTCCAGAATTGGATTTTCAATGGCGTACCAGAGGAAACCAGAGCCACTAACACCCCATTTATAGTTGGTCCAACCCCAAAAAGAACCCTGGGGTAAATTGGCAATCCGGCCAGTAATATTTTGAGATTTAAGAAAGGAAAAAATTTCAAAATATTCGTCTGGTATTTTTTGACGGATATCAGTTGAAAAGTAGTTTCCTCTGAATGCTGGAAAGGAAAAGAGAAAAAAAGAAATTAGAACAAGATGAGTCGATAAATTAGAAATAAGATGAGAATATTTAATTTGACGAAGAAAGTTGGTTAAAAAATGGAGGCCGAAAGCTAATAGGAGGGAAAAGGTAAAAGATGCGGGAACTAAAAATTTGGTCCACGGCGAGCGAAAAATTTGATTAATTAAGGGAAGAGTGCGAATGAAAGAGTTTAATTCTTTAAACGGACCGAGATTTGAAAGTAGGGTAAGGCAAGAAAGAAGAAAAAAAAGAAAAAGTGAAGAAGAAATATAATTAAATTTTTTAGGTTGGGAAAGAAGAAAAATCAGACCTAAGATAATAAAAAAAGAAATAATATAGCCAGAAACAAGTATATACTGATTAGAAAAATAAGAGAGCCAGGTAGACATTAAAGGTTGGCCGTTGCTGGAAAAATCGTAATAATAGCCTCGGAGGAGAAGAAAATCAGAGAGGTTGCCTCGAGCCTGATTGCGGGCAAAAGTTTCTTCATTGCTCATAAAGTTGCCGATGCCAGCAACGGGGTTTTGAAGATTATTTTTTAGGAAATAAAATTGAGGCAAAAGCCAAAAAGAGTTGATTAAAAAGAAGAGAAGATAAATAGATAAGTAGTTGAGTAGGTGAGAAGCTTTGAAATTGGTTAAAAAATGAGCAAGAAAAATTAAAGTGACGCAAATTAAATAAACAATAAAAATGGTTTGGACGTAGAAAGAGGGGATGGCGAGAATATTAATAATAATTAATTTTTTAAGATTGCTTTTAACAGGGGATTGAAGGTAACTGATAAGAAAATAAATTAGCCAGGGGAAAAAGCCCCAAAAGGTAGAGAAGGGTTCAAAAGCGACCCAAAAATATTGGACGGAGCCAAAGTTGAGAAGATAGAAAAGGGCAGCAGTAAAAGAAATTAAGGAAGAAAATTTATTTTTTTTGAGTAAATGAAAGATACCAAAAGTTCCCAAAAATAGCATGGCAAAATGCCAGAGATAACGAATTAAGCTTATGGGTAAAAATAGGGTGAAAGGCAGAATTATCAACTGACGAATGAGATCAGTGGCATGAGCCATACCACCGACAAGTCCCAGCCCTTGATACTGTTGCCAGACGGCAAAAAAAGAACGTTTTAGGTTTAGCCAGATGTTTAATTCTGGCATGAGATTGTCCCAGCCGGTGAGAAAGGTGCCGGGAGTATAATTTTGAAAACAGAGAAGACTAAGAATTAAGACGAGAAAAAACTGGGGGAAGTGACATTTAATCCACAAGAGAAAAGGCATTAAATAAATTATACTTTGATTGAGGCAAAAGTCCCAATTTGAGATTTAGATTGGGCTTGATTTACCCCGCGGATAAAGTACCAGAGACTATAAATTAAATAAGATGGCAGAACTAAAATGACAATAATTTGGGCTAAATTAATAAAAATAGCCTTAATTGAAGGTTTAAAACCATTTTTAATAGCGACGAGACGGGATTTTAATGTAAGATAAAAAGTTTTTTTAGGATTAATTCGGGAAAGAGAATTTTCAACTTGGCGATAGAAATATAAATTATCTTTTAAATTGGCAAAGAGGCCGTATTGAGACAATCTAAAATACAAGTCAACCTCTTCGGCGCTGGTTTTAGTGGCGCAGTACCAAGGAAAATTTTTAGGTAAAAGGGAGCGATTGATCATCATATAACCTTGCTGAATAGGAGCAGCCCAGAAAAGCATATCGTTGATGCTGGCTGAGGAAAGGGGAAAGTTTTTGAAACCAATAATTTGATTGTTTTGATTAATGATGGTGCACTGGCCACCAACAATAATAGTTTTAGGATTTGATTTTAAATATTTTATTTGTTTTTCTAGACGATCTGAAGTAGAGATATCATCGGCGTCCATACGGGCTAGATACTTACAGCGAGCCAGGGATATGGCAATGTTTGAAGTGGTGGAAACACCTAAATTAAGGCGGTTACGATAGGCACGAATACGCGGATCGCGAAGGGCAAAGGATTTAATAATTTTCCAAGAATCGTCAGTGGAAGCATCGTCGATAATAATAAATTCAAAATTTTTGTAAGTTTGATTGAGGATAGATTCGATTGATTGAGTTAAGTAGGGGGCGGCATTAAAAACTGGCATGTAGACTGATAGAACTGGTTTTTTAATTTTATAGTTGGTCATTATCTAAAGACGGGGATCTGAAAAACAGATCCCCGTATGAATTAAAACCTAATAAAATTAGTTTTTACTTTTTTCTGGAGAGGGCATTATTTCAGTACCGTTACTGGTAATAATGTCTTTAGGAATTCTAGATAAAAGATCTGGAGTAACTCGAGCCAAGATTAGCGGATTATCGATATCAAAATTTCCAAATTTAATTTGGTCGATTATTCTTTGAAGGTCTTTATCAGCGAAATCTTTTTGACTATCAGGTCTAATGGTGATTTCACCATTTCTCATTTGAAAATCATAGACTCCTGGGTTTAAAGTCAATAAAACACCTTCTTCTATTTGATAATCACCTTGTTTGAATCCACCAGAAAATAATCTAGCGGTTGAACCTTCGGGAACTGAAACCTCAACAGACTGCCAGGTTTGTTCGATGATTTCCAGCTGCTCTTTAGTTAATTCTTGATTCCAAGGAATCTGAGGGAAAAGAAAAGATCTAGAAGTATAGGTTGATCGAATCCCGTATTCTGGAGTATCTAGGTGCTCGGCGAAAGAAGTAGTAGCTTCACTTAAACCAGCTTTAATATCTGGTGTTTTGGCGACTAAGAATTCTGAAGCTTTTTGAGTTTCGGTAGCCCGAGGAGAAAGTTCTACCGGAGCCGAAGTGATATTTCCCTGTATATCGGTATCTGGATCAGGACTGAAAGTAGAGGTAATAGGAGTAGGGGTTTTATCAAGATCTAAAGATTGTGGAGCTTTGTTGGCACAAGCCACACCAGTAGCAATAATAAGGCCTGCAGTAGTTACTCTAAAAATATTTTTTACTTCTTTATTCATTTTATTAAATTTAAAATTATAATAGTTAACTATTATAAGTGTATCAAATTATAACTAACTTGTCTATAGTTTTATTTTTTTTAAAGCCAAAGGAGATAAGGGGTTGAGATAACTGAGGAGCCACCCAACTCCTTATTCTCCTCTGGCCTTAATGGCCAGAATTTGTTGTTAAAAAAATTAAAAGTTGACTATATCAATCAACAATTAATTGTAAGAAAGTGTATCAAGAAAATGCAATAATGTCAAGTTATAGGATATCATTCGATAAATAGATTAAATTCAAAATTGAGGGGTGTTCAATATATTTAGTAATAATTATTACTATTTATTTTCCAGGAAAGGTGAGAGTGATGTCGGTGCCAAGGGCGGTAGCTAGCTTTTGGACAAAGGCGAGGGTAGGATTGGCACGGCCGGATTCGAGGCGGGCGAGGGCGGATTGTTTGGTACCCATACGATTAGCAATATCTTTTTGAGTTAATTTTTGATGGATACGAGCTTCGATTAATTTACTGATTAGTTCGTATTCAGGTTGAAGTTTGTCGTACTCTTTTTTAAATTCGGGATCTTTTAGAGATTTGGCAAGCCAATCATTAGCTGAGGGCAATTTTTTTATGTCTACTTTTGTGTTTTTCATATCAATAAAATAACATATGTGTTATATTAATGTCAAACGTCTTTGTTCGGCAGTTTTGATCTCTTTAGATGGTGTTTTTTGAGTTTTCTTTTTAAAGGCATGAAGTATTGTGAATTTCTGGTTAATTTGGGTATAAATAATTCTTATTTTAGTATCACCTTGACTTCTGAGTTCATAAAGATTCTTTGTAAGTTTACGAGAATATGGAAAATGTAAGTTTGGGCCGTGTTGAATTAATAAAGCGACTAAACGGGCGTATTTTGATTTAATAGATTGATCCTGAGAATCGATAAAGTCTTGAATTATATTTTCTCCGCGACATGATGCATAAAAAGCTATCTTATAACTCATAAGTAAAATATAGCACAGTATTAAAGATAGATATATTACAATATAGCTTAGAGATGTTTGACAAATTCTTTTATTTCAGGGCCGATTTGATCATTGAGCATGGCCACGGCGAGATTGGCTTTGAGCCAGCGAAGAGGGTCGCCAGTGGTCATCCAGTCGGATCTGTCGTCGGTGGCTTCGGTTAACACAACATCATTGCCGGCAAGAGTATTGACGGCATCGGCAAACCAAAGTTCATTGTCACGACTGAGGCCTTGAGTAGCTAAAACAGGCCAGAGTTTGGCGGCATCGACAACGAAGCGGCCACCTTGACCAAAGAAGGAGGGGGCCTCTGAAGCTGGTAATTTTTCATACATTCCAGAGATACGATTTGGGTATTTTGCATCTTTAACATACTTGGCTGAGCCGTAGCGGACAATTTCCTCCGGTCCGACATCTTTGACTGAAACAACAACGGAGGGAGAAAATTTTTCAAAAGTGGAAATCATTTTACTGAGATAACGTCCAGTCTCTTTTTCGACGATTAAATCATCGCCGAACATGTAGACAAAAGGGTCGTTGCTGATAAAAGATTTGGCGGCTAAAAGAGGGGAGGCGTTGCCGTAAGGAAGGTGAAGGTGTTGTGGAACGAATTTTAGGGTGGTTAATTTTTTCCAAATAGTTCTCAGAGAATCCAAAGAGTCGCTTTTATTAACCGATTTTAGGTAATTTTCCCAGTCGTTGTCGGGAGCAAAATATCTTTTAATGGTTTTTTCGCCATGGCGGTGGACAATACAAATTTCGGTAATACCGGCAGCAATAGCTTCCTCAATCAGATATTGAATATTGGGTTTGTTGATGATGGGAACGAGCTCTTTGGCGTAGGCTTTTACGGTGGGTAAAAAACGGGTGCCGCGGCCGGCGGCGGCGATAACAGCTTTAGTGACTTTTTGAGTAGACATAATAGCTACATGATAACAAATTAAAAAAATGATTCAAATTAAAAAAAGGGCAAATATTTGATAGAATAGCGGGTACCGTAATTAAGTTTGGGCCCATAGCGTAGTTGGTAGCGCGTTCCCATGGCATGGGAAAGGTCAGGGGTTCGAGTCCCCTTGGGTCCACTTTCGCCAAGGCTACGGTGGATAAATCCACCCGTGTGATTTAGGCCTGTAGTGAAATGGCATCACAGAGGTCTCCAAAACCTTTATTTATGGTTCGACTCCATACAGGCCTGCCAAGATGATTAAAAAAGTTTTTGTGTTGACCGGTTTGAATCAGGAATCGACTTTGCCAATTTTGAAAATGGCGGAGGGGAGATTAAGTAGGGATTTGGGGATTGAAACAAAAATATTTGATTCCTGCTGGGAGACATGTGGACGTTTTGAACAAATAAAAAATAAATTAGATAAAAAAATTGAAGCGGTGGATGGAGAGGTAGTACTAATTGGAATTAGTGCCGGAATGGTGGCGTCATTAATTGCTAAAAATAAATACAAAGAAAAAATTCCCAAAATAATTTCTCTTTGTGGATGGAGCCGACCAAAAATAAATTTATCCAAAAACGAGGAAATATATTACAAAGCATTAATTGACCGGAATAATACTTTTAAAGAGGCAGTTACAGAGTATACTAAGATATACAAAAACATATTACCTAAAGATTGGAAAAATATGATGGTATTTTGGGCAGAGAATGATGAACTTATTCCCAAAAGTTGTTGTGTTCATCTGGGGATGAAGGCAACAAAAATGAAAATAGTGGAACATATTGGAGGAATACTACTGGCACTAACGAGAATGAAAGAGATAAGAGAATTTATCGAGGGGTAAAAGTTATTTAGAGTAGGGAACGGATCTTTTTTTCAATGGACTCAGTTTTCTTTTTGGTGACAAAGGCAATTTCAGCGGAGAGATGGAATATAATTTTATTGGTAATATCCTGATAATTTTGAGAGAATTTTTCGGCAGTAGCGACTTTATTGGCATTAAGTTGTTTTAAAACATAGACAGTTTTAAGAGGGTCATTAAGATAAAGAATTTCTTTGATGGTTTTAAAATCAAAAATGGTATTACTGTCAAGAGGTTTTTTGAGAAGTTTATAAATTTCACTGACCTGGCTGGGATCAATTAAATGGCGAAGGCCGCTTTTAGAAATATTTTCAACTGGAATAGAAAAAGAGGC
>CAZJUH010000019.1:0-7140 GCA_964549165.1 uncultured Gammaproteobacteria bacterium | reverse complement strand
CTCAAATTTTATTATTCCGGCAAATGCGACAACATCAGCAATAACAAACAATACTCCCCCTCATTTCTTCAAGGGAGGGGGTCAGGGGGTGGGTTTGAAATCTGGGGTGCAAGTGCCGCTCTGACTATTTATAATAAAAAAATATTTAACCAAGTCGGGGGTTTTGACGAAGATTTTTTTGCCTACGAAGAAGATGTTGATTTATCTTTAAGACTTCACAATTTAAGATACCAAACACTCTATATACCCAATGCCCTCTCATACCACCTCGGCGGGGCTACCAGCTCTCGCATGGGTAACTTTCGCCACCGTATGGATGCTAAAAATTGGATCTATATTATCCTAAAAAACTATTCAACTATTCAACTACTCATCTACTTTTTTCCCCTTCTTATCGAGCGTCTACGAAATTTATCTGGTCTCATTAAAAATACCCCCCTCAAAGATATTCCCAGGGATGTTTTTAAAACTTATGGAGAAGTGATTCGAAACATACCGAGAATGATTCAAAAAAGAAAACAAATCAAAAATCTAATCAAATCAATTAACCCGTAGTAGCATCATTTACCATGGGAGTGGATACTTTTTACTTAAAATTATTAAATCAGTCATTTTTTTTCTTAGCCAGAACCAAATTTCTAGAATAAAGCAAGATCTGTAAAGATCCTGTCAACAAAAATACTAAATCAGATCTGACATAAGCGTAAACTAAAGTCATCACTGCTCCCATTAAACTGAGATACCAAAAGATTGTGGGGATTACGGTCTTTTTAGCTTTTTCCGAAAAATACCACTGAATGATAAAGCGGCCAAAAAATAAACCCTGAGCCGTCATCCCCCAAAGCGTCCAAAAATCAATTTTAAAATTATTAAGCATTTCTATTTTTTAACTGTTTTTCAATTAAAGTTCTATTTACATTAACCAGGTCTGCCAGTATCCCGAGGGCCAACATTTGAATCGAGGCAGTGAGCAGGGTACTGCCAAATATTAGAGATTGGATATGACCTTTTGCCTCAACCGGGACAAAAATATAAAAGTAAATAAATCTCAGAATAAAAAATAAAGCTGGCATGGCCAAAACTAAAGCAATTATCAAAAATGTTTTAAAAGGCTCATAAACAATAAACATCTTTAACAGATTAAAAGTCGACTTAAATACATGTTGAGAGATACTTTTAAAAAGTCGAGAAGACCTCGTCGGGGAATTTGTCTCAATTGGAATTGAAACAATTTTTAAACCCTTTTTACCGGCTTGAATAATCGTGTCAATACAATAAGAAAATTTTATTATCGGATTAATTGACTCCAGAGATTCTCTTGAATAAGCTCTAAATCCAGAAACAGCATCCGGGACATCAGTCCCCGATAAAAAGCGCACCGAAGCACTACCTATTTTTTGTAAAAATTTTTTACCTTTGGAAAAATGGCTCACCCGGCCTGTTTGTCTATCAGCAATCACCATATCCGCTTTTCCCTCTACTATTGGCCTAACTAAATCATTAATATATCGTCCCGGATACTGATTATCTCCATCGGTATTGACTAGAATATCGGCCTCAAATTTTAAAGCCGCCTCAACTCCATCGCTAAATGAAACACCCAATCCTCGTGTGCCACGATGCTTAATAATTCTTTTTACCCCCAGTTTTTTAGCAATTTCAACTGTTTTATCGGTTGAGCCATCATCAATAATTTGAATTTCAATTTCACTAATCCCAGTAATTTCCTTAGGAATTTCTTTAATAACTTTCGCTATATTCTCCTCTTCATTGAGGCAGGGAATTTGAACCACTAATTTCATGACCTATTTTACCAGTTAAATTCTCCAAAAATTACTTTCAGCTTTTGCCCCTCATATCCCAGAAAATTACTATCTACTTCAGCCAGGATCTGGTAACCACGACTGATTAAATTTGTTTTGCAGTCAAGATAAAAATTATTTAAACCTGTTTCGGCGGCAATGGTCACAAATTTGACGGTATTACTTTTAATAGTTTTTGATAACCATTCTCTTTGTTTGTCAACAAAAAACTCGTTTCCTGTCATCTGTCCATAAGCCCTTCGATCAATATTAAAAACTGGGAGCTTGTTAAAATCTGAAACAGAATAGTAGCTCATATTTGGAGAAGCACAGTTTAAAAATACCTGTGGCCGATACTCATCAAGATATTTTTTATCAATTTCAATTTTTATATTTCCAAAATTTACCAATTCCTTGGGATAACTCAAACGGTTATAAAAATAACCAGGTCTAAAGCTTATGTCATAGGCCAGAGATAAGTTAACGATTCTTTTTCCCTGTAAAAGCATCATAAAAAATAGCGGAGCGATAATTATATATTTTGTCGAGCCTTTTATTCGACTAATCCAAATCATTAAAATTATTCCTCCCATAAACTCCAAAAAGATAGCATAGCGCAAATAACCAAATACCCAGGCCCAAATTTCGTATGTCACCAAGTAAAAAACACTCAACTTTATTAACTCTTTATCCTTTTTTATTAAAGACCAAATTAAAATAATAATCACCAAAGCAAAATAAATATTAATTTTAAAGTCATGAAACAAATCATGAACTTGACCTAGTTTTTCAGGTTTTTTAATTGAAACCACGCCCCAAAAAATTTTTTCAAAATTATTATCCGGACCCGATTTATCTTGAGTAAAATAAATAATTGGATAGAGATTCGATTTAAAAATATTATTGTAATAAGGATAAACAGGGTTTCGAGTATTCAAAAAATTTTTGTACCAAAAGGGGAGAGAAAAAGAAATTACCACCAGTCCAGTCAAAAAATATTTCATTATTTTTTGAGACCAATTAATCTTTGAATTTTTAACTAAAATATAAGCCAAATAAATAAAATAAGTCACCAAAAAATAAGCTCCCGTTAATTTTCCCAAAAATAAAATCCCTAAAAATACAGCTGAAAAAAATAAATCACTAAGTCGGGATTTTTTTTCATACTTTAATAGAAAATATAAAGATGCCAGACTCAAAAAAGCCACTTCAATATCGACATAAAAAGTGGCTACTTGTAAAAAAGCTTCAAAGGACAAAAAAGAACTCACAAAGAAAAATGTCAGCCACCATTTATCTAAAATCTTCAATTTAGGCTCATACAATTTAAATATTTTGTATAAAAAATAAATTGATAAATACAAAAAAAGAAGAGAAGTGATCGATCCCAAACGATAACCAAAAAGCCTCGTCATTAAATAGCCCGGAACTTCTAATATCGGGGAAAAATTATGCATCCCTGTCGGATAAAATTCAAAAGGAATATTTTGTTTATCTACCCCTCTTTGACCCAAAAACAGGTGATAATTTAATGAGTCATACGAGACATCGGGAATTAAAAATCGGTTTAGAAAAAGCGCCAAAGGAATCAGCAGAGCAAAAATAATAAATCCTGTATTAAAGATTTTTACTATATTTTTAATTTTTTTCATCTCCCCACCGATATATAGTTAAAGCCAAGTTTTTAACTATCTAAAATAAGTTTTTAAGGCAAAAGAATATTGTTCTATAAACAGTCTTTTGACGTGATATAGATTATTTGTCTCATAAAACAATAGCATGGCTTCTTTATATTCCTTTTCATCCACACTTCTATAAGATAGAGGAAAATAATCATTAGCCATTAAAATTGCATTAGAAAACATTCTGGCTGTTCGTTTGTTTCCATCAGCAAATGGTTGTAAATAAGCAAGTATGCTATTGGCAATCAGGGCCTTTTCTAAAGGGTATTCCGTCTTATTTATCAAACTAATTAATTTATCTAGCATTTCTCTAATTTGCCACTCATTATCCAGAGGATGATAAAGGGTTCCCGTTATTCCCACAGCATTTTTTCTAATTCCCAAGGTAATTCCCAAATTCTGAGTTAAAACATTATGTAGTTCGAGCAGTTTACTCAACTTTAAGACTTTAAAATCGGCAGAATTATCCAAAATTAATTTAAAAGCCTCTTTATGATTCAAAATCATTTCTGTTTCCTCCCTACTTTTTCCTTTTGCTTCTTTTTCCTGTTTTATCAAGGCTTCAGTTTCCAAAAGAGTATAGGTGTTTCCTTCAATTTTAGAAGATTTCCAAGACAATTCTATTAAAAATCTTTCCAGTTCTCTAGTTAAAATCGTTTTATCAAGTGTCTTTTTTATTACACTAAAAGACCGAAAAGAAGATTTTAGAAGTGATTTTTCTTGATTAGTAAATAAATCCTTTAATTTATTAAAAATATCTGTTTGAAAATCCGTTTTAATCTTCACCCTTTGGTCTAATTCGCTTTGAAAATACAAATCTAAATCCATCGGCTTTAGCAGTGGATGTGTCGAAATTAAAGAATATGATCGCTGAGGACCGCTTCCCGTAACCTTGATTAACTTGGCAGATAACATTTCTTTTAAATCCCTGGCTAGAGTCGCTTTGGAAACCGGGTATCTTCCCTTAATTTCACTGGAAATCATCTCTCGCGACATCAAATCCTTTTGCGACAACAAATTCAAAATCGCTTTTTGCCTTTGACTTAAAAGTATCGTCTCATTCATATGTGTTTATCGTCTCATAATGAGACGATATCTGCAAGAATAAATTCTCAATTTTCATCTCCCCACTGAAATATAGTTAAAGCCCATTTTTTTCATCTCCTCGACCTCAAATAAATTTCTGCCATCGACAATATTGGGAGCTTTTAAAATTGATTTAATTTTAGTCAGATCTACCTGCTTAAACTGCCGCCAGGCCGTGGTTATCACCAGACACTCGGCATCTTTTAGACACTCATACATATCAGAAGAAATATTTAAATCAGGTATTTCTTTTTTCATATTTTCGGCCGCAATTGGGTCAAAAGCGGTGATCGTGACATCCCTGTCTTGAAGCTGTTTAATAATAGTCAAAGCCGGGGATTCACGCACATCATCAGTTTCCGGCTTAAAGGCAAGGCCCCAGATGGCAATATTTTTGCTGGATAAATCACCCCCGAGAAGCCTGTGAATTTTTGGCAAAAGTGATTTTTTTTGCGCCTCATTGGCCGCCTCGACTGAATCCAAAATCTCAAATCCTATTTCATTTTCATTGGCTGTTTGAATGAGGCCCTTCACATCCTTTGGAAAACAAGAGCCTCCATAGCCTACCCCTGCCGCCAAAAACGCATACTGACCAATTCGTTTATCCGCTCGCATCCCCCGAGATACTTCATTCACATCGGCTCCCACCTTTTCGCAAATATTAGCGACAGAATTGATAAAAGAAATAGAAGTCGCGAGATATGCATTTGAGGCGTATTTAATAAGCTCAGAATTTTTGACAGTGGTCAGGACCCTCTCACCCCCCAGTTTTTCATAAAGAGACAGCATTATCTCCTCGGCTTTTTTATCATTTGAACCAATCACAATTCGGTCAGGTTTCATAAAATCACTGACCGCGTCTCCTTCTTTTAAAAATTCGGGGTTTGAAACTACATGAAAATCACCACTGTAATATTTAGCGATCGTCCGGCCAACCACATCGCCAGTCCCCACTGGTACCGTCGATTTGTCGACAATGACTTTGTAGCCGTTCATAGCCCGGGCAATATCCTCAGCCGCTTTTTTAACATAATCTAAATTTACCGAGCCATCGGGTAAAGATGGAGTCCCAACGGCGATAAATACCACCTCAGACTCTTTTACGGCTCTATCAGTATCAATGGTAAATTCCAAATTACCCTGATCAAAATTTTTCTTGACTATTTTACTTAGACCCGGCTCATAAATGGGAATTATTCCTTTTTTTAAATTTTTTATTTTATTTTTATCGATATCAACGCAGATTATTTGATGGCCGATATCGGCAAGACAGGTCCCAGTCACGAGACCCACATAACCGGTACCGATGACGGTAATTTTCATAAATGCTCCTTACTTTTAATTAATAGACACGCTTTTTGATGCCACTTCCAGGCATCAATAATAATTTTTTCCAGATCTGCATTCTTCGGCTGCCATCCCAGCTCTTTTTGAGCTTTTTCAGAAGAAGCAATTAAAATCGGGGGATCACCGGGACGCCTGTCAGCTTCTACAACGGAAAAATCTATCCCGGTAACCTTTTTTACCATGGCTATCACCTGCTTCACCGAAAAACCACGACCATTCCCGAGATTAAATATATTAGACTCTCCCTCATTTAACAGGTATTTTAAAGCTAAAATGTGAGCCGATGCCAAATCAACGACATGGATATAATCACGGACACAGGTACCATCGGGAGTGTCGTAATCAGTCCCAAATATTTTTATATTCTCCCTTCTCCCTATCGCCGCATCCAAAACTAGGGGGATTAAATTGGCACTACTCCCCGGCCATTCGCCGGTTTCCGTCTCGGGCTCGGCGGCACAGGCGTTAAAATAACGCAGAGCCACATATTTAAATCCGTAGGCACTGCTGTAGTCTTTTAAAATTTGCTCGACCATCGCTTTGTTCCAGCCATAAGGACTAATGGGACCTATGGGGTGTTTTTCATCAATAGGATTATATTTTGGTTCACCGTATACTGCTGCTGAGGAGGAAAATAAAAATTTATTGACATTTTTCTCCCGCATTACCTTAAAAAGATTCAGAGTGTTGGTGACATTATTTATATAATATTTTTCTGGCTCTATTACCGATTCACCCACCGCTTTTAACGCGGCAAAATGAAGCACCGCTTCAATGGGATATTTATCAAATACCGCCCTAATTTCGTCAATATTAGCTAGGTCTCCCTTAAAAAATTCTCCCCAGTTTACCAGTTCTCTTTTCCCTGTAGACAGGTTATCAAAAACAATTGTTTTGTAGCCTGCTTTTGTTAACTCTTTGTTTACTGTTGAGCCGATATAGCCAGCTCCACCGACGATTAGAATCATATTTCCCAGTATAACAAATTATAATTAGGGACGAATACATTATTGTAGAGACGTAGCATGCTACGTCTCTACCTGGTGAAATATTTTGTAGAGACGTTCTGCAGAACGTCTCTACATATACGTTAAATACGTAATTTGTTTTGTAGAGACGAATTTTTAATGTAAAAACGCATTATATTATTGTAGAGACGTAGCATGCTACGTCTCTACAATTTATTAATCACGTCTCTACAATTTATTAATCACGTCTCTACA
>CAZJUH010000018.1:0-8733 GCA_964549165.1 uncultured Gammaproteobacteria bacterium | reverse complement strand
CCGTTATGGCTTTACTTGTAGGTTTAACATTGGAGAGGGCAGCAAAACCCATTGCGGAGTTGGAGTAGCCAGTGGTGTTGGCATAGAGGGCATAAGCACCCATTGCGGAGTTGTTTTGGCCAGTGGTGTTGGAATAGAGGGCTTGATAACCCATTGCGGAGTTCTGATAGCCAGTGGTGTTGGAAAAGAGGGCATAATAACCTATTGCCGAGTTGTAGTTGCCAGTGGTGTTGGAAAAGAGGGCATAATAACCTATTGCCGAGTTGCGGTAGCCAGTGGTGTTGGAATAGAGGGCATGATTACCCATTGCGGAGTTCTGGTAGCCAGTGGTGTTGGCATAGAGGGCATAATTACCCATTGCCGAGTTATAACTTGCGTGAGAAGTAGATGTAGCCGTACTCCCCATTGTAAAGTTACCGGCATTAACACCAACAAAAGTATTCTGTCCAGTAGTAGTCACTGTTCCATTATTGCCATAATTAAAATTGTGGATAAATCTATCAGTTCCTTTATAAATAACTCCATATTGAGTAGCGTAGGAGGTATTGGGTAGTTTAAAATTTCCTGTTATTTCTAATTGTTGTGAAGGACTCGTTGTCCCGATGCCAATGTTGCCGGTGGCAGAAAAAAACAATGCTTGAGTGTTACCTTGACCTATGTTTAGGTTAAATCCTGCAGTGTTAAGAGTAGTGTTTTGAGTTAAAGTACCCCCGAGACCAAAGGTATTGGCAGAAATTAGTGAAAGACCGTTGGTGACAGTGTAGGTTTGACCAACACCAGAAGAATTAACCCACTGTAAACCAGTACCAGTAGAGGAGAGAATTTGACCAGGAGAGCCAGAGGTCCCAGTAGTGAAAATAGTACCAGTGAGATTAATATCACCAACGATGTCTAATTTTTTTGTGGGACTAGTTGTTCCAATTCCGACATTGCCATTGATAATATTGACGTAAACATTTTGTGTACCCAGTCCCTTGGAATATTCATCTCTAACTTCATTTTCACTAAGAACACGGTTGTGGATTTTGATTTCATCAATGAGACCGTCGAAAGCGGTGGTGAAGCCATGACCGATGTAAATATTATTTTTTTCACCAGCAGTAGTAATGGTGTTGATACGTTTTTTAATACCATTGAGATAAACTGTTTCAGTGGTATTGGTTCGAGTAATAACGACGTGATACCAATTGTTAGTACTAATTGTGTCAACGGTGAAATAACCGACGCTGTTAATATAAGTTCGGAGTGTACCATTATTATTTTGAAGAAGTAGGTATGGGCTACCTGAGTTGGGTGAATTGCCAATAGAAACAATACCTTGATAAGCGTAAGAACTGCTGGCATTAAACCACAAAGAAACAGTGTTGGCGGAAGTATTGATGGAGGAGGCGGGAATAACACCATATTGGGTACTGCCGACAGCAAAAGAAAGGGCACCACCAAGCTTGCCGGTGGTGGTCCAAGTAGGGGAATTGACCAAGGTCATACCAATACCAGATCGACTTTTGTCGGAGGCGGAAGTGCCAATACCATCAGAGAAAGGATAGTAGCCAATAAGACTTTCGTTGATAGGATTGAAATAGGCATCAGAGGATAAGTTGCCGTTGAGACGAACATTACCTGCAGTATCAAATTTGTAAATAGGAGAGGTGGTACCGATGCCGACATTGCCAGTACCAAAGAGACCGAGATTATTACCATTCATATCAATTTTGGTTAATTGAGTCAAAGTACCCCCGAGGCCGATACTGGTACTACCAATTGCCTGTAAACCATTAAGAGCTTGACTAAAGAAGCCAGTACCACCAACTTGAAGATAAGAATAACCATGTTTACCATCTAAAAGATCAGCATTAAGATTGGTAACGAGATTAGTCGAACCAACTGAGACAAAGGTACCACCAATGGTGAGATTACCGCTTAACCCAATATCAGAAGCGAAGTTTTGGGGAACAAGCCAGTTATTGGTGTAACTCGGATTGATTTGAAAATCGTTCGCCACCATAGTGATACCGTTTGAGGCGGTATATATCGTTTCTGCGGGGAGGGTACCGGAGACTAAATTACCGCTAGAGTTGATATAAACAACGGTGGAACCTGTGCCAGTGGGTAAACCTGAAAAAGTGATGGTACCACCAGCATTGAGGTTGTTTGAGATATAGACATTACCGCTAGCACCAATAGAAAAACGGGTGGAAAGCTCAGTCGTGCCAACATTATAGTTTTGAAAAGAGAGAAAATTATAAGCTCGATTGGTGTTGTTTATTTGGGAGTTGATTAAGTTGCCAGAGGCGATGTTGGCATTGCTGAAATCGGCAAAGCCGCCGACATTGGGGGAGGTGCCTTCGGTCAAAAAGCGAATAGTGCCATTACCATCGGGATTGATAGTAATATTACCCCCACTACCATCGGAAGCTTTTAAAAGAAGAGCTTGACCTTCGACAGCGAGAGTACCGGAAGTAGATTTAATGGTCGGAGAGGTTTCACCTAGATTTAGATTGCCCTGACTATCAATAACTAGCACTGTATCTTTTAGACCGCTAGCAGAAGGAGGTAATCCCTGTAAAGTCTCAGTATTGACAGCGTAAGCGACAGTGGCAATATGCTGCCGGGGATCCATAGTTTCGCTGTCGGCGGTGATTTCGAGCCAGACCTCAGGATTTTCGGTAAAAACCTCTGGGGGAATCTCGGTACCGTGGGATTTTCCAATGACAACCGAAAAGATACCGTTTTCGTCAGGAATAATAGTTTGACTGTTGCCAATTTCTGAGCTGTAAAGTTGAGTTCCGCCGGTATCGAGATTAAAAAATTTAAAAACGATACTCGTTGATGAAATAATGGGATTACCGGAAGTGTCGGTTAGACGACCTTGAAAGGATAAAATGCGGCCGGCACGAACGGGAGCGGAGGCGGAGGAATAGGCGAGTTCTTTTTTGGCGTTAGAAATAGCCTGAGTGTAAAGACCGTAACCTAGACCCAGAATTAAAGCAATTAAGGTACCAAAGATTAAATAGCGGGAGAGAAAAGTGTTTTTTAAAAAATTATTATTTTTTGTTAAGTTTGGAGCAGGTACGCTTTTGTCAAAAGAAGGGGTGGGAGTAGATTTCAGATAACCTTTTTTAATTAAAAAATTTCGAAATGAATTTAGAGAAGAAATTTTCCGGTCGATGGTGGCACTAGAAGTTTGTTTGACTTTTAAGGAGTCGAAGTACTGTTGCAGTCGAGACTGGTGAAAAACGGAATTAAGATTCATTATCAGGATTTTGTTTTAGCCAAGTAAAGTACTGCTGAATGTCATTGAGGTAGTTTTTGACAGTGAGACTGGATTTGTGCTGTTTGGTAAGATAGCTTTGATACTGTATCAAAAGGCTTTCCTCACTTATTGAGGGTTGACGAGTTAATTGCTTTTTAACTTGTTTAAAGAGATTGGTGTCGGTGAGATGCTGGTCAAGAAGGAATTGGCAGAAGGTGGAAAGCGATGCTAAGTATCGGGAAGAATTATTTTTTGAGGAAAGATGGATAAAGTAACTAGAAACTATCTCTGTGGAAATTTTGTCTTGAGAAAAGAGGAGAAAATTTTTTAAGTCTTGAAGATAATTGCGGATGGTATTCGTTTGATACTGATGGTTTTGCAACCACAGAGAGTAAGAATCAAGATTTTGAGGGGACAGCTCAAGGATCATGGGGGGATTATTTCCAGAGCCAGATGAAAGTGGCAGCGATGATAAGAAATGGAGTGAGCTTTTCTAGGACAAGAGATAAATTTTTAGGTTCAGAATTATATTTTTTATACATGTTTATATAAATAATAATTAATAGTTAATATAAATATCTACTATTAGGAAAAGGCTGTCAATAGCTTGATAAATTGAAATTTTGATATATTTTGATAGGTATCAATTAGAGACATTTTAGTAATATTTTTCTATTTACAAAGTTTCACAAATATTTTCACAGTTAAAAAGCTACTATCGATTTAGAACAATTAGTTATAAATAACCTCATTACAATAATTGGGTTCATTATTATATACGGAAATAGTGCGGTATAGATATTATGATATTAATTGTTTTAGAAAAGATGTTTTAAATATTGTATTTTGGCTATAAATGTTAATGTATCTCTTTGAATTATTATTTTTATTATTTGTAGCTAATTTGCGGTAAAAGCATTCTGATCTATTAAAGTTACCTGACCTGTCTTAGATATATGTTTATGTTATTAACTGCAAATATTTTATATTTTAATATTAAATAAATGTTCTTAGGATGCGCCTTAAAATAAGATTGAAATGGTTGTCAAGCGGAAATTGTGGCTGCTAAATATTGTTATTTGATTGTCTTTTTGTTAAAATTTGCTTAATAATGAAGACTTTAAAACCTTATTTGGGACTGATTTTAATTATTGCAGGTCTTGGATTTACTCTGTTTATGGCAATTGTGGTTGTCCCTAAAATTTTTGTTAGCCTAACAAAAGCGGCGCCGGCGACAAAGGTTTCAATAAGTGATTCATATTTGCTTGGTGGAGATATTTTAGCTAAAGCTGACGGGATGGATAAATCAATTGTGAATGTGTATGTGCTTGATAAAAATAGTAAGGGGGTTAGAGGAGTACAGGTAAGCCTTGGTGGAATGGGGCAAGAGAGGGAAGAATTATCTGGAGCTGACGGAAAGACGGTTTTTGAATTGATTTCGACGACAGAAGGAACCTTTGAATTAACGGCTAGTATTGGTGGGGTACCCCTGGCTAAGACATTGAAAGTGACCTTCAGAAATTAAAAAAAGTCTAAAATCTAAACTCTAAAGTCTAAAAAATATTAGTTAAAGTTTATGGAGCCGCCATTGCCAGCGTTAGCTAGATTGTTTATTTGACTACCGCCACCGGCGACTACCAAAATCAACATTAGTGTTATTTGTATTAATGAGGCGGAGATCGTTGAGACTGGCTTGAATTTTTCCAGCGCCAACTTCGGTACTTAAACCATAATTCCAAGAATTATTCCACTAAGTGGCAGAGGGGTTTTAAAGAAATAGCAGATTGATTTTTTGAGATAAATTTATGGTTGAAGTAGAGGCAGAAATGGTGTATTTTCCCGGATAAATAGTAGATAAATTGAATGTGGCTTTGCCAAGGTCGTCGGTAGTGCTTTGGAGAGTTTCTATTTGGATTCCGGGCGGAACATTTAAGGTGACTGATTGTTGACTAACGCCAAGGCCGTTAGAATCGAGGAGAAAAACAGTAACCCGGATTTTTTCCTGACCATCAGCTTTGGCCTGGATGGGGGAAGCAAAAATGTAGGAATTTTCTTTAACAGGAAGATGACTACTAGTAGTGCTGGCACGGCTTTTGAAGAGGGTGGTTTGGGTGACTAAAAATACTCCGGTAATTAGGCCAAAAATTAAAAGAATAATTAAAAATATTTTTTTAGGGTTCATAAGAGGTAAGACTTTTGGGATTGTAAGTAGCCATTAATTTATTATAAATGACAGCGGGCAAGAAACGACGACGGGTTTTTTTGAAAATGAAGAAAAGAGAGAATATGATAATAAGTAGAGGAATTAATAAATAAAGAAGGGAAATAAAATAGTTGGGATGATAAAGAAGGGTATTTGATTTGGGGGAATTGGCGTCTAGATGAATGGCGGTGGAAAAAATCCGGTAATTGGTGGCGACAGTGCTGGGTAAATTGACACTATAATTACCACTGGCATCAGTTTGGGTTTCGACAACGGGGATGGAAAAAGCCTCGACTTTTTTGATTAGGGAAAGGGGCGAATCCTCTTGATAGAGATATAATTTGATAGTACTATTTGGAATAGACTGGCCCGAGGAGTATTGGTTTTTTAGATCAAGAGTAATGGTGGGTGAGAGAAGAATAGGACCGATATTAGTAAAATTGTTGTAAAGAGGGGGCTCGGAAATACAGGTAGGATTATTGAGTCGATTTGACTCATCAAGAGAGGTGAGACAGAGGTCTTGAGAGTGACGGGGGAGAATAAGGCGATCAAAGACATAGTAACCATCAGAAAGGCTATAAGTGACAGCAAAGGCTTTTGAAGAGCTCAGCTCGACCCTGGAATTAGGACTGGTATAGCCAAAGATAGTAACGGTAGAAGCGGGAATGTTGGCACTGACCTTGACCGATTCTTGGGCTTTGTATGTTTTCAATTACTTTCTATCTTGATACTTTTTCTTTAAATCTTCAAGTTCTTTTTCTAGTTCTTCAACTTTTGGAGTCTCAGAGAGAGAAGGATTTTTTTTCTTGAGCTTAAGAAGAAGAAAGATGATAATGATAATGGCTAGGAGGAGAGCAATGAGTTTGTAGGGGATAACCCAGAAGAAGATAGTGGCGGTTAATAATTGTCCAGCAGTACCATAAGCGGCATTAATTTGAGCTTTATAGCGACCAAACATTAATTTACGATTAAGAGTGCTGGTAAATTCTCGGCTGGTTGAAGGAAAGATGTTGGTATTGTCTAAATTTATTTGAGCGTTTTTTAAACCAAAGGTGTTGTAAACATTGATAGCTCCGGCGGGAGTAATGTGAATATCAGAGAGATTAGTAATAATGGTTTTAAAATCAATCGGGCCGTATTCGGAAAATTTGGGGGCAGAAAACTCTTTGATGGAAGCGTTTTGGGTGATGTCGCCGGGAACGGTAATATAGACAAGAGTGCCAACATTAGTCTGGACAGAGGCACCACTTTGACTCAGGCTAAGGTCATTGTTGGGGGTATGAAGGACCATAGCATAGTGGCCACCGGGGAGGGCATTATCGGGGGTAATAACGGTCAGAACTAAAGATTTGGTTTCACCGGGTTTGAGTTTTAAATTTGTAGGAGAAATTTGGATCCAAGAGGCGGCAGTCCAGCGATTCATTGATTGGTCGGTATTTTCTATTTGAAGAGGAGTGCCCAGATCATCGGTAACAATAAAGTCGCGAATGGAAGTAGAAATGGTTTTTTCGTTTTTTGATTCGTTTCTAATCTTAATTTCTTTTGTGAGGACTTGGCCTGGTTTGGCTGTTATTTCGAGGCGGGGAGGGATAGCGGTAAGACCTTGAGCGTTTTGAGCGAAGACATTTCGAGGGAAAAAACCTAAAGTCAAAAAGCTAAAGCCTAAAAATAAACTGAGTAATAATTTTTTTGGGAATGATTTTTTGTTGTTTGTCATTTATTTTTTAATTTATTTAGGTTTTAGAGTTTAGATTTTTTGACTAAAAGGTGGCGGTGGCGGTGTAGACAACTTTGGCTTCGTAATCGCCAGCTTCCTGAATGTTGGTAACGGATAAGCGGTAGCAAACATTTGCAGATTCAGTGATGGTGGGAACGCTAGGCCGGATCATGATTGGCTGGGCGTTGGCAAAACCTTGGCCAAAAGGCTTAAAATTGCCAGGAGTGAAAGGAATACTAGAGCCGATATTGGTCATGGTGTAACCAAATTCAGAAAGGGTAGTACTGGTGGTTGGCCAGGTGGTGGCGGTGGTTGGATTACAATTAAAGGTATTACATTTAGTATCGGGAATGGTAGTAGCCGTGTTGATGTTTTTCATGACACCACCTTGATAGGCGGTAACGACGTAACCACCGGGAGCGTTAGTAACACAAGAAAGCCGTTGAGCCAGTTGATTGAAAACGTTGGTACCCAGGGCCAGAGAACCAAAAATAACCTGATCACCAGTGGTGTTGACAGCACCGGAGCTTAGGGTGGTACCAGAGCCGCAAGCGGTTGAACCGACCAAGGTATTACCGATGCTATCAATATAAAAGGTGATGGAAGGATCAATGGTGGCGGTGACTCTGACGGATTCAACAACAGCGATTTTTCCCGGAGTTTGGTCTAGGAGAGCACTGGTGGAATCAAGGTGGCGAAGAATGAAGTTAAAAATATTAGCGGTACCTTCGGCGGCAGCAGTGTTGGAAGGGCTAGGGTTAATTAGGGCATTAGTAGCATTTCCGATGATAATAGTACCAGTTTCTCCGGCTCCGGTGGGATTAGTGCCGCCAGCAGGAAGGGCACATTGGATGACGTGGTAGTAGGAGGTAACGGCAGGACTGCCGATGACAACGGCCATGGTGGTACCGACAGTGGCGGTAGCTCCCCAAGGACAATTAACAGCGCCGGAAGTTAAAGTACCCAAATCGAAACCTTGTTGGTCGGGAATAGCATCGCTAGATTTTTCAGCAGCAACATCTGAAGTGGATTTGATTAAAACTTGCCAGATACCGCCGGTGGCATTAACTTGAGGTTCAAAAGAAACAGTGTGAATGGCAGAACGAGTGGCGATAATGCTGCCGCCGGCAACAGCGGCAACGGCAGAAAGGCCAGTATTTAACATGATAGTGGCAGTAGAACCAATGTCTTTAACAATGTAGGTGCTTTGACTACCACCAACACCAACAGAAATGGTATCACCGACAAATAAATTATTGGTGGTTTTAGAGGGAAAGAGACTGGTATTTATTTTAAGAATAGAGTTACCGGCGGTGTTACCGACATCGACACCACCATAATAGGAAAACTGAGAGCTAGAGAGAACGTCTTTGACGTTTTTTGGAGGAATAGAATTAGTTTTTTTGGGGTAAAAAAGGGTAAACCCTCCTATTAGAATCAACAAAATAACTATTTTAGTTAAGGTGTATTTGTTCACGGTTTTAAAAGGCACTATACTATATAGCACTAAGATTAAGATAAAGATAAAGATAATTGAAAGAGATGTCAAGGTTTAGTTTT
>CAZJUH010000017.1:0-11349 GCA_964549165.1 uncultured Gammaproteobacteria bacterium | reverse complement strand
CCGGATTATTATACTTGTATTTCTGGACAAAAATGTGTTGGAGAGGTACCGATACTAACTGCAACAAGATCACCTACCAATACTCCAAAACCTACCGCGACACCAACTGTGAGAAAAGATTGTTGTTATCGAGTCTACGGAAGTGAAAACTGTAGCGCTAATTCAGGTTCTTTTAGTGCTTGTAATACTTTGACTTCAAAGGGTTGTGCTTGGCAATGCACAGTTCCTACTGCTAAGCCTACAAATATTCCATGTGCGACTACAGGTCAAGCTTGTACAACTAGATCGTGTTGTACTACGGCAGATGTTTGTACCGACGAAGGATTGAGTTATCCCGTGTGTGTGCCGAGAAATCAGATTCCCACCTATATTCCTATTCCAACAATTGATTGTGCAAAATCTGGTCAGGGATGCTCAACTCGGCCTTGTTGCGAGCCTTATTTAGACGTATGTACTGATGAGGGTCTTAGTTACCCACAATGTGTGCCAAGAAAGCAGATTCCTACCTATATTCCTATCCCGACAATGATGCCTTGTGCGAAAACGGGTAATAGTTGTTCTTCAACTTTGGGTTGCTGTGCTATGACTGATAAATGTACGAATGGTAAATGTATTGCACCTGTTCCAACGGGTACAAATCCAACTGAAGTGCCGATAATACCTTCACCAACTTCCTCTCCGGGTGGTTGCTCTGGATCCAAACCTGCCGATAAATGCGAATTAAAGACTTTATTTATAAATGCTGCTTGTGTTAATAACCAATGGGATTGGAATGAGCAGGTGTGTAGTGTTGCCGGAAGGAAGGAGGTTTGTGGAGGGAAAAATTATTGCTGTCCCTCTGCTGGAGGGGCCTGGACAACTGATATGACCAAATGTCAAACATCCCCATCTCTTTGTACCGAATGTCCAACAACATTTAATTGCTATCAAAGTGAAGGTGAATATCGCTGGTTTACTACTGGGATGCAAATGATTGATTTTACAAAAGTTGCTGATAGTTTATGTGGTCAAATTGTTAAGCCTTCATTTAAAGGTAAGTCAAAAGGCGATGCCAACTGTGACGGGACGATTGATAGTTGGGATTATAGTTTATGGTATAAAGAGTTTTTTGATGGAAATAAAGGTACTATTAACAAAAAAACCTGGAATGCTGATTTTACTGGTGAAACGGATGGAGTTTGTGACGGAAAAGTAGGTATCAATGATTATTCGCTCTGGCTAAAATACTTTAATCAGTTTAATATTAATTAATAAAAATGAAGAAAAAAAGCTTAAACTTGATTGTTGGATTATTAATGATTGGTGCTGTGTTTGGTGGTCTAGCCCTGGTAAAAAATAATCAAGATACGAGAAGAGGTGCTTATTTTGCTGGAACTAATTTATTATTACAACCTACTGAGATACAAAATAGTGTTGGTAGTTTGGTACCAGTTCAGCTATGGCTTGAGACTGACGGAGGAGCAAAAGTTAGTTCTGCTGATGTCACAGTATGTTATGACACAAATTTAAGTCTTGATGAAAATAATTTAGATAAACAAATTATATTAAACACTGAAGTTTTGCAGGATTTAATTGTGAAAGAAATGCCAGCTCATTTAGATGTAGTTGGCGCAAAGCAATGTTTAAGAATGGTGGCTATTGCCAGTCCAAGTACAAAACCTGAGGATTTAAAATCGGGGATGGTTAAGTTGTTGACGATAAACTTTTCTGCGGCAAATGAAGGTAGTGGTGAAATAATAATCTTAAAAGATAGTGCCAAAATTGGCGGTCACAACCCGGCAGCTGGGGCGACTGATACTGCCTTAAAGGTTGGAACGGTAACTGGGGCAACATTTACTATTACTCCCGGAGGATCAGATATTTGTGAGACTGATGCAGACTGTCCTCCCGGCTTCGAATGTTATCAGCCGCTCATGCCGACTTGTCCTCCCGGTGATAATTGTTTACATGTAATGCCACCTAAATATTGTCGACCAATTCAAAGTCAGTGGCCGGTGTTAAATTATAAAGTTCAATTTGCTTTTGTTAAAACTGATGATAGTAAATGTTTTGTGTCACAAGATTGGCCACTGCAAGTAATCGTCATGGGTGGGGGAGTTACTAAAGTATATAATGGTGTCGTTCCCAATGAAATTGACAAAACTGGACTTTATCTAAAAATGCAAGGCTCTTTGGTGCTTGAAGGTTTTAATCAGACCGAGAATGTGGCGGTGTTTATGAAAGGACCAAAACATCTGCAGATGAAATACGCTGTTGCTAATCAAAAAGAACCTTATGAAAAGGCTGGAGGAGAATTGACTTTAACTAAATTGGCCTCTACAAGTCTACTTTATGATTTTAGTGCATATCCAATGCTTGCCGGTGATGTTGTTGGCGCTAATTCCGAGTCTCAAGATGGGTGGATCAATGGGGTGGATTATTCCTATATCAAAACTAGAGCCGATCTTCATAAGACAGTGACGGAAGGAACTTACCTGAAGGGGGATTTAGATGGTCAGTGTCAGGTAAACGCTAATGATGTTAATGAGTTAAAAAATTCTTTAGAGCAAAAGCAAGAAGAATTATATTAGTTATAATTAAAATATGAAAAATAAACTATTTTTACCGATTATTGTAGTTACACTAATAATAATTCTCGAGAGTGTATTATTGTTAACAACTAATCGAAATCAAAAAACGAAAACAACGGTAATTGATAACGGAACATCCAGAATTGTTCAGGTTGAAGATGCGTTAAGTTTTGAATGGCAAAACGAAGATAATAAAGCGGATTTGGTGATGAAGGCAAATAAAAATGTGTCAATTGATGCTATTGATTTATATGTTGCTTATAAAAACACTAAAGTGAAGTCCGTAAATAATTTAGATGAATTACCAAAACCGACTTTTTCAAAAATTAGTACTGAAAAATCGCTAGTGGTGATGAATTATTTGATACCAGAAGTTGACGGTTTTAAGCTAGCAAAAGGCGAAAGTGTAAGAATAGCTGAATTTGATTTAATTCCAAATTCTACTGGATCTGTCGAATTATCAATTGATCCTAAAACTCAAGTGGTTGAAAACGTTACATCAAAGGTGCTACCTTTTAATAGTAAAAGTTTAATTATTAATGGTTCTCTGTAATGAAAAAATTACTTTGTTTAATGCTGTTTGCTTTTAGTTTTTGGATAGCTAAGCCGGTGGTGGCGGCTGGTCCAATGTTGAAATTCGTTCCAAGTAGTGGGAGCTATACAAATGGAAATGATTTTACAATAACAATCGGGATTGATTCAGGAACGGAAAAAGTTCAGGCGGTAGATGTTTGGACGACCTTTGATACGGCAAAACTTGAAGTAGTGTCGGTTATAAAAGCAATAAACCCTGCTTTTGATTTTAATATGGGCGCCGCTAATATTGATGAGGCGGGAGGGAAATTTGATATAACATTTAGTCCTTCGGCTGGAGGAGCAACTTTTGAAGCTAAAGCTGTATCTGGTGATTTGGCAGTAGTTACTTTTAAGGCTAAGGCGACGGGGACTGCTAATGTAAATTTTACCTGTGCGGCAGGATCAACAATTGATTCTAATATATTTAATATTTCTACAAATGATGTAATTGATTGCACTTCTAACCTAAATGGAAGTTATACGATTACTGACGGGGGGACTTCTAATCCAGATCCGACAGCAACTCCAACAACCTCTTCGAATACTAGTAATCCAACTGCAGTGCCGACTCAAGCAAGTGAACTACCCCAAACGGGAAGAGTAGAAACAACAGTAGGTTTGATGATATTTGGAATTGTAAGCGTATTATCTTCGCTCGCTTTGAAATTTTTATGAAAAGTAAGTTCTCCATTAAAACGGTAATAATTATTGTGATTTTGCTTTTAGTGGGTGTCCTCGGAGTTTTTGGTGTCAATACGGCTAAAACCTATTTGAGTGGAGCTTCAGCTGATTTGACTCCTAAAAATGTTTTGGGAAAGGGGAATGGGGATGGAAAAAGTGCCACGATTACTTGGATGACAGATAAAGAGGCAATGGGAGTGGTTGAATATGGGACGACTCCGGCCTCATTACTACTGCGAGCTCCAGAAAGTAGTCAATCGACTAGCCATTCTATGGTATTAACTCCCCTAAAAGCGGGGACAAACTATTATTTTAGAATTAGAGTGGGGGAGGAAGTTTTTGATAACAATGGTATTCCTTATTCTTTTAAAACCATAACGGCGGTGATTGAACCTACTCAAATACCAACAATAGCAGTTTTGCCGACAGTGATTGTTGCAAGTGAAAGTGGGACGGCAGAATGTAATAGAACGACAGATTATAATAAGGATGGAGTCATAAATAGTTTGGACTATATTAGTTGCATAAAAACAGGTCCAACCACTTCGAGTAAATGTCCGAATGGTGTTGATTACAACAAAGATGGAGTAGTAAACAGTTTGGACAGGATTAAGTGTTTACAGGATAATAAATAACGGGTAAAATAGGGCTTGTATTAAGGAGGTGAGCTAATGGCAATAGTTGTCAAACGCAAAAAAGGAGAATCCAAAGACGATATTATTGGTAAATTCCGTAGACTATGTCTAGAGGAAGATATTACTGAAGAAGTTCGGAAAAGAGCGGCTTACGCTAAGCCTTCGATTGGTCGTTATGCAAAAAAGAAAATTATTTTGTGGCGAGAGAAATGTCGCAAAAGATCCAAAAAATCTAGAAGATATGTGGCGTGATCAAATTAAAAAGGAGGTAGTTGTCGCCTTGAAATCAGGTGACAAAAAAAAAGTAGAAGGACTGAGATTTTTAGTGTCGCTGATTGATAAAAGAGAGCTGCAATTACCTCCTGATGGTCTAACAGAAGCCGAGGAAATTAAGGTTCTCCGAAAAGAACTTCGAAATAAGCAGGAAGCCAGAGAAATGTTTTTAAAAGCTAATCGGGATGATCTTGTCAAAGAGCAGGACTATGAAATTGAAATAGTAAAATCTTATTTACCAAAAGAACTGGGTGAAGGGGAAATTAGAGAAATAGTAATAAAGATAATTGAGGAAAAGGGAAATAATTTTGGGGCAGTAATGGGAGAAACGATGAAAAAAGTGACGGGAAAGGCGAGTGGGGATGTGGTGGCGAAGATAGTAAAAGAAGAGCTCAATAAATGAAAAATGTAATTTTGATTAAACACCCGAAAAATTGGGGGCTAGACGAAAAGATAATTAGAAAATTAGTAAATAGAGCTTTAGTAAATTGTGGATATGAAAAAGATACTGAACTAAGCCTTTATTTTGTAGGGAGAGATAAAGCAAAAAGACTAAATATTGACTACCGGAAAAAAAATTATATTCCACAAGTACTCGGATTTCCCATGAATAAAAAAAAAGATGCGGATGCTTATATACGACTGGGGGATATTGTAGTTTGTACGCAGAAATTAAAATATGAAGCAATATATTTAAAGAAGAAAAGAAACGAAATTTTGAATCAATGGCTAGTTCATGGGGTCGAAAATTTGTTAAAGTGATGTAGTTTGTGGTGTTGTTAAATAAAGCTATTTTTGCTTAAATTAGCCAGATGTCAGTTTTTCATTTGAAATATCGCCCCCAAAAAGTTGCGGATTTAGATTTGCCTGAAGTATCCGATAAAATTAATAGTATTATTTCAAGTGAAACTGATTTCCAGTCACTGCTTTTTGCCGGACCAAAAGGGAGTGGAAAAACCTCAGCGGCGAGAATTATTGCTAGGGCAGTAAATTGCCTTAAAATAAAAAAAGGCGAGGCTTGTGGTGAGTGTGAAAACTGCCTCGAAATTGAAAAAGGGAACAGTCTCGATATTATCGAAATTGATGCGGCTTCCAACCGAGGAATTGATGATGTCAGGGGGCTAAAAGAAAACGCTTATTTGTCACCGATTCGACTTAAAAAGAAGATTTTTATTATCGATGAGGTTCACATGCTGACAAAGGAAGCTTTTAATGCCCTTTTAAAGATAATAGAGGAGCCACCAAAAAATACTTTGTTTATTTTATGTACGACAGATGCCCAAAAAATTCCAGAAACTGTTTTGTCACGGCTAATAAAAGTAAATTTTAGAAAAGGAAAAGAAGAAGATTTAGAAAGGTCCCTTGACAAAGTAATTAAGGGAGAAAAAATTGAAATCAGCGATGAGGCTAAAAAAGAAATAATAATTAATTCTGATGGCAGTTTTAGAAATCTACAGAAAACTTTTAACGAAATAATTCTTCAGTTTGGCGATAAGATAGGTAAGAAAGAAGTAGAAAAGTATTTTATGGCCAGTCGAGGAGAGTACGGAGGAGAGGAGCTAGAAAAAGATTTAAAAGAAGGGGAAATAAAAATAATTGTCGATAAATTAGAAAAAATGGCGGAAAAGGGAATTGATTTTGGAGAACTGAGATTAAAATGGCTTGAGTATTTTCATCAAAAAATGCTTTTTAATTTAGACGATAGAGAGCTAGGAAAATGGATAGAAATTTTAATTAGAAGCGGGGAAATGGAAAAAATTGCGATTATAGAGCAGCTGCCTTTGGAATTAGCCGTGATAGAGATGGTGGGAAAAAAAGTTGATGAAGAAAGCCGGGTTATTATGTCGTCTAAAGTCGACACTAACCCGGTGAAAAAAGTTGAGGAAGAAAGCCGGGTTATTATGTCGTCTAAAGTCGACACCAACCCGATAAAAGTGGAGATGGCGGAGGTGGAAGAAAAGTGGGGGGAGATATTGGGAGCGGTTAAGCCCTATAATCATTCAGTAGAAGCCTTTTTAAGAGCCGCTAGACCTAAAAAAATAAAAGATGGGAAACTACTCATTGAAGTTTTTTATAAATTTCACAAGGAAAAATTAGAAGAAGATAAAAATAGAAGAATTGTGGAAATGGGCCTTGAAAAAGTTTTTGGGGGAGTAGTTAGATTTGATTGTATTTTGGCGGAGGCTAATTCAAAAAAAACGATGCCGATGGTGATTGTAAATAAAGGAGGAGAGGACGGTCGCGACCGTCCCGTACCATCGGAGTCAGAAATCTATGATGTGGCTAAAAATATTTTTGGATGAGTGATAAAATAAGAGGCAATTTACTTATTTATTAAAAAAATATGTTTGATAAAGCAAAATTGATGACCAAGGCATTTAAATTAAAAAAGGCCTTGGAGTCGGAATTAACCGAACTGGAAGAAAACGGAGTTTTGATAAAAGTTAGTGGTGACCAAAAAGTAAAATTTTTATCGATAAATGGGGCTGAAAATAAGGTTCTAGTTGAGGTCATTAACAAAGCCATGAAAAAATCTCAAGAAAGTGCAGCTAAAAAGATGCAGGATATGGGCGGTCTTGAGGGTCTTTTTTGAAAATAAATGAAAAAGTTACCTAAGGCTTTGAATGAGGTTATTGAAAATTTGTCAAGACTACCGGGAATTGGGCCGAAAAGTGCTTCGAGACTCGGATTTTATTTGCTGGCGGTGCCTGATAATTTTTCAGAAAAACTGGCCGAATCAATTACCGATTTAAAAAAGAAAACAAAAATTTGTCGCCAGTGTTTTGGAGTAGGGGAAGAGGATGAATGTGAAATTTGTCGGGACAGCGATCGAGATAGAAAACAAATTTGTGTGGTAGAAAGGGCTGATGAGGTGATGGCGATAGAGGCGATTGGTGGCTACAAAGGGCTTTATCATGTTCTCGGAGGGGTAATTAACCCTCTTGATCATGTCGGTCCGGATGATCTCAAAATTGATGAGCTACTGGCGAGAGTAGAAAATGATGGAATAGAAGAGATTATTTTGGCGACTAATCCGACGATTGAAGGAGAAGGGACGGCTTTGTATATTAAAAAAAAGCTCGAAGGAATTAATTTTAAGGGAAAGGTAACTAGAATTGGGAGTGGATTGCCGATGGGGGCGGAGCTGGGCTTTGCTGATCAGGTAACGTTATCAAGGTCTTTTGAAGGAAGAAGGGAGCTATGACAGACTCGATACCAAAAAAAGTACTGCAGGGGATGGGGGAGATTGGAGTAGAGACAGTTAAAGAAGGAGCAAAGCAGGCGACTGAGATGCTTAATACTATCATTACAGGCCAAGAGCTGGTAGGTAATGCCAGATCGATGAGCGAAGAAGAAATGGCCAGAGCTAAGGCAGAAGATGAAAGAAAAAAAGAAGAAGAGGTGGACCGCCTACGCCAGGCTTCGGCGAGTCAAGGTCGTAATGTGGAGGCGGAGATTAAAGAGGTGGTAATTGAAAAGAAAAATAATGAAGAAGATAAAGAGAAGGAATTTTTAGAAAAAATTAGATTACAAAGAGAAGTGGAAGAAAGAGAGAGGAAAATTATTGGTGAAATGCCAGGGAATACAAAAAGAGAAGCAGCCAAGACCCAGTTTGCACCAGGAAAACGCAAAAAACAACAGCCTGATGCGAGTCAAATGTCAGAAACGAGTGAGTTTAAAGGTGGTAAAATTGACTAATTGACAGATTGTGTACATCGATGTACACTTATTTTATGACGATAGTAATTAATGCGACAAAAGCTAGGCAAAATTTTTTCGATTTGCTCTTGGCAACAAGAGATAAAAAACAAATAACCAAGATTATGTTAGATGGAAAAGTTGTAGCAAAAATAAGTCCCGAAGAAGGGAATAAAATAGATTTAGATAAATTTATAATAGAGATGAGAAAAGCTAGAAAAAAATTATTAGTAAATTTTGATTATAAGGGAGTCAATAAGGCGAGAACTGATTCAAAAAAGGAGAGATTTCCTGAATGGTAAAACCTTTGGTGATTGATACTTCAATTTTTATTGAATATATTCGAAAGGGGACTTTACTTGAGGAATTAGTTGATAGAGCAGATAAAATGAAACAGAAAATATATGTTCCGGTGGTGGTTTTAGGAGAGATTTTTTCTGGAAAATCAATGACAACTGAAATAAAGAGAATGGAATTTATGAAAATGATAAAAAGAATGGAAATATTGGAGATAGACTCTAGAATGGCTGTAGAATATGGAAATTTAAAAAGGAATAATTTAGCCTTAGGAAATGATGCTTGGATTGGAGCCTGCTGTTTAGTATTAAAAGCTGATTTGGCAACTTTAAATATAAAAGATTTTGAAAAGATTAAGGGGGTAAAATTATATAATGAGTAAAATTTATTTGTATAATACAGCGACGCGGAGAAAGGAGGAATTTCAACCGATTGTACCCGGTAAAGTAAATTTTTTTGTTTGTGGACCAACGGTTTATAACTATTCCCACCTAGGTCACGCTAAAACCTATACTCAATTTGATTTTATTGTTAAATATCTTCGTTATCGGGGTTATCAAGTAAATTATGTTCAAAATATAACCGATATTGACGATAAAATTATAAACAAAGCCAGAGAAAAGGGAATCGCTTGGGATAAATTAGCCCGGGAATTTGAGGCAATTTATATCGTGGATATGAAGGCTCTGGGCAATAGTGGGGTAACAAAATATGCTAGAGCAACGGATTATATTAAGGAGATTGTTAAACAGGTAAAGGTATTAATAGATAAGGGTTTTGCTTATCAAATATCTGATGGAATTTACTATGAAGTGGCAAAATTTGCTGAATATGGAAAATTGTCTGGAAGAACAGAAATGGAAGAAAATGATTCAGTTTCTAGAATCGATGAAAATAAAGAAAAACGAGGTTGGAATGATTTTTGCTTATGGAAGTTGTCAAAAGAAGGAGAGCCATTTTGGGAAACTGAACTAGGAAAAGGCCGCCCAGGCTGGCATATCGAGGATACGGCAATAACCGAGACTCTTTTTGGTCCCCAGTATGATATTCATGGCGGAGCCGTCGATTTAATCTTTCCTCACCATGAAGCTGAAATATCTCAAATGGAAGCGGCTTCAGGAAAAAGTCCAATGGTTCGATATTGGCTGCACACCGGATTTTTGAATATAAACTCTGAAAAAATGTCAAAAAGTAAGGGAAATTTTAAGACAATTAGACAGGCACTCGATCAATACAACTATCGAGTTTTGAGATATTTATTTCTTGGTTCCCATTATCGCTCAGCCATGGATTTTACCGATACTATTTTAGAACAATCAAAAAATTCACTTAAAAGAATACAAGAATTTGTCGATAAAATAGATAAAAATATTGAGAATCAGAATGACACAAAAATAGTGGATGAATTGAGGATAAAAATTAATGAAGCTTTGGATAATGATTTTGATACTCCAACGGCTTTTGCCATATTATTTGAATTTATAAGGTCACAGAACATCAAAGGAATATCAGGAAAATATGTTTATGATTATTTTATTGAATTAAATGGATTTTTAGATATTCTAGAGTTTGAAAAAGAAAAAATTCCTCAGGAGATAAAAGATTTGGTGCAAAAAAGATTGGAGGCGAGGGCTGAGAAAAATTGGGAAACGGCAGATAAACTCCGAAAAGAAATAGAGGCTAAAGGTTATCTGGTGGAAGATAGAGAAAATGATTGTAAAATTAAAAGAATCATGTTAAGCTAAACTTCGATGAAAGACAGCAAATATAAGTATGAGGTGATTGTGGTAATTAATCCCAAAGCCGAGTCAAAAGAAAAAGAAAAAACCATTAAGCTGGTTGAAGATAAAATTTCAGGTTTAGATTTTGAAATTGAAAATCGTGAAGATATGGGGAGTAAAGCTCTAAGCTATCAAATAAAAGGTAACGAAAAAGGTGATTTTTTGGTTTTTAGCATTGGTGCAAATAAACCTATAAAATCCAAAGAATTTAAACTATTTTTAAATCGGGAAACGAATATTATTCGTTATTTAATATTAAAAATTTAAAGTAGAAGAGGAATAAAAATGCCTAGTCGATGTCTAAATAAGGTCATGTTAATTGGTAACCTAACTCGTGATCCAGAGCTTCGGTACACTCCCGCGGGAATGGCGGTGGTATCTTTTGGTTTGGCGACAAACCGGGTTTGGATTACCAAACAGGGTGAAAAAAAAGAAGATGCTCAGTTTCACCGAATTGTGGCGTGGAATAAGCTTGCCGAGCTTTGTTCTCAGCTTCTGGCCAAGGGGAGAAGAATTTACGTTGAAGGTAGAATTCAATACCGGGAAATTACCGATGCCGCTAATATGAGAAAACAAGTTTCTGAAATCGTGATTGAAGATATGATTATCCTTGATAATAAGGGAGCTCCGATGCAATCAGTTAACCATACCAATCCTAGCGAAGCCAATGTAGCTGAAGAATCGATGGATCTAAATAATGGAGCCATTGAAGATATTGTTATTCCTGATGATATTGGCAGTGGCGAAGAAGTACCAATTGAAGAAACAAAATGAAAAAAATACAAAGAAAAGACCGAAATCGCTTAATTAGACTTAAAGGTAGGGGAAAGGATTGTT
>CAZJUH010000016.1:0-16136 GCA_964549165.1 uncultured Gammaproteobacteria bacterium | reverse complement strand
ACGTCTCTACAATTTATTAATCACGTCTCTACAATTTATTAATCACGTCTCTACAACTATTTTTTAAATTTTTACTCTAAATCAACAGCATCAGTCCACCGAGGAGTGCCATCAATATCCCCATCACCCCACTAAAAGTCGACACAAAAAGTAATTTCTCAACCGAATATTCCAGCGGTGCTAAAAAATAAACATATAAATTCTCTCTGGCCCCAAAGCCTGCCCATGATATCGGCAAGGTTAGTATCAAAGAAATAATTGGCATAAAAATAAATATCTGTATAAGGTCTAAATCTACCCCCAGACCTCTAAACATAAAATAGCTAATCATCATCCAAAAGGGTTGAGCCAACAGAGAAATCAAAAAGCAGATAATAATTCTTTTTTTATTACTATTTTTTAAAAGATCTACAATTTCCAAAAGTTTACTTAAAAGCATTGAAAATCTTGAGCCTGTCGAAAGAGCAATTATTTTTTCAAAATCTAAAGCAAAAACTAAAATATAAAAAACAATCAGGGCGATGTTTATCCCCAAAAATAACCAAAACAAAATTTGAGGAAACTGATATTTAAGTATTTTTCCTAAAGTTAAAGATATAAGGGCAAGTAAAGAAAAAGCGCTAAAACCAATGACTCGATCAATTAGCGCTGTTCCCGCTAGCTTTAATTTTGAAATCTGGGGATATTCTTTTAAGAGAGTGGTCCATTTTAAAAGATCTCCCCCCACCGATGAAGGAAAAAACAGGGCGTAAAAAGAACCGGTAAAAGAGGCTTTGGTAAAAATTAAGATATCCGAGAGCTTGGCTTTGCCTAAAACTAAAATAGCCCACCTGAGACCTCCAATCAGCATCGAAATACTATTTAAAAGAATCAAAACCACGATTAGCTGCCAGGAAACAGAAGATAGATTAGAAAAAAGTTTAGGCAAATCTGCCTTTCTAAAGGCAAAATAAATAAGCAGGGCCGAGAGCAGCATCCGCGTCCACTTCGAAAATAAAATTTTTTTCAGCTTATTTAACATCAATGAAATATACTATAACAGTGGCCCGCTTTTTACTATTAACTCATATTTACCCTCCGGCCATTGATGGCGGCTCTAGAGTTATTGCCAAAATGGGGGAATTCCTCCAATCAAAAAATTTTCAAACTTCAATCGTCACTACCAATTGCCAATCGACAGACGACTTTTCTTCGCCACGCCGAAGACCTATTAAACAAAGCGAAGGCGGGTCAAATATCGTTCGTCTACCAGTTATCACTCTATTTCATCGACCTTTTAAATTCCTCGGTCGTTTTTTCCCCAACTTTAAAACATTTTCAAAAGGCCCAATCTATTCTATAAAAAATTTATTAAAAATTATTTTTTTAACAATTAAATTTAAGCCCGATTATATTTTAGCCGGCCCTCTCCCTACCACCATGGTCCTCTACGCCCGCCTCCTTCGCTTTTTATCTACTCATCTATTCAACTACTCAACTAAATTACTAATCAATGCTTCCCTTCACCCCACTGATCCTGATTTTCAAACACCCATTCTTTTAAACACCTTAAAATCAGCAGATTTTATCTGGACTCTCACCGACTTTGAAACCAATTATTTTAATAAAAAACTTAAAATTCCCAAATCGAAATTAATCAATCTCGGCAACGGCGTCGACAAAAGTTTTATTTCTACTTCTAATCTACTCAACTATTCAACTAATCATCTTTTATTTATCGGTTCCTTCTCCGCCCACAAAGACATCCCTACCCTAATTAAGGCTTTTTCTCTCCTACCCCCTTTATACACCCTCACTCTCGCCGGTCAAAAAACCCTCTATTTCCCGGTTATTAAAAAACAAATTGACTCTCTGCCTCTCTCAATCAAAAATCGTATTAAAATTATTCCGTCTTTTACTAACAACTACTTACCTACTCTTCTAGATAACTCCTCTATTTTAATTTCCCCCTCTACCGCCGAATCTTTTGGTCTCGTCCTTATTGAAGCGCTGGCCAGAAAGCGTCCCATCATCGCCGCCGATATCCCTGCTTCAGTTGAAATTATTACCAAAACCAAAGGCGGTTTAATTTTTAAATCGGGAGACGCTATCGATTTAAAAAATAAAATATTAAAAATGCCAAAGTTTTTATCGACTCATCCATTAAACTCCTCAACTTCTTATCTACTAAACCACTCCACTTGGGATAAAATAGGGGAGAAACTATGCCAAAAACTACATATCTAATTATTTTTATTATTCTTTCTCTATTTATCTACTTATCTATTAAACTATTTATCTTTAAACCCTCTACCCCTGGCACTATTACTCAAAATATTAAAGATCGTAACTTTACTCTAGAAATTGCCGATACCTTCTATCTACTCGCCAAAGGCTTATCCGGACGTAGCAGTCTTTGTCCCGGCTGTGGCATGCTTTTTATCTTTAAATCAGAAACTATTCAAACTTTTTGGATGAAGGACACTCTCATCCCCCTCGACATAATTTTTATCAAAGAAAGTGGCCAAATTACCGATATCTACACTGCCTCTCCCGAAAGAGGCAAATCCGATTTTCAACTTACTCTTTATCGCAGCTCTTCACCGACAAAATACGTCATCGAACTAAACGCCGGTACTGCCAGTAAATTAAATCTAAAAATAGGGGATTATATTAAATTAAGTATCTGATACAATTAGACATATTATGATAATTGGCATCGATGTTTCCTCTACTGCCTACGGCACTGGCGTTAGCAACTACACCCTCAATCTGCTTCGCCATCTTCTCAAAAACGACCATCAAAATTTTTATAAACTTTTCTTTTCTTCCCTGCGATTGCCCCTACCTAAAGACATTTCAGATCTAAAAAAATATAAAAACGTCGAGATTTATCATTCTCACCTCCCTCAATCATTTTTAGCCTTTCTTTGGAACAAATTACACATTCTACCCATCGAACTTTTTATTGGTAACTGCGATCTTTTTCATTGCTCCGACTGGACCCAGCCCCCTACTTTAAAGGCCAAAACAGTTACCACTGTCCACGACCTCGCACCCTTCATCAATCCTACTTGGCTCCACCCTAAAATTGTTTCTACCCACCGAGATAAAATGTCCTGGGCTCAAAAAAAATGTCACTCCTTTATCTGTGTTTCTGAAAATACCAAAAAAGATCTCTTAAAAATCTTTCCCCGAATTAATCCTCAAAAATGTCAAGTTGTTTACGAAGCCGCTGAAGATAAATATGATCACTTTTTAAAACAAAGTCCCGAGTCTCAAGTCCGTAAAAAAGCCGCCATCGAAAAACAATATGGTCTCAAAAAATTTATTTTATCGCAAGGCACCCGTGAACCTCGCAAAAACTTAACTCGTCTTATTCAGGCCTTTAATCTCTATCATCAAAAACACCCCCGTTCACCCGTCGAGCTGGCCATTACTGGTAAATATGGCTGGGGCAAAGATGTTCTTCACCTCAAAAACCCCTGTATCAAAATTCTTGGCTATATTCCCGAAAAAGATATGGTCGCTCTCCACGCCTCGGCTTTATTTCTGGCTTATCCCTCTCTTTACGAAGGTTTTGGTCTACCGGTAATTAAATCCATGAAAGTTGGCGTCCCCGTCCTCACCAGTAACCTTTCCTCTATGCCAGAAATTATCGGTAAATCAGGACTTCTTGTCAACCCCCGCTCAGTTGATAGTATTTACCTCGGTATTAACAAGCTCTTATCCTCGGCCTCTCTTCGAAAACAATTATCAACCAGCGCCAAAGCAATTGCTAACAAATTTTCTTGGGACAAGACCGCTCTCCAGACTTTAGAGATCTATAGTAAACTAATGTCATGATAGGCATTGATGGCAACGAAGCTAACTTAAAAACCCGTGTAGGTGTCGGTCAATACGCTTTTAATCTTCTTTGGGAGCTTTATCGTCAAAACAAGAAAGATCAGTATTGTATTTATCTCAAAGAATCCCCGCTACCCGACCTACCTGTCGAAAACGAAAATTGGCACTATTTAGTCTTTGGTCCAAAATTTTTATGGACTAAATTTGCCCTACCCCTCCGTCTTTTAGTTTCAAGACCTAGGCCTCAGCTTTTTTATTCTCCCTCTCACTATTCGCCTGCCTTTTCTCCGGTACCCACTATCCCCACTATCCACGATATCGGCTATTTAAATTATCAGGAGCAGTTTACTAAAAAAGATTTGTATCAGCTCATAAACTGGACTAAATCATCTATTAATAGGGCAAAACATATTATTGCTGTTTCCAATTTTACCAAAAACGAACTGATAAAGACTTATCAAATTCCCCCCGAAAAAATATCTATAGTTTACAACGGTGTCTCCTCTCCGCCTCAAATAACAAATAAGCAAATTCAAAAAGTAAAACGAAAATTTAAAATTAATTCTCCTTATTTCCTGGCCGTTGGTACCTTAAAGCCCAATAAAAATTACCCCTTTTTAATTAAGGCATTTTCTACTTATCTAAAAAGCTACTCATCTAAAACACTAGATTACCAGCTCGTCATTGCTGGTAAAAAAGGCTGGCTCTTTGAAGAAATAGAAATAGTTTTAAAAAAACTGGGACTAACTCATGAAGTAATTTTTACTGATTTTATTAGCGAAGAGGAAAAATGGGCTCTTTACCAAGGGGCTATTTCTTTAGTTATCCCCAGTACCTACGAAGGTTTTGGTATCCCAGCTATCGAAAGTCAAATTGTTGGCACTCCCGTCATTGCCAGCTCTATCCCCCCACTCAAAGAAGTTTTAAAAGATTCGGCTCTTTATATCGACCCCCAAAATGGGGATACATTAATTAAAGCATTTGACAAAATTCAAGACAAAGAACTTTCTCAAAAATTAATTACCAAAGGCAAAGAGCAGTCGGCCAAATTTACCTGGGAAAAATCGGCAAAGGATCTCTCTTTACTTTTTCATCAACTTTTTTAATCGACATGTATAATTCAATCATGAATCAGCATCTTGGCCAAAAAGTTACCCCCAAAAATCTTTTTCCCAAAATCATTAATCGTTTTTTAACTATTTTGTCTGAATTCTGGCTTTTAATTCTAAGATTTGTCGGCTTAATCCCCATTCATTTTATAAGAAAAATATTTTATTTAATTTCAGGAATTAAAATACCTTTTAGCAGCACTATTCACCTGGGTGCTAATTTCTTTAAACCGAGTGGTATTCGCATTGGGGAAAATTCTATTATCGGCTACGGCGCCTTTCTCGATGGCCGGGGTGGACTAACAATTGGCTCCCACGTCGATGTAGCGTCGCAGGTTTTAATCTATACTGACGAACATGATATAAATTCCCCATCTTTTGGCAATTCCTTTGCTCCTGTCACCATCAAAGATTATGTCTTTATCGGCCCTCGGGTCATCATTCTCCCCGGAATTACCATCGGTAGGGGAGCCGTAGCCGCTGCCGGCGCCGTCGTTACTAAAGATATTCCCGATTTTGAAGTTTGGGGTGGTGTCCCTGCTAAAAAAATCTCTGATCGAAAAATCAAAGACCCTCAATACAAATTAGGCCGTCCCATGCTCTTTCAATAATGTTTAAAAAAATATTTCCCTTTATTCTTGTCCTTTTTAATGCTCTTTTTCTGGCTTATCTGCTTATTCCCACCCCCACTCTTAAAGACCTCCCGAATAGTGTCAAGTCAGATGAGCCGGGTGATACCGTTCAAATGAAAAATGTGACCGCTTTTTATACCAATCTGAGCCGCACCGAGGTTATTAATTTTTACAGATCAGTGTACACTAGCCCGGTTTTAATCCGTCTCAATTACCCCCCAGAGTACGCCAAAACTATCTTTCGTGATACCATGCAAAGCTACTATTTAGAAGAATTTTCAATTCCCTTCAAAGAGTCACTTTTTATCAACGGCTTCGAATGGGAAAATGATGTCTTTACCAAGCTTGAAAAAAGAATTGTCAATAAAATGATTTATAAGGGCATCGAGTATAAAAGCAAAATTACGATAAAAGTAATTCCCACTTCACCCTTTATTCGCCTATTAAATTTCTTAATTATCGAATCTTCTTTAATTGGTCTTTTTTATCTTTACCGTTATTTCAAAAAAAATAATGCCTATTAATCCGCTCTTATCTATTATCATTGTTTCCTATAATACTGCGCAGATTACCTTAGACTGTCTAAAATCAATCCAAAAAGATAAAGGACTATTGTTTGATTTAACTAAAATTGATAACAGTGCCAAAATTCCCACCGAAATTATTGTCATCGACAACAATTCCACCGATGATTCGGTTAAAGAGCTAAAAAAATTAAATACTATTAAACTAATAACTAATCATACTAATCTCGGTTTTGCCAAGGCCAATAATCAAGGCATTAAGATTGCCTGGGGTAATTATTTACTGCTTTTAAATTCCGACACTCTAATTCTTCATTCCGCCATTAGCCAGTCCCTAAACTGGCTCTCCACCCATCCCGAAGCTCATCTTTGCACGGCGGAGCTTCTTAATAAAGATATGAGTGTTCAAGCTAGCGGCGGCTATTTTCCCACTCTTATAAATACTCTAGCCTGGTCTTTTGGCCTTGATGATTTACCTTTTTTTAATTTTATTGTTGAACCCTTTCACCCTCACCCACCGCATTTTTATACTCACGAAAAGTTTTTTACGAAAGATCACTCTCAAGATTGGGTTAGCGGGGCTTTTATGCTTTTGCGTCGCCCTATCCTTGATTTAACTACCGGTTTTGATGAAGAATATTTTATGTACGGCGAAGAAGTCGAGTGGGCCTATCGGATGCACCTAGCCCTACCCCAGTCGCAGGTCTGGTATCTCGTTGGCCCTCAAGTAGTCCATCTCGGGGGAGCCTCAGCCACCGATAAATCTCATCCCTTACTTCGCGAATATCAGGGTGTTTTATCATTTTTTAAAAAACATCGACCCCAGTGGCAATTACCTCTCCTAAAATTTTTTCTAAAATTTAATGCGGCTGCGCGTTCTCTTATTAATCCTACCTACCAAGGCCTATGTTCAAAAATATAAACATTCATCGCATTTTATTATCAGTGTTAATTGTCTTTATTCCTCTCTATCCCAAATTCCCTCTCATGACTGTCAGAGGAACTTATGTGGCCATTAGGCTCGACGATATTGTTGTCGCTACCTGCATTTTAACCTGGCTTATTTTTCAAATAAAAAACCATTTTCCTCTTTTTAAATATAAAATAACACCACTGTTTATTGCCTATTTTATCGCTATTATTCTCAGTACCCTCAACGCTATTTTAATTTATCAAACCGGTCGTAGCTCTATTTTGATTTTAAATACCTTTCGTCGTTTTGAATATATTTCCCTCTTTTTTCTGACTCTGGAAGGCGTTAAAAGTAAAAAAGATTTTCTTTATCCCTATCTTTTTTCCCTCCTCGCTCTCATCGGTATTGCCATTTACGGCTATGGTCAAAAATATTTACAGTTTCCGGTAATTTCTACTATGAACGAGGAATTTTCGAAGGGCCAGCTTCTCCAGATGAGTGTTTGGACCAGAATTTCTTCCACCTTTGCCGGACACTATGATCTGGCCGCCTATCTTAGCCTGGTTTTAATTCCTATTTTAGCCGTCGCTCTTTTAATAAAAAATAAAAGTCTAAAAATTATCTCTTTTCTTTTATTTTTAGTCGGTTTTCACTTACTCACTTTGACCGCCTCCCGCATTTCCATCTTTGCCTTTTGGGGTTCAGCCACCCTGTGTCTAATTTTAATTCGAAAATATTTGTGGGTTGTCCCTCTCACATTTTTAGTTATATTTAGCTTCTTTAATTCGAGAGATCTTAATCAGCGACTGCTGGCGACCGTAAAAATATTTAATGTTAAAACTACCTCGAGTACCCCCAGTCCCGCACCCACTACCATACCAAGCCTTGCTCCCACCCTTATCCCCACCAAAGGTCCAATCATCGCCTATGTCACCCCCATTCCCACCGTCTTTCGTAATAAACCCCTCGAGGAATTTATCTCTCTCGACGCCGATGCTGGCGTCGCCCGCTCCGGTGAAATTAGATTTAATGTTGAATGGCCTCGGGCCATCACCGCCTTTAGAAAAAATCCCCTCCTTGGCACCGGCCTTGGCTCTATCACCCTGGCCACTGACAATGACTATCTCCGATTTTTAGGTGAAAGCGGCCTTTTAGGCTTTCTCAGTTTTTCTTTTATTTTCATTTATTTATTTATCAAAAGCCTTCCTTTTATCATTAAAAGAAAAACTGATCTTTACTCTCAGTTGCCTTTAATTTTCTTTTCCGTCATGATTTGTGTCTGGAGTAATGCCATTTTTATTGACATTTTCGAAGCCTCAAAAGTGGCTTATCCTCTTTGGATTTTAATGGCTCTTTATTATCAATCTTTAACCCTCAAAAAATGATCAAAAAAAGACGCATCCTGATGATTACCCCTTATATCCCAAGACTGTCTCAATCCGGGGGTCAGCGCTCCTCTTTTTATTCCATTAAATATCTGGCTCCCAAAAATAAAATTACTTTAATTTGTTTTAGTCGGGACGAAGAGGGGGTGGAAGATCTTCGTCAGTACTGTGAAAAAATAATTATAGTCAAAAGAGGCAAGACTTGGGATCTCAAAAAAATCTTGACCGCGGCCACCAGTCCTTATCCTTTTTTGGTGGTAAATTATATTTCTGATGATTTTAAAAAAGCCATTCAAAAAGAAATCGACACTCAAAAATTTGACCTTATCCACTGCGATTGTTTTTACCCCATGCCCAATATTCCCAAAACCGATATCCCGGTGGTTCTCGTCGATTTGACCATCGAATACGCGGTTTATCAGCACTATGTCGAGTCACTCAGTGGCTGGAAAAAGCTTTTGGCCCCGCTCCTTTGGATTGATGTCCGTAAATTAAAATATTGGGAAACTCATTACTGGAAAAATACTCACACTGTCGTCGCTTTTGGCATCGAAGACCAGAAAATAATTTCCGATCTTACCGGTCGCCGTGACATCCAATATTTCCAAAATGGAGTTGATCAAAAATATATCGATGCCCCGATTAAAACCAAAAAATCGGCGAGACCTAGTATTTTATTTGGCGTTTCCAACATGAAATGGATGCAAAACCGGGAATCGGTCGAAATGATTTTAAAAAAATACTGGCCCCAAATTAAATCAGAAATTCCCAATTGCGAGCTTTATATTATTGGCCGCTTTGCCCCAGAATTCTTTGGAAAATACAAGAGTAAGGATATTATTGTCGCCGAAGCTGACAGTGATGGTCAAAAACATGATCCCCAGTATTATTATCAACATTCCTGGCTCCTTCTGGCCCCCATGGGTAGTGGAGGGGGGACTCGAAATAAATTTCTCGAAGGGATGGCCTTTGGTCTCCCTGTTATCACTAATCCCGAAGGAGGTATGGGTAGTATCAAAATTGAAAATTATAAACATGCTATCGTTTGCCCCGACAAAGACATTGTCAAAAACGCCGTCAAAATCTTAACCGATACTAAATTTAGACAAAAAATTGGCGACAGTGCCCAAAAACTCATTAAAGATAAATATTCTTTTGAAAAAGGAGTTGAAGGCCTAAATCAAATCTATGAAAACATTACCAAAAAATAATCCCTTACTTTCGGTAATAATTTTAAACTATAATTCTGGTCTCTATCTTAGTAATTGTCTTAAAAGTATCATTCCTTCTGTCCTTGGTGAAAACTCAATTGAAGTCATTGTCACCGACAATGCTTCCACCGATAATTCTTTTCTTAAATCCCAGAATATTAAAAATACCAATCCTCAAATTAATTTTATTTTTTACCCTTTGCTAAAAAATTTAGGTTTTTCTGCTGGTAATAATCAGGCCTTAAAAAAAAGTAATTCCCATTCAAAATATGTTTTATTTCTAAATCCTGATACCAGCGTTGAAACGGATACCTTTAGAAAAATGATAGATTTTTTCGAGCATCATCCGGAGGTCGATAGCGCCACTTGTAATTTAATTCTGGCCCTAACCGGTAAAACTCAACCAGAATCTCACCGCGGCTTTCCTACCCCTTGGAATTCATTTTGTCATTTTTTTGGCTTTGGTCTACCAAAACTCTTTCCCAGATCTAAAATTTTTAATGGCTATTTTTTAGGTCACCTCGACTACAGTAAAGTTCAAAAAATAGACGCCTGTGTCGGTGCTTTTTTAATGGTCAAAAGAGAGGTGGGAGAGACTATAAAGTGGTGGAATGAAAAATATTTTTTTTATGGCGAAGATTTAGATTTTTGCTGGCAATTAAAACAGCATGGCTTTTCCCTCTATTTTTATCCCGGCTCAGAGGCTACTCACTATCAGGGTATTTCCTCAGGGATAATTTCTCATTCTCAAAATAAATCAGCGGCCAGTCGGGAAACAAAAATCAGATCTGCCACTGCCAGTACCAGTGCCATGAAAATTTTTTATCGCGAAAACCTAATGTCAACTTACCCCAAATTTCTTCACCCTATTATTAATCTAGGTATTAATTTTTTAGAAAAATATCGATTATTAAAAGCCAAATGTCTCTAACCCATATTGTTATCGATGCCAGACTCTACGGCCCCAAGCACACTGGCCTTGGCCGCTACACCAAAAATCTATTGTTAGCCTTAAAAAATTTACCTGATTTTAAAAAATATAAATTTACTCTCCTCGTTTATCCAGAGTTATTAGAAGAAATATCGAGCGATTTAAAAGATAGTTATCAATATGTCCCCACGCCTCTCAGGCACTATTCCCTGGCTGAGCAAATTTTTTTACCAACTTTACTATCAAAGTTAAAACCCGACCTTGTTCATTTTACTCATCTTGACAAGCCCATTTTTTATTTTTCTCCTTCAGTCGTCACCGTCCATGATTTAATCCGCCACTTTTCTAAAGGCCGGGAAACAACAACTAAAAATCCTCTATTATATTGGCCAAAATACTGGGCTTACTTACTCATGACCAGAATTATTTTTTTAAGCTCTTACCTGATTGTCCCTAGCAACTTTTGGCGTGATTATATTATTAAAAAGTACCTGTATCCCTCACAAAAAATCATCACTACCTACGAAGCCGTCGATCCCAATTTTTTTAAATCGTCATTGCGAGCGAAGCGTGGCAATCCTAGAATATCGAACTATCTAATTTATACCGGCAATCTTTATCCTCACAAAAACATTGAAGTGGTGTTAAAAGCTTTAAAAAAACTACCTAATTTAAAATTAAAAATTATTTGTGCCCGTTCTTTTTTTAGCGAAAAAATTGAAAAACAAATTTCAATTTTAAAGCTTCACCAACAAGTTCAATTTTTAGGTTATGTCCCAGATAATAAATTTCCCCAAATTTATCAAAAAGCCCTAGCCCTAGTCCACCCCTCCTTTTTAGAAGGATTTTCTCTCACTGGTCTGGAAGCTATGGCCTTATCTTGTCCAGTCATCGCCGCCAATGCTTCTTGTCTACCTGAAATTTATGAAGATTCCGCTTTGTTTTTTGACCCAAAAGATCCAGCTGACTTAGTTAAACAAATTAAATTATTACAAAATTCTCCTGATTTGAGAGAAAAATTAATCGCTCTTGGTAAAAAACAGGTTGCCAAATATTCCTGGTCAAAAACGGCCACTGAAACTTTAAATTTTTATCAAAAAATTATTAATTTACGATTGAAGACTGAAGATTGAAGACTGAAGATTTAAAGATTGCAATTTACTATGATTGGCTCAATCAATGGGGTGGAGCCGAGCGTGTCCTTCTCGACTTACTTGAATTGTATCCCGAGGCAGATCTATATACCCTCGATTACCAGCCTGAAAAATGCCCCTGGCTACCAAAAAATCACCGAGTTTTTTCTTTAAATTTAAAAAATAAACTAATATATTCTCCTTTTTATGCCTTTAAACTTGAGCAAATAGATTTTTCCGCCTACGATATTCTTATCTCCACCACCTCTACCATCGGTCACTGTTTTTTAACTCTCCCCCGTACTCTTTTTCTCTGTTATTTCCATAATATCAACCGCTATCTTTATCAAAATCCACCAAGCCTCTTAAAGCCTCTTTTAAAAAAATATCAAAGCATCGATAAAATTTATGGGCAGCGTCCTGATTATCTTTTTTGTAATTCGCAAAATGTCGCGAGTCGTATAAAAAAGAATTATGATCGTCAGGCCACCATAATTTATCCTGGAGTTAATTTAAATAAGTTTATACCTAGTGGAAGCCCGCCCCAACCCTATTTTCTGGTCGTTTCCCGTCTAGTGGCTCACAAAAAAATTGATTTGGTTATCAATACTTTTGCCGCCGATAGCCAATACAAACTAAAAATTGTTGGCCGTGGCCGAGAGACTGCTTATCTAAAGTGTTTGGCGCAGGGTTTTGACAATATTGAATTTATTGAAGAAGTTAGCGAGTCAGAACTAATAAAACTTTATCAAAATTGTACTGCTCTAATTTATCCTCAAGAAGAAGATTTTGGTCTCAGTGCCGTTGAGGCGGAGGCTTGTGGTAGGGGAGTAATCGCTTTTAATCGAGGTGGGGCAAAGGAAACTGTCCTGAACCAAAAAACTGGTATTTTATTTGATGAGCAAAACAAAAAATCTCTCCTTTTAGCCATAGAGAAATATCTAAAATCACCTCCAAAGCCGATAGACACTCGACTTCAAGCCGAAAAATTTGATCGCCAAAACTTTATGTTAAACTTTAAAAAACAAGTCGATAGCCTATGGTTAAAAAGACAATAAATAGTCATTATATCGTCATCCTCTGTGGTGGCACTGGGCCAAGACTTTGGCCTCTCTCCCGAGTTGACCGGCCAAAACAATTTTTAAATTTATTTTCTGAAAATTCCCTCATCAAAGAGACATTTTTAAGAGCCAAAAGAATAGTCCCGACCAAAAATATTTATCTCGTTACTAATATTAAATACGAAAAGCAGATAAAAGAGAATTTAAAGGGTCTTGTTCTCCCCCAAAATATTTTAGCTGAGCCTCAGAAGAAAAATACTGCCATGGCTCTTCTATATGCCAGCGCTCTCATTAGTCGGAAAGACCCTCTTGCAACCATTACTTCTTTTCCTTCAGATCATTTCATTAGCCTGCTTGTAAAATTTGATCATGACATAAAAAAAAGCTATGCTTTAGCCCAATCCAAGGCTATTATTACATTTGGCATCAGACCAAACTCTCCCTCTCCCTCCTTTGGCTATATTTTAGTAAATCCAAAAAACCAAGTCACTGGTTTTATTGAAAAACCAACTTCTACTGACGCTCAAAAACTAATTAAAAAAAGCAATTGCTTTTGGAATAGTGGCATTTACACTTTCAAAATCGATACTTTACTTGAAGAATTTAAACTCTACGCCAAAGAATATTTGCCTCTTTACAACAAGCTTCTCGACAATTTAAATCACCCGCGAGTTGTTCAAAAAATTTATTCCCTTGCACCTTCTTTAGCTATTGATGTTGCTATTTCCGAAAAATCAAAAAAACTTCTTTTAATACCCGCCTCTTTTAATTGGAACGATATTGGTGAATGGAAATCTATCTATATGGAATTACCTAAAACTGGGAATAATTTTGCCCTACTCCCTAAAAATCAAAAGTTTGTCGAAGTTAATTCCAAAAATTGTTTACTCGTCTCCCACAGCTCAAAAATGATTGGCCTTGTTGACGTCAATAATCTGGCCATAGTTGATACCCCCGACGCCCTCCTTATTTGCAATATCGCCAGTGATGGTAGCTTTCATGTCCGTGATCTCGTCACCAAAATAGTAAACAATATCAAATTAAAACATTTTTTTACCGGCAAAAATGACTAGAAAATCACTCCCTTTTTATTCACTCAGAGTCAAGTTATTTGAACCAATTAAAAGAACTATTGATATTGTTTCGGCTTTAATTTTGATAATAATCTTTTCTCCGATATTAATCATTAGCGCTATTTTAATTAAAATTAGCTCTCCCGGACCCATAATCTTTAAACAGCTCAGGGTTGGTAAAAATCGCCTTTTTCATATGTATAAATTTCGTTCGATGCGCATTGGCGATAATGATAAATTTTTAAGAGAAAATTACCCCGAGCTTTGGAAAAAATATAAAGCCAACGACTGGAAACTCTCTGCAAGGGAAGATCCCAGAATTACCCCAGTTGGTAAATTTATTCGCTCCACCTCAATTGATGAAATGCCACAGTTTCTCAATGTTTTAAGGGGGGAGATGAGTTTAGTTGGTCCCAGGGCCTACCGCGACGAAGAATTAAAAGAATATGCCAGTAAATACCCTAAAACTAAAAAATATATCGAGGTTATTCGCAGTACCAAACCAGGCATCACCGGCCCCTGGCAAGTCTCCGGTCGAAATGATCTCTCCTTTGAAAAAAGAGCGAAGTTAGATGCGAAGTATATCATCAACCGTTCTCTCGCCGACGAGCTTCTTATCATCCTAAAAACTCCTCTAGCCATGATATCTCCCTGGTAAATTCGTGTTAGACTTTATTTATGGAAATTCCAACCAAGCTAATCAAAAAAGAAACTTCTCTCAAAGAAAAAAAACCGACAGTACCTAAAAAAACACTTAAAATAAACAAGACTATTTTGATTATTTTAGGAGCTTTTTTAGCGATTGCTTTATTTTTATTTTTATTTCTCTATTTGCCAGGCAAAAGTTTACTTGCCCAAATCGAGAAGATAAAAACTGTGGCCGAGAGACTTCCAACTGCTATTTCTGACAAAGATTTATCAAAAAGCAAAGAAATTGTCACGACTCTTAGAGGAGAATTAAACACCGTTGACAATAAATTTAAAAAACTAGCTTATTTAAAGGTTGTCCCTATAGCTAGTAATTATTATCACGATGGTCAAAACTTAATTAAAATCGGTGGTGATGCCCTAGAAACAGGGGAAATTGTCATCAAAGCCATCGAGCCTTATCAGGATTTTCTTGGTTTAAAAGGCACTGCTACTAGTAGTGCCGAAACCACCGAAGACCGAATTGCTTTTTTGACCCAGTCAGTCGAGAGTTTGCTACCTCATTTTGATTTAATCGAAAGTAAGGTCAACGAAATTGACGGTCTCATCAATCAAATCGATATCAACCGCTACCCTGAGAACTTTAGAGGGATTCCTCTCCATTCCGACTTTAATAAAACCAGGGAAATGATTGGGGAAATAAAAAACTATGTTGGCAATAGCAAACCCATCCTTGGTCAAGTGTCTTGGCTTCTTGGCAAAGATAAAATCAGAAATTATCTGGTTATCTTTCAAAACGACGGTGAGCTTCGTCCTAGTGGCGGTTTTTGGACGGCTTATACCACTTTAAAAGTTGATAATGGCAAAATTATTCCCGGAGTCTCCAGCAATATTTACGATCTCGATGACAAGCTCTCTAGCACCACCCCTGCCCCTCGAATCATCAAGTCTTACCACATTAATGTCCCTTATTTAAATCTGCGAGATAGCAATTTATCACCTGATTTTCCTATTGATGCCCAAATATTTCTTGATGGCTACTACAAAGCCATGGGAAAAAGAACTACTTTTGACGCTGTCATTGCTCTGGACACTCAATTTCTCGTTGATTTAGTTAAAGTTTTGGGAAAATTAGACACCCGAGTTGGTACCTTTACAAGCGATCCCGATCCTCGCTGCGACGGTTGTCCAAAGATTATTTATGATCTCGAATGGATAGCGGGTAGACCTCGAAATTATATTGAAAACGATCGAAAAGGATTTTTAGGTCCCCTGATGCACTCACTGCTAGCCAATGCCATGGGGTCAGAAAAAAATAAAATAGGACCACTGGCACAGGCTTTTTTTGATAACATTAATCGAAAACATATTCTCTTTTATTTCACCACTCCAGAGATTCAAGAGACCGGCGTCAAAGCCAATATTGCCGGTAATATCGTTCAAACAGACAACAGTACTGATTATTTCCACCTCAATGATGCCAATTTTGCTTCCGCCAAAAGTAATATTTTTATTACTCAAAAAATTAACCACGACATCACCACCAAAGATGGCAATCTTGAACATAAAATTGCAATTACTTACACTAATCCCGCCAAAGCTTCAAACTGCAATTTAGAAAAGGGTGATCTCTGTTTAAATGCCGCTACCTATCGTAATTTATTCAGATTTTATGTCCCCCTTGGTAGTGA
>CAZJUH010000015.1:7462-16311 GCA_964549165.1 uncultured Gammaproteobacteria bacterium | reverse complement strand
TAAAGAAAAAACATTTGAAAACAGCAGTGTTAGTCGTAGCGACCTTTGCTATTTTATTATCGGGAATGATTCCCTTTTTGAGTACCCTAATAAAATGAAACTTTGGTGGTGCCGTTTAAAAAAAATTTTTCAAACTAAGAAATTTTGGTATCGATTTTTTTGGGTGATGCTTATTTTTTTTGGAGTAGGTTTCCTGGTCACTATGGGTCTTTTTGCCTGGTATTCAAAAGATTTGCCGAGTCCAAGTAAAGTGGTGCGGCGAGAGGGTTTTGCCAGTCGAATCTACGATCGAAACGGGGAAATTTTATATGATCTTTATGAGGATCAAAAGCGACAGCCGGTTGAATTTAACAATCTTCCCGAGGCTTTAAAGAAAGCGACGATTGCGGTTGAAGATAAGGATTTTTATAAACACCAGGGCTTTGATCCCCTGGCGCCGCTGCGAATTATTAAAAATTTATTTTATTTTAAAAAACTAACTGGTGGCTCAACTTTGACCCAACAACTGGTAAAAAATGTTTTACTGACTTCTGAAGTAAGTGTCACCAGAAAAATTAAAGAGTTTATCTTGGCGGTTCAAATCGAAGCGAGATATAGTAAAGATGAAATTCTTCTCATGTATCTAAACGAGTCACCTTATGGAGGGACTGCCTGGGGGGTGGGCTCGGCAGCGGAGCAGTATTTTGGCAAAGCGGTTAAGGATTTAACTTTAGCTGAGTCGGTAATTTTGGCGGGTTTACCCCAAAGACCAAGTGCCTACTCCCCCTTTTCCTCAACCCCAAAGGCTTATATTGCTCGAACAGAGCATGTTTTAAACAGAATGCTTGAAGATGGCTATATCGACAAAGAAACTCAATTAAAAACAGTTGAAGAGATAAAAAATTATCAATTTTTTCAAAACTCAACTAAGCTGGTTGCCCCTCATTTTGTCTTTTGGATAAAAGATATTTTATCCCAAAAGTACGGAGAAAGCGTAGCTGAAGGCGGTGGCTTAAAAGTAACAACGACGCTGGACTTAAGTTTACAAAACGAAGTTCAAAAAATAGTGACGGAGGAGATAGATAAATCGGAAAAACTGGAAATTAGTAACGGAGCAGCGGTTGTTCTTGATCCTCGAGATGGTCAAATACTGGCCATGGTCGGGTCAAGAGATTATAACAGTGACAAAACTGAGGGTCAGTTTAATGTGGTGACACAGGGTCTTCGTCAACCTGGCTCGGCCATCAAACCGATTACCTATCTAATGGCGCTGCGAAAGGGTTATTCAGCCGCTAGTCTCATTATGGACACCCCGGTTTCTTTTCCGATTGCCGGACAAAGAGATTACACGCCTCAAAATTACAACGGAAAATTTAATGGTCCAATGAGCCTCCGAGAGGCTTTTGGGAACTCTATTAATACGATTGCGGTCAAAACACTAGCCAGAGTAGGGGTGAATAATATGCTCCAGCAGGCCTATGAGATGGGTCTTTCCAACCTAGAGCCAACGGCAGAAAATATGAAGAAATTTGGTTTTGCCGTTACCCTTGGTGGGGCCGAAGTCAAAATGATTGAACTAGCCTCGGCCTATAGTGCTTTTGCCAACGGAGGAAATCGAGTGGAAGCGGTAGGAATTTTAAAAGTTGAAGATAGAGAGGGACGAGTTTTAGAAGAATTTAATCCGATACAGGGTAAAGAGGTTATGAGTCCCGAAGAGGCCTTTATTATCTCTGATATTTTGGCGGATAACAGTGCTCGAACTTTGACATTTGGAGCCGTAAATAGTTTGATTATTCCAAGTTATAAAGTAGCGGTAAAAACCGGAACCACTAATGAAAAAAAGGACAACTGGACGATTGGCTGGACACCGAATTTACTGGCCAGCGTTTGGGTAGGAAATAATAATGGTACTCCCATGGGGAGAATTGCTTCCGGGGTGTCAGGAGCGGCACCAATTTGGCGAAAAATTATGCTTTTTGTATTACCAAAGCGAGAAAAGGAAGATTTTAAAATTCCCCCAAAAATAATGAACATTTCTGTTGATAAAATTTCCGGCTATGGAGTTCATGATGAATTTCCCAGTAAAACTGAATATTTTATTGAAGGAACACAGACAAATATTTTGGATCCGATTCACTTAAAACTAAAAGTTTGCAGGGATAAAGCAGGTCTTGCCACCCCAGAAGATGTCGCTAATGGCAACTATGATTCAAAAGAATATTTTAATTTCAAAGAAGAAGATCCGGTGAGTAAGGATGGGAGAAACAGATGGCAAGAAGGGATTGATGGTTGGATAAATCAACAAAGTGATAAAGATAAATATTTTCCACCCGAATCTTTTTGTCGGAGTGATGGAGTTGTCGGAGTAAATTTTGATAGTCCCGGAGACCGTTCGACTCAGGGAAATAATGTTGAAGTAAAAGTAAATATTTCTTCACTTAAAAAAATTACTGAAGTAAAGCTTTGGATTGATAATAATGAGGTTAAGAAATGGACAGAGAGACCATTTGAAAGTATATTTAACCTTGGAGATGGGCCACATCGATTAAAAGTGAGGGCGGTTGATAAAGATGGAGCCAGTGGAGAGAGAGAAATTCAAATAGGAGTAAATGTCCCCTGGGACTGGTCCCCTAGCCCGACACCAACGATGACACCTGTGCCCTCGCCAACTCTAATTCCAACTCTAATTCCAACTCTAATTCCAACACTTGTGCCGACAGTAACTGGAGTTGGTTTGACATAGAAAGATATATAAATATAGCCAATGGTATCGATTTATTTAATTTGATATATATATTAGCAGATAGATATAGAAAGTGCTAAATATTTAGATAATTAGATGATTAGATGAGTAGAGAAGTAGTTAAAGAAGATTAAAGGTGGAAAGGTGGATTTTTTTGGCGGTTTTGTCGTCACAATTATAGTAGGAAACGCGGAAAGTATAGCGGTTTTTATAAACATCAATAATTTGCATTGACCAGAGAAGATTAGGCTCAATTTTGGCAGAGTATTCTTTAATCAGATCAAGAGGATCACGAGGGGAATCAAGATTTAGATTGGCGTCGAGGGTAATTATTTGGGAAGTAAGCTCAATGGCTTCGGACTTAGTAGTATGGGGAAGATAATTTTCAGGCTTGGGTAAATCATCTAAAATTATTTCAGCAAAATTATCAACAAAATATATTTTAGTTGTATCAGTAGAGACGTGATTAATCACGTCTCTACGAAGAGCTTCAGGATTCCAGTGATAAATACCGAGGGAGTTTTGCTCTAAATACTGGCCATTTTTTTGAGAATATATTTTGCCGATTTCAAAAAATTGGGGACTTGGCAATTTAAACCGCTGATACTGATCAAGCTGAATTTTAAGAGATTGGATTAAGGACTGGCGCAAATATATAGATTCAGAATTTATGCTATTTTGAGTACGGATTGCTTCGTCGCAAGGCTCCTCGCAATGACTAGTAAGAGGCCAGGACATAATTTCGTCGTAACCAAGGGCAACTAATTTATCTTTTAATTCATCAATTAAATAAATTATTTTTGGGGTGATATCGGGTAACATTTTAAATGTTAATGGCTGGCTTGTCGGGATTTTTTGATAACCCCAGAAACGAATAATTTCTTCGATTAAATCGGCCTCAAGAGTGATATCGGGACGGATGCTGGGGGGGGTGATAAGAACGGATTGCCGCGCTTCGCTCGCAATGACGCACCCTAATCGTTTTAAAACATCTAAGGAAAAATCGGAGGGGATGTCGATGCCGGCGAGAGCAGAAACTTTTTGAGGATTGAATTCGATTTGGGGAGGAGATATTTTGTTTGGATAATAATCAAAAAGTGACGAAGTGATTTGACCATCACAATTTTCTAGAATTAATTTTGTTAAATGATTAAAAGCGGTGGGAATTAGCTCTGGATCTAGATCTTTTTCAAGGCGAAGACTTGATTCAGTTACACTTTTAAGCTGACGGCTATTTTCACGGACAGTGGTGGGGTCATAGAGGGCAATTTCAACAATGGCCTCGGTCGTAGAAGAATCAATGGCGCAGACTTCCCCACCCCAAAAAGAAAGACTCAGGGCTTTACTGAGATTATTTATCATTAAAATGTTTTTATCGAGATTTAATTTCCTTTTATCAAGACTAGTAAATTCAAAATATTTTGAATTAATTTCCCAGATTAAATGGTCGGTTGATTTACTTGTATCAAAGGCGTGAACAGGGATGCCGTAGAGAAACATAATATAGTTGGTGAGGTCGACGAGAAAATTGACTGAATTAGTGTCGTGTAATTTAACAAATTTTTGCAGCCAAGGAGGTGAAGTAAAATTTTTTAAATCGGAAATTTTAATGGCCATGATTCGTTTAACTTTATCGGTAGTGACGGCGACCGGGAGAGATTGCCGCGCTTCGCTCGCAATGACGGGATTATCTTCTAAAACCAGAGGAGTGTTGTAAAGAACGGAGAGGTCACGGGCGAGACCGTAGTAGCCAAGGCAATCTCCCCGATTTACTTTGATATCTAAATCCAAGACTATTTCGCCATCAATTTCTTCAAAATAATTGGTAAAATGACCAATCATGGTGAGGTCATCGCGAAGCTGCTCGGGAGTTACCGATAAATCGGGTAGAAATTTTTTTAGATGGGAATAAATTAGTTTCATAATTATCTCGTCATTGCGAGGCCGAAGGCCGTGGCAATCCCAACGAGATTGCTTCGTCGCTTGAAGCTCCTCGCAATGACGTTAGGTTTTTTAATAAATTATTTTTATTTTTCATTTGGTTTATAGGCGAGATTGCCACCCCGAAGGGTGCGTATATCTTTAATGTTGTTTTGAGCCATGGTCCAGCGGTCTAGTCCCATACCAAAAGCAAAGCCAGACCAGATTTTTGGATCAATGCCGGCAGCTTTTAAAACATTTGGATGAATCATGCCACTACCTCCCATTTCAATCCAGCCCGCATATTTACAGAGAGGGCAGCCTTTGCCATGACAGGAAAAGCATTGCATATCAGGACCAACTCCCGGTTCGACCTCGGGATAATATTTACAGCGATAGCGGACGATGACATCAGAGCCGTAAAGAATTTTAAACATTAGATTCATGGTGCCAATTAAATCTTTCATAGTAATATTTTTGTCGACAACGACGGCTTGATACTGATGAAAAACAAAATGATTGCTGCGATTGACCTTTTCGTTTCGGTAAACAGAACCGGAAAAAGCGGCTCGAATAGGCAAATTTTTGCTTTGGGCCTCAAGCAGATAGGATTCAATGGTTGAGGTTTGGGTTCTGAGTAAAAACTGCGGTTCTTTGATGTAAATAGTATCTTGCATATCGCGGGCAGGGTGATTAGCGGGGACATTGAGGCGGGTAAAATTGTATTCATCAGTGACAATTTCAGGGCTGGAGTAAAGGGAAAAACCAAGTTGGCGAAAGACTTCGTTAAGCTGGCGTTCGGTTTGAGTCAGGGGATGGAGATGACCCACCTTCGCTAAAGCTACGGCGGGCATGCCTTTTTTTGGTAGAGACGCGATTACTCGCGTCTCTAGAGGTGTTTTGTTGTTTTGTAGAGACGCATCATGATGCGTCTCTACAGATAATGATTTATTTTTAATTAGTTCTTCAAGACTATTTTTAAGCTGATTTAACTGTTGGCCGTACTGACGAGGATTTTCAGCTGTTTTAATTTCAGAAAAAAGTTTATTTATTAGACCGGAACGACCTAGTAATTCTATACGGATATTTTCTAACTGGGCAAATGTAGTGGCAGAATCGATTTTATTTTTAGCTTCAATTAATATTTGATCAAGGTCCATATATATTATTTTTTTGTAGAGACGTGATTAATCACGTCTCTACAATGATTTTAACAAAAAACCCGCCTTTGCGGCAGGTTTTATTTTTTAGATAGATGCTATCTCCCGCCTTATTTTAAGGAGCTAAAGATAGATTTAAAGGTGACAGGATCGTGAATAGCGATTTCGCTGAGCATTTTGCGATTTAGTTCAACCTTATTATCATTTAGTTTTTTAATGAAGGCGGAGTAACTAATGGCAAAAGGACGAAGAGCGGCGTTGATTCTGACAATCCAGACTTTTCTGATATCACGACGGCGGATACGACGGCCATTAAAGGCATATTGACCGGCGTGGAGGACGGCTTCGGAGGCGACTTTATAACGCTTTGAACGGGTCATCCAATAACCCTTGGCTCTTTTTAAGATTTTTTTGTGGGCATCGCGTCTGACGGTTCCGGTTTTAACTCTCATGGTTAGATAATTAGATTAATAGATAAATAGATAATTAGTTTAATAGTAAATAGTTATTTTTTGCCAAGAAGTTTTTTAATTTTGTTAGCCAGGCGACCAGTAACAACTTTTTTGCCTTTAAGACGGCGTAATTGTTTTTTAGTTTTTTTACGGCGAAGATGGCGTTTGAAAGAAGATTCGCGCATAACTTTGCCATTTTTAGTGACCGTAAAACGGTTGCTCACCGATTTTTTGACTTTATGTTTTTTACTTGCTTTTTCCATATTATTTTTTTGTTTTCTTGACTGGAGTAAAAGTAATGAGAAGTCTTTTACCAATCAATTTGGTGCTGCCCTCGGGGGTAGAAAACTCAGCTAAATCATTTTTAAACCTTTCGACTAGCTGATAACCGAATTCAGGTTTCTGAATTTGGCGACCTTGGAATTTTATACTTAATTTGACTTTATTTCCAGTAGCTAAAAATTCTTTGGCTTTTTTAATTCTGGTGTCGTAATCCCCGAGGCCAATAAAGGGGGTCATTTGAATCTCTTTAGTTTCTCCACCTTTGAGACCCTTTTTTTCCGCCTTAGCTTTTTTGGCTTCTTGATATTTAAATTTGGAATATTCAATTAATTTGACCACCGGTGGCTTGGCTGAGCCGGAAATTTCGACTAAATCCAGACTAGATTCTTGAGAGAGCTTGATAGCCTCGGCAAGAGATAGGACATCAATTTGCTTGCCGTCCTCATCTAAAAGACGAAGAGTCGGAGCGGTAATTTGACGATTTATTTTGTAATACTTTTGTGGCATTCAGTTATTTTATCAAATTTAGTGATTTCGTGTCTATTTGCTCCTTAATTTTGGCTAAAAATTCAACAAATGGCATAGCGCCGAGATCCTGTTCGTCGCGCTGACGAACTGAAACAGAATTAGATTCGACTTCGCGACCTCCAATTATCAACATGTAGGGGACTTTTTCCAGCTGGGCATCACGAATTTTGGCTTGCATTTTTTCAGAGCGGTCGTCAATTTCTGCCCTAATCCCCTGCTCTTTTAATTGTTCACAAATTTTAAAGGCATATTCATGTTGGGCGTCGGTGATGGGAATTATTTTAGCCTGGACGGGTGAAAGCCAGAGAGGAAAATTACCAGCAAAATGTTCGATCAAAATGCCGATAAAGCGCTCTAAGGAACCATAAATAACGCGGTGAATAACAACAGGAGTTTTTTCACTGCCGTCTTTGTCGGTGTATTTTAGGTCAAAGTTACGGGGTAATTGGAAATCAAGTTGAATGGTTCCGGTTTGCCATTGGCGGCCAAGACAATCATCCATCAGGATGTCTAATTTTGGTCCGTAAAAGGCACCCTCGCCCTCGCCGATAAAATATTCGAATTTATTATCAATTAAAATTTGTTCTAACTCTTTTTCGGCCTTATCCCAAGTGGCGATATCACCCATGAAATCGTCGGGTCTGGTACCTAAACGGATTTTGAATTTAATATCAAAAATAGAATAAAAAAGTTTGGCTATTTCCATGATTCTTTTGTATTCTTCGCCGATTTGTTCTTCGGTAACAAAAATATGAGCATCGTCCTGGGCAAATTTTTGAACCCGGAGCAAACCATTCAGTTCGCCGGATTTTTCGTGACGGTGAAGGGCATCACAGTCGGAAAGGCGCAGAGGCAAATCCCGGTAGCTGTGCATACCGTGTTTGAAAATGGTCATAGCGTTGGGACAATTCATCGGCTTGAGGCAATAAACCTCGTTTTCGCCCATGTTACAGATAAACATATTCTCGTGATAATGTTCCCAGTGGCCGGAAGTGAGATAAAGCTGTTTTTTGTTCAGTTGAGGAGTAACGGTTTCTAAATAGCCTCTTTTTTGATGTTCTTCACGCCAAAATTTGAGTAATTCGTTGATAATAATAGTGCCCTTGGGCAGCCAATAAGGCATGCCGGGGGCGGTTTCGTCAATAAAAAATATGCCGAGTTGTGGGCCTAATTTACGATGATCGCGTTTTTTGGCTTCTTCGAGCATAAACAGAAATTTATCTAATTCCTCTTTTGAGTCAAAAGCGGTGCCGTAAATACGGGTCAGCATTTTATTTTTTTCATCACCATGCCAGTAGGCGCCGGCAACGGAAAGAAGTTTGAAAGCTTTGATTTCGCCGGTGGATTCGATATGGGGACCGGCGCAAAGATCGGTAAATTCATCACCGGTTTTATAAATAGAAATTATTTCATTTCGGTCTTTAATAGAGTCGAGCCATTCTAATTTATAAGGATTGTCTTTAAATAACTCTTTAGCTTGATCTAAATTTATTTCTTCCCTAACTATAGGTAGATTGTCTTTTATAATTTTGGCCATTTCGGCTTCTATTTTGGGAAAATCTTCTTCGGATATTTTGAAGCTATTTAAAGGCTCGAAATCAAAATAAAAACCATCATCGGTAGCCGGACCCATAGCCATATAAAATTTGTCATTACCATAAAGCTGGTACATGGCTTGAGTCAAGACATGTTCAGTACTATGGCGAATTTTATGGAGTTGATCTAAATCGTGTTTGAGGGCATCTATTTGTGACATAAGTTATTATATAGAAAAAAGTGAGGGTA
>CAZJUH010000015.1:0-7362 GCA_964549165.1 uncultured Gammaproteobacteria bacterium | reverse complement strand
AGAGGACTTGAACCTCTGACCTCTTCAATGTCAATGAAGCGCTCTAAACCAACTGCCTGCCCGCAGTTGCTAAAGCAACAGCTTTTGCAGGCGGGAGCTATAAGTTCTTTGTGAGTCTAAGAGGACTTGAACCTCTGACCTCTTCAATGTCAATGAAGCGCTCTAAACCAACTGAGCTATAGACTCAAACAAAGAAATTATAACAAACTTTTTAATTGACGCTCCGGGCAGAGGAATGTTCGCTGCTATTTAGATACTGTTCTCCGCCTTTTTTACTTTTGGCCATTGACCAAAAATAATTTTTCTTTTTCTTTTTATGAGAAAAAGATTCCAGCCAGGAATTAGCTTCATGAATATTTTTTGAAACATAATTTTTGATTCTTTCCAAAAAATTGATCTGATAATCTGAAGCCTCAGGGATATTTTCAAGAGGTATGTTTTGAACATCCTTTTCAAAATTATCAGTACTGCTCGTTATTTTTTTGATTTCGTTTTGAAGCTCGGCAACGGCTTTTTCCAATTCTTGGTGTTTTTGGTTAAGTAATTGTTTTTCTTGCTGCTGGGGCAGACTCGGGTTTCCTAAAAATTCCTGACTCCAGTTTTCGGTTTTAGGTTTTTCTTTATTAATTTCAACGGTTTGGTTTAGACCTAAAATTCCATTTAGAGAAAATTTTTTGGGAGCAGTATTAGTTTGAGAATCGGATAAAATTTCATTACTTTTATTGACGCCAAAAAAGCTTGGTTTTTTGGGATCGGTTTTTCCATGATAAGGTCCACCTGCTGTCATGCATGAATTATACCAAATTATAAGATACTTTGGAGATAATCGAGGACTTTTTGTTGAGTCAGGAGAAAATAAACTAAATTTGGGTCATTTTTTAGTTCGGGATTTTTAGTGAAAACATCTTCAACTTCTTTTTCCTCAACTTTAATATTTTTGTCGATAGCAATTTGGTTTATGGCTAGGTTTAAAGCCCAATCTTTTTTAATCTGAATTTCGAGTTCTTCGCGATATTTAGGTAGGGTTATGTTTTTGCTTTTTAGATACTGATCAACGGTAAGTTTGGCCGACTGGAGATGCTCGACAAGATCGGATAAACGACGATTAACATCATTGTTTAATAGGACTGAGGGAAGTTCAATCTCGGTATGTTTTAAAATCAGGGCAATGATTTTGTCGGTTTTAGTTTTTTGATCATTTTTTTGGTCTTTGTTAAGAGGTTTGATTTCATTAAAAAAGACCGGGTCGATTTTCACCGGAGGCAGCTCGGCACTTTCCATTTCTAAAACCCAATCTGAGTCTAGAGAAAGCTTTTCGGTTTTGATTTTGATGGTTGGCTCCGTAATTGGCTTCAATTTATGCTCATCAATAATTTCTTTATAAGCTGCTGGCAAGAGATGATTGAGAACTTCTTCAATAACCTTCTGGGGGGAAATATTTTGCTCGACGACATCGAGGGGGGCCTTGCCTTTACGAAAACCCTTTTTTTCAAAAGAAGCCTGAATTTCCGCCAATACACGTTGATACTCTTTTTTAATATCTGCCGCGCCTAAAGTGAGCTCGATGCTAAACGATTTATCCTTAAGTTTCTTTAATTGGTGATTTGTTTTCATAAGTCTGAATATGATAGCATAATTAAGTATTTTAATGGAAAAATTAATCATCAGAACTAGCCGCTTGTTTTTTTGGGGAATTTTAGGGGTACTTCTCGTGATAATTGCGATCGGTGAATGTATTTATTTGCTTGGTTTTGACAGTAAAAATGAATTAATTTCTACCAATTTATCAAATAATAAATCACTAACGGTCGCGGCTGAATCGAATGAGGTAGAAGTTTCTGGTGAAATTAAGAGCCAGATAATGGGAGCGGATGCAAGACCCTTGATAATTGAAAAGTACCTTGCCAAATATAAATCCCCTCTTTTGCCCTATGCTAGGCAAATATTTGAAATATCAGAAACTTATGGTTTTGAATACTACTGGATAGTGGCGATAGCCCAGCAGGAATCAAATTTATGTAAAAAAATTCCCGAGGATTCTTATAACTGCTGGGGTTACGGCATTCACAAAAATGGAACCCTAAAGTTTGAAAGCTACGATCTGGCCTTAAAATCATATGCTGAATATCTCAAAAGAGAATATTTTGATAAGGGCCTGAATACTCCAGAGCTGATTATGAAGAAATATTGTCCACACTCAGATGGTTCTTGGGCACGCGGAGTATGGCAGTTTATCAACGAACTTGAAGAGGGCCGTTGATACATATCTAATCTATACTATTGACATAGTTATAATATTTTGGTATATTTTCCCCCAGATCCCGGGGTGGCTCCTCTAAAAAGCATGCTCTGGGATTTTTTTTGATCATTGATTCAATCTACAATCTTCAATCTACAATCTTCAATCTTCAATCTACAATCTTCAATCTTCAATCTACAATCTTCAATCTTCAATCTACAATCTTCAATTTTCTTCTGAAGGTTGAAGTCTGAAGATTGAAGATTTACAATATCCCCTATGGGAATGATTTCAACGGCACAGTTTAAAAAAGGAATTTACTTACTTTTTCACGAAGAGCCCCATCTGGTGATGGACATTACTTTTGTTTCACCAGGAAAAGGATCAGCCTTTTATCGGACAAAATTAAAAAATTTATATACAGGTCATGTGGTTGAATATACCTATAAATCGGGAGAAAAAGTTGAAGAAGTACTTGTGGAGACACAGGAAGCCGAATATTCTTATTTTGATGGCAGCAATTATGTTTTTATTGAGCCCAGAACTTTTGAGCAATACAGTGTCCCGACAGAAATAATTGCCGAAGATAAAATATATTTAAAAGAAGGCCTTCTTTATAGAATAAAGTTTTATGAAGAAAAACCGGTAGGAATTACTTTGCCAAAAAGTATTGCTTGCGTCGTTGTCGAAACTGAAAATTCAATTAAGGGTGACACAGCAACTTCGGCGATGAAAAACGCAACTTTGGATACCGGAGCCAAGGTGCTTGTTCCCCTTTTTATCAAAAATGGTGAAGAAATTTTAATAAGTACTGAAAGTGGGGCTTATTTGTCGAGAAAAAACTAAAGTCCAATTTCCTGATCGATTACTGGAGTGTCAATCTCTAGATCTTGATTTAAGTTGTTTTCAATAGTTTCAAATTTATCTCGATAAATTTCGGGTAAAAGTGATTTTGAAAGGGTTGGAACAACAATTTCGGTAGGGGTGGGGGTGAGGGTGGGAGTAATTAAATTGCCACTTTTTTGACGAGAAGAGACAATTAGGGAAATGATAAAAAGAAGCAGAATAATCATTCCCATGACAATCAAAAAAATTATTTTCGGACTTAATTTTTTGGATGTAGTGGGAGGTGGGGAGGGCATTTCTTCACGAAAACCGAGTGGGTTATTTTGAGAAATATCGATATTTTGATAAGGAGTCTCTGGCATTTTAGTTATAAAACTTAATGGTTATGGCTTTTAGATCAGACAAGATACTTTTTAGATAAGAATCAGCTTTTAGGGTTTGGACCCTGACTTCGGGAAAAAAATTATTGAAATTTTTGTTTTTTTGGGGTTTTTGAGCGATAGTATTGGCGCTTTCAAGAGATTTATTAACTAAATCAGAATTAATGGGAAAATTGGCAAACCAATTTTCTGTAAAATTATTATTTTTGGGATCTGTTTTTATAGTTTCGGCCAAAACTTTTATTTCATTAAGGTTGTATAAGCGTAGATTGATGGCGGCTTGAGTCAAGGCCTGATAATAAGCAGTTTGAATTTCAAGGTAGCGACTTTTAAAGGTTGTGGCCCAGTCTTTGATATCAGTCGAATTAGTGAAATTAGGAACAATTAAATTTTGTTCATCAAGCCATTCTTCCCATTTTGTAAGCAGAATCTGGGATTTTTTAGTTTTGGAAGGATCACTATTTTTATACTTATCGAGGCCAACTCTTAGACTCATCAAAAAACTTTTAAGCATTTTATTTCTAGAAAACAAGACGGCTTTTGTTGATTCAATCATGTCCTGCTCCGAGGTGATACTACGATATTGGATATAGACATTTTTTTTATTTAAAAAATCAAGATAATTTTTTTGGTATTCATCTCGAAGAAAAAGATAGTCATTTTTGTATTGAGTAAACAATTCGCCTTGAGTTTGAGCTTTTACGGGAGAAGAATTGAACAAAAAAAATAAAAAGAAAAATAACCACATAAAATAGTTTAACAGAAAAAGTGGGCCCTGCGAGATTCGGACTCGCGACCAATCGCTTAAGAGGCGACTGCTCTACCACTGAGCTAAGGACCCTAATTGTTAAGTGCGCCCAGGGGGAATCGAACCCTCATCAATAGTTCCGAAGACTATTACTCTATCCATTGAGCTATAGGCGCTTATTTTGTATCCCCAGTTGGGATCGGACCAACGGCCTTCTCCTTAGAGGGGAGACGCTCTATCCAACTGAGCTATGGGGACAAGCTTCGTTATTTTACCAAATTATTGATAAAATAGGCATATCGCCGCTGTGGCCCGCCTGCAAAAGCTGTTGCTTTAGCAACTGCGGGCAGGTGAAATTGGTATTATTGAATAATTACCAGTACTGTGGTGATAAAGTATATATTTAACAAATTGCCGCTGTGGTGAAATTGGTATACACGTACGCTTTAGGAGCGTATATCGAAAGATGTGGAGGTTCGAGTCCTCTCAGCGGCACTCAACTCATAAATTCTTTTAGCCAGTTTTTGAAACGAACCCAAAAATTATCTTTTGGTTGATAAATAGTAGAGGTAGGACTGAGGGATTTAATTTCATACTGGGGTGTGTCTTGCCAACCTAAATAGCTTTTTTCCAAGTAATTATTGATAGTAAATTTAAAGGGTATTTTGGTTATTTTACCGGGATAAATATAATTTTTATCGGTACAGATAGGCGTACTTTCAATATTATTTGAGGACTGTGGTGTTAGACAAAAATTAGTTTCTCCCCAGACTGATTGACCTATATTTTTGAGTTCAAAAGAGCCGTTTTGGGGGTTTTGACTAAATATTATTAAAGGTAAATTAATTTTTATAATTTGAAATTTGGTAATTTGCTGGGGATGATTTTGTTTTTTTGGCAGATTGACGATTTGCTGATATTCAGAATATAGATTTTCTTTTGGGTCTAGCCAGGAAAAATGATCAAAAGGGGCTTGGCTATAGTTAAAAGTGAAGGGGGTAACAGCTATTACCTGCTTGTCTTTTTCCCAAATTTCTAGGGCTTTTTGATAAAAATCAGTGCTGGTTTTAAGAGAATAATAATCATTATTATTGGTGACACCTTCCCGGTGTGGCCAACCGGTTTCAGTGATGAAAACTGGATAAGTTTTATTTATGCCAAGATATTTTAGGTAGTCGAGCTCCCACTGATAGCCCCGAATCGAATTTTGACCGCTGTCATTAGGAGAGCCAATAAAACCATGATTAGGATAGGAGTGTGAAGCCAGTCCATCAATTAGATCAAAATAAAGTGGTTTGTACTGATATATTTCTTGATAAAAATTCTTTGCTGATTTAGTCAGGGGTAATTTTTCGGGGGCGGCCAGATCAAAAGGAGAAGATAAGATAAAAAAATTTGGATCGTAATTTTTAAACTTCTGTGCCGTATAGATAAAAATATCAACAAAATTTTTAAGGTCAATGGTACCCCCCCACTCTTTGGCGTGATTTACTTCATTAAAAGGAATGATATATTTGGGTATTATAGGCCAGTTTAGAGAAGAGAGAAAAGAGCTTAAATGATCAATGTCAGAGGTAGTTGGATTTTTCCAGTACGAATTTTCCATAGTAGTGGCCAAGCGTATTATCGGAATAAGATGATATTTACGGCAATTATCAAAAAAAATTTGCCAAGTATTTTTATCAAGCTGGTCGGTTCTAATGACAATAGTGACATAACCCCAGTCACCGCCACTCGAATTAATTATCTCCCTCGCCGAAATTAAATCGGCAGCTTGAGTTAAGTGAAGACCAAAGAGATTTCGCTCAGATGCTAAAATAGGGTTGAAACTTTGGAAAAATAATATTAATAAGCAAAAAATAAACATAGTCCTAGTATTCTACTAAGAAAATGAATAAAGAAGAAATTATAAAAATGAAAATCTCGAGGGTGGAGAAAGAAATAAAGGAGACTCCATACGACAAGAGCAGTGAACATCATCACGGGGTCTTAAAGGCAAAACTGTCTAAATTAAAAGATGAGCTTGAAGGCCCAAGCAATAAAGGTGGCGGTGGCGGCATTGGCTATGCCATTAAACACTCTGGCGACGCTTCAATAGTGCTCGTAGGATTGCCGAGCGTGGGTAAATCGACTTTGTTAAACGCGGTTACTAATGCTGAGTCAAAAGTTGGTAATTACGACTTTACAACTCTGGGGGTAGTTCCGGGAATGATGGAGTATAAAGGAATAAGAATGCAAATTCTTGATTTACCGGGAATTATTGAAGGCGCAGCTAAGGGTAAGGGTTTTGGAAAAAAGGTTTTATCAGTAATTAGAGCGTCAAATATGGTGGTACTCATGACTGATATTCAAAGAAAAGACTGGCTTTTGAAAATTAAAAAAGAGCTGGAAGAGGCCGGAATTAGATTAAACAAAAAAGCGCCAAAAGTTCATGTTCACCGAATGGCTAAAGGCGCAATTCAAATTATTGATCCTTTTAATTCACTCAATAAAGAAACCATGATTGAAATAGCGCAGGAACTTGGTTTTGAAAATGCGGTGATTCAGCTTGGGGAAAAATTAAATTCAATTGATCAGTTTATTGATGCTCTTAGCAAAACTAGAACCTATCTTCCCCTAGTAGAGGTCATCACCAAAATAGATATGGAAAAAAATTCTAAAATCGAAAATCTAAAATCTAAAGAAGAAAATGTTGTTTTTATGAGTGCCAATATGGGTGTTGGCATTGATGAATTTAAAGAAAAAGTTTGGCAAGGTCTAGGACTGATTAGAGTCTATTTAAAAAGAGAAAGAGGTGGGCTGGCGGATAGAAAAGAACCTCTAATTATGAAAAGTGGGCAGTCTTTAGATGCAGTCTTAAAAAAGGTTTCAGGTGAGATGAGAGACGATGTCAGTAGAGCCTGTATATGGGGTAAAAATGCGCGTTTTCCCGGACAGGAAGTTAGTTTTTCTTTCCCAGTTTTTGATGAGATGGAGGTGTGGTTTGGGAGATAAATTAAATTTAGATATACTTTGTATGTTTTTATACTTCTTTTGCTAATAGTGGTGGAGTGTTAAGATACTTTGTGGACAAAAAAGATTTAAAACAAATCGGAACATTGATTAAAGACAATAATAAAACTTTGATGGCTTCTGTTGACAAAAAATTT
>CAZJUH010000014.1:0-19438 GCA_964549165.1 uncultured Gammaproteobacteria bacterium | reverse complement strand
AGATAACTGCTGAAAGCATCTCAAGCAGGAAACTGACCCCGAGATAAGGAAACGTTTCCGCCTCAACGGCGGAGAGAGATCGCCGGGAGACTACCGGTTAATACTCTGCATGTGGAAGATCCGTAAGGATTTAAGCTAAGCAGTGGAAAGATCGAAGAAATTCTTTAATATCAACAGCTTTTAGCCCCGATGTACTTCGGGATTAGAAGCTGAATAGGCAACTCAATTTAGGGGCTAAGAATAATTAGATAAATAGATAATTAGATTAATAGATAATTAGTTATTTATAAAATTAAATAAATTTATAAATATTAAATTTGCTTTTTGAGTCTCGGTCGTGAGAGCGAGGTGGCTCCACCTTTTCCCATTCCGAACAGAGAAGTGAAACGCCTCAGCGCTGACAATAGTCTTCCCGCAAGGGATCTTGAAGATAGGTCGCGGCCGGGACTGAGAAAGTAAATTAAACCCACCCACCCTGCGGGCACCCTCCCTTCACAAGGAGGGTTAAAATAAAAATTCAATAGATTGCATTTCTAAAAAAAGACTGAAGAATTATTATTCATTTATTTAGGGCTAGCCTTTGCTAAAGCTTCGGCTTAGCAAGTAACCCTTTTATTATTAGTTTATTTGGGGTAAGCAATCCCGCGAATAAACTCCGACAATAAGGAGTTTTTTTTATATAAATATGGCTAAAAAAGAAAAGAAAGTTTCTAAAAAGAAAACATCAGGACCAATGAGTATGGAGGAATTGCTAAAGCTGGAGGGAGCGGCAGTGGCTGGCTTGAAAAAGGGTCAAGACATTAAAGGAAAAATCACAGCAATAAAAAATAAATCAATTTTTATTGATATTGGTGGAAAAACTGATGCAGTGGTGATGGGTAAAGAATTTGAATCAGTGAAAGATTATGTGGCTGATTTAGAAGTGGGAGATGAAATTGAAGTTCAGGTAAAACATCCGGAAAATGATAAAGGTCAAATTTTAGTTTCAATAAGAGGAGCGGCCTCTGGATATGGCTGGAATTATTTTACCGAGAAAGAGAAAAGTGAAGGTGAAGTAACGGTTTTCGGTAAGGAACTTAATCGAGGCGGAATTGTGGTAATTGCTCCATTTGGTTTTTTTGGTTTTATTCCCGGATCTCAAATTGGAAGTAAATATGACGTTGATCCTGAGAAACTACTCGGTAAAAAAATTAAAGTTAAGGTTCTCGAAGTGGATCAGTCTAAAAATAGACTGGTATTTTCCGAGAGACTAGTATCTGAACCTAATAAAGTCGGCGAAGAGTCAGTTGCTATCGAAAATTTGAAACTCGATGATATTTTTGAGGCGGAAGTGGTCAGAGTTGAACCCTTTGGGATTTTCGTCAAAGTCGATGATAGTCACGATGGAAAGGCGATGAAACTCGAGGGCCTTGTTCATATTTCCGAAATTTCCTGGGAAAAGGTTGATGATGTCACTGGCATGTTTAAACCCAAAGATAAGATAAAAGTTAAGCTCGTTAATAAATCTGAAGGGAGACTGCAATTTTCCCTAAAGAGACTTAAAGAAGATCCTTGGACGAAAATTGAAGACAAATATCCAAAAGACAAAGAATTTGACGGAGAAATAGTCAAAATTGCTAATTTTGGTGCTCTCGTTAGATTAGAAGCTGGAATTGAAGGTCTCATCCATATTTCTAAACTAGCCGGAGTCGTTCTTAAAGACGGAGAAAAGATCCAGGTTTACATCGAATCGATTGATGTACCAAAGAGAAAAATATCCCTCGGACTCGTTAATACCGATAAGAGCAAGGTGATATATAAATAATTGGGTTATTATACCGATGAATCGGTACCAACCCGACTAAGAAAAATAAACCCGACTCGAGAAGAGCGGGTTTTTGGTATAATACTGATATGGAAAAGAAAAAAATAGATAAAAATCAAAACCCCTCTGTCCTTCGGACATCTCCCCTTGACAAGGGAGACGCGTATGAGTTGAGTTATCAGACAAAAACATTAATTACGGTGTTTTTGCTGGTAATGGTTTACCCGGTGGGGCTGATTTTAATGTTTGTGTGGATGAGGTGGAGTAAATGGGTAAATTTTTTAATAGCTTTGCCGGCGATTTTGACGGTGATAATTCCGATTTTTATTTTACTGGCAGTCGGGACGACAGTGATGCGAGACGGTAGGGAGAGACGAGGAATGATAAATAATCAATGTCCGATGATTGAAAAAGGGGTGGAAAATCAATTGAGTCCAACAGTTATTCAAATAGTCCCACTAAATAGGTAAAAAAGGTAGTGACTTTGTGAGAGGCGTTTAAAACGAAGAAAAGGAATAAAGACTGATAAAATTAGCTTATGAAAAGGGTTTTAGAGAGTATTTTTGTATGTTCAAATTGCGGTAATGAATTTCCAAAATGGAGTGGGCAGTGTAGCGCGTGTCATGAATGGAATAGTTTAAAAGAAGTAAAAAGCCTAAAATCTAAAAATCTAAATAATAAAAATAAAGGGGGACAAAGAGCGGAGATAAAAAACTTAAATAAGTTGGAAGGGCGGACACAGGGGTCCGCCCATACAATTACATTTTCAACGGATATTAAGGAATTTGATAGAGTTTTGGGTAAGGGAATTGTGCGGGGGCAAGTAGTCCTGTTTGCGGGAGAACCGGGAATTGGAAAGAGTACCTTGCTGACTCAACTGCTGGGAAAAATAGGGGGACTTTATGTGGCGGCGGAAGAGACAGCGGAGCAAATAGCGCTTCGGGTTGAGCGGTTAGGTTTAGATAAAGACAAATTTGATATTTTAGAAACAAATGTGGTTGAGGAAATTGAAGAGATAATTGAGAGAACAAAAAATGTGTTCAAAATAGTGGTAGTCGACAGTATTCAGATGGTGTCCTGCGCTGAAAGCTCCGGAACACCAGGATCTCTGACTCAAATAAGAGAGTCAACTTTTCGGTTGGTGGAACTGGCCAAGAAAAGTGGGGCATCAATTTTTATTGTAGGACATGTGACCAAAGAGGGGGATATTGCCGGACCAAAAATGCTGGAGCATATGGTGGACACCGTTTTGTATTTTGAGGGAGAGAAAAACGGAGAGCTGAGAATTTTGAGGGTAAACAAAAATCGCTTTGGACCGACCGATGAGGTGGGGGTGTTTAAAATGGAAGAAAAGGGTCTTCGGGAAATATCCTCTGAAGAGGTGAGTCTAATTGATAGTAAAGTACCTCAAATTGGGTCAACGATTAGTATGGTGATGGAGGGGAGCCGACCGCTGCTGGTCGAGATACAAGCCCTGGTGACAGAATCTTTTTCGCAAATACCCAAAAGAATTTTTTCAGGGATCGATTATAATCGGGGACAGCTACTGGTAGCGGTGGCGCAAAAAGTGCTAGGGATACCACTTTATAAAGAAGATGTGTTTGTGGCGGTGTCGGGAGGGATAAAAATATCAGATCCGGGAGTAGATTTAGCGGTAATTGGGGCGATATATTCGAGTTATAAAGAAAAAATAATATCTAAGGGCGGAAATGAAAAAATAATATCTAAGGGCGGACACGCCGGTCCGCCCGTACTGATAGGAGAGGTGTCGTTGCTCGGAAAAGTGAGAAAGGTAAAGATGGAAGAAAGGCGGATCAAAGAGATAAGAAGCCTCGGAATGGAGATTTTGAAAATAGAGGAAATTGGGGAACTAAAAAAAATATAATCTTCAATCTTCAATCTACAATCTTCAATCTATAATCTTCAATCTATAATCTTCAATCTATAACAAGGTTTGGGCAATATAGTATCTACAATTAATAATTGTAGTTTGATAATTGAAGATTAATTAAGTTTTCCACATAGTGTTGATAAGAGGGAATTGGTCTGAAAATAAAGCTAAAATAATTATAAATATACTTATGGGATAGGAGTTTTTGGGGGACTAATTTCTTATAGGGTATAGACAAGAAAAAAAGATGGTGATAATATCTTTTAATGTCTAAGAGGTGGTGGGAGAAGTTGTCAAAAAAAGATAAGTGGGCGGAGAATCAGATTAAGGAAATGGCGAGGCTGGGAGGGAAACTGGTACTTTAAAAAAAGTCTAAAACCTAAAGTCTAAAAACTAAAAACAAAATATTAATTATAAAAATACAGAAAAAATATTTAAAAATAAATGAAAAAGCGTCGAGAGTACTCGACATCTTGTCTTTAGGTAAAATTTGGCCCTAGCGGTTCAAATTTCACCTAAAGAAAAGAAACAACTTTATCGATATTCTCAAAGCAGGTGGAACACGAATATTGTTGTTTCTTCAATTTCTAAAATAAGGCTAAAAATATAAAAAGTCAAATTGGGTTCACCCAATTTATAGGCTTTTTTTTGTCAAAATAGCCTTGAAGATAGAGTTGAGAGTAGCAGAGGGGGCAGATCTGCTACTTTCAACTCTATTTTTATATTAATTTTATATATTAATGGAGCAGGGTCGCCTTCGCCCCGCCGTTGCGGGGCTACGGCGGACTAAATCTGCCGCTTTCAACAGTGATATTAATTTGACAGGGAAGATTAGATTTTATACAATAGAGTATTCCCGGTGTAAGAGTGTGTTGATTTTTATATATTTTTCCCAATAATGCCTAGAAAATCAGTAAAAACCCAAGAGGTGCTGGCGGTGTCCGCCGACGTTAAAAACTCTGGCGAGATAAAATCTCCAGAAATTCACACAGAGACGAGTAATCGCGTGGTGATTGTCAATCCTAAAAAAGACCAGGCTATTATGTCGCCAAAGGTCGATACCAGCCTGGTAAATAAAAAAACAGAAGGAGAGATCAATCCAGTGAGACTGGAGATAATTTCCGGAGTACTAGAAATAATGTCTGATGGCCAGGGATTTGTCAGACCAAAATTTAATCCCGGACATAAAGATGCGGTGATTGGCTCGATGCAAATTAGACGCTACAGCCTCCGAATGGGTGATTTGATTACGGGAGTGGCCAAAGCGCCAAAAGATGGAGAAAAATACTGGGGTCTCGTCCGAATCGATAAAATTAATGGTCTTGATCTATTAGCAGCCCAAAATAGAGTCGAATTTAAGGATCTTGTCCCTATTTATCCTATAAAACAGGTAAAACTTGAGTTTGACCCAAAAATGTTTTCGACGAGAATTATTGATATTTTTTGCCCAATTGGCTTTGGTCAAAGAGGAATGATTGTGTCTCCACCCAAGGCGGGAAAAACAACTCTTCTAAAAGAAATTGCGGCCGGAGTGGCTGCCAATCATCCCAATGTTCATTTGATGGCGGTACTAGTCGGGGAGAGGCCGGAAGAGGTAACCGACATGCAAAGATTTGTAAAAGGGGAAGTAATTGCCTCGCATTTTGATCAAAAACCGGAAGAACAGACAAGAGCGGCCGAAATTGCCATAGAAAGGGCCAAAAGATTGGTGGAAATGGGCAAGGACGTATTTATGGTCTTTGACTCAATTACGAGACTGGCCAGAGCCTACAACCTGGCGATTCCAACTTCTGGAAGAACACTGTCGGGAGGTTTTGATCCGGCGGCTTTATATCCGTCTAAAAAATTCTTTGGAGCAGCCAGAAAAATTGAGAATGGTGGTTCACTGACAATAATTGGGACGGCCCTGGTCGATACTGGCTCAAAAATGGATGAACTGATCTTTGAGGAGTTTAAGGGAACGGGAAATATGGAACTGCGACTCGAGAGAAAACTGGCGGAAAGAAGGATATTTCCGGCCTTTGATATCCTGAAATCAGGAACAAGAAAAGAAGAATTATTGCTGCCCGGGGAAACCTTGTCGAGGGTAATGGCGATGAGAAGAATGTTTGATAATCTTGAAGAAAAAGATCAAATGACAGAACTAATTATCGATCAAATGAATAAAACTGAGATTAATGATGATTTTTTGAAGAAAGTGGGGAAAAGATAAAGAAAAAAAATCTAAAATCTAAAGCCTAAAATCTAAAATTAAAAAAAATCTAAAATCTAAAATCTAAAAAAAATTCTAAAGCCTAAAAACTAAAATAAATGAAAGAAGAAATTCAGCTGATAAAACAATTTTTGGAACTACAAGGACGTTTTTGGGCGGAAATAGGCAATTTATTTCTCGGCTGGGCCGTCAACATTAAAGATGGCACGGCTAAGCTGATGTATAAACAAAGAGGCCGTTTTTCCCAGAGTTTTGTGAGTATTAGCTTCGCTGTCTTGTGTTTTGGAGCAATTGTTTTTTCTGGTAAACTCGAAGATTTAATCAGAAGTAGGGACAATAATGAAAATAGGGGGAGTGGCTATCTGATTATGGCGGCGGATAATGGAGGAAGTGGGGTGGAAACTTTAATCTCTGATTTACCTAAGGGAGGGATAGTGGAGTACCGGGTAGTTGAAGGAGATACCATTTCCAGTATTGCCCAAAAATATGGAGTGAGTATTGATACTATCCTTTGGGAAAATAATTTAAAATCAGTGGAGGCAATTAAACCCAAACAGATTATTAAAATTTTACCCGTGACCGGGATAAAACATACAGTGAAGCGGGGAGAAACAATTTATAGTATTGCCAAATATTATGGAATTGATGCTCAAAATATTATTGATTATCCTTTTAATACCTTTAGTAACGACGAAACCTTTGCTCTGACGGCAGGACAAGAATTGATAGTCCCGGAAGGAATTAAACCGAAGGAAATAATTACCGGGACAAAATATGTGGCTAAAAGCGTTGCCCCAATCCCTGGGGTGGTGGGAGAGGGCAATTTTATGTGGCCAACATCAGGAGAAATTACTCAAAGATATTCCTGGTACCATCCGGCGGTAGACATTGCTAATGCCGGTAATCCGGCGGTAGTAGCGGCAGCCACCGGATCGGTAGTACAGGCTGGTTGGAATGGAGGTGGCTATGGCAATTATGTGGTCGTTGATCACGGCAATGGATTTCAAACTTTATATGCTCACTTGTTGAATAAATCGATTGTGGTGAAGGCCGGAGACAAAGTATCTCAAGGACAAAAACTAGGAACGATGGGGAGCACGGGGAGATCGACGGGAACTCATTTGCATTTTGAAATAAAAAGTGGAAATGGAAAGATAAATCCACTGACAAAACTTAAATAAAAAAATCCTAAAGTCTAAAGCCTAAAGCCGAAAATAAAAAAAAGTCTAAAATCTAAAAGAGAAAAAAAATTCTAAAATCTAAATTCTAAAGCTTAAAAAAGAAAAAAATAATCTTTAGAGAAGAATGTGCGGAGAAAAGTTAATTTGGGGTTGCCCCGAGGGGGGACTTTTGTTAAGCTGATTTCATGATGAAAATACTCAAAACCTATCTCCGTGTTTGTCTCGTATTACTACCATTATCGTTTTTACCCATAATTATCGATACTTTTGGCCTAGGGAAAAACTGGCTAATGTTGATACTGAGCCTGCTTGGCTTAATTTTTTGGGCGGTGGGAGTGATGATAATTGGCAAAGAAGATAAGATAAGAGTGAGTCGGGGCTGGTGGTGGCTGCTGGGACTGGCAATTTGGGGGACAATATTTTGGTTTTTTGGTGAAGCCGGACTCAAAATGAGAAGCCTAGTTGGAGTACCGGGCCTCGGAATGATGTGGAGTTTAACGATTTGGACCTTTTTGTGGCTCCAGGTATCTGAGGGTAGGAGTGAAAATGAGGAAAAGTGGCTGACGGGAGCGGGACTACTGGTGGCGCTAAGTTCACTGGTGATATTTTTACTGCCAACGGCAAAACTGCCTATTTCATGGCCAAAAGAAAATTCTTTAATTAATATTACTCAGGACTGGACACTGGTGGGGTCACTACTCGGAGAGATGTGGCTGCTACTAATACTAGTGATTTTCTGGGTAAAGAAACTAATGGAAAAAATTAAAGCCAGAGAAGGTTATGTGCTGCAATTAGTGATGACGGCCTTTTTGGTGCTGGTACTATTTCTTGATATTTTTAAAATGGTCAAAACGGGCTGGAATTATTTAGATATTAATAGCTCCTGGTCGATTGCGACCGAATCATTGAAATATCGACCGCTTCAAGGAGTGGGGGTTGGTAATTATGTTGAGGCTTTTAACTGGTGGAAACCAGCGACTTTTAATGCCAAAAAGAATTGGCTCGGAGTCTTTAACTGGGGAGCAAACATGGGGATGCAGGTTTGGACGGAGATGGGACTCATTGGTCTGGTGATGGGAATAATGGCGATACTGGCTTTCAAAAAAGATCAGAAAAATAGTAGAGGAAAACTGATGGTGATAATGTTGTCGATACTGCTTGCTCTAACCCCAATTAATTTTGTGGCGCTTTGGCTACTGATGTGGCTGGTAACTAAGAATATAAATATAAAAGAGTTTAGGGTCGTTCTAAAGGCTGGAGATGAAGGTAAAAATGCCGGTCCGACCATTTTGGCGGTAGTGGTAGTGGCAGTAGCAGTTTTTGTCGGCTACTGGGGAGTAAAAGTGCTAATGGGGGAAATATATCTGCGAAATTCACTGGTAGCGGCGGCGAAAAATGACGGAAATGGGACTTATAATCTACAGATTAAAGCGATTGGAATCAATCCAAATAGTGCCGAATACCGACAGATTTATGCTCAAACAAATATGGCCCTAGCCGGGGCAATACTGGCTAAAACTGATTTGACTGAGACCGATAAAGAGCAGGCCTCGACCCTGATTCAACAGGCGGTGAGAGAAGGAAAAGCGGCGGTGGCCCTTGATGGGGGAAATTCAGTTTACTGGAGTAATCTCGCAACTATATACAGGCAACTAGTGGGGATGATTGAGGGAGCGGCTGATTGGAGCTTTCAAGCTTATAGTCAGGCAATAGTTCTGGATCCAAATAATCCAAACCTTAAGCTTGATTTTGGTGGTCTACTTTATGCCGCGGGAATGTATGATGATGCATCGAGAATTTTTGAACAAGTGGTGACGCTAAAACCAGATATGGCTAATGGCTGGTACAACCTGGCTTATGCTGAGAAAAAATTAAATAAACTAGGACTGGCCGTTAATCACTTAAATCAGGCGGTCAGCCTCGTGCCAGTAGATTCGGGTGATTATGATAAGGCGAGTAAAGAACTAGCTGACTGGAAAGAGGAATATGAGGCTCTAGTGAAGCAACAAGCCGACTCCGCTAAAGCTACGACGGCCAAGCAGGCAGAAACACTTAGTGTGCCAGAGGCACTACCAACTCAAGGAAAGGAAGAAAAAGTGAATGTGCCGGCGGCTGATTTGGAACCACCAAAGGTGGAAGTGACACCGACACCAGGGGAGTAAAAAGGGAAAAAACCTAAAGTCTAAAATCTAAACGGTTTTTGTTGATGATTTTCTAATGATGGCATTCATTATCAAATTCAATTCTTTAGCTTCCTGATAAATTTTCATCGCTTCTTCTTTTAATTTTGGTTCTGCGACAACAATCATTTTTAGCCAATAAGCTGTTTCCCGAGCTTCTTTTTTAGCAATGCCAACTTTATGGATATAATCTTTACGACTTTCAGCATCATCAGCTTCGGAATAATTAGCCCCAACACTCGTTCCCGATCTAATAAACTGAGAAATCAAGGGTAAATTAATAACATTTTTAGGAATTAATTTTGAAAAAGAAATAATCGTTGTCCCAAATATTTCTACTCGATTAACCAGATCATATTTTTCATTCACGTAATAATTCTAACACATTAAATTTGAGTTTAGATTTTAGTCTTTAGAATTTAGACTTTTCTTTTTTTAATTTACTATCCACCACTTGAAGGTGACATCTTCGGAGAGCGGAGATAAAAAGCTGGCAGTGAAAGAATCAGTCGATTTGGAAAGAAGCTCGAGACTTTCGTTTTTGCCACCGGAAAGAATGGTTAAATAAACCTGAGAAGAGGATTTTAGTTGAGAATTAGGAATCGTAATTTGTTTTTGGCCAGAGGGAAGAGTGGCGGTGCCGGAAAGAGAATTGGAATCAGTTTTATTTTTGAGAGAGATTTCAGTGGCAGTCTCGGGAGCGGCAATAATTGGTCCCGCCGGTAGCTTTGCAACCAGGGCGGGCAGGCCCGTGGGATTTGAGGCCTGGAGGAGATTGCCTTCTAAAGTAATAGTGGGAATGGATCCGCCTCCGCTTGAAGGCTTCGGCGAGACAAGGGGAGAAGATAAATTATTTTTAGAAATGATATTTTCGATGGCTTTTTTTTCGGTTTCGAGCTGTGATTTTTGAGAAATATCGGAAATTAAGGGTAAAAGACTGTTATAGGTTTTGAGGGCGTCGGGGAGAAGGCCGGCTTGCTGTTGGAGGCGGGCCAGATCATAAAAATTTTGAGCTTTGGTCGGCTCCAGAGAAACAGTAGCGGAAAGATAGGTGAGAGTGTTTTGAAGATCGCCTTTTTTGGCATAAAGAGAAGCCAGCTGGCGAGTCAGCTCGGCGGAAGAAGAATTTAACTTTTGGGCCTGCTGATAGTCGGCGATAGAGGCGTCGAGAAGCTGGGGCTGGGAGTCGAGAAGGGCTTGATAAATGCGAGCCCGCTGCTCGAAGCCGCGGTAGTCAGAAGGAGAACTTTTGATAGCTTCTGAAGCAGCGGTGATAGCTTGATTGAGGAGGGAGATAATTTCATCGCTTCCCGAAGAAGTCCCGCCTTCGCCGGAAGGCTGTGGCGAGGCAATCGCGCTTTGCGCCTGCAAAGCACTGGTGAAAAATTGCTGAGAAGCGAGAAGATAATGTTGAATGGATTTGGGGACCTGGGTCCCGCCTTCACCAGGAAGGCTTTGGCGAGGCGAAGTGGGACTTGGTGGAGGAAGTTTTGACGAAGTATCTTTGGATTTGAGAAGAATGAGGCCGCCGAGGGAGAGAAGAGTCAGACCGGAAATGGAAAAGAGGGGGAGGAGACTAGATTTGGGGGCGCTTTGAGATAGTTTTGGGGGAGTTAGACCTAGATTTTGAAGTTGATTTAGCTGGTTGTCAGAAAGGTCCATAAATAGAGAAAAATTCTAAAATCTGAATTTATAATAATTAATAATAAACTAAAAAAAGTCTAAAGTCTAAAAACTAAAGACTAAAAATAATTAATTAATTTTGACCCCCTCCATTTTGACGCCTTCAAACATAAAAGAACCAGTACCTAAAGTTAATAGTCCAGTTTGACAATATGGACCGTATTCTGGTCCTGTTTTATAAGGTACCATCCTGGATTGATAAGTATCAGGAAAGGTGGCTGAAGTCATTGAACTGTCAGGATAGCTTGTTAGAATTGGCGGCTACAGTAGTTAGGGCGGTAAAAGAGCTACCGTGTTTAGACTGCTTTGAATAAATAAGAAAAGTCCAGACGCAAAATATTATATGATTAAACTGTGATGAGGTCTTTTTCTGCTCTATTCAATAGTACGGCATTTGTCGCGACTATTATAGATGAAGCACTCATCAAGAGTGCTGAAATCTCAGGCCGTAAGGAAATATTAAAAGCAGGATACAAAACGCCTGCTGCGACGGGAATTGCTAAGACATTATAAATTGATGCCCAAAAAAGATTTTGTTTCATTTTTCTCACCGTTGCTTTTGAAAGCCTTATAGCTCTCAGAACATCTGTCGGATCTGATTTCATAAGTACTACTTTTGCAGTTTCGATAGCGACATCAGTTCCGGCAGCAATGGCTATCCCTATATCTGCTTGTGCCAGAGCTGGAGCGTCATTTACTCCGTCTCCAACCATAGCCACAAATTTACCTTCTTTTTGTAGTTTCTTTACATATGAAGCCTTATCTTCGGGCATTACCTCTGTAAATACTCTTTTTATACCCAGTTGTTTTGCGACTGCTTCTCCTGTCGCTTTGTTATCCCCTGTAATCATAGCGGTTTCGATACCTAACTCATTTAATTTATCAATGGTTTTTTTGGCATTTTCTTTAATAGGATCAGTAGCACCGACAACAGCTTTTACTTGTCCGTTCACAGCAAGAACCATGATGGTTTCACCGCGTCCCAAGAAGGTGTGGATATCCTTGTTAAGAGGCGTAATATCCACATTGCTTTCTTTTATAAGTTTTACAGTTCCCACAAGTACATTTTTACCATCCACTTTTGCTTTCACACCCAAGCCTGAAAGATTTTTAAAGTCTTCTACTTTCGCAGATAACCCTACTTTTCTCTTTTTTATTTCCTCAAGCACTGCGTTCGCAAGCGGATGATTCGACTTTGCTTCTGCTGAACCGATAAGCTGTAATGATTCTTCAGGACTAAACCCATTTACAGTGGCAATACCTGTTACTTTGGGTTTGCCTTCTGTTAGTGTGCCGGTTTTATCCAGAACCACCATTTGCACTTTTGGCAGCTGCTCCAGAGTGGATGCATCTTTAATGAGAATATTATGTTTTGCCCCAAGTCCTGTGCCCACGGCAACAGCAGTAGGTGTTGCAAGTCCTAACGCATCCGGACAGGCAATAACAACAGCTGAGATAGCAAAAGTAAGCGCAAACAACAATGGTTGTCCTGCTATTAAATACCAAACAGTAAAAGTAAGCAACCCGCTTCCCACTGCAAGAACTACCAAATATCCTGCGAACTTATCGGCTATTTTTTGCCCGGGAGCTTTTGAGTTTTGGGCTGTTTCAACCATCTTCGCGATCTGGGCAAGCGCGGTATCTTCTCCTATTTTTGTAGCTTTAAACTGTACCGATCCTGATTGATTGATCGATCCGCCAATAACCTGATCTCCTTTTTTCTTTGCAACTGGTATGGATTCACCGGTAACGAGGGATTCATCAATCGCTGTCTCACCGACAATAATTTCTCCATCCACCGGCACTTTATCTCCTGGTTTGAGTATTAATATATCTCCTATTTTTACTTGAGAAGTAGGGAGCAGCTTTTCTTTGCCATCTCTTAGTACTCTTGCTTGTGGAGGAACCAGATTAAATAATGCTTGCAGGGCATCGGTTGTTCCTCGACGGGATTTCATCTCCATCCAATGACCGAAGAGAACAAAAGTAATAAGCATTGCTGCCGCTTCATAGAATGTTTCATGACTCCCCAGAAGAGTTAAGATAACACTGAAACCATACGCTGCCGTAATCCCCACTGCGATAAGCACCGACATTCCGAGTTTCCGGTTCTTTAATTCATAGTATGACGAGTAAAGGAATAACCAACCCCCATAAAAAAAGACCGGAGTTGTTAAAAGAAAAAGGAGCCACGGGACGGGAAGCGGTGAAGGGAGATTCCAATTAAAAAGCATCCTGCCCATGGAATACGCAAGAATCGGAATAGTCAAAATTAGTGAAAAGAAGAATTTATTGCGTATATCCTCTTCCATGAGTCGGGCCATCTCTCGCCCTGCTTTTCCCGTATGATCCATGCCCATAGTCATGGTCATACTCATCTTGAATTTTTCCCAGAATGACATCCTATCTACCTGTTTCACTGAATGATCATGATGGCTTGTGTGTTCTTCATACGTAGCGTGTTCATTCTTTTGAACTTTTACAAGCGTCATACCACATTTCGGGCAACGACCGGCTTTGTCTTGTTGAATTTCAGGATGCATCGGGCAAGTGTATGTTTTTGGGTTGTCTTTATCCATCTAAATCATCTCCTTTCTATTTCATCTGTAAGGAAATCATACAATTTTATTGTACTACAACTTCTTATTGTTTTATCTTTAAATACCGCAATGTAAACCCGGTCGTTAAAAGTAAAACCGCAGCACCAAAAACATAGGGGGCCCGAATTCCTACAAAGCTATAAATTCCGGTACCAATAACCGGCCCAATAAGCCTTGACCGGTACCCCTTAAACTAGACCAGTTAGTGAAAATGGTTTAATTTTATCTTTACCAATACCAGAATGAAGCTGTCTTAGATTCTTAATAAATTCAAAAATTCTTAAATCAGTTTTCATTTGTCTTTTATGGGTAGGGGTTTTCTTCCGGGGAATCAAACTCGACAATTTACTTTTTGATTTTTTAAAGATACCAATCCACCGATAGATAGTGGTTTTACTAACTTTGAAAGCTGGTTGAGTGGAAGCTAATCCAAATTGATTAAAATGATTAATCACTTCTAATCTGAATTTAGCTTCATTAGAGATTGAATAGGCTAAAATGCTTTGATAATATTTACTCATGGCAGGATTGTAACCTGTCATTTTTAAATCTAGTGATTTAACTGGGCTTTGATACCTAAGACTGAACATAAAGACAACTATCCAAAAGTCTCAAATGTATCGTGACTTATTCATTTAATTAATAAGCCACTCCCGATGTCGGCTAAAGCCTCATCGGGACTACGCTTCGCTTCGCAATTAATAATATTATATTTTTCATCAATTTATTAACCACCAATTAATGTCAATATTTTGAGGAAGGGGCTGGTCGATGGCAATAGTGAAGGTTGAAGGTAGGGGCAGGGCACTGTCCTGCCCGTACGGCGCCGGTGAAATAGATTTAGATTTAATATAAACAACCTGGTTTCCAGTAGAGCCACTGGGGGTGAGGTAAACCATAGAATTTGCGGTAAGACTGGGATTTTGGATGGTAATTTCAGTTTGGCCGGCGGCCAGGGTGACAGTACCGACAGTGGCGTTGCTGGCGAGAGTGGCGCCCGCCGACAGCTCCGCAGTCTGGGCGGGTGAAGCATCGGCAGCGATAATGGGAGAGATTGCCGCGCTGTCGCTCGCAATGACGCTAGTAGAGATATTGATTTTTTCAGTAGTTAACTTTTTGGTTTCAATTTCTTCGGCTTTGAGCATTTGGGCGATGAGCGAACCGGTGACATTGAGGTTGCCATTGACGGTGACACTGCCATCGCTACTAAGGACGAGGCGGTCATTGAGGATGTGGACAGAGCCAAGACCGGAGGGCTGAATATAGAGAGCTTCGGCGGTGGTTTCAATAAGATTGTCTTTTAGAGCAATTTGACCAACCGTGAGAGTACCAGTAACACTGGCGGTATTGAGAGAAGTGTGTCCGCCGACAGTAAGTTGAGCGCCGATGACGAGAGAATCGGAGAGGGTGAGATTATCAAGAGCGAGGTCAGCCGACTCAGTAGCAAGGGGGGTGTCCCAAGTTTCCGATTCGAGAGCAATGGCAGAAGGAGTAGCTTCGGCAGAAGAAGAGGCAATCATGGATTTGATTTCATCGCGAAGGTCAGAGATCTTGGTGGCAAAAACTTCGGAAATGTTGCCCTCGGGATTAATAATTTGATCGGCATAAACAGTGGAAAAAGAAGCCTCAGAGGCACCGATACTTTCGGCAGTTAGGCTACCAATGGTGGCGCTGTCAAAAAGAGCCTCGGTACCCGTAATCTCACCAGTGATGATGGTTTCGGAGGCGATTTTTTTGGCAGCGAGATTATCGACAATGATACTTTTGGCCGATAGATAGGCAGTTTCGATTTTGGCGGCGGCGAGTTTGCCAAACTGCGCCACCCGAGTGACGGCAGTACCAGCGGAATCGGTGAGGGAATAAGTGGCGGCCTCGATTTCGTTTTTGGCAGCGGAGTAGCCAAGGGATGATAGGACTTCATCCGAAACATTGTAGTTGATCGCCACTTGACCAGTGTCGGTGAGGAAGACATCGGGATCGTACCAACTTAAATTAGCAATAACATTAATAAGACCGATTTGATTGGGATCAGAATTAGAATAACTGTCTATGGCTTGAGCGGCAATTTGACCTGCTTTGGTGGCTTTGGTGGCGACGCCGGCAATATTACTGTTTGTAAGAGAATCGCCAGGATTAATGGGTCCATTTTGAGTACTAACTTTAAGTTGAACGATACCAGACATGGTAAGGGGAAGTGAATTGGGTTCGTCCATTTTATTTTCACCACCAACAAAAGTAGCGTAAGAGGAATGGATGCCAGCAAGAGTTTTGCCAGGAGTAGATTTTATATATTTGTTATCTGAAAAAGAAATTAAATCACCAGCTTCTGTTTGTTCAGAAGCAACAACGTATTCAGCAAAGTCGGCGGTGGCGGAAGTAGCGTAAGCGACAGTGTTGGCAGTAGAACCGACTCTGATTCTACCGATTTTAGTATTATCGGAATTAAGAAAACGAAGGAATTCACCACCTCCGGTGGCGCCGGTGGTGGCAATTCCTGTTTGGACGATAATTACTGGGCTTGTACCAGTAGTGCTATAGGAATTATAAAATAGAGCAACTCCACTGGTGCCTGAACCGACGACATCTAATAAATATTTCGGAGCGGTATTGCCGATACCAATATTACCATTACCAGTGATTGTGATTCTGTTTAAGTTGTTGGTCCTAAAGAAAATATTACTATTTAATTGGTTATGGACATACATGTCATTAGCATTAAACCCAAAATAACCAGCTCGACCATCAGTACCACCAAATTCGATCAAGCCTACCATATTTGCCATTGTGCTATCTAAATCGGTTAAAGAAATTCTAGCTGAGGTTCCAATCCCAGCAACAGTAAGTATTTCACTTGGAGAAGAAGTGCCGATGCCGACACTGCCATTTGATTTTAGGAAAAGTGATTGGGTATTCCCTAAACCTAAGAAGGAAAGAGAATTAGAAGCAGTATTGATGATGGTATTTTGAGTTAAAGTACCACCGAGACCAAAAGCAGAGCCAGTGAGAGTTAAGCCGTTGGTAGCAGTATATGTACCACCAACTGAGGAGGCACTGATCCAGGAGAGACCAGTGCCAGTGGAAGAAAGGATTTGGCCTGGAGTCCCGGAGGTACCGGAAGAGAAGATTGTTCCAGTGAGATTGATGTCGCCGACGATGTCAAGTTTTTTGCTGGGAGAAGTGGTGCCGATGCCGATAAAGCCAGTGCTTAAATTCCCATAAATAGCATTTCCGATGTTAAGTTGGTTATCTCCGGTTGCTAAAGGAGCATCAATATTATAACCAATAATAATATTGTTTGAACCTGTGGTGATATTATCTCCGGCAGCATAACCTAAAGCTGTATTATATCTTCCTTCCGTATCTTTACCCCACCAGCCGGTAGCATCATTACTTACCCAAGTATCAGTAAAGTAGAAATTATCAACATCAATAACAGTTATTGTATAAACTCCATCATAATTTGTTGTCCCTGAAATTCTAATACCAACTACTGTCCCTGTTAATCCATGAGCTGTGGAGGTTGCCTTAACTGTTCCTCCACCATTGTCTGTAAATGCCGTTATGGCTTTACTTGTAGGTTTAACATTGGAGAGGGCAGCAAAACCCATTGCCGAGTTGCGGTAGCCAGTGGTGTTGGCATAGAGGGCTTGATAACCAACAGCAGTATTATTATTATCACTTAAATCATCACTTTTTCCTGCCTCATAACCCAAAAATGTGCTATAACCTAAATCTCTTTGATATATCCTGCCTGATACATCAAGAGGGGCTTCAGGTGTCGTCGTCCCGATACCGACGTTGCCACCGATGGGATTTAATAATAAAAAATGATTTGGATCTAGTATTACTCCTTCATGGTAGGATTGAATAGAGGCGTAACCACTTGCTGTTAGCGAGGTATTAATTGCGAGAATTTGCTTAGGATTAGAGGAATTACTTTGTAGTCTAATTCCGGGAGAGGAAGTATCGTTATAGGCGTCATCACTCTCGATAGTTAATTTGCCAGAAGGAGAGGTGGTGCCGATGCCGACGTTGCCGGTACCAGCGAGGAAGAGATTCTTGTTCCATGAGGTGATTTCGGTATTTCCAACATTAGTATTGCTGGTGGCAAGAAGAAGACCATCATCTTGACCTTCAATTTTGTAGGCGTAGGAGCCACTATTAATGGTTTTCCAGGTTGAACTTTCAAATTTCGCGTTCCATTTTATGCTCCCAATGTTGTGTAAACTAAGACTGGAATAATCTGAAGTTGAATTGTTTATTTTTAGATAATATTCGTTTTGACTGCTAAGCCCAACAAATTTATCAGCAGCGACGGTGCCATTAACAGTGAGAGCAGTGGAGGGATCGGAGGTGCCGATGCCGATAAAACCACTGGTACTATTGATAAAGAAGGCGGCAGTGTTGCCAACAGATAATTTGGTGTTTTGGGTCAGAGTACCCCCGAGACCGATTTTAATTTGATCAGTGCCAGAAATAGAAGTACCGATACCATTGTAGCCAATGAAAGAAGCAGTGTTGCCACTACTGATAACTTGACCACTTCCGACGATAGAATCATCAAGTACCCAGCCGGTATAGTCATCAGCACTATCTTTATCCCAAGCAGAGGTGTTAATTGAAGAGACAATCCCACCACTGCTGGTGAGAACTAGATTATTATCAGAGATAGAGGGAATGGTGCCAATAGCTAAAGAACCACCGATGTTGACAGAGCCATTGACATCGAGAGCTTGGGTAGGAGAGGTAGTGCCGATGCCGACGTTGCCACCATTTAAATATGAAGTCCCATTGCTATTAATTCTCACAGTACTATTAATATCCAGTTTTGCGTCTTCTGAATGACCAAGCTTTAAACTCCCCCCCATATAAGCATTATATGTTTGTCCAGTAAGAGGTAGGTACATACCATAACTTGCAAATTGGGCAACATTGCCCACACCCTCAGATTGGACAAATAACCTAATCCCTGATTGATACAGCTCTGTGGCAGAACTGACAATACGAATTCTACCATTAACATCTAGTTTCGCCCCCGGACTCGTTGTCCCGATACCAATGTTGCCGGTACCATAAAAACCCAGATTATTTCCATTCATATCAATTTTGGTTAATTGAGTTAAAGTACCTCCGAGGCCAACAGCTGTAGAACCAATGGCTTGTAAACCGTTAGTGGCAGTATTAAAGAAGCCAGTACCACCAACTTGTAAAAATCCCGAAGAAGAGATACCACCGAGATACTGGGCATTAAGATTAGAGATGAGAGCCGAAGAACCAACATTGAAGTTATTTTGAAAGGTCTGAACTCCTGTCCAGGTATTGGTAGAAGCTAAATCAAGAGAAAAGATATTACTGCTTGAGAGAGTTAAACCGACTCCGGCGGCATAGGTGGTACCCAGAGCATTGATGGTAATAGAAGTACCAACCTGAGAGATAGAGACACCGACGCCATTGATAAAGTTAACGGCGAGACCAGAGGTAACCGGGGTGGTAGCACCACTGTTGGTTCTTAATCCCCAATAATTGTAGTTATCAAAAGGGCCAAGAAGACCTTCAGTTAATTGACCAGTAGTGGCATTAATATAGACAACGGAAGTGCCAGTGCCAACAGTGAGACTGGGAGCATAGATTTGACCATTAGCAGTGAGATTGCCAGTCACCGTGAGAGCCGAAGCAGTGACCCCAGTGTTAAAGGTTTGTAAAGCTGTCCAGGTATTAGGATTGCCTAGATTCAAACCAATCTGATTGCCATTTAAATCAAGAGTAGAGTCATAATCAACGGCAAAGGTATTGGGACTGGAAAAAGTTAAACCGACTCCGGCAGCATAGGTAGTACCCAGAGAAGTATTGTTGATGGTGATAACGTTACTGGCAAAGGTCATGCCAA
>CAZJUH010000013.1:0-22466 GCA_964549165.1 uncultured Gammaproteobacteria bacterium | reverse complement strand
ATTTTGGAACGGCTAAAATGCCGGCAGCCACACTTTTTTTGATGTCGATATCTAATTTTGTGATCAAAACCTGGTTTATGATTCCAATTTTAGTGATTGGAGGAATGGTTGGCTACAATGTGGGGATAAAAAATGAAAACTTTCGTTTGAAAAAAGATAAACTGGTTTTAAAAATTCCAATTTCAGGGGTATTATCAGAAAAAACAATTTTAGCTGATACTTGCCGGACTTTATCAATGCTCTTAACTGCCGGAATTACACTGGTAGAGGCGCTGAAGATTACGGCTTCCGTTTCCGGCAATGAAGTTTTTAAAAAAGCATATCTAGAAATATCGGAAAAGGTGCAAAAAGGTTTTTCGGTGGCGGTCTCATTTCAAAACACGGCTGTTTTTCCGATTATTGTCAATCAAATGATTTCAACAGGTGAGGAAACAGGAAAACTGGATGATGTGCTGATGCGGGTGTCGGATTATTTTTCAAAAGAGGCCGAAGAATCGGTGAAAGCGCTGACCTCGGCCATTGAACCATTGATCATGGTGGTGCTGGGACTGGGAGTAGGATTTTTAATGATTGCGGTAGTGATGCCGATATATAACTTGACTTCCTCATTTTAGTAGTAAATAATGATATTAATAATTTAAAAATTTATTTTTTATATTTAAATGAAAAAAGCATTTACGCTGGTAGAACTCTTAATCGTTATCGCCCTGATCGCCATTTTGTCAGTGGCAGTTCTGGCTACTATTAACCCTATTGAACAATCGAATAAGGCAAAAGATTCCACAGTTCAAAATGACGCCGCCGAAATTATGAACGCTTACGAGCGGTATTACACTGTCAAACAAACTTATCCTTGGATGGATGTAGATGATTCTGTCACTGTTACTGGAGTAGATATAGAATGGTTTGGTAGAAGTGATATGGCTGGAGCAGCTCTTTGTACTAGTACGGTTGCAGGTGTAACCCCAAATACAGTTTGTGAAGCTTATGATACGGTTGGTTTGTTGATAAGCACCGATGAACTAAAAGATTCATTCTTGAACAAAGGTTATACTTCTTTGGCTTCAGGTGATCCGAACTATAATGCAAACGGAATGAACTATATGTGGGTTGATAAGAAAAGTTCAACAGAACATAATTCAATTTATGTGTGCTATATTCCTAAGGCTAAATCTAATCGAACTAGTGCGACAACATTATATAAACCAACAGTTGCGGCTGGTGTTGTTACCGGCTTAGTTCCAGCAGTGGCTACTGATTTTGCTTCTGGTTATCCAGTTGCTGCCTTTGATTTTGCGACTCCCGTAACTTCAATGTTTAAGTGTGTACCGTAACGACGATTGGATTGAAATGGATTTAAACCCCCCGTAGAAGCGGGGGGTTTTTGGTGGAAAATGATTTAAAAAATTTAGTACCCAAAAAGTACTTTTTTTGGTGTATAATACGTTTATGATGACAAAACAAGTACAAGTAAAATTCAACTTACCGATTGAATTAAAGAAAGAAATTGACAAGGAAGCAAGGAAATACGGAATGACTCTGGCCGCATTTTTTAGGCATATTTTGGTTGATAGAATTGAAAAAAATGAGAAGTATAAAACTTATCATGCTTCGGAAAGAGTGGAAAAAGCGGTCAAAGAGGCTTTGGAAAATAAAGATAAATGGGTAGAAGTGAATAATGTCAAAGAATTTTTTGATAAACTCTAATGAGTGAATAAAATAGTATTTTCTAATAAATTTTGGCTCGAATTGTATAAGATAAAAGGCCACAATCAAAAGTTGTTTAGATTAATTGGAAAAAAGATAGAATTATTTAAAAATAACCCAAGATACCCCTCTCTTAGAAATCATAAGTTAGAAGGAAGGCTTGGTAATTATTGGAGTTTATCAGTAAATAGAAGTATCAGATTAATTTATATTATTGATAACGAGAGTTATGTGTTTGTTGATGTGGGGACACATAATCAGGTTTATAAATAGGTATGGAAATATTTTTAGGAGTAATGGTTTTTGTGCTAGGGATGTGTGTTGGGAGTTTTATTAATATGGCGGTTTATAGGTTGGCGTATAAAGAAAAATTATTAAGGGCGACCACCAGGGTCGCCCATACAGTAGGGGCAGGCTTGATGCCTGCCCGCAGCTTTTGTGATTTTTGTGGCAAGCAGCTCAGATGGTTTGACAATATTCCCATTTTTTCTTGGCTGGTTTATGGAGGAAAAAGTCGATGCTGTGGCAAAAAATTGCCTCTCCTCTACCCTATCGTAGAAATAACAACTGCATTGTTATTTCTACTAAATTTTCAATCTTCAATTTTCAATTTACAATCGATTGTTGTTTATTTGATTATGGGATTGCTGGTCTTTGAAGCGGTGTTTGATTTTAAATATATGGTGATTCCGGATGTGACGGCCTGGAGTTTAATTGGGGTAGCACTGATTAGATGGATAATTCTCGGGGCAAAAATAGATTATTTATACAATGCCTTTTTATCGGCCTTATTTATATATATTTTGCATAAAATTAAAATAAAAGGCAAAGAGGCAATGGGTGATGGCGACATCTTTCTGGCTTTTTTTATGGGTTTATTTTTAGGCTTTCCAAATATTATTGTCGCTTTTTACATCGCTTTTATAATCGGAGCAATTGTGGGTATAATTTTAATTTTAAAAAAGAAGGTTAAGAGGCTCTCTCCTATTCCTTTTGGGCCATTTTTAATCCTGGGGACAGTAGTAGCGCATTTTTGGGGAGAGAGGATAATACAAATAATAAAATTCTAAAGTCTAAAATTTAAAAAAATATAATATAGAAAATAATAAATATAAAGAGGTAGAATGAATAAAAGATGAAAAAGATAAAAGGGTTTACGCTGGTTGAACTTTTGATAGTGATAGCAATTTTAATAATAATGATGATAATTTTAATCGGGATTTTAAATCCGACAGCTTTGGTAAATAAAGCCAGAGATAGTCGGAGAAAAAAGGACTTAAATCGGATAAAAGTGGCTTTTGAGGAATATTATAATGACAAGGGTTGTTATCCAAATGAGTCGACTTGGAAACCACTATTAACAGATAAAAAATATTGTGGTACAGATATTTTTGAGAACTGGTTAAGACCATGGCCGTGTGATCCCAATGGGAATACTTACGAGATTCAAGTAGGCTACGATGAAGATTGTCCAAGATGGTTTAAAATTTTAACTATTTTAGAAAATAAGAACGATGTGGCAATAAACATCTCCGGAATATCGGAAACTGATTATAATTATGGTGTATCTAGTGGTAATATTTCTCCAGGATCTTATCCGGGTGATAATGATCCAGAGTGTGCTCATCTGCCAAGTGATGATTGTTATAGAATGTCTTTGACTTGTGAAACAACAACTGATTGTACGGGTCCAAATTGTTTTTCAAAACATAGCTGTGAATCAAAATGTCGAGTCTCCTCCTGTGTTAAAATTCCATAATAACTTAGTATGTTAAACTTGAATATGAAAAGAGCTTTTACCCTAGTCGAGCTTTTGGTGGTGATTTCGATAATGGCAATTTTGACAATTGTGACAGTGTCTCAGTTTAGAACGGCTAAAAAAAGAGCCAATGATGTCGCTCGAAAAGGCGATTTGAATTCGGTCGCCAAGGCCCTCCAATTATATTTCGCTGATTATGGAGAGATGCCTTTAGAAGATGATATAAATTCAAAATGGGGTGAAGAATTTGAAGACGAAAGCGGTTATATTTACATGGTAAAGCTACCTATCGAAAATACGGTAGGTTGGCCACAATATTGTTACAAAAATGAAGGTGGTACTACGCCAAAAAAATATGCCTTATTTGCCAAGCTTGAGGTTGAAAGCGATGGCGAATGTTACGGTAACACTTATAGTTGTGGAATAGAAGATAATTATTGTTATGCTAATGTTAGCCCCAATGCTAGTTTAAACGATGATGGAACATTTAAATAAAAAAGGCTCCGCCAATTGGCGGACAGGTTTTACTTTAGTCGAACTTTTAGTAGTTATTAGTATTATCGGTACCCTAGTGGCGATACTGCTTCCCAATTTTATGGGAGCGAGGGAGAGAGCGAGGGATGCCCAAAAAATTCAAGATGCCTATGCCATTAAAAATGCCCTGAGGATGTATTATAACGATAATCAGGCTTATCCAACGCCAAAAGGAGTTGGACAAACAGTAACTCTAACTAACTATATGGCGCCGAGTGGACTCGGATATACTTATTCACAAACCAATACCGATAATTTTGTTATCAGGATACCACTGGAAAGTGGGCAGGGGGATGAGGATCTTGATTCACAGAGAAAATGTGGAATTGGGGCGACAGTTGATAAAATTTATGCCGTGTGTGCTAATTAAAAAAAGTCTAAAGTCTAAAGCCTAAAATCTAAAAAAACAAAAAAATTAATAAATTTATAAATAAATATGAAAAAAAGAGCGTTTACTTTATTTGAACTACTGGTTAGCATTTCGATTATTGGGATTTTGATTGCGGTGGCGTCGCTTTCCTATGGCACAGCCCAAAAAAAGGCCAGAGATACGAGGCGGGCGGATGATATGAATGCCATTCAAAAAGCAGCAGAAATGTATTACAGTCAAAAAAATTATACTTATCCTGCAACAACCGGTCCTTCTGGTGATTTTATAACAAGCGGAGTTATGCAGCAGTGGCCAAAAGATCCAAAACCTCCGATCTATACTCAATACTCTTATCGTATAGGTACAACTTATTGTGCTTGTGCCTATGTAGAGAATCCTGCTAATGGTAATTCTACAGACAGTATTTGTACCTGGGGTACCCCCCCTACTGCTACGGCTTGGTATTGTGTTAAAAGTCAACAGTAGATTTAGGTAAATAGATTAATAGTTAAATAGATAAATAGTAAAAAAGTGAAAATAAAAAAAGGGTTTTCTTTTATTGAATTAATTGTGGTCATTACGATTATTGCGGTCCTAAGTGTGGCGGCGATACTGAGCTATGGTCCAGTTCAAAAAAAATCTCGTGATTCAAGACGGGTAGCGGATTTAGAAAAAATTCGAATGGCGCTGGAAATGGCCAGACAAATAGGAACGACTTATCCGGTTACTGGTAGTGTTCAGACAGTTTTAGTACCGAATTATATGCAATCGTATCCGAGTGATCCGAAACCTGGTTTACCATATTCGTATACTCGAGTTACGCCATATACTTTCACTATTTATGCATTGATGGAAGATGTGGGTTCAACTAATTGTCCTACTGCTTGCGGTTCGTATAATTATCGAGTAACCAACCCTTAATTGTGCTAAAGTTTTATTAATGAAACGAGCTTTTTCTTTGATTGAATTGATTGTCTCGATAGTGATTGTGTCTTTGATTTCTGGTGGAGCTTTGGTTTATGTTAATAAATTTAATTCGAGGCAAAAATTGGAAAAGGAAAAAGATGAAGTAGTGGCAGCGATAAAATTAGTTCAAAGCTACGCTAAAGGAAGACAGCTGCCATCTGGTTCAGCTGAAAGTGAATTAAAATATATAAGATTTGAATTAAGTGGCAATTCTATAACGGCTTATGTAAATAATGTAGGAACAAGTTATTTTAGTAAAATAGTTGGAAATTCTGACACAGGAGTTGTTTTTAGCCAGTCACCTATATTATTTTGGGCGGGGACAGGCAGGCTAGCGCTTGACATTGGTGGAACTCCCTATAGTGTAGGTAATACTGAAACAATAACCATAACGCAAACGATTGAATCGACTGAAAAATATTTAATAAGAATTAACTCTATGGGACAGATTAAAGAAGTAAATTATTATGAAGAATAAGGAAAATAAAAAAAATCTAAAGTCTAAAATCTAAAAAATATGAAAAAAAAAGTATTTATTATAAAACTAATTGAAGTTTGTAGATTGAAGAGTGAAGATTATTTAAGAGGACAGGGGGTGGTGGAATCGGTGGTAGCAGTGGGAATTTTGATGATGATGTTGACTGGCACGGTTCTTCTGATTAGTTTTGGACTATCAAATCGAAAAACTGGCTTTGATCGGCGCAAAGCCAACGAATTGGCCACCTTGGTAATGGAAGAACAGGTTGCCAAGAGTATCAGTGATACGGCTAATTTTTGGAAACTATCTAATCAATTAACTCCAGTACCAAAAACAGAATTTCCAGGATATAGCTATACAATTGGTTTTACTAATGTTACGACGGTAATAAATCCTAGGTGTGGCATAGGGAGAACTGATTGTGCCCAGGTAGTCATAAACATTGGTTGGTCAGGAAAGGAGACTCAAAATTTAAAATATGAAAGATTTTTTAGCCGTAATTAAAATGAAAAATAAAAAAATTGCCCTTTTGAAGGGAAATGTCCCAAAGAGACAAAGGGTTTTGCCTGCCTTTACCTTGATTGAAATTTTAGTAGTGATTGGAGTACTGACAATACTGATAGTTAGTGTTGGGGGAATTATGGGGACGACTTTTAAGGCCAAAAATACGAGTGATGGTAATGAACTTTTATCTTCAAAGGCGGTTTATGTTTTAGAACAACTTAAAAGAAATATTTTGAATGCTGATCCATACCAATTTACTTGTAGCTCAGGCGTGGGTGCGACGAAAATTTCTTTTGTAGCCAAAGATAATGTTGTGACGACCCTAAGTTGTCTTGATTCAGACGAACAAATTGCGTCAAGCTCGGCTAATGGAACTTTTGATTATCTTGAAGATGATTTTTTAGTTTGGTGTAATGATTTTGTAAAATGTACCAAAGATGGGACAAAAGTAATAAAAGTAGAGTTTAAATTAAATATTGGGATATCGACAAATGTGGCGGGAGGAGGAACTAGTGGGGTTTACAATGGAGTGGCGGTGCCGAGAGAATAAATAAATCTTCAATCTTTAATCTACAATCTACAATCTAAAAAATAAAAAATTATTATGGTAAAAATGGTATAATATTTTATGCTGCCAAGCTATGTTAAATCTGTTCTTTGGTCCTATGACACCGACAAAATTGATCCTGTTAAGCACCGTCGATTGATAATTTCTCAAGTATTAAATTTTGGGACAAAAGAAGCAACTGATTGGCTGTTTAAGTTTTATGGATTAAATGAAATTAGAAAGGAAGCTAGTAAAATTCCAGAAAAACAATGGAATAAAAAATCATTGGCTTTATGGCAGCTAGCTTTAAATTTTAATTTTAGACAAAGGTTTTCTTAAGTAAAATAGATGGATAATTTACATTGGGAGATTTTAGACAAAGAGAGACAAAAAATACTGCCTTTGTTGTCAAATTTTAAAAATGAATTTTATTTGGCGGGCGGTACAGCTTTAGCACTACATTTTGGTTATCGCGAAAGTATCGATTTCGATTTTTTTTCAAAAAATCATTTTTCGACTGAAGTTTTGTTTAAAAAAATAAAAAAAGTTTTTAAGACCGAGGATATTTTAAAGATTCAAGAAGATAAAGATACCTTGACGATTTTAACTGATAAAAAGATAAAAATTAGTTTTTTTCAGTATCAATACAATTTAATTAAACCACTGGTGAAATCTGATTTCTTGCAATTGGCTTCAATTGAAGATATTGGCTGTATGAAATTTTCGGCGATAGTTAGCCGCAGCTTTTTAAAAGACTATGTTGATTTATACTGGATATTACAAAAAATATCTTTGACAGATTTACTAATTTACAATCAGAAAAAACATCCTGATTTAGAAACAAATTTAGTTTTAAAGAGTTTGGTCTATTATGATGACATAATCGAGGAGCCAATTATTTTTAGGGAGGGTATGGAAATAAGCCTTGATGAGATAAAAGAGTATTTGAGAAAAAAAGTTTTGGAATATGTGGAAGAAAGAAGAAACTAGAGAGAGGATTGGAAAATCTAAATTTTGATATTAGTATTTTTTATTACGTTTATTTGGTATGATTATTTATGTGTTCATATTTATTTGTTGATGGCAGTAATTTATATGCCGGTCAATATGAACTCTTTGGTCCGAAAAAATATCTTGATTTTTCTAAATATATTAAAAGGTATTTAATTAATGAATATAATTTTTATAAGAGGGAAAGATTAGGAAAAAACGTGATCTTTTTAAGGGTTATCGGTCCCCTACTAGTGGAAGGGAAAAAGAAGTTGATGTAAAAATTGCGGTAGATATTGTAAATATGGCTTATCTAAATAAATATACCAATTTATATTTAATGTCGGGGGATGCTGATTTTCAACATTGCATTGAAATTGCGTCAGAAAAAGGAAAAGTTATCCAGCTTATTTCGATTGAAAACAGAGTCCCGCATAGATTGTCAATCTTATATCAAACATATATTTTCTGGTATAAGTCGATTCCAAGGCTATATAGTTTCAAAAAAGTGAAGCTGTTCAAATTTGGCAATGAGTGTATCTTTTAAAAAAACAAAAAACTCGATATGCATGCATATCGAGCGGGTTGAGATAATTATAACAAGATCATGGATTCTAAATGGAAATGCACCACTTGAAGTAAAATTCAAAGAGAGTTCATAAATCTCTTAGTTTATAAAGTCCATTACAATACTTGATTGAGAGATGGTCAATGTCGAATAAGTCCGTGACCAGGACAAAATATTGTTTTTTACAAAAAAAGTGTTATCATTTTTCTAGTTAGTAATTTTTAAATAAAAATGAAAGCAAAGAAGGGTGATTTGTTGCTTGAATTGGCAAAGAAAAATCAAGAGATGGTACTTGAATCTTCAGCTACGAGTGCTAAGTAAGGATTTGGTTGTTTCTTTATCACTCCAAGGAATTTCAATATTGTTGATGGCAATGGTTTTTTGGTGACCCATTCCGGTAATATAGACGATATCTTGTTTTGTGGCAAGCTTTAGAGCGGTAGCAATTGCTTTTTTTCGATCGTTGATTTTAAGATAGTAGTGTTTGTTTGAAATAAATTTAATGTTTTTTGAAAAATCAAAAGGGATAGCTTTTCCTTCAATAGCCCAATTTTCAATTTCCGAACTAATATTTTCAACACCTTCGGTTCTGGGATCGTCAGTGGTGATGATGGTAAGATCGGAGTATTTAGCAGATATTTTGCCCATAATTCTTCTTTTTTTGTCTCTTAATCCAGGGCATCCAAAGACAGAAATTAATTTATTCTCAGGTATACCTTTTAAAGGTAATAAATTTTTAAGGGCAATTTCCAATGACATTTGATTGTGGGCAAAGTCAATTATTACATATGGGTTTTTGTGGATTATTTCCATTCTTCCTGGTGGGTTTTGAATGTTTTTTAAGGTAAATTTAATGTCTTTTTGATTAATTTTTAGGAGATTGGCAATATAAAGAGTGGGAAGGATATTATATAAATTAAAATCACCAAAGGCGTTTAGTAGATAAATATGAGAATGGAATTTAAATTTTATTCCACTGATTGAGGATGATATAATTTTAGCGGAAATGATGGCTTTGGTATTTTTTGTTCCGTAATTAACAACTTTTTTGTTGAGTTTTTTGGCAATGTTGCTTAAGTAAGTGTAGCTTTTTTTATCATCGATATTTAGAAAGGCTAAGCCATTAGGTTTTAATTGGGTAATTATTTTAGATTTGGCCAAGGCATAATTTTCCCAGGTGTGGTGATAATCAAGGTGATCTGAAAAGATGTTTGTGACAATGCTAATATCGAAATTAATGCCCCAAAGGCGATTTTGATCGAAACCATGCGATGATGTTTCAATAACAAGCCATTCTAGTTTTTGATTGACAGCTAGTCGAATATATTTTTGTAATGTAAAAGGAGAAGGAGTGGTGACGTGAAATGTACTGTCGTTTTGATAATCGCCAATTTTAATTCCGGTGGTACAGATAACTCCAGTCGGATATTTAGTGTTTAATATTTGTTGTAAATAACATGAGGTGGTTGTTTTTCCTTTGGTTCCAGTAACACCAATGATTTTAATTTTTTTTGATGGGTAACCATAATAAATGTTGGCTAAAATTGCGATAAAGAGATGATAAAAGTTTATGAAACGTTGAGGTATATATTTTTTAAAATTTGGCATATAATATTATGTAATTAATTATACTAGGAATGGATATAAAAAATCGTATTAAAAACGATTGGTCAGTTTTAAATATTAATGTAACTTGGTTTTGTCCGGTAAGGTGCAGTTATTGCCATGTTACATCTAAAGGAAGTCATGATGATAAGTTTATTTTACCGGAAAAAAGATTAATTGAAGAATGTCGGGCAGGGAAAATGTTGGGGCTGAAAGAGTATCGTTTTTCGGGAGGTGAACCACTTTTTTTAGGAGATAAATTATTTAAGGGGCCCTAGATCGAATACTTTTGAAGTAATTAAAAGCTATTTAAGGGATTATTCAAAAATAATTACGGTTTTTTCTGATGTTCCGGGAATTGATAGTGATTTAGTTAAACATGCTTTTAGAAAATTAGACAGAAAAGAAGTAGTTATTGGTCAAGATATGGGTGGTGGATATTATTTATTGGGAATGAATAAAGCATTTGATTTGTTTACAAATCTTCCTGAGTCAAGATGTCAGTATTATAATTTAACTATAAATTTATTGAGAGATAGAAGGATAAATTTTGATTTACTAAAACCTTTGCAGGATATTGATAGAGTTGAAGACATTAAAATGATTAATTGGGATGACATGAGAAAGATGTGGGTAAGCACCTATGAGTGTGTATCTAAATTGAAATTAGATTTTTGATTTTTAACACAGTTTTCCGCTAAATAAGGATAAATAACTATTTCTCGTTTTCTTATCTAAGTTTCAAAAAAGTGAAATAGTACAAATGTCAGATGAAGTTGTCGGGTGTATATAAAAAAAGTCTCCCCGATACAAGTATCGGGGACGGGTTGAGATAATTATGGCAGACGGGTAAAAAGAAACAAGAAACAAGAGAAAAATTCTAAAGTCTAAATCCTAAAATCTAAAGGTTATTAATACATCTTTCCCCTTTTCATGAATAATGTTATAATTCCTCAGTTACCATATTATAGGTTCTAAATATAAAATAAATGCCAAAAGAACAAAATCGACAAGAGTTTAAAGGGATTGATCCAAAAAGTTATGGTGATTTTGATAAGTTTATGGACAGAGCTCAAAAAATTACTAAATATATTTTTCCAGTTCTTGGTGCATCTTTAACAGCTGGTTGTACAGTAGAAATAATAAATACAATTACGAAAACAGCTGAGACACCCGAGCTTTCTCCCCTATCTCCAGATTTAACCAAAACTCCAACGCTATCACCGACAGATGTAAATTATGAATTAACCCCGACTGTCCAAAATCCGGCGACACAAGAATTGACTTTGGTGTCTGAAACTGAAGTGGCGACTGAAATACCAACCATCACCCTGACCCCCGAGCCGACAGCGACAGCAACAGAAATGCCAACTCCGACCGAAATTTCCGAAAAATATCCAATTGACCTGGAGAAATTGCGCAATTTCCCCCAAAGCTATGAATATTTAGTAGCTCATCCTGAGGAGTTTGTGGAAGCGCCAAATCCACTTGAAGACATTGATGCCTTTAATCAGTGGTGGAATGAGAAATTTATACCCATAATGGGAGATAGAAGTGAAAGAGAGAAAAACATGATAATGGGTGGTGGTGGTGTTTTGGGTGATAATTATGATATAAAGGGGCCTATCGGTAAGGAAAAGCCTTTACAAGGTGAGCCAGAAATGCTTTTCTTTGAAAACAAAGGAATAATTTATCCGATTGCGATTATAAATGTGGGATATGAAAGTGATCCTCATGCTAATTATACAATGGCCATTATTCTTATTCATGAAAATATATTAGAGGAAAAGGGGAGTCTTATGGCTTTAACAAATGGAAAGAATATAAAAATGTTGCGAATTTATTTGACAAAGAATCCAGATTACCCAGGAATTAAGGATAATCTTATAGATGTAGGAATTAAAGGAGATTTTTCTGAAGAAAATAAATTAATATTTGGACCTGGATCAATTACAACGACCCCTTAATTGTAATTTGTTAGAATAACGATTACAATATTTTTATGAAGTGGTGGTATTTTTTTGTTTTGTTGGTGGGAGTGATGATTGCAATGTTGTGGTTGAACTGGGGAATATTTGATCATTCAAAAAATCTTGATTTTTGGAAAAGTAGTAATAGTGAAATAAAAGGAAAACCAACCGCCTTTGTGATTACCAAAAAAGGCGAAAAGATGAGTGTAAAAGAAATTTCAGGTGTGGTAAAAAATTGGGATTATAAAAATGCAAGACTCACTTTTGAAGAAGGTGGAGGTGGAGAGAAAATAATTGAAATTGATCCGAGTAAAATGATTTTAATGATTAACAGTTTAAAGGTAAAGGGGAGAGATTTGATGGTGACAGAAAAAAATGGGCTGAGATGGGAGAAGGCTTTTTGTGTTGGTGATATGATAGTTGTAAGAATTGATGAAGATAATCAACCAGTTTTTTTAATGAATAATGGTTATAGATCATGTGGGTTTAAGGGAGAATGATGAAAAAGATATTTTTTATTATTGTTAGTTTTTATCTTTTAAGTTTTTTTTCCGTAAATAAAATATTGGCAGCATGTTGGACTGGTAGTTGTACTCCTCAACATGAAGGTGATTTTAAATGCTCTGGCTCAGGTATTTATTACTGTGATGCTGGTGTTTGGTCTTTGGATCATAGTTGTACTTATGGTTGTAACGACTCGTGTTCATGTGCTTCAGCGCCGGCAGCAACAGCGACATCAGTACCAATAACATGCTCTGGTGTGTGTCGAAGTACTGGTTGTGCCTGTGGAACTGCAACAGGTAACTGTCAAGGGGATGACGAGTGTTGTAAAATTTGTCCAACCTCAACACCAACACCGACACCGTATTGTGGTAATACTGGAACTTCATGTACTCCGGGTAATGGAGTAACGTGTTGTTCTGGACAATACTGTAGAACAAGTGATTATGTATGTATTCCTGTGCCATCAAATACACCTACATCCAACCCGTTAACACCTTCGCCAACACCAGTCTGTGATACGACACCTGGTGGTTGTTATCCTCTTTTTGATGATGGGTGTGAGTCAACTTGTGATGATTGCCCTGTTCTTCCTGTGGGAGTAAGTCAACCACGAACCAAAAGTGGAGACTGTTATTCTAGCGCTGCTTGTAGAAATGCTGAGCCCATTGCTCTTGGTCCTTGTTATACATATGAAAATTTAGAGGATACGTTTTTTTGTGGCTATTGTACAGGCGGAGAGGTTAATCCAACTCCAACTCCATTTTGTCAACCTTTTCGGTGTTACAATATCCCTCCAGAAAATAGTGTTTGTCCGGGTTTTACTGCTGCTAGTTGTCCTAGTGGTTTGGGAAACTGTGATAATTGTGGTGGAATGGATTGTGCTCTTTGTCCGGGAAGTGTTCCACCAACTGGGCCGACGCCGACTCCGGGTTGTACTGAAAATTGTTTGTCAGATCCGCGATATCTAACAACTTGTAGAAATCAAACCTTTGGAATTTGTGGTAATACGATTTGGTGTTATGGCAGTCTTCCAAACAATTGTGATTGTGCTGATAATTTGTGTTCTTCGCAAACGTGTGTAGGTAGTTGTGGTGATAATTGTATAGGTTTGTTAAATTGTGCTCCGACGACATTAAATAGATTTGAAATTAGAAGGTGGGATTCAATTTGGTCTTTTACTGATTCAAATGTCAACGGTAGAGATATTACTGATGCTCAAAATAGATTACACATTTGTGATCCTTTTTTGAGTGATGAAAGCCCACATCCTCGAAGTGTAGTCTATGTGGCTTGGTTGAATAATCTCAATGGTTGCGGAGATATTGATGCTAATTCGGTAAAAATGAAATGGTTGGGGAACAATGCAGAGATTGCGATGACTAAATTGGCTAGCTACCAAAGTGGGCCTTGTGCTTATACAGCAACTGTGACTTATCCAACAGATACCAATATACCCAGTGCTCAAGGTTTTCAGATTACTATGAAAAGCATAAGTGGTGGAGTGACTACTGATTGGACGACAGTTACTCCGGATTTGAAGCTTAAAGTATGGAATTGTCAGGTACCGGTATCGGGGACACTTTACGATGGCAGTGCCGGACAGGTTTGTCCTGATGGTGGTTTTACTACACTTGGCAATGAATTAGGTTTTTCAAGTTTAGTTTTTGATAGCAGTTCAGACGATATAACAGCGACAATCACTTCACCTTCGAGTTATGCTGGAGTAAATTTGATTTGGGCTAAAAGTTATTTACCGCTTATTAATGGTGGTATCCCAGCGGGAAATATTGACGGAAATTTACAAGGTTCAAATCGAGTTACTAGAGTGACTGATTTGGGAACTGGACAAAGATTGTGTACAAGTAGTCAGATTGATTTATGGAATGGCCAAGTTTCTCCATATTCAGCCAGTCCTATGGCGCAAATTGATTTTTCTTTTATTGCTGATCAAGAGGCGTGGTATCAGATGGTAGGGGCCGGAGTGAAATCAAGAATTTTATTGCAATACGGAGTCCCGGTGACAGTTCTTCCAGAAACAAGTAAATTTTTAACATTGGGAGATGCAACTAGGGATAATGGTTTGGTATCGGCGACAAATTTTTTAAATATAAATGGTAATAATCTTAAAGATGATATGGGATCGCCAAATAATTGGTATATACAACAGAATACTAATGACTATGATATTTATAACTATAATTATTTTTATAACAATTTTTATGTTAAAGCGGGAGTTGGAGAGATACTGACAGATTGGAGTAACGCAGAGCCAGATAATATCTATTTTGTAAATGGTAATTTGAATATTAATTCTAATTCTCCGGTAGTAGATCCTAATACTCAGACAATGATAATAATTGTGAGAGAAAACATTACAATACAGTCCAATGTAACTCAACTTGATGGAATATATATTGCTGATGGCAGTATTACTGCAATAGGAGATAATTCAGCCCCCTTGACCATAAATGGAATGCTATATGCTGGAGGAAGTGTCGGATTATATCGAAGTTTTTCTGATAAAACAGTTAATAATACAACTCCGGCGGTAAAAGTAAATTATTCTCCGGGTTTAATCTTTAATTTACCTCCAGAAATAATGAGAATATTGTCTGGATGGAAAGAAGAATAAAAATGAAAAATAAAATAAAAAATAATTTAAGAAAAGGGCAGGTGGCGATAATTGTGATGCTCGTCTCGGCCTTGCTAATAACAGTGGGTTTATCTTTATCAAAAAAGACAACAGTGGAAACTAAAATTGATTTTAACGAAGAAGCGTTAAAAAAGGCCTTTAATGCGGCCGAATCAGGAATTGATTATTATTTGGCCACTGGTCAAAAAACTTATAGTTCGGATGATAATTTATCGGAGGCAAATGTGACGACCGAAAATATTGGAGACAATGGTAGTGGTATTTTAGACTTTAAAGAATTTACTCCAGCCAATGGAGTCCAGTATTTTTGGCTAGTCAATCATAATGATGATGGTTCTTTGGGAAATAATTATTTTAGTGGTTCTATGATTACTGTTACTCACGGATGGACTAGTAATTATGGTTCACTTGAGATTGGTGTTTATTATAAAAATGCTTTAGGAGTCTATGGAGTAAAAAGATATGGTTATAATTTTGATACTAGTTCTAAAGTATATAATTTTTCTGATCTCGGAAACGTGACAAATGTAACAATAAATCCTATACCATCAAATCCAATTTTAATGACAGTAACCCCAATTTTTCAAGGAGCAAATATCTCAATTAGTGGTAATGGCTTTACTTTCCCGGTTCAAGGAGAGAAGATAAATTCGGTGGGGTCGGCGGGAGTGGTTTTTGATGGAATTCAGGAAGAATCAAAAATTAATAAAAAACTGAGCATTGAAAGACGCTATAAGTTCCCCTATTTCTTAATTTCAGGGATAGTATCGGAAACCTCGGTCTTGAGTCAGTAAGTAGAATTGTATATATTTATATAATGAAAAGTATTGTCGGGATTGATATGGGCCTCGGGAGTATCAAGGCGGTGGCTCTGGATAAGGTAGGAGAGGTGACATCTTTATTAGCTATTGGTGAAGTTAAAACTCCAAATCAGGACTGGATGAAAAGTGAAGTTAATAAAAAAAATCTGGAAGAAGTGGCTGGGGCTCTCGGAAGTTTAATCAAAGATTTAAAAATTGGTAACCGAGCAGCCGTAGTGGCCCTGCCAGAATATGAAATTGTTAGTCGCCTGGTATCACTGCCCCCTCTTGAAGAAAAAGAGATCAAAGATGCCCTAGCCTTTGAAGCGGAGACTTTTGTCCCCTACCCTCTTAATCAAGTCTCAATTGACTATGAAATAATTGAAGAGGATGAGGAAGGGTGCCTGACCATCTTTGCCATTGCCGCTCGAAATGATTTGATTTCAAACTATGTAAAAATATTTAAAATGGCGGGAATGGAGCTGCTCGCCATTGAATCACCAGCGGTGTCAATGAGGCGAATTTTAAAACAGATTGCGACGGCCTCAGAGGCGACGATGGTTTTGGATATTGGTCAAAAATATTCTGATTTAATTGGATTTAAAAATGGCAATATTTATTTTGCCAGATCTATTTCACTGGGGGGGGAATCATTGACCCGAGCGATTTCAGTCAATTTAGGTCTTGATATGGCCAGTGCTGAAGAATATAAAAAAGCCTATGGAATGAAAGAAATGGAGCTTGAGGGGAAAATTAAAGCGGCTTTAACCCCGGTTTTTGAAAGTATGGCCGAGGAAATTAGACGAGCCATGGCTCTTTACAGTGAAAGTAATAACCGGACGATTGAGCTTTTGGTTTTAAGTGGCGGAGGCGCTAAATTGCCTGGTTTGGCGGAAGAATTTACCCGACTGCTCGGAATTGAGGTTCAGGTTATTCAGCCATTTTTGAAAGTCGATAGTCAAAAGATTATTTCACCAATAAATTTAGAAATTGATGGCTACCGTTTTTCGACGGCGGTAGGGCTGGCTCTCCGGGAGGGACAATGAAAGTTGGTGATAGTTTAAATATTAATTTACTGCCAAGTCAAGCTAAATTTCAAGCGGATAAAATTAAGCTGAAAAAAACAATTAGACGCTATGAGATAATGACTCTCGGGGGCTGGCTAGTTTTTTTGATTGGAGCACTTGTTTTGTATTTTGGTAGTGGTTTTATTTTAAATAAAAGTCAAAAAAAATATCAGCAGACGGTAAATATTTTTCAGGCTGATACCGAGGGAATTGTTTTAAATCAACTCCTAAAATACCGAGCCAAGTCTCTTGGGCAAGTGCTCAATGAACGTTTTGAATATGCGGCCTCTTTTGAAAAGATGGCCTCAATTTTTTCTGATAAAGCAAAAGTGTCTGAATTTGAATTAAATGATAAAGATAAGAGTTTTACCATGACGGTTACGGCTAGTGATAAAGATGGAGTTGATTATGTTGAAGATAGAGTTTTAGAAGTCAATGAGGGTAAGGTGGAGGGAATAAAAAAGATCACTATTACTGGAGTTTCATATCAAGTTAGAGGTGAATGGTCAATTAATCTGGAGGTAATGATATGAGCAAAATTAAAGTCTCAGATAAAATTTTTGGCATGGATAGGAGGATAATTTATTTGTGGCTGGAGCCCTTTGCTTTGTTTTTAGTTATGTTTATGAGTATTTTTATGCTAATAGTCCCTAAAATTAATGAGGGAATGGCGAAACTTAATGAGAATAAATCGGTCTTGAAAAAAAACGATGAGGTAAACGAAAAAATAAATTATTTACAAACGATAGACCAGGAAGGAATAAAAAAAGATGCTCAAAAACTGGCCTCAGGACTACTTCCAGAAAAATCTTCTTATTTACTTTTAAAAGTGATTCAAAATACGGCTCAAAAATTAAATTATAATATTGATGATTTTTCGATTAGTATGGGTGATGTCAAAGAAGAAGCAGTAGAAAATATTAAAGTCACAAGCTTTGACAAAATTCTAATCCAGGTTAACTTAATTGGACCGGGGGAAAATTATTTAGCCCTCGCTAAAGCTTTAGAAAGAAGCTTGCCGATTATGTCGATAAATAAATATGAAATGTCTTCTAAATCTGGTGAGGTGACGACGATAAAACTGGAGGTTTATGCTTATTACATGAAGGAAGTGACTAACTTTAAGCTGGAAAATATCAGTCTTTCAGATTTAACCTTAAGTCAAGCTGAGGCAGATTTATTGTCGACTATTAGTGAATACACTGAACTAGATGTTAAAAGCATTGAGGGAGTTGGAGGAAGTGGAGCTTTTGTTAAATACGAGAGGGTTGATCCGTTTTTTACTCCTTAATTTGGAGTAAATAGCGGATTTCGGGAAAAGCCAGATTTAGTAAGGTACGAATTGATTTTATGATTTTGCCTTCCTTACCGATAATCTGGCCGACAATTTCCGGAGGAGCGCTAACTTCGAGAATAGTGAGTTCGTTTTCAAGACGGGAAGAAACTTCAACCTTGTCGCTGTCAGAAACAACAGCTTTGATAATATATTCGGCGGCCTGCTTTATATCATTCATATTTATTTTACTTCTTCGGTTTTTAAGTTTCCCTTGTCGAGGGGAGAGGGATTTGTTTTTTTCTTTTTTCGGGGATATTTATCTGGATTAAGGAGTTTGTCAACCCCGGTGGTGAGCTGAGCGCCGTTTTTTAGCCACTGAGTCATTTTATCTTTATCAATTTTAAGGGTTTTGGTAGTTGGAGTATAAAAACCCAAATCATCAATAAATTTACCGTTGGATTTACTCCGATCAGGAGCGACGACAATCCGAAATGATCTTTGATGAATTTTGCCAGTAGGTTTAAGTTTTATTTTTAGCATGGATGGAATTATACAGTATAAAAGAAAAAATCGAAAGAAATAATAACTTTTAAATAACCAAGATACAATAAACCAAGTATTCCAAACAAATTTCAAAAATCAAATTCTAATCAAACAGATTATGTGTTTATTGTTTATTGTAATTTGTTTGTTTCTTGTAATTTGGTGATTGGTTATTTTCTTAGTAGAGTAGTGGCTTTGGTAGCGGCGCCTTCCTCAGCTTTTTGTTTAGAATTTCCCTGCCCAGTAGCAATTAGTTTTTCATCTAGATAAAGACCAATTTTAAATATTTTTTGATGATCAGGACCTGACTGGGAAATCAGTTGATAACTCGGGGTGATTCCCCTTTTGGACTGAGCAATTTCCTGGAAAAGACTTTTGGCGTCTTTATAAATATTTTTTTGGGAAAGTGTTTTTATATTTTTATCAAAAAATCGATTTAAAAATTTTTCGGTAGCTTTATAGCCTTGATCGAGGTGAATGGCGCCGATGAGACTTTCAAGGGTGTCAGCGAGGAGGGAAATATTGAGGCGGCCATCGTGAGAATCTTCACCTCGACTGAGTAAAATAAAGGAGCCAAGATTAAAAGAGCTCGAAATATCGGCTAAATTCTCAGTACAGACAATCAGAGAGCGAAGGTTTGTCAGTTGACCTTCATCAAAATCGGGAAAGAGAGAATAGAGCTTTTGAGAGACCCAGTATTCGAGAATAGCATCGCCGAGAAATTCGACTCTTTCATTGCTGGATTTTAATTGTCTATTTTCATTAAGATAGGAGCGGTGAGTTAAAGCCAGAATAAGAAACTGGGGATTTTTGAATTTTACTTTAATTTTTTCCTGAAGAAGATTAATTTTATCCATTTATTTTTTTTAAAATATTACCGAGAACGGCGTTGATAAAAGGGCTTGATTTAGCGTCACCAAATTCTTTGCCAATTTCGATAGCTTCATCGATAATGACCCTCGCTGGAGTATCCGATTTATTTGTCAGTTCCCAAATCGAATAGCGAAGAATAGCCAGCTCGACTTTGTTGATCTGATCAAGGGGCCACCTCGGGGCAGCAATCGATATTAACTTGTCAATTTTTTTAATTTCAGAGATTATGGGGAGAAGGCTGTCATCATCTGTCTTATGAGTAATCCCCCAGGCAAAAAGCGACTGGATGGATTTAATTCTTTTTTGATGTCGGGGATCGTTTTTACTTTTCACTTATTGCAGTTTTTGCAGGTAAAACCGGGAATTTTTGGCTGGCCACAATTTTTACAAGCGGTAACCTGCGAAAGAGGGGTGGCTTTGAATGAAGCTCGACGTTTGCCTTGACGACGGCTTGAGGGCCAATGTTTAGGAAGTGCAGTCATGGAGGTATTATAACAGAGAAAGGGAGAAAATTTTCAATCTGCAATCTTCAATTTTCAATTTAATATAAATATATATTAGTAAAAAATATTTGGGCTTAATGTAGGGGTTTCGCTCGCCGAAACCCGTAAATTAATAAGGGCGCAGTGTTTGGTGTAGGGGCGCAGCGCGCTGCGCCCTACAATAGAACAATCTTTAATTTAAATGTTTTCCAGTAAGTGATAGCGAATTTTGATTGAGGATTAATTTCTTTAAATCAAAATTGGGATAATCTAGTTGAAGCTGTTTTAAAAATAATTGACAAGTTTCAATCAATTTTAGGTCTGAAAATGAAGCGATTTTAAGTGAGGGAAAGCCATGCTGAAGGGTAGAAAAAGTTTCACCTGGGCCTCTAGTTTTTAAATCAAACTGAGCAATTTTAAAACCATTGGTAGTTTTTTCTAAATATTTCAGACGCCGGAGAGCGGCTTCATTGGTATTTTCGGTAAAGAAATAACAGTAGCTTTGAAGAGTCCCCCGCCCGACCCGGCCCCGTAGCTGATGAAGCTGAGAGAGGCCAAAATGCTCGGCTGATTGAATAATAATAGTGGTGGCATTGGGAAAATCAATGCCAACTTCGATAATAGGCGTCGTCACTAAAATATTTATTTTATTGTTTTTAAATTTAGTTAAAATCTCGTTTCTGGTCTCTGTTTTGGTCCGGCCATGAATTAGTTCTAATTTTAAAGTCGGAAAAATATTTTTTAATATTTCGAATTCTTTTTTGGCCGATTTAATGGTGATGGCGCTTTCTGATTCTTCGATAAAAGGGCAGACGATAAATGCCTGGGTCTTATTTTTTTTAATGTCAGTTGAAAGCCAGTGATAGCAATCGGAAATTTTGTTTTGGGGAACGAGAAAAGTTTTGACTAGTGTCCGTTTTTTGGGTAAATTTTTGAGGGCTGAGAGATCGAGATTGCCAAATAGAGTTAAGCTAATACTTCTCGGAATGGGGGTAGCGGTCATAGTGAGGGTGTGAGGAGGATGGGTCGAGTTTAAAAAAGAACGCTGATTGACACCAAATTTATGCTGTTCATCGATGACAAGAAGAGCTAGATTTTGGGTAAATTTATCTTTTTGAAAAATGGCGGCGTGGGTAGCGATAATAATGGCATTGTCAGGAATAATTTTGGGAAGAGAATTTTTGGCGGTTAATAAAATTATGGGAACATCCGTGAAATATTGTTTAAAAGTGGCGTAGTGCTGTAGGGCCAAAATTTCGGTAGGAGCGAGAATCAGGCTTTGCTTTTGGTTTTGTGAAGTCAGATAGGTGGCGAGAAGAGCCAGGACAGTTTTACCCGAGGCGACATCACCGCAAAGAAGACGATTCATAACTTTATTTTTAGATAGCAAATCAGCTTTTATTTCCTGCCAGGCTTTATTTTGGGAATCAGTCAGTTTGAAGGGAAAAGAGTTAATTAGCTTGGTAGTAGAATAGTTTTTTAGGACGAATCTCGGGGAAAAATTTGCCCATGATTTTTTTTGGAGCTGACTCAGAGCTAATAGTGAATTTATTTCATCAAAGGCGAGGCGATATCGAGCTTTTTCTAAATAATTTTGCTTTTGAGGTAAATGAATTTGGGTTAAGGCTTTATTTAAGGGAATTAATTTGTATTGATTTAATTGATTTAGGGGTAAAGGATCGGTACAGCTTTTTAGAAGATGAGAGAGGTGAAGGGCGATAGTTTTTCGAAACCAGCGACTGGTTAAACCCTTTGTTTCGGGGTAAATTGGGATAATTTTGCCGGTATTATACTGCCCATACTCGGGGGAAAAGATAGTTTTGCGGCCGTGATAAAGAGAGGTAGTGCCGGCAAAAGCCCAAACTTCTCTCTCGTAAAAATTTTTGGTTAAATAGGGCTGGTTGAACCAAATTAGATCAATAGTGCCGGTGGAGTCGGCAAGAACAATTTTTTGCAGACTTTTTCCATTTCGAAGAAAGATATTGTTAATACTTTGAATTTGGCCATTAATCGTCACATTTTGTTCAAGAGGCGCCTGCGAAATTTTTATTGATTTTGAAAAATCGAGGTAGCGATAGGGAAAATGATAAAGAAGCTCCAGATCACTTTTAATATTTAACTTTTCGAGTTTAGCGACTGTTTTGGGACCGATACCGGGGAGAGAGAAGCTCATGGTTTATGTTATCATTATTCATGAGAATTTTTAGAAAAAAAATAAAGAAAAAACATTTGAAAACAGCAGTGTTAGTCGTAGCGACCTTTGCTATTTT
>CAZJUH010000012.1:0-22745 GCA_964549165.1 uncultured Gammaproteobacteria bacterium | reverse complement strand
ATATTTATCAGCCATTTTTTTGCCGTAATCAAGACTGCCGTATTTTTTCATTAATTCAACCATAATTTCCACATCTTCTTCTCTTTTTTCCTCTCTTTTTTTCTCTAAAATTTCACTAATAAACTTCTTATCTACTTCACTACTCATCTTCAAAAGGTGTAAAAGCATCAAAGTTCTTTTGTTTTCATAAATGTCATTTCCTTTCTTCTTTTGACCAGAAAAATCAGAAGTTAAGTCTAAAATATCATCAACTATTTGAAAAGATCTTCCAAGCATTACTCCGAATCTATATATTTGCGTTAGTTGTTTTTCCGAAGCCCCAGCGATTATGGCTCCAAGTCTCATTGGTCCAGCAATGGTGTAATATCCCGTTTTACTTTCGAGTATCAGTAAATTATCCTCTTCGTTTAAATCGAAACGCTTATCCCTTGTCCATCTTAATTCTATCCCTTGGCCAAGTATGGTTCGACTCAGCATCGTATAAAATTCTTCAGTAATTTTCATCGCTTTTTTTTTATTCAAAATTGAGAAATTATCAAAAAGCACCTTCCACATAATTACGTGTAGAGCATCTCCGCCGTTGATAGCCAGTTCATTTCCATAGATTTTATGAAGTGCTCTCTTTCCTCTTCTGCTTTCCGAATCGTCCTCAATATCGTCATGGTTTAATATCCAGTCTTCAGATATTTGCATGGCAGCCGCTGTCACTAAAGCCTCATCTCTTTTAGCTCCCATCCCTTCGGCCGTTAGGAGTAGGAGAGATGGCCTAAGATATTTACCCTTTCTTTGCGGATAATCATTTACAATTTTGAGATGAAAATCAAGCTCCTTTTGGTATTTTTTATCGAGGCGGCAATAATCGGGAAATTTATTAATCTCTCCAATTTTTTTTTCGATAATCGGCCAAAGTAAATTTCGGTAATTACTCAGAGTATTTAGAAAATCTGTACTTTCCATTTATGACTGAGTCGTTACCAAATCTGTATTCTCTTCAATTTTTCTCCCCGCATTTGCCCCTGCCCTAATGAGTATTTTGTCAAAAGTGTAAGGTGACAATATGTAAAGAGCTTCAAAGGTAGCTACCGATAATTCAAAAGCGCAAGGAATTTGATTAGTAATCAAGAATGCTCCGATACCAAGAAATAGGGCATTTCTAAAAGTTTCCCTCATTTTATCTCCAAAAACTTTTTCTAGCTTTGTCTCATCTGAGCCTTTTTTTCTAGCGATTTCCATATCGATCTTATGTCGAGTATAACCAGCATGCATTGTTGTTAAAAAAGTTCCCACCGCGGTAATAAAATTCATCGTTGTATTTTGCCTTGTTAAATCAGCTAAAAGCAGCCAATTTTCAAATTTAACTGGGAAATTTCGAAGTAATATTATCGATAAAATTAATACTGTTCCACTAAAACCCCCGCTTTGAATTAGTAGTCGGTTGTAGTTTATTCGCATTTCTAACAGTTTTTTGTTGTGTGTGAGAAATGATCGAAAAATTTTCCAGAGTAGTTTTAAAATGGCAAAAAACAAGGAAATTCCAAGCCAAATAAATAAAATTGTTTTCCAATCCACACTTATTGTTTCCGTAATTTTAAAAAAGGGCATTCTAAAAATTGTTCCCACGAGCGGATAATCAGGATAGGGTACCCATTTATAAAGCAGAGCCGGATTTAATTTTTGAGTGTAAAAGTCGGTTAAAAATATTCTTCCCGCCGATAAAAAAGCAATCGCGTTAATTATAAAATTTAAAATATAAAACACTATTCCCAGATCTCCTTTTCTGACTTTATCGGTAAACACGAGATAGGCATCATCATGAGTACTATCCTCAATTCCTTCTTCAAAATCCTTAAAGGATTGTGATAGTCTCATGCCAATAAAACGCATTGGCAATAAAATGATGTTTTGGCTGACTCCGATTAGTAAAACCGAAACCCAAACCTGTCCCGTTAAATAATAAAGGCTAAAAAAGGCACTGGCATAGAGTCGAAAACTACCACCCTTAAAAAACCATATCCCGATTACCACCAAAAAAATTATCAAAAATATCGTGGCTATTGGCATTAATAACCTGCTGTTATCTATTTTTCGGATATCTCTAAAGGTTGATGTCATATTCCTGTTGGAATTATAGCAACTTTAGCCTATACTTTTATAATGCCTGAAATAAAGGAAAAAAATGTTGAAATATCCTCAAATACTGCCGAAAATAAGACTGGAATAGTCGATATTGGTCGGGAAAGCCTTGGTCGTGAGCCAATTCCTCGGGAAATAAAAACCTGGATGGAGAAAGTAGAACAGGCCTCAACTTCTCAGCCAAACACCATCAACGATGATGGTCAGGTCACGGAAGCTTCCTTAAATTCTCAAGAATCTCAAATTACTCTTCCGATTACCAAGAATACATTCGTTATTGGTTTTAAGAAAACCTGGCTTGATGCTGGTCGCTGGCTTTCCTCTTTTTGGCTTAGATTTATTAAAATAAAAAATGGCAACGTTACTTTTAAATCTCATGACACCGACTAATATTTTTGATTTTTTGCTTTCTGCTTTCTATATTGTTATGGTCTCAATGGTTGTTCTTTTATTATTATTTTTATTGGGCTTTATCTTTGTTTTATGGTATCGTTGGCGCGATCGTGAAAAAAAATCTCTGGAAATGATCACCCTATTGGTCGCTGTCCCCCAGGATAATGAGGTCAAAATCGATGCTATGGAACCGATCATTGCTGCCATTGGCAGTTTTTACAATTCCGCCCGTTTTAAATTTCTCCAAATTCTTACAGCCCAGCCCAGCCTTTCTCTGGAAATCATCGGCACCAATCAGGATATCCGTTTCTACATTTGTTTACCCGAAAAATACCGCGATTTAATTGAAAAACAAATTTACAGTGTTTATGCTGGCGCCGACATTCAGGCTGTTGATGAACCCAACATTTTTTTTGAAAATGGTAAAGTCGAGTCGGCTTGGCTTGGTCTAAAAAAATCATCCTTTTATCCCTTAAAAACATACAAAGAAATTCCCACTGACACTCTTTCTGCCTTTACTTCGGTTCTTTCTAAACTTAGTCCCGAGGAAACAGTCTCTATTCAATTGGTTTTGTCTCCAACCGATTCTTTCTGGGCTAAATCAGGCAAGTCCTTTATTAGTGGTACTAAAAAATCAGAATCAAATCCCGAAAAGGCCTCTTACAAAGTTGACGCCCGTCAACTAGAAGCCATTGAAACAAAATGCAACAAGACCGGCTTTGAAGTTGCCCTCAGAATCGTCGCCGTCGCCCCCACCAAAGAAGTCGCCAAGATAAATTTATCCAATGTTAAGGCCTGTTTTGGTCAACTGGAATCTCCGTGGAATAAATTATCCACCCGGAAAACTTATCTAAAAACCCAGTTTATCGACGATTTTGTCTACAAATATCCGGTCATCTTTTGGTACAAAAATAAAACCATTCTTTCTACCGACGAAATTGCTTCAATCTTCCATTTTCCCAATAAATCTGTTGAAACTCCAAACATCTATTGGTTGAAATCCAAAAAAGCTCCCGTTCCGCCCGATGCCCCGCAAGAGGGAATGTACATTGGTGACAATCTTTATCGCGGTGTTACCAAGAAATTTTGTATCACCCCCTCCGACCGCCAGCGTCATTTTTATATCGTTGGACAAACCGGTGTTGGTAAATCCTGGCTCTTGGCTGATATGGCCCTCCAGGACATCAAGGCTGGCCGCGGTGTTTGTTTCATTGATCCTCACGATACTTATGAAAGCATCCTCGAAAGAATTCCGCCGGAACGGATTGAAGATGTCATTTATTTTGATCCTTCTCAAACCGAACGCCCCATGGGTTTCAATGTTATGGAGTGTGACCGTGAAGATCAAAAAGATTTTGTTACCTCTTCCATTATTAATCTGATGTATAAACTCTATGACCCTTATAAAACTGGTATTGTCGGCCCTCGTTTTGAGCATGCCATTAGAAATATAATGCTCACGGTTATGACCGAAAAAGGGGCTACCTTTATTGAAATTGTTCGCTGTTTAACCGATCCATCTTACGTTCAGTATTTACTTCCAAAAGTTACCGATCCTATGGTTAAAAGATATTGGACTGACCAAATTGCTAATACCAATGAATTCCATAAATCCGAAGTTCTAGATTACATTGTTTCCAAATTTGGCCGTTTCATTACCAATACTATGATGCGCAATATTATTGGCCAGGGGACTTCCTCTTTTAATTTTCGCGAGGCCATGGATAACGGTAAAATTTTGATTATTAACCTAGCCAAAGGTTCAATAGGTGAAGAAAATTCTGCCTTCTTGGGTCTTGTTTTAATTCCCAAAATTTTAATTGCGGCCATGAGTCGTCAGGATGTTCCTGAGGAAAAAAGACGCGATTTTTATTTATACGTTGATGAGTTTCAAAATTTTGCCACTCAGGATTTCGCTGTCATTCTATCAGAGGCTCGTAAATATCATCTTAATTTAACTGTAGCCAATCAATTTGTGTCTCAAATGGATGATGAGGTTAAAAATGCCGTTTTTGGCAACGTTGGTTCAATTTGTTCTTTCCGGGTAGGTATTTCTGATGCCAACTTTTTGGTTAATCAGTTTAAACCAGAATTCAATGAACATGATTTATTGAATCTTGGTACTGGTGAAGTATATTTAAAAACCATGATAAACGGTGTTCCCCAATCGCCTTTTTCAATAAAAGTGGCTGCCGCCGAAAAGAAAAAACCCGGTAACCCTAAAATGTCAGAAATGATAAAAAAATTATCTAGCCTTAAATATGGTCGTCCTAAATCTATCGTCGAAGCCGAAATTGCCAAGCGCGCCAGATTATAGTATTTCACGTCATTGCGAGGAGGTACTCCGACGAAGCAATCTCGTTGGGAATTTTAGAGCTATAATGTATTATCAATCACCAATATTCTTGTATTTATATTTTAAGTAATTGTCGAAACACTGTCCTTTATGTTGGCGTGACTTCAAATTTAGTTAAACGAATTTGGGATCATAAACATAAAGCAAATTATGGTTTTACTAGTAAATATAATATCGACAAATTAGTTTATTATGAATTTTTTGAAGATATTATTAATGCCATAATTAGGGAAAAACAAATCAAAGCCAGTTCTAGACAAAAGAAAATTGATTTAATCAATAAATTTAATCCAGAGTGGAAAGATATGTATTCACAGATAATTTAAGATACGTCATTGCATGGAGTGGTAACAAAAGCGACGTGGCAATTACAACGAGATTGCTTCGGATTACCTCGCAATGACGTATTTAAGAGAGCTATTGTGTCGAAGCCGAAATTGCCAAGCGCGCCAGGCTTTAAAGCTCTTTCAGTTTAATCCCTCTCGATTCCTCTTTAGAATCAATTAGTTCCAAATATTTTTCAGTTGTCGAAATTCTTTTATGACCAACGACCTGTGAGACTACATCTAGAGGTACCCCGGCTTTTAATTGAAAGACAATAAAGGTATTTCGCAGATCATTTACTTTAATTCCCTTAATATCAGCTTTATTGAAATATCTATTTAAAAGGCTTCTAATGTTTCGGGCGAGTAGTACCCGTCCGGTTTTGGTAATAAAAACATTTTTGTTTTTGCTATTATCTGCTCTGACTTCTTCCAAATATCTTTTCAGAGCACTTTTTGCTGAATTATTTAGTGGCACTTCTCTTTGGGAATGACTTTCATAGCTTTGAATTATAATTTCATTCTCTTTAATGTCATCAATTTTTAGGCTTTCAATTTCCTTGATTCTTAGACCAGCTTGAAGCATTAATTCCACAATAGCTGTGGCTCGAATATCGTTTCTACAGGCATCTCTGAGTGACCTGTATTCAATCGGTTTTAAAATTTTAGGGATATCATTTTCGTATTTTGGATGTTTAACTTCGGTTGAGGGATCAAGGCTAATTTTACCTTCATCTTTTAAAAAGGAAAAAAAGTTTTTGATTGAATTTAATTTTCGTGACACTGATTTGGCAGTATAGCCATTTTCAGTTAAGTCCTTTTTAAAATCTTCAATTTCTTTTAAGCCAATAGATTCAACATTGGTAATCTGTTTTTTCCCAAGAAAAATTATCAACTGATTAATATCACCTTTGTAGGCTACAATGGTATTAATCGACTTGCCCTTCTTGTTTAGGGTGTCGGTGAATAAGTTTAGGGCTTCTTTTAAAGCTAAATTAGACATAATTTAATGATAAATATGTCTTATAGTACCATATATTAGGCCATTCATCAAGCTATGTTAAAAAAACACCTATATCGCTGGATTATCATCATTTTCATTCTTTCTTCTATCTTGGGTATTTATCAACAGCTTAGTCTGCTTTTAAATGCTCATTTGCAAATTCAAAATCTTAATCAAAAGGTAGTCAACCTCGAAAAAAGAAATTTAGAATTAAAAAAACCTTAAAGCCAAAACGTTTACTCGTTCGCATCGTTGTGTTAAAATCCAAAAGCTAAAGACATGCGGGGTAGTGTACGGCTGCACGTGAGGCTCATAATCTCACAGGCTGGGTTCAACTCCCAGCCCCGCAACTAACAAAGAGGTCGTCATTAACTTGACGGCTTTTTTGTTATAATTCTCTAGCTTCTGGCAGGCTTGCCTTGCCGTAGCTTTAGCGAAGGCAGGGTAGCCCCGCCTGCATCGCTATGCGAAGCATTGCGGGCAGGTCAGTTGGTTAGAGGAAAAAGATTTTTTATTACACATATGTTTTACAAAGTTTCAAGGATAAGGAAATATATATTGGATGGACAGTAAATCTAAGAAATAGACTTAAAAAGCATAATTCAGGTAAAGTCGAAGCCACCAAATACCGTCAACCATTAGTATTAGTGTATTTTGAAGGTTGTAAAACTAAGGGAAAAGCAATATTAAGGGAAAAATCACTAAAAACCGGTTTTGGAAGAAGGTATTTAAAAAATAGAATTGATAGGTAAGTATTGGTATAATTCTCTAGCTTCTGGCAGGCTTGCCTTGCCGTAGCTTTAGCGAAGGCAGGGTAGCTCAGTTGGTTAGAGCACAGCATTCATAACGCTGAGGTCGAGGGTTCGAGCCCCTCTCCTGCTACTAAAAAATAATCTTCAATCTACAATCTTCAGTCCTCAATAATTGAAGTTTGAAGATTGATAACTAAAAATTAATTATGGGCATGTAGCTCAGTTGGTTAGAGCGCTCCGACGTATGTCGGAGAGGTCCAGGTTCGAATCCTGGTTTGTCTACTTGGGTGCATAGCTCAGTTGGTTAGAGCGCCGATCTTATAAGTCGGAAGTCCTAGGTTCGAATCCTAGTGCACCTACCTAAAATCAATTTTCTTAATATTTTTCCCCTCGATACATAGTAATATCCCGGGTTTTGGATAAAACGGCAGTTCTCTTCGTTTCATTCGGCCATTTTTTTAAGAGCTGGAATATTATCAGGCAGTATTTTTACCAGACAGTTGTCCTTGGGGTAGGTGATACTTTGAATTTCGTGTCTGTCCATGACGGAAAATATAATATTTCGTCATTTATATTCCCATCGCCATTAATACCTCATTTAAAGTTTTTTGAGCTTCGATTCTAGCTTTTTTACTGCCCTCTTCAATTATTTGCTGGATTAGCTCGTTGTTCTTTTCATAAACTGTTCTTTTTTCCCTAATGGGTGTTAAAAATTTATTTATCGCTGTAGCTAATTTTTCTTTAACTTCCACATCGCCAACCTGACCTTTAATATATCTATCCTTAAGATCGGCTACTTCAGCTTTATCTTCATTAAAAGCATCATGATAAATAAAGACTGGATTGCCTTCAACATGTCCAAGATCCGTTGGTCGAATTCTTGTTGGATCGGTATACATTGTTTTTACTTTTTTGTTTACTGTATCCTCATCGTCCGATAAATAAATCCCATTTCCCACGCTTTTACTCATTTTTGCCTGACCATCAGTGCCAATGAGTGTCCCCACCTCGCCGATGAGGGCCTCAGGAATCGGAAAAACTTCCCCAAAATTTTTATTAAAGTCTCTGGCAATTTCTCTGCATACCTCCACATGGCTCTGCTGATCTTTACCGACGGGGACTAAATTAGCCTTGACCATTAAAATATCGGCAGCTTGAAGCACTGGATAATTTAATAGACCGAGCGATGGCTGTTCGATATGTAAATCGTGCATTACATCTTTTAAGGTAGGTACTCTTAGGGCCCTAGGAACCGTGACTAAATTACTAAAAATTATCGATAAATAAGCCACTTGCGGCACCTTAGATTGCTGATAAATAGTACATTTCTCGGGATCAATTCCTACCGAAAGATAGTCCAAAACCAAGCCCTTAACCCTTTCATTAATTGATGATGTTTTTTCCTTATTCATGGCTGTTGTCAAAGTGTGAAGGTCAGCCATAATAAAAAAACAATCATATTCATTCTGCAATGCCACTCGATTTTTTAGGGTGCCCACGAAGTGTCCCAAATGTAATGGGCCTGTTGGTCTGTCTCCGGTTAGTATTCTTTTTTTATTCATAGCAAATTTTACCATTACGATTGACTAAAGTTGAAAATTACCTCTTTATGACCTATAATAAATAGCATGCCATCATTAAAAGAAATTTTTAGGAATAGAAATAAAGTATACGATCCCGTTCATGATCACGTAGTCGGTGTTGACGAGGAACAGAGGCGACTATTGATGGAGGAGTTTTTTAATAGTGGAGATCCAGTGCCAGAGCCAGAACCTCCAAAAGAAGAAGTAATTTTTAAACTCCCTGGTATAAGAATAGTCAGAATAACCCGATCAAGCTAAATAGTATGTTATAATCGACTCTAGTTTTATTAGCCATTAGCGAAGTCGGTTAACAAAGGCGCTAAAGCTAATAATTTTTTTATGAAAAAAGAAAATCCAAAAATTTCTGCCACGCTTAGAACTATCACTGGTCGTAAAGTAAAACATCTCCGAAGTTCTGGTCAAATTCCCGCCACTATTTATGGTCATAAATTCGAACCTATTTCAATTCAATTTTCGGCTCTGGAGCTAAATAAAATCTTTGAACAAGTTGGTGAATCTTCTCTGGTTGAAATTATTGTTGGCGAAAATAATTATCCTGTTATTTTTAAGAATCCTCAGTTTCACCCTATCAGTAGCGATTTAATTCATCTTGACTGCTATAAAGTTAACCTTAAGGAAAAAATTACCACCACTGTTCCGATTGAACTTATTGGTGAATCTCTCGCAGTTAAAAACGGCAATACCCTTATGCAAATCCTGAGTGAAATTGAAATCGAAGCCTTGCCAGCCGATCTTCCTGAAAAAATCGAAATTGATATTTCATCTTTAATTGAAGTTGACAATAAAATTACAGTTGCCGAATTAAATTTAGATCGTGACAAAATTGAAATCAAAAACGACCCCGAACAGGTAGTGGTAATTATCGAAGCGCCTCGAGTCGAAGAGGAACCGGTTGTTGAGGCAGAAGCAGAGCTGTCTCCCGAAGATGTTCCCGCCACCGCTCAAAAAACTGAGGAGGAAAAAGCGGCTAAGGCTGCTGAAGAAGCTCAGGAGAAGAGCGAAAAGTAAAATAAATTTTACTTACATCTTCCCTGATTGGATCCAGCTTATAAGCAGATTCAATGGCTTCAAATGCTTTTTCTCGATTATTCAATCGGTAATAGGTAACGGCAATTTCCATCCAATCATCCGCATTCTTTGTTTTTTTAATGATTATTTGATTTAATTTTCTCTTCAAATCTTCTTCTTTGTTTTCTTTGATGAAATTTTCGATATCTTCTATTTTTAATTTATTTTCAATTTTTTTTGCCTTTTCCCATTCTCCTTTATTGGCGAGTAAATACCATTTTTGCAAATTCTGGTAATATATTTCCCCTTTTGAGATTGGCCAAATTTTCCCAATATTTATAAGTATAATCCAAATCACCAAGCTGATAAAAAAAATCTTCTTCATCGTCTCCTCATTTTAGCATGTCACTATTTGAAAAAATGTTAAAATACTCCGATGTTTATTCTGGATATTTCCAAAAATTATGATTTAGTTCTTCAAAAAGCTGCTGAGAGTATTTTGGCGGGGAACTTAGTTGTTTTTCCCTCTGATACGGTCTATATATTGGCAGCTGATCCTACGAATCAAAAATCTGTTAATTTACTTCTTTCTTTCAAAAACCGCTGGCCAGGTAAAGCCGTTTCCATCGCCGTTTCTGATATTAAAATGGCCGAGAAATATGTTAAATTAACCTTAAATACCAAAAAATTATATCAAAGCTTATTACCCGGTCCTTTTACTATAATTTCTCCTGGCCGTCATCGGGTTGCTTCTGGCATCGAAGCTGAAAATGCCTCTCTCGGAATTCGCATTCCGGAGTCAAAATATATTTTAGATTTAGTTAAGCTTTTAGGCAGACCAGTTACCGCCACTTCAGCCAATCTTAGTGGTCGGACTCCCAATTATTCCCTTAATTCTTTTTTGAAACCACTTTCTCAAAAGAAAAAAAAATTAATCTCATTACTCGTTGATGCCGGTAAATTACCGAGAAACAAACCTTCAACCGTTATTGACGCTCTTGGCAGTGAGATAAAAATTCTTCGACGTGGAGATTTAATCACTGGTTCCTCCCAAACTCTCATTTCAAAATCAGAATTTGAAACAGGCAAAATAGCCAAGTTTTTATTTAAAAAGGCTTTAAATATGGGTAACAAGAAGTCAATTGTTTTTTCTTTATCAGGTGATCTTGGCTGTGGTAAAACTGTTTTTTCTAAAAGTATTGGCAGGGAACTGGGAATTACTCAAAAAATTTTATCACCCACCTTTGTTATTTATAATCAGTATCCTCTTAAAAATTCTCCATTTAATATTTTTTATCATTTTGATCTTTATCGGCTAAACACTGAAATTGAATATAAAGAAATTTCTTTTTTTAGTCATTTTTTACCGGGAAGCATTTCCTGTCTTGAATGGCCCGAAAATATGGGCGCTAACCTTTACCAGCAGCTTAAAAAAAAGACAAATTTAATTACTGTTAATTTTACTTATTTAGATGACCACACCCGGGAAATCTCTTTTTCTTTTCCCAAATAATATGTATATTCTTGGCATTGAAACCAGTTGCGATGATACTTGCGCCGCCGTTTTAAAAGACAGTCAGATTTTAAGCAACATCATTTCTTCTCAAATCAACCTGCATAAGCCCTGGGGTGGAGTTGTCCCTGATATTGCTAAAAGAGCCCATCAGGATAGAATCTTGCCAGTAATTGATACCGCTCTAAAAAGAGCAAAAATTAAAATCGAAGACATTGATTTGATTGCGGTTACCAAAGGTCCGGGCTTAGCCATCGCTCTCTCCGTCGGTGTAAACATGGCTAAAGAATTAGCTATTAAATATCATAAAAAAATTGTGGGAGTTAATCATATTGAAGGGCATCTTTTAGCTAATTTTTTAACTAACAGTCAGGGTAAACCAAAAAGACTTTTTATTTTTCCTGCTTTGGCTCTAACTGTTTCCGGGGGTCATACCAAAATTATTTTAGTAAAAAAAATAGGGGATTATGAGGTTGTTGGTGAAACTCTCGACGATGCTGCCGGTGAAGCCCTCGATAAATCAGCGAAGCTTCTCGGTCTCGGTTATCCCGGTGGTCCAGTTATCGAGAGACTGGCGGATAAAGGGGACAGCTCTTTTCTAAAATTACCAACCCCAATTGCGGATAAAAAAATTCTTGATTATTCTTTTTCTGGTTTAAAAACTGCTTTTTACTATCAAATAAAAGAGTGGTCAAAAATTAAAATAAATAAGCATCTTACCGATCTCGCCGCTTCCTTTCAAAAAGTAGTCTTTGATACTTTAATTAGAAAATATTCTCTGGCAATTGAAAAATTTCAACCTGTTTGTTTACTTCTTTCTGGTGGTGTTGCGGCTAATTTAAATCTTAGAAAAAGAACTCGTGATCTTGCCAAAAAATATCAATTACCTCTGTATTTGCCCTTTAAAAAAGAACTTAATACCGATAATGCGGCTATGATCGCTCTCGCCGGTTTTTACCAGTTTCAAAGAGGTGATTTTGCCAATCCCCAAACTTTGGACACTGATTCCCGCGCTGAGTTATAATTGTATATGCGAATTCAACTTTATGATCGTGGTCTGCCACCAGGCAAACAATTATTTGCCAATCTTCAAACTCTTTGTCAGCGCCTGCAAATTGATTATGATCCGGAATATATCAAGGAGATGACTCGGGTTTATGCCATGGGTCTTCAAGGGAACACTATTCTCTTAATCGACGGCGAAGTGGTTCTTATCGACAAATATCCCTCTCTCAAAGAACTCGAAGATATTCTTTCAGATTATCATAAATAATCAATTTTAGCTAAAGTACAATCCTTATATCTTTTTTCTCAATCGGTCCTATTGCTGATAAATACCAATTATTTATATTAAAGTATTTGTTTGCCACGATAATTATGTCATTTTTAGAAATTTTGTTAATTATTTTTTGTTTTTCTTCAATCGTTAATATAGTTTTTATATTATTAATTGCTTGATATCCATACCAATTAGCCAATGCATCCGTTGTTTCATTATTGATCAATAATTGTCCAACATAATAAGCTTTAGCTCTCTTAAATTCATCATAAGTAAATTTACCTGCTTTTATTTCCATTAATTGTTCATTAATTATTTCTAATATTCTATTAAGATTTTTCTTCTGTGATGTAAAATTTGTCAAAAAATAACCAGTATCAGATAAATGTTGAGTATGTGTCATAACATAATAAGTTAAACCTTTCTGAACCACTGTTTGATTAAATCTACTTCCTAATCCACGACCTAAAAGATATTCTAGCAATTCTAATACGTGACTATCATTATTTTGCCTATTTGTAGTTAAAAAACCATAATTAATAGTAATACTATCCGTATTAGAATTCTCTATCATAATTGGATTACTTCTAACTATTTTTATTTGGTCCCCATAACGAGTTTTTAATTGTTTTTTAATAGATAGTTTTCTATTAATTAATGTTTTAATATTGTTTATCTCAATATCACCAGCAACAACATATACGGTGCCATCTGGAAAATAGTTATTTTTAAGAAATTCTCTTACATCATTTTTTTCAAAAGAATTTATACTTTCCAAAGTTCCGATATATGCTCTCCCCAAATCGTTATTTTTCCAAATATTTTTAGACCAAAGTTCCCATATATATTCAGAGGGATTAGATTTACTCATATTATATTCTTCCGAAACAACACCCTTTTCAATTTCAATATCTTCAATTCTTAAAAGTGAATTTTGCATCTGATCAATTAATATATCAACCGCTATTGGTAAATTTTCTTTTGGAATTTTAACTGTATATGTATTTGTTTCAAAATAAGAAAATCCTTCAGCCATTGCTCCGTAATTTTCTAGTGTTCGAGACAACACCTCGCTATTTTTATATTTTTTTGTTCCTTTGAATAACACATGTTCTGTAAAATGAGACAGACCGGACTTATCTTTCGGATCAAACCTTGGTCCCGATTTACTCAATATCATAAAAGTCGTCGATAATGACTTTGGTATTTTAATTACAATCAAAGTCGATCCATTTTTTAATACAGTTTTTTTATAGTTCATTTTTTGATCCTATGGTTACTAAATATATAGTTTTTTCACTAGTATCAGCAAAGTCTAACAAATCATTAATTTTATTATCAATAAACCCTCCAACTGTACAACAACTTAAATTTAATGATTCTGATACTAAATAAAAATTTTGTGACATATGTCCAGATTCAATAAATGGAAAACGATATCCCCTGTCACCATATTTTATTCTCGTTCTGTCAAATATTGCTGAAATTATCATTATTACATTTGCGTTTTTTGTTAAGTCCTGAGAAGTAATTTTCTCAATTGTAATACTAAAATTACCCTCTCTTATCGTTTCTAGACAATGTTTTTTTACATTATAATGATATATTCCTTTTTCCAAATCTTTAACATTATTCACTAATACATATATCTCTAATGGATATCTCGCTCCTGCTGATGGATATGTTCTTAATGCTACATCCCAGTTTTGTTTTTCAATATAAGTTACGCCGGCCGAATAAAATAATATTGTTGAAAGTTCACTAAGGGAAATTATTTTATTAGAAAAATCTCTTACAGATCGACGTGAAATCAATAATTCAGTTAATTTCTTTTTAATTTTAATTGGCTTAGGTAATAAGACATTTTTTAGTCTAGGATAAGTTTTATAATTAATTTTTACCCAAGATTCTGGTATATTTTTTTCTTTCTTCTTCGGAAATTTAGCGATTTTTACTAATTCATGAAATGAGTCAGAATTTTGAAACAACTTTTCTCCTTTTAATATATTTTTTATAACTGATTTCATAGGAATGGATGTGGAATTGAATTAAAATTATCTAAAGTTTCAAAACCTAATTTTTTAGGAACCTCTGTTAACCGTCTATTGCCTAAATATCTATATTTCTCGTCCAAATATACTGGCTGTAATTTAGGAATAATGGTTTTTGTCACCCAAAAGCCATATTTTTTAACATTTTCTTCAGTAACATCAACTACGTATGCATCAAAATTATTTTTTTTAAGTTTTTTAAAAATAAAATTAATTTTATTTTTCATTGTAAATTTTCTGATATTCCTTTTTAGAATTATCTTTTCATTGTCTAATAAATAATTAATTTTTCTAATCATTCTGGAATCAGACCAATACATAGCTCTACCTTCAAAGGAATTTAAGTCATGATTATAGTCACTTTTTGCCATTAGTCTTCTATGCCAAGGTCTTGGATGTAAAGCTTCCTGTGCAGATTTTATTGCTGCCTTAATTGGGTCTACATCTGCGGATAATCCAACCGAAACTGCTGGACCAATATTGGTCCTATCAATAACCAAACCCATCATTGCGGGAATATCTAAATCAGTTGTAATGTCTATGACATACAGTTCCAAATTATATCTTGAATATAATTGATATAATTTTTTAAGCTCTAAACCTGATTTATTTAAATCGACATTTTTTCTTTCTAATTTATTAAGGTATGTAATCATAAATGCATCACGCTCAATAATTTCACAAATACCTCTATATATAGATCCACCTAAAGATGTACTAAGCGCTGCACCAGTAGTAATTGGATCCCTTATAATTTGCTCTTGAATAAATTTGTATGGTACTGAAACTAATTGTGACGGAACGAATACCTTTTTAAGATTCTGTAAATTATATCCAACAGTCCACCAGAATTTTGTATTCCTATCGCGAGTAAATTGTTTAAAATTTTTATTTAATAACTGTTTATTTGTAAAATCGGTGAAGTCATTTAGATTAATTGATTGAAATTGCAATTTCCCACTGGATGACCAAATATCTTTTTTTTGTTTACTTATACAATATCTTTCAATTGCTTCGCCCAAAGATTTTAATAATGCTTTATTAATTTCTTCATCAATTCCACCTCCATAATCAATTGTTTTTTTTAAACTACCATTCCAAGACCAATAAGCTGTTGAAAAATCATATAATTTAGGTTCATCATTAAAAAAAGACTGCCTCTGTGCTGATCGTATTATCTTCGTATTTGTTAGTAATGCGTTAAATAGCGACAAGGTTTCAGAAATCGTTTTCTCTTCTTGATATAAAAAATTTAAATTCACGATCTTCTACATCTTCCTTGACCACAACTCTGACAATTACAATTACCCTGACCACAATTATTACAGTTATTTCCACAATTTTTACAATTCTTTCTGTTTACTTCATTCGATACAATATTTTTTTTTGCAGAAAACTCGACAACATCACTTAAATTTATTTCAGGTTTCATCACTCTGTAAAACTTATAACAACCAAATTATATTCTTTTTATTTTTTTAAGTCAAACAATTTTTTCGCATTCGCATCCAAAATCTTTTCAGTAGTTTCAAAGCTTTTACCCCAAATATCGGCTATTTTTTGATAAATATATTTTACATAATTTGGTTGATTTTCCTGGCCTCTAAATGGCAGGGGAGTTAGCATGGGACTATCAGTTTCCGCCAGAATCTTTTCCCTCGGCATACTTTTAACCACCTCTTCCAGTCCTACCTCATAAGTTATATTTCCATCAAATCCGAAATACCACTCACCCGGTAAATCTAAAATCTTTTTAATTCGTTTTTTACCGCCGCTATAGCAGTGAATCACGCCCTTTAAATCTTTATATTCACCCAATATTTTAATTACTTCATCCATAGCTTTTCTGGCATGAATTATTAATGGTTTATGATATTTTTGGGCCAGTTCAATTTGTTTTCTAAAATAAAATATTTGCTTTTCTTTATCTACCTCTTCGACAAATTCTAAACCACACTCTCCTATCGCGATTAAACTTGGATTTTTAACGAGTTCTTCGAGTAAATTTATATCATCACTAATCTCCTGGGGGTGTATTCCTGCGGCCGGATAAAGATCTGGATATTTTTGCGTTAAAAGTAAATTATTTTTAGAATTTTCAATATTTGATCCCGACAAAATTACCGCTTTTAGACCCACTACTCTCGATATGTCGCAAAATGTTGGTTCTAAATGAGCGTGGGTATCAATCATAGAATATTGTTATTTAATTCTTGGAAATAAACCACTTTCCAGTGGTTTTATTTCATTCTTTAGTTGTTTTAAAATCTTTTTTGCTGTTTCCGGCATTATTGGTTCCAAATAGGCAGCTGCCACTTTTAAATTTTGGGCACACTCGGTTAATACCTCAATTCTTTTTGGATGACTGACCTCCAGTTTCCATGGTGTAACTTCATTTAGTCGATTATTTGATTTATCAATATAATTTTCAAAAACGGAGCCAATCGCCTCATCAAATTTTAAGTTATCAATCAAAATTTTATATTCATCACTGATTATTACTTTCTGATTATCAATTTTTAAACCTTCTCCAAGTTTACACACCCTACTCACTAAATTTCCTAAATTATTGGCAAGATCAGCATTATATTTTTCCTTAAATCTCTCAATTCCCACATCAGTATCATTGTCAGTTGGAAAAGATCTGGCAATCAAATATCTTGTTCCGTCGACTCCAAAGAAATCCACCATTTCTTTTGGTGGAATCGTGTTTCCTAATGATTTTGACATTTTTTGCCCATCTATCATATAAAAACCATGAGTATATGTTTTTAGAGGTAGTTTAATTTCTGCCGATAAAAGCATTGCTTGCCATACTACCGTATGAAACCAAAGTATTTCTTTGCCTAAAATATGAAGATCCGCCGGCCAAAATTTACTTTTATTTTCCAAAAATTGAGTGGCACTATAGTAATTAATTAAGGCATCAATCCAAACATAAATAGTATGTTCAGTATCCCAAGGGACTGGAATTCCCCATTTCACTTTTTCCCTAGAAATTGAGACATCATTAACTTCTGCTTTTAATTTGGCTAATATTTCCAATTTTTTACTCTCTGGAAAAATATAATTTGACTTCGGGTTTTCAATTAATTCAATAATTTTGGGAATATATTTTGATAATTTAAAAAACCAGTTTTCTTCAGATTTTTTGACCGTTTTTTCTGGTGAATGAAGTGGGCAGTGACCGTCTATTAATTCTTTGTCGGTTTTAAAGGCCTCACAGCCAGTACAGTACCAGCCTTCGTATATATCTTTATAAATATCACCTGCGATGTAAATTTTTTGCATCACTTCCCCAACCACCTTTTCGTGTCGGGGATCAGTTGTTCTTATAAAAAAACTATGACTAATATTTAGCAATTTCCACGCTTCTTCAAACTTTGGGGCAATTTGATTACAATATTCTATTGTAGATAAACCGGCTTTTAAAGCCGCCTCGGCTACTTTTTCTCCATGCTCGTCCGTTCCGGTTAAGAAAAATACTTCCTCTCCCTCTTGTCGGTGTAATCTGGCAATAATATCCGCAGCAACTGTAGTACAAGCCGAACCGATGCTGGGCTCGGCATTGATATAATAAATCGGAGTAGTAATATAGAACTTCTTCATTACCCTATTCTACCTTATTTCTTGACTGTTTTTTTTGAATATCTTGTTTTCAATCTCGAGACTTTATTTTTTGAAAATAAATGTCTTTTTTCGGCTTTATCCAAAATTGCTTGAACATCGGCAAAATTTTTCTTTTCTGGTTTTGCCAAAAACATTTTGATAATATCTTTTAATTTATTTTTGAAAATTAGGTTAACCTTTTTATTTTTAACCGACTTTCTGAGCGATTTTTTTGCTGATCTTCCAATTGGCATAAGTCGTATTTTATCCTATCGCCATTCTATTTACAATAATTTACAATAAGACCATGTCACTACGCCTTCGTTTTAGTTCCTTTACTCATCAGCGGCAAAAAAGTATTTTTTCTGCCACCGTCGTTTTAGCTATTACTTTTGGTATTTCGGCCATTCTTGGTTTTTTGAGAACTCGCCTCCTCTATTCATTTTTTTTTAAATGCTGTCTTCTTGAGCTTGATGCCTATAATGCCGCCTTTCGAATTCCTGATTTAATTTTTAAACTATTGGTAACCGGGGCTCTTTCAGCCTCTTTTATTCCGGTTTTTAGTAGTTATTTACATAAAGATAAAAAAGAGGCATATCGCATGGCCTCTTCCGTTATCAATTTACTATTAATCTTTTTCTCTGCTATTTCACTCATTGCGTTGATTTTTGCCCACCCTCTTTCCGGGTTTATTGCCAAAGGTTTTTCTCCTTACCAAATTGATTTAATGTCAAATTTAAGCCGGATTTTACTTATTGCTCAAATATTTTTTCTCATCAGCAATTTTTTAACTGCCATCCTTCAGGTTAATGAGACATTTATAATTTCTGCCTTGTCACCAATTATTTATAATCTCTTTATTATTTTTAGTATTTATACTTTAGCCCCTAGATTTGGCATTTACGGGGTTGCTTGGGGGGTGGTCATCGGTGCTTTTTTCCACATGGCGATTCAAATTCCCTCAGTTAGAAGTCTGGGCTTTGTGTATTCCAGAATTGCCAGCTTCAAACTTAGTGGCGTCAAAGAAATAGTTCACCTGATGATTCCTCGAACTTTATCGCTAGGTTTAGCTGAAATAGAAAGCACAGTTACCTTATTTTTTGCCTCCAGTTTAAGCGCCGGCTCTATCTCTCTTCTAAATTTAGCTCTTCAGCTAATGTATCTTCCTAGTCGTATTTTCGGCACTACTGTTGGCCAGGCATCTTTACCTGTTCTTTCAAAAAATATTGCCAAAAATCAGCTAAATTTATTTCGGGAAACAGTCAGAAAAACAATTCTCCAGAGTCTTTTTGTTGCCTTTCCGGTCGGGGTACTGATCTTAATTAATCGTCTCCCTATTGTTCGTCTAGCCTTTGGGAGCAAGCAGTTTCCTTGGTCGGCAACTTTACTTACTGCCCGGACTCTAGCTTTCTTAACCCCCGCCATAGTCTGTCAGGCTGTAATTCAGATACTAATCCGTTCTTTTTATGCCCTTCATGACACCAGAACCCCATTAAAAATTTCCGGAATTTCCCTATTTTTCAATATTATTACTAGTTATTTTTTTGTTAAGTTCACCACCCTGGGTATAGTTGGCCTCGCCATTAGCGCTTCCCTTACTAATATTATCCAGTGTTTAGGACTTTTTGCCTTGTTTATTTGGCGGGTTGATGGTCAAGGCTGGGAAAAAATGTTTTTTTCCTTTAGCCGTATCGTTTTAAGTTCTGTTTTTTGTGGTTTAGCCTCATGGCTTACTCTTCGTATTTTTGATCTTTTTATTTTAGATACCAGTAAAACCCTCAACGTTCTTTTAATTTTTGGTCTCTCAATCATTTCTGGCCTCTTTTCCTTCTTAATTTTCGCCCGGATTTTTCATTCCCCCGAGTATCTTCGCTTCAAGTCATATTTCAATCGTTTCTTTCATTTTCTTTCTTAGACATTTTTGTTTATACTGTTTATAGTATGCCTGCTAAAAAGGAGATTTCTTTATTACCAAACGAAGAAAACTTAAACACTTTTTCGGCCCGCTTTCTCAGATGGGTTACTAGTGTTGGTCGTGTTGTAATTATTTTTGTTGAGTTGATTGTGATTGGTGCTTTTTTGTCTCGCTTTTGGCTTGATCGAAAAAATTCAGATTTATCAGAAACTCTTCGTCAACAAAAAGCGATTTTGGGTAGCACTCAGGAATTTGAAAAAGACTATGTTTCACTTCAGGAACGTTTAAAATTTATTAAAAATTTTTATAAGACTGAGCCAAAATACACTGAATCATTAAATTCCTTAATTCAAAGTATTCCCGACGGAATCTATTTTCAAAACATTAGTTTTAATAGTGGTGAAAAGGCGAGCATAATTACAGGGAGTGTTGAAGCATTTTCATATCAAGAAGATGCCATAATTGATTTTATTGTTAATCTCAAGCTAAATCCCGATATTAGCTCGGTTAATGTTCAAAAAATAGAGAAAAAAACTAAAGACAGTAAATTTTATTTAAGTCTTTCTTTAACTTTCAATAAACAATGATTCCTCAAGCCACAAATAATCTAAACATCTATTCCAAGGTTAACCCCTTACTTTCTTATCTATCAAAACAGCGTGAAAATAATAAATTTATTAAATCTGTTGAAATTAGTGCTACCTTTTTATTAATTTCTTTTTTTACTTTTTTTGCCATCAGGCCAACTTTGTTAACAATTTCCCAGCTCGTTGGCGACATCAAAGCTAAAGAAATTTTGGTTAAAGAGTTAAAAACAAAAATTAATAATGTAATTATTTCCCAGGATCTTTTTTCGCAGGTTCAGGAAAAATTTTCCTTGGTTGAATCTAGCCTTCCCACCAGCCCCCGTTTTTATCAGGCTACCTCTCAAATTGTTGGCCTGACTGAAAAAAACCAAGTATTTTTAAATAAAATAAATTATTCAATCTCAGATTCGAATTATTACTCTACGAGTATTAGCACCTCTTCTTCATTTTTGTCTGCCACTTCTTTGCTCTCTGGATTTCTCCAAAACAGACGCCTTTTTCAGATTGACCAAATTTCCTTTTTTCTTGAAAAAGATACTGGCAGCAAAACAATTAATATAAACTTACCTTTAAAGATTTATTATTGGCCAAAAAATGTCCAAAATTAAATTTTCAAAATACCTTGTTATAATCAGCATTTTTACTTTTGTTGCTATTTTTTTCTCAGTTGTCTCTAAAAGTTATGACAATTTAATAAAATCGACTGCGGAAATTGAAAACAATCCCCTTATTCGTTCTGTTTCCCCTGATCTGGAGATTGGGGTTCTTGATGAAATAGAAAAAAGACAAGAATTGCTTTTACCGAATGTTGAAAAAGTTCAAGAAATAGAAAATCCGGAAGAGGCAATCCTATGAAGGATAAAAAATTTCCAACTATTCTAGGAATTATTTTTTTATTAATTATCTTATTTTTGGGAGTATTTCTCTCTACTCAGAAAACGAGTTTAGATTCGACGGCGAGTGTATCATGTGAACCCATCAATCCTCAAATTACTAATCTTACCTACGGTTCTTTTGATTTTTCTTTTACCACTCCTTCTCCTTGTGGTGCCACCTTGAGTATAAATAATATTATTTATCAGGATGCTTCACTTTCCGAGACCACCCACTATTTCAAAATTTCTAATCTTTCCCCAAAAACTGATTATAAATTTATTCTTATTTCTGGTTCAAGTACTTATTCCCGTCCTGGTTATGTCCTAACTACGGCTTCAAAACCAAACGCATCGATTCCCTCCTCAAATTTAGCCTGGGGAAAAATTATTGATTCAAATAACAATCCAATTTCTGGGGCCATTATTTATCTCACCCTTCCTGGCAGTCAAGCTCTTTCAGCCTTTTCCAACAAAGATGGCAATTGGAACATTTCTTTAGCAGCCAGCTTTAACGAACAAAAAACCGACTGGTTTACTCCCACCACTACTGTTGACGAAGAAATTATTGTTTATTCCCCCGATGGCTTATTGACTCAAATTACCAACAAGTCTAATAACAACGATCCTGTTCCGGATATTATTATTGGCCAAAATTATTTTTCTACCAATATTAACACTTCTTCAAACCAGACAAGTATCAACGCCAACACTCAAGAAACAAACCTTGTTAGTTTAAGCATTACTAATCCGAAAGAGGGTGAAGCGGTTTCTACTCTAAAACCCGACATTTTTGGTCAAGGTCCAGCGAACAAAGTATTTCAACTGGACTTGGACAGTACAACCAGTAGTGTGACCGTTGGTCCCAATAATTCATGGAATTTTTCCCCTCCTGAAAATCTATCAATTGGACCCCACAAACTAACATTAACTTATCAGGGCCAAGCTGTTACCAGAAATTTTTTAGTGACGAGTACTAGCGATTATTTGTCATTTAGTGCTACCCCTTCAGCCACCTTAATTCCTACTCAAAATATTTTGCCAACAATTATTTCTTCCCCTACCCCCACCACTCAGCCTATCTTGGCTCCGACAGTTAGAACTGCGAAGCCCTCAACCACCTCAACTCTCTACGAAAGTGGTAATTCTTTTCCCACCTATTTGATAATTATTTTGTCAATTTTATTTTTTAGTGTATCCTTTTATTACTATCACTAAATGAAAAAGTATCGTATTTTAAGTATATTATTTTTGTTATTTTCTTTGGTCGGGGTACTTTATTTGGTGAAAAATAATCAAGACATTCGTGATAGAGCCTCACCAGGTGATTACAATGGTGGTAGTTTA
>CAZJUH010000011.1:0-26816 GCA_964549165.1 uncultured Gammaproteobacteria bacterium | reverse complement strand
AATCCTGGCTGTAATTTTGTTTCTTTATTAGGCATAAATTATTTTTTTAAATTTATATTTTAATTTAAAAAACAAAAACAACCCACAAAATACAAAAAACAAAACCCAAAAACAAAACAAAAAACCAAAAGGTGGTGACCTGTCGCGACATCAATAAGCCACCACCTTTGTGTAAATACAAATAAATTTATTTATCTGGGTTATAATCCTCCCATTGCAATGCTCCAAGTGAATTTCTCCTTGCTATTAATTCTATTTCCCTAATAGATTTAGAAGACTTTCCATGTCTATTTAAAACAAAATCTCTACATTGTTTAAAAAATTTACATTCATGACATGAACCGTCTGGTTTTTGACATTCCTCAGGAGTTGGAGCTTGCTGATGTAGAATCATTTTTCCCCCTTCTTTCTTTATTTTGATTTCTATTTACTTCGTTGTTTTTTGCTTTAATACCTGAACTTTTTTCTGACCTGCTTGCCTTTTTCTTTCTGTGTTCACACATGTGAACCTCCATTTGGGCTTTGAATTTATTCTTGTTTCAGAATAGAACCCGGAAAAGATACGACTTTCCCTACCCTTTCCGGGTTCTACTCTCTGTATTTTGCGGGTTGTTAAAGAACTTTCTACTTCCAAAGCTAGAATTGCTTTAACTCTACTTTAGTTGTAGATTAGGAAGATTGTAGCATAATATCCTATAATGTCAAGAGAAAATATTTTATCTATAAACTTCTTTTCTAAAAGATACTTCTACAATCTTTATTCTTTTTGCTTTATTATCCACTTCAAAAATCAATCTCAATTTACCCACTCTTAATCTAAAATAATCTCCCAGTTCACCACTCAATTTTTTGACATTATTGTTGTTTTGATAATTGTTTAACAGACCAGCTTTGACAAATATTCTCTCCGTCTCTTTTTTAGATAACTTTTTTAAATCTCTTTTTGCCTCATCAGAAAAACCTATTTCAAAGTTTAATTCCATACTCTTTCGCCAAATCATCCAAACTAGTAAAACCCTTTCCCCTATCTTCTTTCTCCAGCTTATATACCAGTTGCTGATCTTCCCAGTCTTCTAATTTTTCCAAAATCATTTTAAATTCTTTCATGCTGAGCACTACTGCCTGGGGCTCCGACCTTTGAAAAATATATTTCATCCCCTTTTTTTGCACATCCTTTAAAAATTTGATGGCATCTACACGCATATCTGTCACAGTACTAATATTGTCTTTGCTTGGTATCAACATAATATTAATATAACATTTTCGTAACATTTATGCAATTACTTTATTGTAGGGGCGCTGCTAGCCAGCGCCCTAAAATCAATATATAATATCTCTATGTCTAAAACTGAATCTGCTTGGAAAATACTCGGAATTCGTCTCCCTCAGGAAAATGAATTTACTCCAGAATCCATGTCCTCACTCCTCAGCAATTTTGTCCAAATGAGCCACTCTTCATTTTTTAATCGCCTTTTGGGTAAAAAATCAACGATCACTTCCCTCGAAATTATCCTTCAAAACGGCCAAATTCATTTTTATGTCACTATTCCTGCTAATAATTTCGAGTTTTTCCGAGCCCAAATTCTCGCTCAGTACCCCACTGCCATTACCAAAAAGTCTAGAGATTATTTAATGGATTTTGAAAAAACAAGCGACGTAAATAAATTTTCCGCGCGCAATCATGCCAACGAAGTGCCAGCGCGTGAGCACGGAAAATTTGATTTACAAAGCGCAGTTTATCAACAATTAACTCTGGCTCGCCCTTTTTCCTATCCTCTCAAAACCAATCGCGACTTCCGCGACACCGACCCCCTCTCCTCCGTCCTCTCTCCTCTAGCCCGTTCCCAGACAGATTCTGATTTTTTTCTCTATCAAATTTTACTGTCCCCACCTCCAAAAAACTGGCAATCTAGTATCGTTTCTGTCATCCAAAACGGCATTATTGTCGACAAAGAAAAGGGATTCAGGCAGGCTCACCCCGACAAAGCCGTTTTTGAAACCAAAATTCAATATCCTGGTCTTTTAACTCAAATAAATCTTCTCAGTAACAACTCCGATTTACTAACTTCTATTTCCTCTTCTTTTGGCATATTTACCTCACCCCGAGGCAACTTTATTAAAACCTCAAATCCCTCTTTTTTACTTAAAAAACAACTTCAAAAATCAATTTTTAACCGCTCACTATTGTCCGGTCTTAAGACGCAAATCCTCAATGTTGAGGAACTGGCCGCCATGTGGCACTTTCCTACCGCTTTGACCAAACTTCCCAACATCGCCTGGGGTAAAAATCTCTTTGCTGATCCCCCCGAAAATCTTCCCGTGGCTACAGGATTAAATGATGAAGAAAAAGAAAACATCACTTTTTTTGCCAAAACTGAATTTCATAATCAAGATGCTATTTTTGGGATCAAAGAAGGCGAGGACCGTCGACGCCACACCTACATCATCGGTAAGTCCGGTACCGGAAAAACTACCCTTATCGCCAATATGGCCATCGATGACATTCGCAAAGGCCGAGGCGTAGCCATTATTGATCCTCACGGCGATCTTTGTCAGACAATTCTCGATTACATTCCCGCCTCCCGAATCAACGACTGCTGCTACTTTAATCCCGCTGATCCTAATTTTGTCTACCCCCTAAACGTTTTAGAGGCCGAAAATGATTCTCAAAAGGAACTAGTTGCCTCAGGAGTAATCTCCATCTTTAAAAAGCTTTATGGCAATGTTTCCTGGGGACCAAGGCTTGAACATATTTTAAGAAACGCCGTTCTCACCCTTGTCAACACTCCCGGTTCAGATTTAACCCACATTGTCGAGATTTTAACCAATCGAAATTATCGCGATAAAATCGTTTCCGGTCTAAAAAATCAAACTCTCATCAATTTCTGGAAAAATGAATTCGATCGCATGGACGATAAATTTCAAAACGAAGCCGTGGCTCCCATCCTCAACAAAGTTGGTCAGTTTATTTCTTCGACAAACATTCGCAATACTATTGCTCATCCTAAATCCAAAATTCGTATCGAAGAGATTATGAATCAGAAAAAAATCCTCATTGCCGATCTGAGCACCGGCAAGCTCGGTGAAGATAATTCTGCCCTCCTTGGCGCCATGCTTATCACTCAAATTCAGCTCTCGGCCATGAATCGAGTCTTTCAAGGTGAATCTGAGCGATCTGATTTTTACCTCTATGTCGATGAATTTCAAAATTTTGCCACCGAAGCCTTTATTAAAATTCTCTCTGAAGCCCGCAAGTTTAAATTAAACCTAATTGTCGCCAATCAGTACATGGCCCAGCTCGATCGTACTATCCAGGATGCCATTTTTGGCAATGTCGGTTCTCTCATGTCCTTTGTCGTCGGCAATCAAGATGCTTTTATCCTCCAAAAAGAATTTGGTCCCAAATTTCCCGCCGAAGATCTCGTTAAAATCGGTAAATATCAAATAATTTGTAAACTCAGCATTGATTCTGAAACTCAAAACCCTTTTTATGCCACCACCCTCCCCCCACTTTCATGCAAAAACCAAGGCCGTGACAAGCTAATTCGTACCTCTCAAGAACGCTGGGGCAAGAAAAAATAAACAATAATTATCCTTTATCCTCTTTTATTCAACCTCTCCTTCTTTTATAATCACCCTATGTCAAAAAAAATAAAAGAAACACTCTCTGCCACTATTAAATCTCATGCTGAATTTGGACGTAACAAATTTATCTCTATTTTCACTCCTGACACGAAACCAAACCTAGATTGTGTTAACTGCGCTGCTCCACCGGAATGTCGTGGTAAATCACCAATAGATAGTCCTTGTGACAAGTTTGAACCTAGAAAATAAAACTGTTTTTTTGTGATAATTTGCCCCTTGACAACTATTATAAGACTATCCTATATTTATATTAGTTATACATTAATTAAAAAACTAATATGTCCACAGAAACTATAGGATATTCTCCCACGGAAATATCAAAAATGCCAGAAACAAGGCAAAATTATGTTGAAGCCAAATTTTCTCCCAATCTGGATAATAAAGATAAACGTTTAAACACATTAACCTCAGGCCAATTAGATTTCTTTGCTTCCGTTCTTAGTTAAAATTATTAATTAACCTATAAATAAACATATGACCGAAAAACCAAATTTCTTTTACAAAGTTGAAAATACTGGCCGAATCAACAATCTCGGAGACGAATTCAAGCTAGCCTTCACCCCCGATCTCCCCCAGCAGCGTCAAATAATTGATAAATAAAAATAATTTTATTTTATTTCGTAGAGACGTGATTAATCACGTCTCTACATTTAGATTTTAGAATTTAGATTTTTTCCGTACTTTACGACTTTTTCCAACTAGCCCATTTGCAGTTTGGGTAATCGCTACAACCAAAAAACTTCTTCCCGTTTTTTGTTTTTCTCACTACTCCCTCTTTTCCACAAAGAGGACATAAAAATCCAGCCATTTCCTTTAACGGAGCCGTATACTTACATTCCGGAAAACGTGAACAGGAGACAAATTTTCCAAATTTTCCCATTCTAATCACCAAATCCCCTTGTTTACAGCTTGGGCATTTTTCCCCCGTTTTTTCCACTTCCACCTTTACTCTCTCTGCGGTAGCTTCCACTTTTTTTAGTTCTACTTCAAAATTTTTCCAAAAATCCTTCATCATTTTCCGCCAATCAACTTTTCCGAGAGCTATTTTATCTAAGTCTTCCTCCATTTCAACCGTAAAAGGTAGTGATAAAATCTTGGGAAAATTCTTGGTTAAAAATTCATTAACCGCAATTCCGAGACTGGTGGGTTTGAAATGACCTTCATCCCGTTCTACATATTGCCTCGCAATTATCGTACTAATAATTGGGGCATAGGTTGAAGGTCTACCAATTCCTTGTTTTTCCAGTGAGGCTACCAGAGAGGCATCACTATACCTTGGCATCGGACTGGTTTCTGTTTCATCAAGATCTATCTTTTCCGCTTTTAATCTTTCTCCCATTTTTAATTCCGGTAGCAACTGATCTTCGTGCTTTTCGCCATAAATTCTATAAAATCCATCAAAAACAACTCGGAGGCCCCTAGCCCGAAACAGAGCTTCTTTGTTTAGCAGATCAATACTATTGCTTTCAAGCCTGGCAGCCGCTGCCTGAGTTGCTAAAGCTCGCCTCCAAATCATTTGATAAAGTTTTTCTTCTTTACTATCAAGACCATCGGGATTCACCGTCCCAATTTGAGTGGGCCGAATCGCTTCGTGAGCCTCCTGAGCATTTTTTGAGTTATTTTTATAAACCCTTATCTTAGGCGATAAATACTCACTTCCGTATTTCTTTTCTATGTAAGTTCTAAATTCTTCAATTGCCTTATCCGATAAATAAAGTGAATCACTCCGGTGATAAGTTATCAATCCTCTCTCGTATAGGCGCTGGGCCAAGGTCATTGTTTGTTTTCCCGACCAGCCAAAACGCCTCGCTCCGGCTTGTTGTAATTTTGAAGTCGTAAAAGCCGGAACCGGACTTTTGGTTAAATTTTTGCTTAAAACCTGGCTAACCGTAAATTCCGTCTCTAAGTTATCAATAAACTCCTTAGCCTTTTCTTTATCTATGAAAAGTGACTTTGAATAGGTAAAATCACCATCAAACAATTTAATTTTCGTATTCTCAATAAAATTCTTGGCCCCTATTTTAAGCAATTCAGCCATAAAGCTTTCTTTCTTTCTAAATTCAGCCCCTATTTTAAAATATTTTTCTTTTTTAAAGGCTTCAATTTCCCTTTCTCTTTCACAAATTAACCTAACCGCCACTGATTGAACTCTCCCCGCCGACAGACCTCTCCTGACTTTTTTCCAGAGCAGTGGCGACAAAGAATAACCAACCACCCGATCAAGTACCCTTCTACCCTGCTGAGCATTAACTAAATTAATATCAATTTCTCTAGCCTTACCAAGAGCTTCTTCTACTGCTTCTTTGGTAATCTCGTGAAATGATACTCTTGATATTTTTGAAGCCTCGATTTTTCCTTTTTGACCTTCGGTCAGCAGCCATTTTACATGCCAGGCAATCGCCTCTCCTTCGCGGTCAGGATCAGACGCCAAAAAAATACTTCCGGCTCCTTTTGATAATTTTCCCAGCTGCAAGACTATTTCTTTTTTTTTGGGATCAATTACGTAATCAACCATAAAATCCTTTAAATCAACCCCCATTTTATTACTCGGTAAATCACGAAAATGACCCACGGTGGCCATCACTTCGTAATCACTACCCAGATATTTTGAAATTGTTCTCGCCTTTGTTGGTGACTCCACAATCAATAATTTTTTCATAAAATACAGTCTACACCCTTATAATTGCCTATTGTAACATTACTCCCTCTGCCTGCCGTCCGTAGCTTTAGCGGAAGAGGGTCAAGTTGCCTAGGTCTGTTAGTGGTATCGCCCCTTGTTTTATCAACCAGTTGGTGGCAAAGCTCCCCTCATCAGTAATTCTCCCCGGTACGCAGTAAACATCCTTATTTTTTTCGACAAATTTTAATGCCAGCAAAATCGTACCGCTCTTTTTTCCACCCTCAATTATTACCAAAATATCAGCATAATTAGCTACCTGCTCATTTAACTTTTGAAAATTATCACCTTCAAAAATTTTAATATTTATTTCTTGTTTTTGACAAACTCTTATCACCTCACCATTACAACCACTCACTTTAATTGTCACTATCTCTATTTTATTTCTAATAGATTGATGATTAAAAATTGATAATTTATTAATTATTTCCCTCCCGTATTGACTCATCCTCCTACTTCCGACAATGGCAATTTTTTTCATATCTTTATATTTTAGGCTTTTTTTAGACTTTAGGCTTTAGAATTTAGATTTTTTCCTTTATTGTCTCCTGGTATCTCGGCACCATTGTTTCCGGTTCTTCAAACCACTCCTTTAAAATATCTCCCACTATCGGTGCTGCCACATCACTCCCTTCGCCGCCCCTTTCCACTAATACTGTAATTGATATTTGTGGATTATCTGCCGGGGCAAAGGCGGTGAGCCAGGCATGAGTATCATCAGTCCCATCCCCCAGCTCCGCCGTTCCGGTTTTACAGGCAATTTCCGTTTTAAAGTTAAAAAGTGGCCAAGCTGTCCCCCCACTATCACAGGCCTCTTTCATTCCCTCAGTTATCAGGGCCCAGTTATTTGCTTTTACCTTAATTTCGGTACATTTTACCGGTTTATCTTTGAGTAGCGACATTTGACACTTTTGTCCTCTACTGGCGATAATATTGGTCATCTGATTAATTTGTAAGGGGGTCACTGTCAAATCCCCTTGACCAATCGACAAGTGGTAGGTATCCCCAAGATACCATCTTTCTCCGATATTATTTCTCTTCCACTCATCGTCAGGGACAAGACCAGCCACTTCACCAGGTAATTCTATCCCTGTTATTTCTCCAAAACCAAATCTTAGGGCCCAATTTTTTATCCTATCTACCCCCATGGCTTCGCCGAGTTTATAAAAGAAAATGTCATTAGATCTCTTTAGTGCTTTAACCACATTGACCATTCCATCCGTTCCGCCTCTTTTTGTCCAGAGCCAGTTATTAAAAGAATAATCGCCAATTTTAATTACCCCAGTATCTTCAATTAGAGTCCCTTCTTCTATAATACCCTCTTCCAGTGCCCCCAAAGCTTCTACGGGTTTAAAGACACTACCAGGATGATATTTTGCCCCCACTGCCCGATTTATCATCGGTAAGTTAACCGTATCTTCAAGATATGTTTTTATTGTTTCTTTGTCGTAAGTATAATTAAAATTATTGGCATCGTAGCCCGGCGAGGAAACCAAAGTTATAATTTTTCCTGTTTTTGGCTCACTCATAATTACGACTGCCTTTTTCCCCTCAAGCATTTTATAAATTTTGTCTTGCCAATAGGCATCAATGCTCAGATTTACATCTTTTCCCTTAATCGTATCAAGCTGCCCCAAATCACGGTTACTTTTTCCCATAGCGTCCACCTCCACTAGTTTATAGCCATCCACTCCCATTAACTCACAATCCAAACTACTTTCTATTCCCGCCCGGCCAACCACACTCATATTTTCTAACGGCCTTCCACATTTTCCCTTCTTAAGCTCATCTTCATTTACCTTTCCGAGGTACCCAGTGACATTTGACATTGAGGCTCCATAAATATAAAAATGTTTTATTTCTCCATTAAAATCAATATTTTCGGCAACTTTTCTACCTTTACGATCAATAATTTCTCCCCTAGGAGCAGATATAATTGTTTTCGTAATCCGATTATTTAAAGCCAAGTTACGATAATAAAAACCCTTAATTATGTTTAGTTTAATTACCGTCACCCAAAGAACACCAAAAGTTAAAGGCAGTGCTGCTTTAAACCACCAGTATTTCATCGTTCAGATAAATTTGAGACTAATTTAACCATTTCAAACCATTCATGATGTTCTAGTAATTCTTCCTCTCCCTTAACCACCCCAAAAGAAGGGCTTGGCAGCACTGCTGCATTAATTTTTACTTCTTCTTCTATTAATTTATCTATTCCGGGAAACTGAGAACCGCCTCCGGACATTATTACTCCTCTTTTTATAACATCGTCAGTCATTTCTGTTGGCATTTCATCAAGAACAACCTTGACGAGATTGACAATTCTTTTCACATTTAAAGCGGTAGCTTCTTTGATTTCCTCCGCTCTAAGGCGAATACTTATTGGCAGATTTGTTTCGAGGTCCCGGCCCCTGATTACTCCCCCCATCTCGATTTTTACCCTTTCAGCCGTATTTTTACCAATAAAAAGACCATATTTCATCTTTACGTAGCTAATAATCGATTCATCAAAATCATCACCCCCCATTTCCAAACCACGGCTAATCACCACCCCCCCCATTGAAACCAAAGAAGCCTCAGTTTTCCCCCCACCTATATCCAAAAATAAAATTCCCCCACTTTCCTCTAATTTAAAACCACTCCCAATAACTCCCAAAATACTACTCTCAACCATAATAACTTTTGGTACCCCCACCTGCGACAATATTGCCCGAAAGGCCCTCTTTTGTACTTCGCTAATTGTCCCTGGAACTCCCACGATTACCCTTGGTTTTAAAATTTTTGGATATGAGCTAGGAATTTCATTAACTAGTTTTATAAAATAGGCAAGCAGTGCTTCGGCACTGACGAGATCGGCAATTGCCCCGCGATTTATCGGCGCCACCACTTCAATTTGTTTTGGCTCTCGGTTCACCATTTCCTTGGCTTTTTGACCAAAAATCAGCATTTTTTGAATTCCGTTTTTCTTTTTTTTAAGCCGCACCACCATCGAAGCTTCATCAACCACAATTCCTTTATTTTTTACATAAATTTTAATATTACTACTTCCGAGATCCAAACCTATTTCCCAATAAAAATTAGCAAGAAACTTTGAAAATAACTTCATTTCATCAGTATAACAATTACTGCTAAAATAATCAGGTGACTTCAATTATCCAGTTTCTCATCTCTCTTCTCTTCTTTTTTACCCCTCTTATTTTTACTTCCATTACCTCCGAGCTTTTTGAAGTTCCCAAAATGTATTTTGTTTATTTATCAACTCTCCTCATTACCTTTTTTCATTTACTAAACTATCTAAAAGGCCAAACCCCACTCTTTATTAAAAATAAACTTACTATTCCTCTACTTATCTTCTTTTCTACTCAGCTAATCTCTACTATTTTTTCCGTCGATTCTCACACCTCAATTTTTGGTTACTATTCTAGGTTAAACGGAGGCCTTCTTTCTCTCGGTGCCTATTTATTACTTTTTCTAATTATTCCTTTATATTTTACTTCCAAATTTCGTGACAAAATCATCAATCTCATCTTAATTTCCGGTTTTTTGGTTTCTACTTTTGGTGTTCTGGAACACTTTGGTATCGACAAACATCTCTGGGTTCAAGATGTTCAGTCCCGGGTTTTTTCCACTCTCGGGCAGCCAAACTGGCTCGCTGCCTATCTCTGTATCCTTCTCCCTTTTGCCGTCGATAAATTTCTTAAATCTAAATCAAAAAAAGGACAAGGCATTGCCTTGTCCCTACTAAGCAATTTCTATCTCTGTCTTCTCTTTACCAAATCCAAATCTGGCATTATCGCCACCATTATCTCTCTGACAATTTATTTTGTTATTAAACTTTTTCAAAAAACCAATCTTTTACTTCTTATTATTCCCCTACTTATCTTCTTATCTACTTCTCTAGTCATCTCAAATCCCATCAAAGATTACTTTGTTAAACCAAAAACATCTGAGCAAGTATCTCAAAATACATCATTAAACATTACCCCCAGTGAGGACATCCGCAAAATAGTTTGGCAGGGCAGTCTCGATTTATGGAAAGCCTTCCCTCTCTTTGGCACTGGCCCCGAAACCTTCGGCTTTACTTATTACTGGACTCGCCCCGCCGCCCACAATCTCACTTCCGAGTGGGATTTTCTTTACAATAAAGCCCATAACGAATATCTTAATTATCTCGCCACCACCGGCACCTTCGGCTTTCTTAGTTACTTATTTTTGATTATTTCTTTTCTGGTTTTTTCTTTCTCGTCTCCGTTTATTTTTGCTTCTTTTGTCTCTATTTTAATCACCAATTTTGCCGGATTCTCCGTCGTTATCACTTCTCTTTTCTTTTTCCTTCTTCCCCTCTTTGTCTCGCCGGAGCCATCGACAAAAGCGAATCATAAACCAAAACCAAAAATATTTTATTTTATTACTACTGCCTTTTTCCTTTTTCTTATTATTAAAATCTTATCTCTATTTCTAGCCGACATTGCTTATAATCAATCTCAAATCGCCTATAACCGTCAGCTTTATAAATCGAGTCAGAATTTTATTAATCTTGCTATTTCCCTTCGCCCCAAAGAAGCAATTTATCATAGCCAGGCTTCACTGACTGCCGCCAAATTAGAAGATAGCGCCAGTGCCACTTCTCACTCCAATTTAGCCCTTTCCCTCTCTCCTGCTTCCACCAATTTATGGAAAGAAAGAGCTCAGGTTTTTTCCGAATTATCCCAGATTAATCCAGAGTATTTTTCCCTCGCCATTGAAGCCCTAAATAATACTGTCCGCCTGGCCCCCACCGATGCTAAAAGCTTTTATCTCCTGGGGAAATTTTACGAAGCTGCTTCGGAAAATGATCTGGCCATTGAAAATTATCAAAAAGCCCTCACCCTAAAGGCAAACTACGACCACGCCTCCTTTGCCTTAGGTGAGCTTTATTTTTCCCAAAAAAATTATTCCGAGGCCAAAAAATACTTTGAACTAACCCTCACCCTCGCTCCAAACAATTCCCAGGTCAAAGAATATTTGGAAAAAATTATTTCTCTTTAGTTAAAATCTCATCAACATTCATTAGCACTTTTTTATCCTCGGTCCACAGATACAACTTACCTCCCTCCTCCTTTATCCTATCTACAAACAAAACTCCGTCAAGATGATCACTTTCATGCTGCCAAACAATGGCCTCAAAACCCTCTAGAATCTGGCTTCTGATTTCTAACTTTTTCCCGACTACCTCTTCCCAGACGACCTCAATCTTTAAAAATCTTTTTACAGTTCCAAATAGATCCGGAAAAGACAGACAACCTTCTAAAAAATCACTTTCTTTGTTTTCTTCATCAAAAACTTTGGGATAAATTTTTTCACCAAAGCTCGCTTTCATTCTCGGATTTATTAAAATTTTTGCTCCTTCTTTATTTTTTATCCCCAGAAATCTTTTTGATATTCCAATCTGAGGTGCTGCCAGGCCTGCTCCGTTTTCCGCCACCACCAGTATTTCTCTCAGTTCTTCAATTTCCTTTATCAGAATCGCATCAACTCTTTCAATTTTTTCAGACTTTTTCCTCAGCACTTTATTTGGAAACTTAACTATTTCTCTCATATCCTATTTTATCAAAATTTAGTTATAATCTATACTATGACCAAAATTATCTTCTTTGGCGCTTCAATCTACTCATTGCCAATTTTAAATAAACTCTTAGGATTGCCCGATTTTGAACTCCAAGCTGTCGTTTCCAAAATCGACAAGGCCTTTGGTAGAAATCAGAAAATCACACCCAATCCCGTTGCTAAATATTGCCTGGATCACCAGCTTCCTCTCCTTCAAATCGAAACATTTTCTGAAGATTGTAAATTGAAGATTAAAAATTATAAGGCCGAACTTGGCCTCTGTGTCGCCTTTGGCCCACCATTTTTTGATGAAGATACTATAAATAGTTTTCCCTACAAAATAATTAATATTCACCCCAGTCTTCTACCAAAATACCGCGGCGCCACCCCCGGACCCTGGCAAATTATTAACGGCGAAACTAGCAGTGCCGTTACTTTTTTTCAAATAGACTCCCTACCTGACCATGGACCGATTATTGCCACTCTCCCTTTTGATATTTCTCCGTGTGAAACCGCGTCGTCTTTTTACCATAAGGCCTTTTCACTCGGTGCTGACAATCTTGATGTTGTTTTGAAAACCTACCTCACCTCTCCCAAATCTATAATTCCTCAGGACCATTCCCAAAAAAGTTATTATCCAAAATTAACTAAAGATACAGCAAAAATAGACTGGAGCTGGAATATAAATAAAATTGAAGCCTTTATTCGCGCCCTAAATCCCTGGCCAATTGCCTGGACCTTTGTGGAAAATTTAAATCACATCACTTTAAAAATGAAAATTTTTTCCGCTTTTATTGATCAAAATAAATCAGACTTTATCCCAAAAATAGTCCAAGTTGAGGGAAAAAACAAAACAGAGTGGACAGAGATAGAAAAATATTATTCTATAATTAAAAAAAATTGATATTAAATTATCACCGTAAAACAGGAATATTTTTATTTTTAATTCACAAAAATTCTTCCAAATATCTATGATATTTTATTCTTAAATTATATTAATTAATCGGTATAATAGACAAATTTTATCTTGACAAAATACTACAAATCCTCTTTAATTTTATAAAGGAGGAATAAAAAATGCCCGGCAAAAAAGCTAAGAAAAAAGTAAAGAAAGTTGTTAAGAAGAAAGTTGCTAAAAAAGCTAAGAAAAAAGCTAAAAAATAAACTTTCTTTCCTTATTAAAGAAACGGTGCTTATTTAAGTGCCGTTTTTTTAATTTCGCCCTTTATCTTTTTTAAACATTTACTACAATAAATTCCGCTAATTTCACCCTCACCCACTTTCAATGACACCTTCTGGACGTTAGCCTTAAAAGTTCTCGGGGTCCGATTTTGAGCATGGGAACGATTTCGACCAATGGCAGTTCCCTTTCCACATAGACTACATTTTCTCATAGGGTATACTATACCAAAAGCGACTCCCAAATAAAATATGGAAATCATCATTGCTCTTTTATCAGTTTTTTCACTAATAATTGTTATTTCAATGCATGAATTTTGCCATGCTCTCGCTGCCGATAAACTCGGCGACCCCACCCCTAGGGCTTATGGTCGGCTCACCTTAAATCCTCTGGCTCATATTGACCCTATTGGCACCATTCTCCTCCCCCTAATCGGTGTCCTGAGTGGTTTCCCGGTTATCGGCTGGGCGAAGCCTACCCCCATCGATCCTTACAATTTTAAAAATCACCGTCGTGACGAAACCCTCGTTGCCTTTGCTGGACCTCTAAGCAATTTTGTTTTAGCCTTTATCTTGTCTCTCTTTCACTCAAGTCTAGCTACCTATGTTGGCAATATAAGTCTATTTTTAGGTATTTTTAATTTACTTCCCATCCCACCTTTGGATGGTTCCAAAATTCTATTAAACCTCCTCCCGGTTGACGAGGCTGCCAAAATCGAGGCTTCTTTTGAACGCTACGGCTATCTCTTAATTGCCCTTCTTTTAATTTCCGGTCTTTTAAGCAAAATTATTTACCCAATTTTTTCTTTTCTCTCAAATCTACTTTACTAGCCTCGATATTTAACTCTAGTATCATTTTATCTATCTCTTTTTTGTTCATTCCATGACCCATGGCTCCTTCTTCTAATGTTTCCACCGCCGAAAAAGAACAGCCAAGACAATGCATTCCATATTTTTCTACTAGAATATCGACCAGCTTTGGATACCTCTCCGCAATTTCCAGTATCAAAGTATTTTTTGTTATTTTTTCTTTTATTTTTTTCTTTATCATATTAAAAAATTTTTTTAGAATTTATATTTTTGACTTTTTTATAATTTTTAAACTTTAGACTTTAGATTTTAGACTTTTATTATTTTTTATATCTCTCCTAATTTTATCTTCTTTAGCTCCAAAAACCAACTCTTCTCTATCTTTTCCCATATTTTTTTCATCCTGCAGTTTTTGATTCTGATACAATCTTTATCTCCAAGACAAGTCACAATCGCTTTATTTTCCCCCATCGCTTCAAGCAAATCATAAATACTTTTTTTCTCCCACCCCTTAACTAGTTGGTAACCCCCGCTTTTTCCTTCTTTAGATTCCATAATCCCTCCACTTTTCAAATAAATCGCTATTTGTCCCAAAAAACTATAAGGTAATTTCAAGTTTTTTGCCACCTGAGTAATTGTTATATTTTTACCCTTATTATGCGACAAATATGAGATAAAAACGATGCTATATTCAACTTTTTTTGATATCGTCATCATGGTACAATTATACAACCTGCCAAAAAGCGATCTTTGAGAAGGTGTTTTTTCTAGCTAACCTAATATAAAGGAGGATGTTTGTTAATATCGGCTTTGCCTTTGTTAACTAGTTCTCCCCACGTTTTTTCGTAAGCGTGGAAAAGCCACTATCGAAGTTAATCACTTTTGGCAGGCCTTATTTTTTAGAATTTAAATTTTAGACTTTTTCTATTATTTCCTCTCTTATCCTCTTCCAAATCCTCACCATCGTCTTTTGATTATTCTCTGCTTCTTTATTAATACTTTTTGAAAATATTTTTTCAAAATACTTTGGTTTTTCTAAATATTCCAGTAAAAACGAAGCTGACTCTCCTGGTTTTTCTTTTACCCAGCCCAGATTTTTCTTTTTTATAATTTCAATATTGCCATCCTCCTGTCCCCCAATATGAGTAATCGCTACCATCGGTTTTTTTGAGGCGATCACATCAAACAAAAAATTGGGGCCTGCTTTTCCAAAAACGATATCGCTAGCTTGAAGCACCTCGGCCATATTCTCTATCCACCCCAAATTTTTGACAATAATTTGCTCTCCCAGTTTTAATTTTTTAAGCAGTTTCACATACTGATCAATGGTTGAATGGAGTATCTTGTCAGTTCCGGTATTAAAAATAAAAGCACATTTTGTCTCAATCGTCATTAAAATCGGTAGCAGTCTGGTCAAAGAATTGGTCCCGAGACTTCCTCCGCCAATAAATATCACCGGCCGATCATCCATAATTCCCAATTTTTTTCTGATTACTTTTCTGTCCACTTTTTGATACATCTCTTTTCTCACCCACCAGCCACTTTGCAATATTTTTCCCTTCAATCCATACTTTATTGCCTCTTTTTCCGCCACCTCGTCATAAACTAAAGTCAAATCGACTCCTGGCACCACTGTCACTGGAGTAATTGTCCAGGGGTCTGCAATCACCGACCACAGTTTGAAATTCACCTTTTCATTCTTTCGCCATAGCTGCAAAGAATGGCTATGGTACCAGTAGCAGGAAATAACCAAATCAGGTTTGTAGCCAGAAACAAATTTCTTTACTCTCGGTAAATTTATCTCTGATAAGCGGTGAACTATCTTTCTCAGTCTCCCCTCTCCTGACAACCTAGTCATCATCTTATTTGATTTTGGAAAAAAACGATACATAAAAGTATATAAATCGTTGGAAATTCCCACCTCTGCCTTTATTTCGGCATACTTTATTTCAACTCCACCCTCCTTCTCCTTTTCTTTGAGTGATCCATAAATCGCCTTGGCAATTGATCGGTGCCCCCAGGGTAAATCATCAGTCAGAATTAAAATTTTCTTTTTCGCCATGTTCTATTCTATAATACTCTACATTGCCTGAGTAGCCCCGCCTGCAACGCTTTGCGTAGCAATGCGGGCAGGTCAATTGGTAATAAAATGCCTTATTTTACATATGTTCTAAAAAGTTCAATTGATGATAAGTTATACATCGGCTGGACTATTAGCATAAAAAACCGACTTAAACAGCACAATTCGGGAAAAGTTTATGCCACAAAATATCGTCGACCATTGAAATTAATATATTTTGAAGCCTGTTTACATAAAGAATTAGCCATCAAAAGAGAGAAACAGTTAAAAACTGGTTTTGGCAGAAAATATCTTAAAAATAGGATAAAATAGACTTAATAAATTGCCTGAGTAGCTCAGTTGGTTAGAGCACCAGTTTTGTAAACTGGTTGTCGTGAGTCCGACTCTCACCTCAGGCTCAATCGTCTATTTTTATTTGACCGTGTTCTTCCATTTTTTGTAGCGTTATCATTCTCTCGTGCCTCTTTTCCAAAAATTCAGGAATTTCCTTTTTATTCTTTTTTAAATAATCGTAAACTGCTTCATTCAAAGCATCGACCGATAGTAATGAACAGTGAATTTTAATTGGTGGTAAGCCGTCAAGCGAGTCAATTACTTCTTTATTTGTCATCGCCAAAGCCTGCTCTATCGTTTTTCCCTTAACCAGGTCTGTGGTAATACTACTTGTGGCAATGGCGGCAGCACAGCCATAAGTTTCAAATTTGACATTACTAATTTTATTGTCATCAACTTTGATGTAAAGTTTCATTACATCCCCACATGATAAATTACCCACTTCCCCTACCCCATCAGCATTTTTAATTTTACCGAGGTTATGGGGCTTTCTAAAATGAGCTAGTACTTTTTTAGAATAAGAAAATTGTTGTCTCATAATTTTGTCTTGAGTTTATCGAAAGATTTAAAAGGCGACATTTGGCGCATTTTTTTAACGACAATTGGTAATATTTTTAAGACATAATTAATATCGGCTTCGCTTGTCCATCTCCCGAGTGAAAAACGAAGTGATCCGTGCGCCTCCGGCGCACTTAATCCCAAGGCCAACAGTACATGGCTCGGCTCCAGACTATTTGAAGAGCAGGCCGAACCGGTCGAGCACATAATTCCCCGATTGCTCAATTCCATCAGCAGTGCCTCTCCTTCAACTCTCTCAAAAGAAAAATTGGCATTATTTGATAGTCTCTCTTTTTCGTTACCATTAAGCCAGCAATCATCAATTGAAGCCAGCACTCCTTTTATTAATTTGTTCCTCAACGTTTCTATTCTTAGATTTTCGGCTTTAGAATTTTTTAATAATTCGACCGCCTTTCCCATTCCCACAATTGCCGGAACGTTAACCGTTGAAGATCGAAGCCCCCCTTCATGCCCACCGCCATGCATTATCGGATTTATTTTAACCCCATCTCGGACATACAAAATAGCTGCTCCCTTTGGACCATAAATTTTGTGTGAAGAAGCCGTCAATAAATCTACCTTCATCTCTTTGACATTAATTGGGACTTTTCCAAAGCTTTGGGAGGCATCAGTGTGAAAATAAATTCCTCGCTCTCGACACAATTTCCCAATTCTACCAATATCTTGGATTGTCCCTACTTCATTACTGCCGTGAATTATCGATACCACCAAAGTATTTTTATCAGCTTCTTTTTCCAATACTTCAAAATCAATTAATCCTTTTTTATTTACCGGTAGCATTACCACTTTATACCCTTTTGCCCGAAGCCAAATTGCACTATTTCTCACACAATCATGCTCAATTGAGGAAATAATAATTTTCTTTTTATCTGGATTTGCCTCTGCGAGGCCCTTTAGAGCCAAGTTATTGCTTTCGGTCGCACTTCCTGTAAAAACAATTTCTTCATTTTCGGCTTTTATAAATTTAGCTATCAGATCCCTCGCCTTTTCCACTCCCTCGGCCACTTTCATGCCCGACTGATGAAGAGACATGGTATTAGCAAAAATTAAATTAAAATAAGGCAACATTGCCTTAATTACTCTCGCATCGACCGGTGTTGTCGCCGCATAATCTAAATATACAAATCTTTTATTCATACTCCCACTATTTTAGTAGGAGTTTAAATAAAAATCAATAGATCAATAAAATTATCTTTAGATTTGATAAAATAATCTGCACACGCCGAGTAGCCCTTGCCCGTCCGTAGCCAAAGGCGTAGGAGAGTCAGTTTCGTCCAGAGGACGATCAGCCTTTGGCTGAGGTAGAGCATTTAACAATCCGCCCGGATAGCTCAGTTGGTAGAGCATCCCCTTGGTAAGGGGAAGGTCATGAATTCAAATTTCATTCCGGGCTCCTAAAATAATTTCTCATGGCGGTGTTTTTTGATTGATGTTCGAACATTTTTTGAGCAAAACCCCCAATAAGGAAGCCAGCCACGCCCTCGCGGGGACGATTCTTTTTTTCGGCGGAATTTGAAAAAAATAATTTTATTAATACCCCGGTTTACTACAAGCAGCATCAACTACGCTTTGCAAACCCTTATCGTTTCCAAACATTTGGTCAAAGGTATTACTATTCAAGGTTCCTTTTGGAAATCGGCAATCCAAATCTAAAACATTATTCAGCTTTCTTTGAAAGTGGCATTTTTCATCTTCCACTCCAAGGATTGTTATTTCGATAGATGTTTTATCGTCCGACCCTACCATTTTAGCGGTTACAGGTAAACAACCATTCATCCTATTCATAAAACATCCAGGATCCTGGTCTTGTCCACACTCAACCATTGTCGTGTCAGACACCGGCGACTGTTCCACATTTGATGGTGAGGAGGTTGTTTGCTGGCCGATCCCTGTTTTATTTTGCGCGCCCCTGTTGCCTAGAAAGAAAAACAATCCACCGCCAACGACAGCTAAAACTAAAACAACTATTACGATGTATAAAATTTTATTATTTGTCATATATGATTTTACCTCTTAATTAAATAATTAAATGTTTTGATAAATCGACCTTCTTATTTTAACATCCATGGGTTCTAAATGGAAATGCACTTGGGGTCAATTTTGTCTTCATCATATTTTCAATTAAATCTCGATATTCTGACAATAATATTCGAGTTCCCGGAGTAAGATTGATAGTTAACGCCTCCTCGATAGTAAACCAGCCGATTTCTTGGCCCTCACCAGGACCTAAAACAAATTTGTTTTCTTCGTCTTTTTCAACAAAAACGACATATACATAAACATCTTCACCCATTGATCCTTTAGTTTTCATTACAAATTTATAATCTTTTAGATTATAGCTCGCTTCCTCTTTTACTTCCCTAATCAAACCTTGTTCAGGTGATTCTCCATTTTCAATTCCACCACCAACCAAACACCAATGATCCGGAAATCGGATAGTAGGAATGTTATCCCGATGAAACAGTAATATTTTATCGGGACTTAAAATAATGATTTTGGCACCATCTTTAGGCTTATTCATTGATTATATTTTCTATTCTTTCTCCTAATTCTTCAGAAAATCTTAAAAGATAACCATCTGGGTCAAGCACGAGTATCTCTCTACATCCATATGATTTATTCCCCGCCTTATACCAACTATCTTTTATTCCCCTTTTTAAGGGGTAATTATTTTTTATCAGAAAATCTATAATTAACTGGACATTTTTAGTATCAATCTGAAAATTAATTCCTCTCCCAAAAGGGTATTCTAATTTTTCCTTTTCCTTTTCATTCGGATTTAATTCTTGAATCATTATCTGACTGCCATTAAATGACAAAAAGGCAAAATTTGGATTTTGTCTTTGGTACTCAATTTTAAATCCAATGATCCTGTCAAGTGCCCTTTTCTTGGAGTAGTTTTTCTATCCGAAGCGGCATAGGTAGTGTTGTTGTCTAAACTGGGCCGGGGACATCTTGAGGCTAGTATGGATTCTTCTTTGGTTGTAGTAATTAATGGTCTGATGAATAGCTTCCACAAATTCACCAATGGAATTAAACCGATCAAACTCTAAACCAAGATCTGTTTTAAAATTATCATAAAATGATTCCTGATAACCGTTTTCCCAAGGTGAGGCTTTTTTGCTCATGGAGACAGTAACTCCCAGATCAGTAATCAGTTTGGTGTAATCGTGGCAGTTGTACTCGACTCCTTGATCAGAAATGAACAAATTTAGGTAAGACACCTCTATTCTCAAAAGCATCAAAGAAAGCATTGATGATTAAATCTTTGGTGTGTCTGGTGGATAAGTTCCAACCAACAATTTCTCTGGTGTAAAGATCCATAAGGGTACACAGATAGATAAACCTGGAATCAAATCTTAAATAGGTAAAATCAGATACCCAAGTAACATTGGGAACGATGGGAAAGCTACCTTTAATTTGATTGGTAAATATTGCCTCTGGTCTTCTCTCGTCTCGTCATTTTCTCCATCTTCCTTTCCGCTTGTAAGGCTTAATCCCATAGAGTTTCATCACTCTTCTGATTCTTTTCTTTCCCACACCCAAAGCAATAGCAATTCTTCGGTGACCATAACTGGGATTGGTTGATAGAACAAAAAGTATCTGCTCTCTTAACTTTTCGTTTTCAGTATTTAATTTCGGTTGGTAAAAGAAAGATGATTGAGAGATACCCAAAAACTTAGCTACCAGACCATCCTTAAGTTTAATAGCCCTAACCGCCAACTGGTCTTTAACTAAGCTGATTAGCTCCCGGTAAAGATTGGTTTTACTTCCGGGTCTTTTTTTTTAATTTTTCTACTTCTACCGTTAAAATGCCAACTATTTCTTTGAGAATCAGGTTTTCCTTCTTGAGTTTACCGTATTCCAGAGCACTGATCTTGTCAGTTACTCCCTGTTTTAGCCAAGCATAGATGGTTCTGTCCGACACTCCATACTGAACAGCAATCTTTTTAACCTCTTCTCCGGCTTTGATCTTGCCTAAAATTTTCTGTTTAACCTCATTATTAATTGTTGACATAAGTTACCTCCTAAAAAAGAATAATTCAAATAGAATAATTACTCCAGTTTAAGGGGTACCGGTCATCATGAGGAGCCTTTAAATAAAGACGCTGAGAAGTTGGATAAACAATTTTGTAAATAGGACCTTTTTCACCGATTACTGCAACTTCTTCATCAACTTTCTTTTGATAATACGGACTGACCTTTATTGGTAATAAACCATATTTAGATTGAATTTGTTGATATTTTTGAATAATGTCTCGACTCATTTTTGAGGGATATATAAACGATAACTTGGTAGCTTAACTTGATTAATCCATTGTCGAATATTAGGATTTTTAAGTGTCTCCATCCAAAGAGAAAAAACTCTAGGATAAATTTTTTGTAATTCTGATGAATCTACTTCTCCAAGGGGACAATGAGAGTCTTTGTAAAGAACTAATTTATTGTTAACTAATCTTGGAAAAAATGGATAAGATCGACAATCAAGAGATTTGTAGTTTAAGGAAGAGTCACATTTAGATTGATCAATTTTAGTGGCATCACAGAAACCAAGTGAACCACCAAAATAATTGTCTCTAGTAATTAAAATGTGGCCTATTCTCATTTTTCCGTCAAGTTCCTCAGGGGCCAACAATAATGAAGAAGCGGGGATTGGTAACTCACCTAAACTGGGATTATTTTGACAGCAACAGTCGAAGTGGCAAATAGAAGAATGTTTAAGACAAGCTGATATCTTTCCAGTAAACTCAACCATTTATAGTTCTTCTAAAATTCTAAGATAACTTTGATAACGTTTAGTAGGAATTATTCCTTTGGTAACAGCTTGTTTAACCGCACAACTATTTTCTGGCTCATGTAGATGAAGACAGTCAGAATATTTGCAAGCTCCAGAAATTTCACTAATATCTGGATAGTAATACTGGAGTTCTTGTCTAGGTATCTCTAAAACTTCTAACGATTTAATTCCAGGAGTATCAATAATCATTGAATAAGGATTCCAAACTAACAACTCAGAATCAGTAGTAGTGTGGTGACCACGACCAGTTCTATCTCCAACTTGACCAATTTTTCTGAGAGACTCGCCGGTTACTGAGTTAACTAAAGAAGATTTTCCTACTCCACTCTGGCCAACAAAAACAATTGTTTTCCCTTTTATAATTTTTTTTAGCTCATTAATTCCTGAATTAGACTGAGTTGAAGTACGGACAACTTTCAGTCCAAGAGAATGATAATAAAGCTCAAGATCTTTACCTTCTGTTCCTAAATCACTTTTATTAAAAACAATTATGGGTTCAATGTTATTTCTTTGAATCAAAACTAAATAACGATCAATAAAACTAGGTTTAATGGGAGGATTACGAACAGAGGCGACAATAACAGCGGCATCAATATTAGCTGCAATTATTTGTTCATCCTCAGGTCTAGGTGGTCCAAATCGGGTAGAATCGCGGCGAATACGTGACAAAACCGTATTTCTCTCTATTAAGTTGGTGACATAATATTGGCCTTGTTCAGTTTTTAATAATGTACGATCACCTACGACAATTTGATGTGTTAAAGAATTTGGAAGTTTGGGATCTAAAATACAATTTAATTCTTGATCTTGATAAAAAATGCGGAGTTTTCCAGCAGTATTATTAGTCACAATTCCAAAAGGACTATTGAGGTTTTCTTTTTTTACCAAAAATTCCGATGGAATATTACCACTCACTTTATTTTCATCTAGACCAAAATGACGTTCTTTGGCTCTTCTTTTTTTCTCCATAAATCTTGGATTGTCCTACCATTGATAACCTTTCTGATGTTCACCTGACATAGTTTACCTCCTTATACCCTGAAGAATAATGATATTCATTTTTCAGACGGTAATTAATAATATGTTTAACAACTTCAGTCATACTTAAACTTTTTGATTCAACGGAAACCATAAATTCACCCTTAGAGTGAAAACTGACTTGTCCATTGATTTCCACAATTTTAATCCAAATGATAAAAAATTTGATAAAAGATCACAGGCTAGAACTGAGGTATTGCCACTAGGATCAACTTCTGAATTAAGTTCTCCTTTTTGAGCTTGCCATACTCCAGGGCACTGATCTTGTCCGTTACTCCCTTCTTTAACCAAACATAAATAGTCCGATCAGAAACACCATACTGGGCAGCTATCTTTTTAACCTCTTCTCCGGCTTTGATCTTGCCTAAAATTTTCTGTTTAACCTCATTATTAATTGTTGACATAAGTTACCTCCTAAAAAAGAATAATTCAAAAAGAATAATTCAAATAGAATAATTACTCCAGTTTAAGGGGTACCGGTCATATCGCAATATAAATTTTTAGAACCAATCCTCGAAAAAATTATTCAAGAATAATTTATACGGTTTTTTTGATGAGATGGACACTACTCTACCGTTTAGTTTATATAAAAACTGTGTCAAATACACCAGTACTTTAGGCCTTATTTGATCAAATTTTGGAGTAATTGCGTGTTACAGGCCACTGAGACAGAATATGCCAATTTCAAGAAAAATACGCCAACTGGTTAGAGATTAACGAAGGTAATCGTTAAATATAGCGTAACCTTAGGCAAACTGCGGAGGGCACAGGGGTCGAACCTGTTAGTCCTTACGGACACTAGTTTTCAAAACTAGCGCATTACCGTCCTGCCCGCCCTCCCAAGATTATTCTGATTATACCAATAAAGTGCTATCCTTAATTACTATGAACATTCAAATCACCGGCGACAACTTTAAACTCACAGACTCTGTTAAAAAATTGGTTGATCAAAAAATAAACCAAAAACTCGAAAAACTTCTTTCCACCTTTGCTCCAGAAATGAAAACCGCCACACTTCGAATCGAATACGATAAACTAAAAAATATCCATCTCCGCTTTGATATGTATCTCCCCGGCAAAGAAAAAATCTTTTCAGAAACCACCCATCGATATCTAAAATCAGCCCTGGTCGACCTAGAAGATCAACTTGAAAAACAAATTAAAAAATATCGCGATCTTTAATTTCTTGCTAATTCCCGTCACATCAATTAAAATAGCTCCATGGCCAAATCTAAAAAAACTCCTCGTATTTTAATCGCTCTCTGCTGTTCAATTTGCGGTGCTCAAAATTATCTCACCGAAAAAAACAAAACTAATACTCCAGATAAACTCAAGTTCACAAAATACTGTCATTGGTGCAAAAAGAATACCGAACACAAAGAAACAACCAAATTGAAATAAATCTTCAATCTTCAAACTTCAATCTTCAATGAATCTTTCAAAAAAAATAATTTCTTCATTGGAGAACATCTACATCTCCCCTCTCGAGCTGTGTAATCTCAAATGTAAATATTGCTATACCAAAAAAACTAAAAACATCCTATCAAATCAGCAAATTTTGTCTTTCGTTAAACGTTACGATTTCTTTTTAAGAAATCGAAGTCATGTTTTTTTTAAAGCGTTGAACGTGGTAACACATTCACAGCGAAAAAAAAATGTGATGAGACTTTGAGTCTTAAATCAATAATTTTTTGCGGTGGGGAAGTTTTTACTCTGAAAAATTTTCCTCATCTCGTCAACAATTTAATTTCCAAAAATATTTTTATCACTATTATTACCAACGGCACCATCGATAAACTCGATAAAATTAAAAACCCAAAAAACTGTCAGCTCATTGTTTCTTTCGACGGACCCGAAGCTATTCACGATGCCAATCGTGACTCTGGTAATTTTGCCAAATCAAAAAAATTCGTCGAGCATGCTCTAAAGCTAGGATTTCCCGTCGAAATTTTTTACCTAATTACTAAAGATTCCTATCCCTTTAAAGATAAATTAAATATTTTCAATCTCAAAAAAACATATTTAACTGACCGGCTTGGTTCTTTAACTCCTGAGCAGATTAAAAATATTCGCCAAGACTATTCTGTTTTTCCTCCCAAAAATTTTGGCTGCTCTCAATTATCTCTACAATCCGATGGCAAATTTTACGGCTGTTGCGAATCGGTCAAGCCCATCGCCACCCTTCCCGACCCCATTAAAAAAATAGTTTCCAACTTCTCAACTATTTACCTAAAAAATCCACTCTGTTGCAATCCGGACTATTTTTGTGATTTAAAAGATATAAATTCGAAGTAAATATTTTTAGTGACGTTGAGCGTGGCCTGTCCACACTCACAGGAACAAAAAATTTTTACAAGAATTTATATCTCTGAAATTAATATATAATCAATAAATGACACAGTCTGATTTATTAAAAGCTATTAGGAAGTACTTTTGGAGACAAAATTTCACTGAAATCGAAGTGCCTTATCTCAACCCTGCGCTCCCCCTCGAAACCAATATTTACGCCTTCAAAACTACCTGGACTCATCACCATCAAGATTATTATCTCCCCACTTCTCCCGAATTTGCCCTCAAAAAATTTTTAGCCGAAAATAAAAAATCCCAAAGGGACCCCTTAGCGGGCTGTTTTTCTATTTCTCACTGCTTTCGTGATTTAGAAGACCAGGGACCTGATCATAGTCCAGAATTTTTAATGCTCGAATGGTATGAAATTGGCAAAACATATCAAGATTTAATGCTTTCAACCCAAAGTTTTATCAATCACTTCTTAAAAATTAAATTTACCCATTTTTCCCTACCCCCAGATTTACCCGATAACGAAGCCGATTTTAATCAATATTTTTTAAACAAAATTGAACCTAGCCTGCCCCGCAACGGCGGGGTTTTTATTACCGGCTACCCCGCTTTTCTTTCTCCACTAGCTAAAGCGAATAAGCGTTTTGAACTTTATATAAATGGTATTGAAATTGCCAACGGCTGCACCGAAAACACCAATTCTAAATCAATTTTGGCATTTTTCAATCAAGAAAAAGAGTATCGGTTAATAAACAAACTCCCTCTTCACCCCATCGATATTAATTTCGCTCAGGATTCTTCGAAGCTAGGTTTAGTTTCCGGAATCGGTTTCGGAATCGATCGTTTTTTAAAATTGTTATAAATTTGCTATCATATATATATGGCCAACGATAAAAAAAACACCCTCCTCACTCCTCAAAGTACCAAACCCTTTGATCAAAGAATTCCTTCAAAAAATTCTTTTTTGCCACAACAAAAACCTAATTTCCCCAAATTCAATACCCGAACCTCAACTGCTTTTAGAACTCAAAACCGCGGTGGTGGTGGTAAGTAAAGTATCAATAGTTAAACTTGTGCATTAATTTTCTTAATAATCTGACTCAATTCTAAAAAATTTTTTATCTGAAAATCTGCCCTCTTGTCTTTTTTCCCAAAAACAACCGTAATTCCTCCCATTTTAGCTCCGATTTCACAATCTTTTTCGTATTTATCACCGACATAAATACATTTTTCTGGGTTTAGCTTAAACTTTTTCCAAGCTTTTTCATAATAAGCTGAATTTGGTTTCATCCTCCCCACCTCTTTATTTCCAATTATCAAATCAAAGTTTTCTTTTAATTTAAATTTATTAATTTTAATTTTCATAAAATGAGGGAAATCTTCAGTCGTCAAAATGTATTTCATTTTCCTTTTCGGCTTCTGTAAAAACTCTTTTGCCCCTGGGTTTAATTCCAATTCCTTATGCAATATTTTTTCAATTCCCAAAATTGCTTCTTTTATCCATTTTCTATTATCACACACCATCGAAAATGAATAATTGAGGCTTCTAATTTTTGGATTTAAATTCTTCTTGTTTTCTTTAACTACTTTCCTCCATTTTTCCCATAATATGTTAGCTTTAATCCCCATTTTTTGAGCTAAGAAATCTATAGCTTGTCGATAAGCCCTTGGAGCCACTGCCTTTGTATTTACAATGGTGTTATCTTGATCAAAATATATGGCTTCAATCATTTAGCAAAATATTTTTGAACTTCACTAAATTTATATTCCACTTTAATTCCCACTTTCTTAAA
>CAZJUH010000010.1:0-26971 GCA_964549165.1 uncultured Gammaproteobacteria bacterium | reverse complement strand
GGATGGAAAACTTTTTAAAATCTAATTTTTTAAGAGCGGTGTAGATGACGGCGACAATTTCAGCATCGGCAATAGGGGACTTGGTGCCAAAAGTGTCGATGTCACACTGAAGGATTTCCCGATAACGGCCTTTTTGAGTGTTGTCGGCGCGCCAGACATTTTGAAGTTGATAGCGCTTGAAGGGGATGGGAATTTCCGGATACATGGCTAAAACTTTAGCCGTAGGTACGGTTAAATCATAGCGTAGACCGACGCGGCGGCCGCCTTTGTCGTCAAACGTGTATACTAACTTTTCACCTTCGTCGCCATATTTACCCATAAGGGTGGAAGCATACTCAAGAGAAGGGGTTTCGAGAGGTTCGAAACCAAAAGTTTCAAAGGTCTCGATAAAAAGATTTTTGACATAATTGCGAACGACCATGGTCTCGGGCAAAAAATCCCGAAAACCTTTTAATGTTTGTACTTTATTGTTGTTCATGGGGTGATATATCGGACTTGAACCGACGACCTTCCCCTCCACAGGGGGACGCTCTAGCCAACTGAGCTAATATCACCATATAAAAACAAAAGACCCGCTCTTGGCGGGTGCTTTTAGATGATACAGCAATTACCGCCAATTAATTGGTGGTATGGTGATGCTTTGAAATCACAATTGCAAATATCATTGAAAGTATTGTAACAATAAAAAGAGTAAAGTCAATAAAAACTATTCGAGGGTGATAATTTTGAGAGCAGGATAGGTAGAATTTTGACCATTAGTATAGATACAGACGATTTTTTGCCCCTTTTTAATATCAGTAAATTTTAGGTTTTTGTTGTCTTTGGTCACTATTTCGGTTTTGCTATCTATTTTCATTTGTAATTCGCGACTGTTGTTGTTGACGGGGATAAGAACAAAAACAGAGGTGGTGGGGGAAATATCGGCAATTTTCCCAAGAGTAACATTTTTGTTGTTGGTAAGTTTGCTGGGATCGACGATTATAATTCTCTTGGCAAAAACAATTTCATCTTTAGTAAGGCTCAGGAGCAACACACTTTGACCTTCTTTGAGGTCAGTTATTTTAATTCTATTTTGTTTTAGGTTGATAAAAGTGGCGTCTTCACTGATGACAAATTCGTATTTTTGACCTTTTGAATCTAGATTTAGATTTTTGTTTTCTATTTTGGTAATCGTCCCAAGATAGGCTTTTTTGGGATTGACAACTTCTTCACCACTAATTTCCTGAAGCTTTTGCTGAACTTTTTGTTGAATTACTTCACGTAATTTTTGAATATCACTTTCGGGGGTTGGGGTCTGGGCCCTTACTGATACAACTGGACCAAAGAAAGACGAAAATATAAATAATATAAAAAATATTTTTTTTATCATTCGAGTTTGGTGGTGGAATAGGTAATAAATAATTCAAGATGATTTTCCCCATCATTCTGGTCAATAGTAGTTAGATTGATGCTGTTAAAACCGGATTCAAGGGAAATTTCCTGAGAAAAAAGACCCTGAACATCGGCAGAGAGATGATAGTTTTTGAGAGGGGTGGTGATGATGATCAGACTGTTTGGACTCGATTGTCCTTTAATAGTAATTTTACTAGTGGAAACAATGTCGTTATTTTGGGGAGAAATAACTTTTAATTCAGGAAGTGAAGAAAAGTTTGAGGTAGGAATAGGATTTGAAGAGGTAGAGTTGTTGTTTTCGGGGGCAGTGGTGGGAATAACTATATTTGGCGGATTTTGCTGCTTAATTTTGTTTTGTTTTACATAATAAAAGGTCCCGGTCAAACCAAAACCGATAAGTAGGCCAAGGATAATTGCTAAAGATAATTCCTTAATCATAGAATGGTTTAATGTTATCATAAGGCTATGGAAATAAAATATTTTAATCAGGGCAAAATATATTTAAAGAGTAAAAAGGAGAATGTTTGGATAAATCCCGATAAAGATGATTTACAGTCAAAAAACTATGAGGCAAGGATTGTTATTTATCCTGAAAAAGAACGAAATATCGTAAAACTTGGCGAGGAAGGCAACCGGGTAATTATCTCTGGACCAGGAGAATATGAGATTGGAGGGATAGAAATTAATGGTATTAATTCGATGTATGTTTTGGCTGTTGATGGCATAAAAGTGGTAATTATGGGTAAAAATGAAGGGGAAATTAGTGAAAAGAAAAAAGAAAAACTGGAAGAAGCGGATGTGTTGATGATTAGTATTGGTCCTGGTAGTGCTGAGATTGCCAAAAAATCAGCCGCTAATTATGTGATCCCAATTGACTTCGAAGATAATAAAGAAGAACTAACAAAATTTTTAGATGTTTTTGATAGTGAAAATTTAGAGAGTGTTGAAAGCCTTAAGGTAGAAAAAGAAAATTTACCTGAAGCTATGGAGGTGGTCTTATTAAAGACGAATTAGTAAAAATACCGCCCTCTTTTGAGGAAGCAGAAATTTGTGTTTTGGGTTCAATTTTAATTGATAATGATGCAATTTTATCGGTTTCGGAGTTTTTACGGTCCGAGCATTTTTATAATCACAACTATGGTTTGATTTATAAGACTATGATGGGTCTTTATGAAGAAAGGAATCCGATTGATATTGTGACTGTGGCCGGGAAATTAAAAGAAGAAAAGCTATTAAAGAACATTGGAGGTAAGGCATTTTTATCAAAACTAGCTAATGAAGTTCCAACTTCAGCCAATGTCGAAAGTTACGGCCGAATGATAAAGGGACTATCCGCTAAAAGAGAACTGATTTCGGTGGCAGGGAGAATTTCTCAAAAGGCTTTTGATGAGTCGATGCCGGTAGAACAGCTACTCGATATGGCTGAACAGGAAGTTTACGCTCTCTCACAGCGGCATATGAAGTCAGTGCCATCTTCTTTAAAAGAAGTACTGACTGCTAGTTTTGACAGACTCGATGAGTTACAGAAGCGGGGAAGTGGTCTAAGAGGGTTGCCAACGGGATTTCGTCAGCTTGATTCAATGCTCGCTGGAATGCAGGGTAGTAATTTACTTATTTTAGCCGCGAGACCGGGTCTCGGGAAAACAGCTTTTTGTTTGAATATTGCCAGACATGTAGCGGTTGAAGAAAAGCTGCCAACCTGTATTTTTTCTTTGGAAATGAGTAAAGAAGAACTAGTCGACCGTCTCCTTGTCCGTCAGGGTTTAATTGATGCCTGGAAATTAAAAACGGGACAGCTCTCTGATGATGACTTTACTTCTTTATCCGAAGCAATGGGAGTTTTGGCTGAGGCACCACTTTATATTGACGATACTCCGGGTCTTTCAGTAACAGAACTTAGAACTAAGGCGAGAAGGTTACAATCAGATAAGGGAATAAAATTTATTATTGTTGATTATTTACAATTAATGCGGGGGCAATCGAGAGATAATCGGGTACAAGAGGTATCAGAAATTTCTCAGGGCTTGAAGAATTTGGCCAGAGAGTTAAAAATTCCAATTTTGGCAGCGGCTCAGTTAAACCGGCAAATGGAAACTAGGGGAGGGAAGCCGAGACTGTCTGATTTGAGAGAGTCTGGGAGTATTGAACAGGATTCGGACGTGGTTATGTTTTTATCGAGAGAAGATGATGAAATAAAAGAAGTGGTGACTTGTAGTATTGAAAAACATCGAAATGGACCAACAGGACAATTTGATTTGTACTTTAATGGTAAGCAGGTCAGTTTCTTTAATGTCGAAAAAAAAGGGTAGATTTCATGAGATAATATGAATAATTTAACAGGCCGACGTGGCGGAATTGGTAGACGCGCACGACTCAAAATCGTGTGATGGCAACATCGTGTGGGTTCGATTCCCACCCTCGGCACTAAAATGATTAATCTAATTTTGGGAATAGTGACAATTGTAGGTTATTTATATTTAAGCTGGCGGACTTTACGGGATAATTATCAAGAAGAAGATATTATTGCTTTTTCCTGGGTAGCCTTATTATTATTTTTGGTGGGAGGCAGACTAGCTTATGGTTTTTGGCACTGGGGTGACTGGGTAGGGAGGGGAATTACTTGGCTTGAATTTTGGAAAATTAATGAAATAAATGTACTTGGTGGAAGTATTTTTTGGCTGAGCTTTGCGCTATTAATATCAAAAGATAAAGACTGGAAAGTGTGGGCTTTTTTAGAAAATGCTTTACTTAGTTTTTGGTTTTTGCTGAGTATGTTTGGGATAATCACCAAAGACTGGAAACTGATATTGGCCCTTGGGGTAGCTCTCGGATTAAGTTATCTTTTAAAAAAGAAATACCGCTCTTTGACTTGGTATAAAAGTGGAAAAAAAGGTTTTCTCTTTTTTTGGTTTTTTATTTGCCTTTGGCTAATATTTGCCATTATTTCCAGGATTTGGTGGATGCTTGCCTTTAGCTTGCTTTTTGGGGTGGGATTGTTTATTCTAGGTGATGATAAGTTTTCCAAGTAGATTAACAAAAGGAATTGAGACTTTTTTACACCACAAATTGATTGATCTAAAAAAGAAAGAAAAATCTTTAAAAGAAAATGATCCATTCTCTGATCAGCAAAGGACAGGCAATAATTCACTTGAAGAAGATGTAGATGAGCAAATTGGCCGTTTTGAAACTGAGGTTAAAATTAGTTTTATTAAAAAGCAAATTGTCCAGGTAAGAAAGGCTCTGACCAGACTAAAAATTGGAAAATTTGGAATTTGTGAAAAGTGTTACAATATGATTGATACTGACCGTCTTGCCGTAAAACCTGATACTACCCTCTGTGTAAAGTGCGCTAAAGAACGAGAAGCCTAATGATAATCAATAAGGGTGCTAGTTTTGGTTTAAATTTGCCTTATTTGGGAGAGATACAATTATTTTTATTGATAGTTTTGGTGGTAATTTGGTGGAAAAACAAAAGAGCTTGGGGGTGGCTGTTAATGATAATCGGGGGTGGACTAAATTTAGTTGAAAGATGGCAGCTGGGAGGCGTGAGGGACTATTGGCATTTTCCCCTGACTTCAATCTATAATAATATCAATGATTATTTAATTGCAGTTGGAGTGATTCAGCTAATTGGCTATTTTTTATGGAAGAAAAAGCAAAAATAATATATCAAGACAATGATATTTTGATATTAAATAAAAAAAGTGGAGTGGTTTCCACCAAAGAGGGAAGAAATGGTAAGGAGACACTTGAGGATTGGCTACTTCAAAAATTTGGAGAAAATAATTTGCCAAGGCAGGGGATTGTTCACCGACTTGATAAGGGCACTTCAGGCTTGATGGTGGTAACTAGGACCAAAGAAGCCAGAAATAAAATGCTGGAAATGTTTAAAAAGAGAGAAATTAAGAAAACTTATTTAGCCTTAGTTGAGGGTGATTTGTCAAAAGAGGGGAACATTAAGGTACCGATAGCGAGGTCAAGATATACTTTTGGTAAATTTGCGGTGAGTGAAGAAGGTAAAATGGCGGAAACTAGTTTTAAACTTCTTAAAAAATATTATTTTGATAATAAAGTTTATTCCTTAATTGAAATAAATTTAAAAACTGGAAGAACCCATCAAATTAGAGTTCATTTTAGTTATTTGAGATGGCCACTTGTCGGAGATTTGACTTATGGAGGAACAAAGCTTTTGGGTTTACCCCGACCCTTTCTGGAATCGATTAAATTGGAGTTTAAACACCCCCAAACAGGAGCTAATTTAAGTTTTGAGGGAGAACTGGCAAGTAATTTAAAAGAACTACTTTCAAAACTATGAAGAAAATTATTATATTTTTAATAATTATTGCCATTTTTGGGTATTTATTAAAAAAGTCATGGCAAAATAATGATTTTAAACTGGGGATAATTACCCCAAGACAAATTGCTATACTTTCAATTTCACCGGAAAGGAGAATGATAAATCTACTTAGTGTTGATCCTGAAGTTGAGGTGTGGCTGCCCGGGGGAATGGGGTGGTATGCCAGTAATAAACTGCAAAAGATTTATGAAAGTGATAAGGAAATTGATTTGATAAAAAGGACGTTTTTTTATAATTTTGGTTTTATGCCGGATAAAATTATGCTTTTAGGTGAAGTTAAAGATTGGCGCAGCTTTGATCTTGTTAAATATTTAGGTCCACTGAACTGGCTGCGATATATTTTTGAACAGGATAACTGGCTATATAAAACTGATACTCTGACTAGATCAATGGAGATGGAAAAAGAAAAACTCGACGAGTTACTGCCCCGTGATTTTGCCGAAAGTGAATTGCTAACAGAGGAAATAAAAATAATGGTGATTAATGATACTGAGGAAAATGGACTAGGTTCTTTTGTGGCTGATAGGCTCAACTGGATGGGTTTTAGCGTCATGGAGGTTAGAAGTGAGCTACCTAAAAAAGAATGTGAAATAATGCTACGGGTTGGAAGCGAGGGAGTAATCAAAAAATATACCGAAGTAATGGCCAAAGAGTTTAATTGTTCTTTGATTAGCAACGCGACGCTTCTGGAAAACGAAGCCGTTTTATATTTAGGTCAAAGCTATGCCTCGATGATAAAATACAATAACTATGTCAGGACATTCTAAGTGGGCAAATATTAAAAACCGGAAAGGGGCTCAGGATAAGAAAAGAAGCGAGGCCTTTACCAGAGCCTCGAAAAATATCATGACAGCTATCAGGGAAGGTGGGGGAAATTCGAATCCTGAATCAAATCTTGGTCTTCGAGAGGCTATTGACAAATCCAGAGCTGTCAATATGCCGAAGGAAAATATCGATAGATTGCTTCAGAGATTTGAAGAAAGAAAAAATAATTTAGTCAGTGGAGTTTTTGAGGGTTTTGGTCCTTTTGGGGTGCCGATAATGATTGAGGTGGAAACTGATAATAAAAATAGAACTTTGGGGGAAATTAAATTAATTTTTAGAAATTATAAGGGATCTCTCGGTGAAAGTGGAAGCGTAGCCTTTATGTTTAGACGGGTAGGGGAGATAGAACTAGAATCTAACATAGACGAGGAGACGGAGCTAAAATTGATTGATGAGGGAGGAATAATAGACATTAAAGAAAATTTAGTGGTGACTGAGGTGAGTAACTGTAAAAGAATAGGGGAAAAAATAAAACTACTGGGGGGACAGATTAAGGAATTAGGTCTTGTTTATCAGTGCTTAAATCCAGTAATTCTCGATAATGAAACAAAGTTGGGGAAAATACTGGACATGATTGATGAACTTGAGGAAAATGATGATGTGATTAATGTTTTTGCTGGTTTTGATTATGTCGAAAAGAATTAAATATTTTATTTCGTCGCTGATTGGGACAATGGCTTTTTATTTATATCTTGGTCTGCCCGTAGAATCCAGATATTACGGTTTGGTGCTTTTACTAGTAATTGTGGTTTTTTGTTTTTGGTTTGGTCTTGGAATAGTTTTTGAAGGTAGCTTTGAGACTCGAATTATGTCTGTTTTGCTGCCACTTTTATGGACAATAGGCTTTGGCTTGTTTTCCGTATTATTGCCTTTAAATTGGTTAAATATACTATTAATCACTATTTTTTTTGGAGCTATTTTGTATGCCATATTCTTGGCAGAAAATGTGTTTCTGGTAGCTATTGGCTACCGAACAGTGCCACTTTACCGAGCAGCCTACACAGTGAGTCTTATTCTGGTACTGCTGATTTCATTTTTTGTTTTTGATTCTCTATATTCATTTAAGTTTCCTTTTTGGGCTAATATGATTGGAACTATGTTTCTTGGCTTTTTGATTTTTTCTTATCAGTATTGGGCGGTAGCCATTGAACTAGCTGACGATGGTCAGGAGAAAGGGAGATGGCCATATATTTTGGTGCCGACATTGTTATTAACTGAACTTGCGGGAATATTGTCATTTTGGCCAGTGGGAATTTTTAAAGGATCAATTTACCTTGTTGCAGCTATATATGAAATTACTGGCTTATTACAGGCAGAAATTAGAGATAGACTATTTAGGGGAGTGGTTTTGAATTATAGCTATATAGGTGTAGCTGTAATCCTCGCTATTATTTTAGTAACGAACTGGGGATAGAATAATAATGAATAGATAGATAAAATCTGGCCCGCCTTCGTAAAAAATACTACGGCGGGTAAAGGAGTGGGGAAGTGGAGTAGGGGTTTTCACGACATATCCTATAATTTTCACAATAATTATTGGATATTATAGGACATACTACTGATATAGTATGATATAGTCCCTGTGGATAACTAGTTAGCAATCGACTGTATCACTTCTCAAGACGAGAGTGGCTATTGGGAGAGAGGTAGAGGGAGCAAAAGATAAAATACAAAAAGTCTAAAAACTAAAGCATAAAATTTAAAGCCTAAAAGAAAAAGATGCTTACTCCCCACCAGAGGGGTAGTTGATTTTACTATGTCGCACAATGTATCTTTTACGACTATACAAAAGTGGGAAGTGGAGGGGAGAGACAAAAATATTAAAAACATAAAAAATCTAAATTCTAAAATCTAATGACTAATTATCTATTTAGGACTTTTAAATAAAGGCCTTAATTCCTCTCTTGCGTCTCCGGCCACCCAAAATTTGTCTTTAGCTTAAAATTACCCCTTGACTACTTCCCTAACCTATTTTAAAGAGGGTATTTGTAAAATATTCCTAAGACACCATTAAAATTATATATGACTTCACTAAAGGCCCGTAAACGCATGTTTTTAATTTTTGGATGTTAGAATAAGATATGAACTTAGATTTAGCGACAGGAATCAGAAGATTTCTCGAACATTTAGAGGTGGAGAAGAACTGCTCTAAGTTGACGATCAGAAATTATCAGCATTACCTCGAAGTTCTTTTGAATTACATTGAGAACCAAAACAAAACAACTCCCCAGGTTTCTGATATTAATCAGGAGACAATCAGAAATTTCAGATTATACCTGTCAAGACAAGCTGGGATTGATGGTGAAATGAAAATTGTAACTCAGGGTTATTATGTGATTGCCATCCGGTCTTTTTTAAAGTGGCTAATCAAAAACGACTATGAGGTGATGCAGCCGGAAAAAATTGATGTGCCTAAAAACAAAGACCATTCTTTAAAGTTTTTAAACGGTGAACAGATAGAAAGACTCTTAAATCAGCCTATACTTTCGACAAAAGTTGGTGTTCGAGATCGGGCAATTCTTGAGCTTTTGTTTTCAACTGGACTTCGGGTCTCAGAGCTGACCAGGCTTAATCGTGATCAAATTAACCTAAATACCCGCGAATTTGGCGTAATTGGGAAAGGGGGTAAGGCCAGGGTGGTCTACATTAGCAAAAGAGCGGTGATTTATATTGATAAATATTTAAAAACGAGAAGCGATAAAGATAGACCTCTCTTTATTCGCTATGGGGGGAAAAAGGAAATTATTAACGAAGAAGAAAAAATGAGACTCAGTCCCCGCTCGATTGAGAGAATGGTCAAGCATTATGTTCGCCTCGCCAAATTACCTGTTGATGCCACGCCACACACCCTGAGACATTCAATGGCGACAGATCTACTGAGGAGTGGGGCTGATATTAGATCAGTTCAGGAAATGCTCGGTCATAAAAATATTGCGACGACTCAAATCTATACTCATGTGACCGATGCCCGGCTTCGAGAAATTCATGAAAAATTTCATTCGGGCAATAAATAACATATGTAACAGGTGTGTCCTATAGTTTCGATATTTTTAAGAAGGATCGGGAAAATCTTATTTTGACCACTCCCCTATTCTATTGATATTGTGTTTTTGCCTATTTTTAGACTTTAATAGTTTTTTAAGCCTAGTTAGCAAGGAGAGATTTTGACTGCTATTAAAGCTAAATTGGAGATAGATATCCTATAATTATTATATAGTTATATCCTATATTTTTTGGGGTGACTCGCCTTCTCTAATATCTTTTTGCAAAACAGTCATGGCTGAGACCTTGTCGTCATTTTTTAGTCTCATTAATATAACCCCGCGGGTATTGCGAGAAAGAGTGGGAATATTTTTTAACGGTAGTTTGATGGTCACGGCTTTTTTACTGACAAAGAGGACCTGATCGTCGTTTTCAGTGACGACAACTGCAGCAGCTAAATTGCCTGTTTTACTGGTAAGATTGGCTACTTTTACACCAAGCCCTCCTCGTTTTTGAAGGGGGTAGAGATAAACATCACTTCTCTTGCCCACTCCATTTTCGGTAATGACGAGAAGGTGACGGAAGAATTTTCCTTTCTTTTCTTTTTTGATGGCGAGAATACTTTGAGGTAAAACATCGATGCCAACTAAATAGTCATTTTCTTTGAGGGCAATTCCTCGGACCCCCCTAGTGTGTCGACCCATGGGGCGGCAATCAACTTCATTAAAACGAATACATTTGCCAATGTGAGTGGCCATAAAAATTTGATCATTGCCGGAGGTAAGCTTGGCCCAGATCAATTCATCTTTGGGGTCGAGCTTGATAGCGGCCAGTCCAGATTGACGGATGTTTTTAAATTTTTCGATAGCAGTTTTTTTGATAGTGCCTTTTTTGGTAGCTAAAAGGATGTATTTTGCGGGATTATTTTTACTGATGGGTAAGACTGCCTGAACAATTTCGCCTTGGATAATGTTGATTAAATTAATAACCGCCTGACCTTTTGATTGACGACTACTTTCGTTGATATCCCAAACTTTGATTTTAAAACAGCGACCTTTGTTGGTAAAAATTAACAGATCGTCGTGGGTATCAACAAAGAGGAGGCTGTCGACTTCATCTTCGCTTTTGGTGGCCATACCCATAACCCCAACCCCACCTCGCTGCTGGGTTCGGTAAGTCTCCATAGGTACTCTTTTGATATAACCACCCCGAGTCAAAGTAACCAGAGTCGCTTCATTGGGAATTAAATCTTCATCACTAAAGTCCTCAAGACCCTTGATATAAATTTTGGTCAAACGAGGGTCGGAATATTTTTCAGAAATTTCTTTATTTTCAGATTTTAACACTTCAACCATTTTATTGGCAACGGTAATAATAGAGGTAAGATGGGCAATATATTTTTCAACTTCACTGTATTCATCGTCTATTTTTTGGCGTTCGAGAGCGGCCAGACGACGAAGTTGCATTTCTAAAATGGCATTGGCCTGAAGGTCAGTAAATCCAAATTTGGACATTAAATTGTCTCTGGCATCATCAGTAGATTTTGAAGCTCGAATGGTTTTAATAACCTCGTCAATCACATCCAGAGCTTTTTTGAGACCTTCTAAAATATGGGCCCGCATATAAGCCGATTTGAGATCAAAAATACTGCGGCGGCGAATAACAGTTTCTCGATGTCTTAAAAATAGAAGTAAAATTTGGCGAAGGTTTAAGGTTTGAGGAATGTTGTTAACTAAGGCTAAAAGATTGGCAGAATAAGAAGACTGGAGGGCGGTATATTTAAAAAGTTTGTTAAGAATTGCCTTAGGTTTGCCATTCTTTTTTATTTCAATAACCACCCGAATCCCGTGACGATCGGATTCATCTCGAAGATCAGAAATGCCAATGATTTTTTTGTCAGTGACAAGCTGAGCAATCTTTTGAATCATTTCCGATTTGTTGACCTGGTAAGGAATTTCGGTGATGATAATTCTGATTTTGCCGGACTTAGTTTCCTCAATATTGGTTTTGCCGCGAAGAGTAAATTTACCCCGACCGGTATTGTACATTTCTAAAATACCAGTCTTGCCGTATATTTCACCAGCGGTGGGAAAATCAGGACCGGTTATAAATTTGGTTAAATCTTCGATGGTGGCGGTAGTTTCAAAATTAAAGGATAATTTTTCTAGTTCACGAACTGGTTTTAATACAATCTCTTGAGTGCTAAGACCTTTGTTTAGAATTGGGTTGATTTCGAGAGCGCTTTCTTGTTTTTCCAAGGTAGCGGTATCTAAAATGTAATCAATTCCGGCACAAAGTTCTTTTAAGTTATGTGGAGGAATTTTGGTGGCCATACCGACAGCAATACCATCAGCGCCGTTAAGAAGAAGGCCAGGGATACGAGTGGGTAGGACTTCGGGTTCTTTTAAGGTAGCATCAAAATTGTCAACCATGGAGACGGTATCTTTGTCAATATCGAGAATCATTTCTGGGGCAATTTTACTCAGTTTGGCTTCGGTGTAACGCATAGCGGCGGGAGGGTCGCCATCAATAGAGCCAAAGTTTCCTTGACCATTAACTAGTGGATAACGTAGGGAAAAACTTTGGGCCATTCGAACCATGGAGCCGTAAACAGCCATATCACCATGGGGGTGATATTTACCTAATACTTCACCGACAACCTTGGCTGATTTAGTATAACGACCGCCAGGAGTCAGTCCCATTTGATCCATGGCAAATAAAATACGACGGTGGACTGGCTTTAAACCGTCACGAACATCGGGTAGAGCCCGGGCGACGATGACTGACATGGCATAATCCAAATAAGATTTCTCCATCTCGGGGACAATATCCATTTCGATGATTTTGCCAATATTGTTGACAAAAGCTGGAGTGTCATTAACAATAGTGTTTTTTTGTTTATCTATGGGCATAAAATTAAATATCCAAATTGGCTAAATGAGCATGAGTAACGATAAACTTTTTTCGAGGAGGAACTTCATCACCCATTAAAATTCTAAAGATTTCATCGGTTTTTTCAGCGTCGGAGATAGAAACCCTTTTTAGAAGTCTAGTTTCCGGATTCATGGTAGTTTCCCAGAGCTGCTGGGGATTCATTTCTCCGAGACCTTTGTAGCGCTGCATATCATAACTTTTGGAAAGGTCGATAGTTTTCAAATAAACTTCTTTTTCATCGTCAGTATAGACATATTTAACTTCCTTACCCTGTTTGATTTTGTAAAGAGGCGGCATGGCAATATAAACATAACCATTTTCAATTAAACCTGGAAGATGACGGTAAATAAATGTCAATAAAAGGGTAGCAATATGAGCTCCATCAACATCAGCATCAGACATTAATATAATTCGATGATAACGAAGCTTTTCTAAATTGAAGGTATCCCCTATGCCCATACCTAGGGCAATAATAAAATCTTTTAATTTATCTGAGCTAACGACCTTGTCAAGTCTCATCCCTTCAGTATTCAAAGCTTTTCCCCAAAGAGGCAAAATGGCCTGAAATTTGCGGTCCCGACCCTGCTTGGCGCTACCACCGGCGGAATCTCCTTCAACGATATAGATTTCACAATCAGCGGGATTTTTACTTTGACAATCAGCCAGTTTTCCCGGAAGACCCATAGAATCAAAGGCACCTTTGCGCATAATGGCATCTTTGGCCGCTTTGGCGGCTTTGCGGATTTGGATAGTCAAAAGGGTTTTGCTGACAATGATTTTGGCAGTGTCGGGATGTTCTTCAAAATAGATATCGAGCTGTTCTCTGACAATTTTGTTGACAATCGGTTGAACTTCAGAATTGCCCAGTTTTCCTTTGGTTTGACCTTCAAACTGGAGATCTTTGCTGCCCATTTTAATAGAAAGAGCGGCGGTGAGGCCTTCACGAACGTCGTCACCAGTAATAGTATCGTCTTTGTTTTTTATCATCTCTTTGCGCTCGGCATAGTCTTTAATGGCTTTGGTTAGGGCAATTTTAAAGCCGGTGAGATGGGTACCGCCCTCGTGAGTGTTGATGATATTGACAAAGGAGGGGGTGTTTTCCTGAAAAGAATCATTATACTGAATAGCGACTTCAACGTTGACACTATCACTTTCCCCTTGGATGTAGATGGGGTCATGAATAACATTTTTATTTTTATTTAACTCTCGAAGTAGGGATAAAATGCCTCCTTCAAAAAAATAATGATGTTCACTATGGCTGCGATCATCATAAAAGTGAAAGTAAATTTTGCTGGTTAAATAAGCCCTATCTTTGAGTGATTTAATAATAGTTTTGTTATCAAACTCGGTGGTTTCTTTAAATATTTCTGGATCAGGGTAAAAAGTGGTGGTGGTACCGGTAATGCCCCCAGGGAGGATGCTTTCTAGTCTATCAATTTTGCTTTTAGGAATGGTAGTTAATTTTGTTTTAACCTTACCTTTGGAAAATTCGATTAAGTGTGTTTCATTTTCTCGTCGCACTTCAACTTGAAAAAGGGTTGAAAGAGCATTAACACAGGCGGCGCCTACCCCATGAAGTCCACCAGAAACTTTGTAGGCCGTGCCTTCAAATTTACCACCCGAATGAAGAGTAGTCATAATGACTTCGATAGCGGGTTTTTTGTATTTGGGCATAATGTCGATGGGAATCCCACGGCCATCATCAGCCACGGTGGCGGAATTATCAGGATGAATGATAATCCAAATATTTTTAGCAAAGCCAGCTAAAGCCTCGTCAATAGAATTGTCGATAATTTCGTTGAGACAGTGATGAAGACCCGTGGTATCAGTGGAACCGATGTACATGGCGGGACGCTTTCTGACCGGTTCAAGACCCTCGAGAACGACGATTTGTTTAGAAGTATAATCTGTAGTTTCTGGCATATAAAATAAAAAAAGCCTAAAGTCTAAATTCTAAAATATTTAGAATAATTAGGGATAAATTAATTGTAACAGATAAAAATAGCTTGACAATAAGCAAATATAACGGAAAGATAGGCTAAATAAAATGATAATACTATATCAAAATATGTCAAAATATTTGCTAATTTTTGGCCGAAGCTTTGGGTAAATTATTCAGTTTTTTTAAGGAGTCAAAAGCAATGATAGCGGTGGCGACGAGGACATTTAGGGAAATGTTGATGCCGTAAAGAGGGATTTCAATGATTTGATCACAAATATTTAATATCTCTCTTGTAATACCGTTGATTTCGCTACCGGCGACAATGGCTAGGGGGTATTTGTAGTTGGCCTTTTGATAGAGAACACTCCCCTCGCCTTGCTCGCAGGCGACAAGGTGATAACCATCCTTTTTAAGTTTTAACAGACAGTCTTTAGTAGAAGCTATTTGTTCCCAGGGAACCCATTTCCAGGTCCCAATAGAGGCTCGGTGAATTTTAATGTTTGGTGGGGTCACCACTGGCCCGCAAAGATATATTTTCTCAACTCCGAGGGCGTCAGCCAGTCGAAAAAAAGAACCGATGTTGTAGGTATCAAGAACATTGTCGAGAACTAAAACTAAAGGATGGCGTTTTAAGAGTTTTTGTTTTTTGTGCGACTCCCCTACCCTAGATTTTCGAAGCTCGTGAGAATTTAGTTTCATGGAATGGATTATTATAACAAAAATCCCCCATTGCAGGGGGATTTTTAAAATCTAAGATTGCTTCTCCGCCAGAGGCGGATCGCAATGACAGGTTGATATTAACATCCGCCGGCGGGCACAGCTTGACCGGTTAGATCAGGTATCTCAGTTTTACATTCGCTGGGACTTTTTTGGAAAGAGGCACAAATGGCTTCTTTGATGACATTTGGAGTCCGGTAGCGATCTTGAGTGGCAACTTTACTCCCTATTTTTAGAGAACCTTTGCCATCCTGGGTATAAGCAGTTTCTGGGGGGAAAGTGACATCGTTGACGAGGACAGTTGGAGAACCGGAAACATTAAATTTTGTCGTGAGAGCGATTTCTTTTTCGATGAGATTAATTCCCTCTTTATTAAAACATTCAACAATTTTGGCGGTATCGAGACCGGCGGTTTTAGCCTGATTTTCCCAACAATTATCTGCATTTTGAGCTGTACAATTTTTGTTAACAGCGTCGACAAAATTCCACCATTGAGTTTTATCAGTGCTTTGATTCCAGGCACAGATTTCCCGAACATCCTGATTGGCTTCCTGGCGACCGTGGAGAGAGGCGTACATGGCTCCATTTTCGGATTTTATATAAGCACTTTCATTTTTACAATCGGATAAACTTTTAGCAATTGCTTTTTGACAGTCAGCCACATTTGTAAAATATTTGTTTTGAACATAAGCGGCACACTGAGTGGCATCGCCGGAGTGGCTTTTGCAGTAGGTATCAAGGTTTTCTATTTTATCGAAAATATAGTGGGGGGTAATGTCGGCGGTGTCTTTAAGTAAATCAAAGACGGGACGAAGAAGATCCTCCATTTGATTGCCGTAAGGACAAAAACTCATGACGAAGAATTTTAATTCTGGTTTTTGACTTTTTTGAACTTCAAAAGCAATGGTACTGGAGTTGGCTTTGGTGGTGGAAGTATTGATGTTTCTGAGTTTGTTCCAGGCGTACCCCGAATAAAAAGAAGTTCCAAGAAGTATAAGTCCAAAAATGATAGCTACAGGTGTGGGGACTTTAATAGATTTATTGATTTTAATATACTGGTTTTTGCTTGTATTAATTTTTTTCATAAAAAAATAAATAATTAATCTTTTTCTTCGACTAAACTTATAGCTCCCACGGGACAAGAAGCAATGGCGGTTTTAGTTTTTTCGCCTATTTCGGTGGGCTGGGTCTTGACCTTTGCTTTATAAATAGTAGTATCCATCTCAAAAGTATCAGGATCTATTAAAATGCAAGTATTGCAACCAATACATTTTTCTTGGTCAAGAACGACTTTAAATTTTGACATATCAGACATTATAGCAAATTACCCTCAAGATATTTTTTATAAAATACTCCTGAACAAATGATGGCATCCAGAAGCATGGCAATTCTTTCTTCCGCTTCTGCCCGGGTTAAATATTTAATATTATTTGGAAAGTAGTGGAATATTTCATTTCTACCATATTTCCAGGCAGTCCATAATTTTTCAGCCAGCTCTTCACCTTCTTGGCTTAGATTAGCCAGTTTTTGATATATAGAAAAACGTTTATAGCGCAGGGATGGGTTAAGAGTTTTGCCGACACGAAAACGATCGCTTTCATAACTATAATGATTGATAATGTTGGTCTTTAGAAAAAAATCTTTGAGATAGCCCTCGTAGGCTTTAGAAATAGGAGCCACGATAAATGAGTAATCATTAATGTGGTTATGTTCAAGACATTCTAGAACAATGGAAACATCATTGACGAGAGCGTCCTGCTGGGGGGAGAGATATTTTTTGGCGGTGGAAAAAAGGTCGGCAGAAATCTGGATCATTGAGAGCTAATTAAAAAGGTGGTGAAAAGGAGATTAATAATTGTTAGAGTCATAAGATAATATTTTAAGGCTGAGGTGGGTAATTGTTTTTTTTCCCTGGCAAATAGCCAGACTTTGAGACGATCTGGGTCCTGGCGATAGTCTTTTATTTCATCGGTAAGTAGGTGGATGTTTACGGCCAATAAAAAAGCTTTGGGGAAAATACCGCTACTTGAGGTAAAGACAAAAAAGGAAATAAGAGTAATGATAATTTGGAAAAAATAATGATGAAAAATAAGACTGTTGTGGTGATTATGGGTGGACTCAAGTAGTTTTAGAAGTGACTTAAAGTCGCCTTTCTTCCAGGCAATCAGTGCTAGGTGGCTTTCGTCAAGATTTGGCTCCAGATAAAACCAGTAGATAAGATGATCAATGTCTAGAAAAAATGAACCCCAAAGAAGACCAAAAAAAAGGAAAATAAAGTTGTACCAGACAGCTTTTTGAAAAAACCAGAGAAGAGAAGTAAGAATAAAGATCCCCAGTAGTGGTAAGAGGTGGTTTTTAAGTTCTTGTTTCACTAACTAATATTAGCAGAAAAAAACCAATCCCTCTAAATCTCCCTTTGACAAGGGAGACCTAAAAAAAATATAATTGTTATATGCAGGATAAATTTTTAGTAAAAATTGATGAGAATTATGAAAAGATATATGAATTAGTGAAATTATTGGTAGATGAAATAAAAGAGAATCATGAGTGGACAGAAAAAACTGTTTTACAAATCGAGGATTTAGATAAAAGGGTTAAGGTTTTAGAAGAATAAATTTTATTCGTACCTCAGGGCTTCGATTGGGGAAAGTTTACTAGCTTTGCGGGCGGGGGTGACACCAAAGATAATGCCGACTAAAAAAGAAACACCAAAGGCAAGTAAAACAGAGCCGAGAGTGACTTTGGCCGGAAAGAAATTATTGATGGCGAGGGTACCAAGAGAGCCAAGAATAACGCCAATGAGACCCCCAAGACCTGATAAAATAATGGCTTCAAAAAGAAATTGAATTAAAATAGCCTGGGGATAGGCACCAATGGCTTTGCGAAGACCAATTTCCCGGGTCCGCTCCGAAACAGTCACGAGCATGATATTCATAATGCCAATGCCGCCGACGACGAGAGAAATGGCGGCGATACCGGTTAGGGCAATGGTCAGAGTGCTGATAATTGAATTAATGGAATTTAAAAGCTGAGCTGAATCAAAAACTGAAAAAGCGTCTTTGTCGTAGTATTTTAGGAGGATGTTTTTAACTTTTTCTTTAGTTGATTCGATTTGATTTTTATCTCTGACTTTAATGACAATTTCTTGAATTTTTTCATCACCAGCTAAATTGTGGGTAACTCCAATGGGGGCGTAAACATAACCATCAGAACTTGGTCCGCCAAACCCCCCACCCTTTTTATCATTAACGCCGATTATTTTATAATTTTTCCCGCTAATAATAATTTTTTTTCCAAGAGCGTTGCCTGAGGGAAAAAGATCACTGGCGATTGAATAACCTAGTATCAGGACGTTGCTTTTTTTAGCCTCTTCTTCCTGGGTAAACCAGCGACCATTACCCTCCGAAGGAGTGGCGTTGTTATTTGGACCGTAAAGATAATCAGTACCGATAATAGTGGTGGTTTTTTTTACTTCTCCTGATTTAATTTCGGCAGAAGTAGTTTTCATGGGCATAATTAAGTCGGTTTTAAGATTTTTCTTTAGATTATTTAGATCTTTTTGAGTAAAGGAGGTGCTAATCATGGAGCTGGCATTGGCCCCGCCACTATTGAAACCTCCACTATCACTAAATATTTTTCCAGGACTGACATAAACAGTATTGCTGCCGAGGGATTCAAACTGCTGGTTGACATAAATTTTTAAACCATTACCAATAGAAGTTAAAAGAATTACCGAAGTGACGCCTATAATTACTCCAAGAGTGGTGAGGAGAGTTCGGCTCTTGTTTTTTAAGACAGAGCGGATGGAGCTTTTAAATAAATCATCAAAAGAGGGTTTTAACATGTTTTGCTGGTGATTTTACCGTCTTTGATAATGACTAAACGCTCGGCCTGTCTCGCTAAATCCATGTCGTGGGTAACAAGAATTATAGTCCGGCCTTCACGGTGAAGCTGGTGAAAAAGCTCAACAATTTCTTTACCCGATTTGGAATCAAGGTTGCCGGTGGGCTCGTCGGCCATAATAATTTTGGGATCGTTGATCAGAGCCCTGGCGATGGCCACCCGCTGTTGCTGGCCTCCGGAAAGCTGAGCCGGAGTATTCTTTAATTTATCGCCTAGACCAACTTTTTCGAGCATTTCGATTGATTTTGGTAAACGCTCAGACTTGGGAAGATCGGAATAAAGGAGAGGCAGAGAGACATTTTCAGTGGCGGAAGTTTTGGCAAGGAGATTAAACTGTTGGAAAACAAAACCGAGGGTGACATTTCGGGTTTGAGCGAGTTCTTCTTCATTAAGATGAGAAATATCCTGTCCTTCGAGTAAAACTTGACCAGAAGTCGGGTTGTCGAGTAGCCCGACAATGTGCATAAGGGTAGATTTACCTGAACCGCTTGGCCCGGTGATAGAAATAAATTCCCCCTGGCGGATACAAAAAGAAACTCCATCAAGAGCGTTAAAGGTGGTGTTGCCCGAGGTATAGGTTTTAACAATATTTTTTAATTCCAGTACCGGAGTCTTAGAATTAGATTTTTTTGATAACGACTGAGTCATTGGTGCTTAAGCCTTCTAATATTTGAACTTCATCTTCGTTTTCAATGCCAGGAGTGACATATTTTTTACTGAGTTTATTATCGGTTTTTACCCAGACAAAACTTTGACCGTCGTTATTTAAAGCATCAAGAGGGACGACCAGAGCCTCGGGTTCTTCACTCAGAGTAAGCCGGGCGTCTCCATCCATGCCAAGACGATAAAAAAGATTTTGATTGTCTACTGCTAATTTAAAGCGAACTTCGTAAACAGTTGAAGACTGGCCGGTGACAGGAATAAAGGAAATATGGGTAATTTCTGATTCAAAGCTAGAGTCTGGGAAAGAATCGATAGTGATAGTGGCAAGTTGACCGACTTTAATTTTGGAGACATCTTCCTGATCAATTTCGGATTTAAAATAAATTGAATCGGGATTAATAATCGTAAAAGTAGCATTTGCCGGAGTGATATTGGTTCCTGTTAGGGGTTGCTCGATATCGGTAACGATGCCACTGATGGGAGAGACAAGAGTTGATTCTTTGATGGCCATATCGGCAATTTCGTAGTTGATAACGGTGTTATCAAGGGAATACTGGGTCCGGTCTAAAATTCGCTGAATAGTATCAGAGATAATAACATCTTTATACTTGTCCTGAGTATCCCAAAATTGACTTAAATTAGTTCGGTAATTATTGAATTGAGTTTGCAAAGATTTTTGAAGTTGTTTTTTGTCAAGAGAGGCAATAGCTTGCCATTTTTTGACTCTATCCCCTTCTTTGACGCCGACCCATACAAGTTTGCCGGAATTTTGAAAACGAAGAGAGGCAATTTCACTGGCGGATACTGAACCAGCCAGAGTCAGCTCGGATTTAATTGGTTTAATCTGCGGGGTGACGACAATATCTTTTTTGGTGTCAAGAATCGGGACGTCTTTGTTTTTTTGAGCTTGAACTCGGTTTATGACGATAAATAAGGCAAAAATAGCGATGGCGCCAATAATTATTTTGTTTTTATATTTAGAGAAAATTTTCATAGACCGCTTATTATAGCGCATTTTTTAGATATTTTCTGTCTCTTTTTCCATCCGGAGTTGTTTTAATTTCCACATAAAAAGGCGGTAAGGAGTTTTGATTTGACGGGGGGCATGGTCTTTAACAAAATAACGGGCTTTTTCGAGAAGTTTTCGATCTTCAGTTTTGGCAAGGCGAATATAGAGAGATTTATTTTTCCAATCGTCGAGCTCGGTGGCTAATTCTAATCCGTAGGCTTGAAATTCATTTTTGACGTATTTCTTTCTCTTTTCAAAATTATCTTTAAATAAAGTCAAGGCTTCACTAATAGGAGTTGGTTTGGTAGTGCGCATAGTGGACCATGGCGGAGTCGAACCGCCCTCTTAGCAATGCGAATGCTAGGCTCTGCCAGATAAGCTAATGGCCCTAGATAAAGAAATTCTAAATTCTAAAATCTAAAGCCTAAAATTTAAAAAATAAAAAAATTAGTTAATTAGAATATTAGAAATTTCTTGAAGTATTTTATCAATAGTTTCAGTAATTATCACTTTTTCCTCTTTTGAAAAAGGTTTTAGGACATATTCTTCAGCAGTATCAAATTGTGGTTTACCAATACCAACTCTAAGGCGCCAAAAAGTCTGAGTTCCGAGATTTTCGATGACGGATTTGACGCCATTATGGCCGGCAGGTCCCCGGTCAAATTGGAGGCGCCACTCCCCTACTGGGAGATCTAAATCGTCATGAATAATATAAATATTTTCCGGTGATATTTTATAAAAAGAAGCTACTTTTTGAAGTGAGATTCCTGACTCGTTCATGAAGCCGGTGGAAATGGCAAAAATATTTTTGTCGATTTCAATGAGAGCAGAATTTAATTTTGATTTTAATCGTAGGGGCGCAGCGCGCTGCGCCCCTACATAATTGTTGACAATCATCTGCCCTAGATTGTGACGGGTATTTTCGTATTCTTTTCCGGGATTGCCCAAGCCAAAAAATAGTTTCATTGATATATTATATTATAGATTGATATATAAATATAGTCTAAAGATAGGTTTTATTAAATTTGATATAGTAATTAGCACTCTATCCTATCGACTGCTAATCATTTGCTTAAACTGCTCTTCGTTGATAATTTTAACATTAAATTTTTTAGCCAGTTTAAATTTACTTGAAGTTGAGTCTGTTTCATTGGTCAATAAATAATTTGTTTTTTGAGAAAGAGCCGAGACAAATTTGCCGCCATGTGCTTCAATGAGTTCGACAAATTTGGGACGGGGCTCCGACAAGTCTCCGGTAATGGCAATGGTTTTATTTTGTAGAGACGCATCATGATGCGTCTCTACAATGGATACGTTAGTAATAATTGACTCGATCCATTCTCGTCGCAGTTTTAGACCGTCGATAATTTTTTTGGCCAGGGTTTTTTGAAAGCCGGGAAGTTTTTCAATTTCGTCAAAAGTGATATTTAATAATTTTTCTGGAGTATCAAAACCGGCTTTGATTAATTGTTGAATTCTGGCCCCACTTAAATTTGGGATAGCGGCGGCGGCGAAGATTTGTTTTAGGGTTAAAGTTTTTTTGGCCTGAATTTGACTGATAATATTTTGAGCTGATTTTTCCCCGAGATTGTCTAGATCTTTAATGTCAACAATAGTTAATTTATAAAAATCGCCGGGAACTTTAACTTTACCGGCAGTATAAAGTTTCTTAATGGTTTTATCTGATAAGCCGAGGATGTCAAGTGAATCGGCAAAGAGTCGGAGAGAGCCAAGAATTTGAGGGAGGCATTTAAGAGTATTAGGACAGCGAAGATATTTGTCTTCCCTGATGAGTTGACTGTGGCACGAAGGGCAATATTGAGGGATATCAATATGACCTTTAGTTACCTTATTTATAACCCTTTCGACATGGGGAATGACATCGCCGCGGCGGGTGATCTCGACAATGTCACCAAGGTTGATATCTTTTTCGATAATTAGTTGATAATTAGCGAGGGAGGCAAATGAAATGATGGCGCCGGCAATTTCGACCGGCTCAAGCTCCGCCACTGGGGTGATAGTGCCGAGGGGTCCAACCTGCCAGACGATATTTTTAATTTGAGTCTGGGTTGTCGAGGCGGGAAATTTATAGGCGACTTGAAATTTGGGGCGATTGTTTTTTGAGCCGAGTTTTCCCGCAATGTCGAGGTTGTTTATTTTGACCACGAGTCCGTCAATTTCATAGGGGTAATTTAGGCGGTCTTTGGTTAAGAATTGTTGATAAATTTTTTCAATTTCGTCAAATGTATGACATAAATGAGATTCGACGGGAGTGAAGCCGAGGGATTTAATGAAATTAATTTTATTAATTTCAGTGGTAGTGGCAGGGCACTGCCCTGCCCTTACATTAGAATTGATAAAAATATCAGTGGCATAGAGGGAGCAATACCCACTGTATTTTCCATCAAGACGCTGGGAAAGGCCGGAGGCAGCGTTGCGGGGATTGGAATAAACCCCCTCTTCGTTTTGTAGAGACGCATTGAATGCGTCTCTACTTGTTTTTTTTGGATCGAGACGCAAATCGTCTGTTTTTACAAAAGGGTTGAGACGCACGCGGTGCGTCTCTACGGCAGAATTTAATTTTTCAAAATCTTTTTTGGTGACGACAATTTCGCAGCGAATGGAACCTGAAAAATATTTTGGCAATGACGGGGGGAGATTTTTCATTTTAACCACGTTTTGGGTAATAACATCACCAGTGACGCCATCGCCACGGGTAATCGCTTCGATCAACTTCCCGTTTTCATAAACAATTTCTAAAGAAATACCATCACATTTAGGTTGGACAACAAAACCCCCCTCAATCCCCCCTTCAAAAAGGGGGGAAGAAGAATTTTTATTTAATTTACTTAAGTCGCTTTTTTTTAATTCGAAATAATGGATGAGGTCTTTAAAATTATTGACTTTGTTTTGAGAACCCATGGGGATTAAATGCTTTTTTTTATCAAAGCCGGTCTCAAAATTGGGAGTGCCGATTTTGGTAAAAAAACGGTGATGGGGGGCTTTTTGACGAAGGATTTCTTCGAGAGTATCGTAGGTATGGTCATTCATGATAGGCTTGCCACCGGTGTAGTAGGCTTTTTTGGCATCCAAAAGAAGCTGCCCGAGTTTATGGGGGGAAATAGTTTTTAGATCGAGAGTGTCGAGAGTGACCATGGTTAATTATAAATCTTCAAACTTCAATCTTCAGACTTCAATTTTAGGTGGAAAATATTTTTTGTAGATTGTAGATTGTAGATTGTAGATTTAGCTTAAACATTCGTTTTTACTCATCTTTTGGGTATTTTATCATATTTTTATTCTGCATGACTGTTTTGTGATATTATTTGATTACTTTTATGAGGATAAAAACTGTTTTGATAATTTTTGGTGGAAAAAGCGTGGAGCACGAGGTATCAGTTTCGACAGCTTGTCAGATATTTAAAAATATTGATGCAAAAAAATACCATATTATCCCTATTTATATTGATATAGTGGGTAATTGGTGGACGGGAAAACCACTTGAGAATATTAAATCTTTTAAGAAAATTACTGTTGCCATGAACGGGGTGAGAAAATGCAGGTTACTTGAAACAAATAAAGAGGGAAATTTCTTGGAAATAGACTACAAGTTAATTAAAAGAAAGGTTAAATTTGATATTGTATTACCAATTATTCATGGAACTAATGGAGAAGATGGAACAATCCAGGGAATGCTAGAAATATTAAACATCCCATATGTTGGTTGTGATGTTTTTTCGTCTGCAATAGGCATGGATAAAGTTGCCCAAAAAATTATTTTTTCATTCGAGAAAATTGATATTATCCCGTTTAAATATTTTTGGAATTATGAATGGGTAGAGAATAAGAATGACGTTGTCAAAAAGATAGAAACAATTAAATACCCTCTTTGTATTAAGCCGTGTAATTTGGGTAGCAGTATAGGAATTTCGATAGCGAACAACCGAAAGGAATTAATTAGATCAATTGAAGTAGCAATCCATTTCGACAAAAGAATAATCGTGGAAAAAGCGATAACCGATATGAAAGAACTAAATTGTTCAGTGGCTGGTTATGGCGAAGAGACATTAGTCTCGGTTTGTGAGCAACCTATAAAAACAGGCAAGATATTAAGTTATGATGATAAATACAAAAAAGGCAGCAAAAACAAAGGATTAATGAGCTTATCAAGACTAATCCCAGCACCAATATCCAAAAAATTGCAAAGCCAAATTGAGAACTGGTCTATAAGAGCTTTTAGGGCGATTGGGGCAAGTGGAGTTTCGAGAATTGATTATATTTATGACAATACTTCTAATAAAATTTATCTTAATGAGATCAATACAATTCCTGGTTCTTTGTCTTTTTATCTGTGGAAAAAAAGTGGCTTAACATATTCTGATTTACTGGACAAACTAATTGATTTGGGTTTTAAAAAGTATGAAGTGAAAAATAGTCAACTTACGATATATAAAAATACTGGTTTTAATTTATAGAATTAAAAGTAATTATCGGGTAAATCGTTTTCGATGAGAATGGTGGTGTTCTTGGGGATGATAATTTGTTGAAGAATGTCGTCGGCTTCATTAATTGATTTGACAAAATATAGTTTATTTTTGGCTAATTTATTGAAACCTTTTGTTAACGCTTTTTTGTTGGTATTTCCAACGATAATAGCATGGGTACATTTTTGAGAAGCATATAGGGCGGCTTCATAATTTTCTTTGAAAGATAATTGTCCAAGTTCAACCATTCCCGGGGTAATGATTATCCTTATCTTTGTTTGTTGTTGATATAAAATATTTACAGATTTTTTAAAACTTGCAGGATTGCTGTTATAGGTATTGTCAATTATTTTAACGGTACCATTGTCGGTAATTTCGTGTCGATGTTCTACGGATAAAGGATTTTTAATTATTTTATTAATTATCGTTGGATTAATCTTAAATATTCTGCCTATTTTTGTATAAATTTCAGATATGTCATTAAAATACAAAATGTTTTTATTTTTATAATTTACATGATTTTTAAGAAAGGTTGGAATAAAAGCCTGTCCCTTATTCGAAAGTGTATCGACTATTTCAAGTTTTGTTTTGATAATATTTTGCATTGTGCCAAATCTTTCGAGATGCATTGGGCCGATTGCGGTAATAATGCCAATTTTTGGTTTTGTTAATTGACAGATGTTTTTTATATCTCCCACTTGATAGGCTCCCATTTCACAAATAAATATTTTGGTTTTTATGGGAAGTTTTAATATTTTTAATGATATTCCAATTAAGGTGTTTTGATTTTCCGTAGTTTTTTCTGTTGGATAGTTGTTACTTAATATTTTCCAGAGAGTTTCTTTGGTGGTGGTTTTTCCCCAAGAACCCGTAATTCCAATTGTAATTAGTTTGGGGTGAAGTATTCTGATTTTGAATTTTGCAATAAGAACTAAAAAATATTTAAATAACCAGTCAATTGGATATATAACTTTTAAAGTCAGATAAATTGATTGTTCTGGCTTTAAAAACAAAGAAAACATTTTTGTAAGAAAGAAAATAAGAGCCGTTTTGGGTGTCATAATCAGCTTTTTTTTGATCTCAATTACTTCTTTTCTAGGATTATTCTTTAACCAATTTAGCACTCTATTGGTGTCGTATTCCTCCATCTGAGCTAAGTAAACCAAGTTTCGTATCTTCACTTTATTTATTTTGAATAAAAGTATTAAGATGAGAAACAAATTCTATCGGATCATCAACAAAAGGAAAATGTCCAGCATCAGGGATTATTTTTAAAGAAGAGGATTTAATTAATTGATTAATTTGTTTTCCTTGTATTAATGGGGTGGTTTTGTCATTCTCTCCCCAAATAATTAAGGTACGATTGGGTATTTTTTGAGCTATATGCGACAGATCCGAAAAAATAATTTGATTAAATGTTTGTTTCATTATTGGATTATAAATATTTTGATAGTCTGAATTTGAGAGACCAGCTACTTTTAGAAGATATGTTTTTATTTTTAGGTAGTCAAGAATAGGTGTTGTTATGTGAATTAAAAAATGAAGGGTTTTTCTTTTTAGAGAATATTTGCTCCTGATAATTGCGGCGTTCACGAGAATTAATTTAATTTTTTTATTGGGATATTTGTTTAAATAATATAAACAAACTGAACCACCAAAAGAATGTCCAATGAGAACAGGATTTGTAATATTATTTTTTTGAATGTATTTATTTAACCAATCAGAATATGCATCAAGATTGTAGGGTGATGAAATTGTGGTTG
>CAZJUH010000009.1:0-29431 GCA_964549165.1 uncultured Gammaproteobacteria bacterium | reverse complement strand
GATCTAGTATTAAGTTTATTTTTTGCTGCATTTATATATTATTTGTATTTGTTGTTTTTTAAAAATAAAAATGAACTTCGTGATAACAATTTGAATGAAAAAGAGATAAATATATTTTCGATATTCCCGTTGTTTTTATTTTTGTCTATTTCTTTTGTTTTTATCTTAGGTATGATTAGATTTAAAAATAAAGACTGGTATGATTTAGGTTTGTATTATCGCGGAGAAGCTATAGGGCCAATTTATAGGGCAGATCAATTTTATCAAACGTTTAGATCGCCGAAGGATAAACTTAAAGGAATCAATTTGTTTTTATCTACTTACTTTAAAAAAATAGAAACACCATATAAATTAATATTATATGATGTTACCTGTACAACAAAAATATTAGAATCTGATATAGATATACGTAAAATAAGTGATAATGCATATAAGGAGGTACTTTTTCCTGAAATAGAACATTCAAAGGATAAAGATTATTGTTTTACAGTTGAACCTACTATAGAAAAAGTAGGTACACCAATTACTCTTCAATATTCTGGTTATGATTCTTATGGTTTTGGTAATCTGATTATTGACAAAAAAATTATAAAAAATGAAGATGTACTTTTTCAACTTATATATCCCTTAAGATAATATTTTAAAAATATGAAAAAAAAAATATATAATGAAAAAAGTACTTGTAATGTAGATATTATAATTCCAATATTCAATGCATATGTTTATGTTAAAGATTGTGTAGAGAGTGTTTTAAAATATTCTAATTTATCAAAAAATCGATTAATTTTAATTAATGATGAAAGTAGTGAAAAAGAATTAATTGATTATTTAAATAATTTAGAGAAAAAAAAGATTAATAATTTGTTTATTATTAATAACCCCCAAAATTTAGGTTTTGTAAGATCTGTCAATATTGGAATGATGTTCGGTAAAAAAAATGATGTAATTTTATTAAATAGTGATACTTTGGTGACAAAAAATTGGATAGAAAAGATGAGGACTTGTGCATATTCTAGCGATTCAATTGCAACTGTTACACCACTATCGAATAATGCGACTATTTGTTCAGTACCGAATTTTGTTGAGGATAATTTGATTCCTAATGGTTTCGATATAGATTCTTTTGCTGATCTCGTGTCGACCAAAAGTTTAAGACTTTATCCTCAATTGCCAACTGCTCATGGTTTTTGTATGTTTATAAAAAGAGATATTTTAGATGTTTTTGGATTTTTTAATTCAGATCTTTTTGGTAAAGGTTATGGTGAAGAAAATGAGTTTTGTTTAAGGGTAGAAAAACATGGATATAAAAATGTTTTAGATGATGCTACTTTTATTTATCATAGTGGGAGTGCTTCTTTTTCTGATGAGGCACGTATTAATAAGATAAAAAATAATATTAAAATTATTGAGAATTTATACCCTGGTTATCAATTAAGAATAAATACTTTTGTAAAAACGAATCCTTTAAAGTCAATACATGATAATATTAATTTTTGGATAAAAAATAAGAATCTTTTTTTTAAAAATAAAAAAAGAATTTTATTTGTGATGCATTACGAACCTAGTATAGGTGGTATCGGTATTAATTCTAATCAGATTTGTGGTTGTTGTTCAGACGAATTTGATTTTTATTTATTTACAACAAATTCGAAAGGTGAAGTAATAATAAAGGCGAGAGAAAAAAGAGAGTGGGTTACTATATGGGGCTTTAAAAATAAATACTCTGATTTAAATTCTTTTAAGAATGATGAAATTGAAAACATATTCGATGCGACTATAGAATATTTAAAAATAGACGTTGTCCATTTCCAGCATCTAATGGGCCTACCCTTATCGTTACTTACTATTCCGAAATCAAAAAATATTAAATCTATATTATCACTTCATGATTATTATTTAATTTCAAGTAGTCCTCAATATATTGGATGTGAGGATTTAGTTAAATTTAAATTTACCTCAAATGGTGTAAAAGACGGAAAAAAGCTTTTAGAAAGTCATTATAGTTTTAAAAATAACGAAAGTTGTAAAAATGACATATACAGACTAGAATGTCTAAAAAAATATTTTGAAAGTATAGATTTAACTATTTCTCCTTCAAAGTATGTGAGAGATTTATATTGTACTGTGATGGATATTAAGAAAAGTAAAATAATCATTCAAGAGCACGGAATTTCTATAAAAAAATCATTAAACGTAGTTTCTAATGATAAAAAAATTGTTATAGCTTTTTTGGGTGTTGCTTCTCACCATAAAGGGTTTGAAGATTTTGTTTTATTAATTCAAAAAAGTCGAGAGAAAAAAATAAAGTGGCTAATGGTCGGATATATAAGTCAAGAATGGATGTCTTATCTTAATAATAATAACATTTTAGAAAAATTCGATGTTGAATTAACAGGTACTTACGACTTGAATTTAGTTCAAAAAGTGTTATTTGAAAACAAGGTTGATTTAATTGTACTACCATCTATTTTCCCTGAAACCTATTCTTATACGTTGTCAGAAGCTATACAAAGTAATATACCTGTCATAACAAGAGATATAGGTGCCCTGGGAGATAGGGTTAAGTCAAATAACTATGGTTGGGTTTATAATGATAGGTTTGAATTAATAAAAATAGTACATAATTTGTGTGAATATACTAAACTTGTGGAAGACAAGAAGATTTATTTAAAGAATAAAATAATTCTTGATGTAAAGGAAATGGCACTGTTTTATAAGAAAAATTATGAAAAATTTGCTGCAAGTAACCATAATGAGAATTATATAATAGACCCAATTAAAATGAATCGTTTATTTGAAAAAGCAATCTTTGAGGAAGTAGAAGATTCTAAAGAGGATATCTGTAATATTGAAAATTTTCACAATAATAAATTTAAGATATTAATTAAAAATATACCAATATTAGGAAAACTTGCGTTGAGAATAAAAAAAGTAATTATAGATTGAGTGTAATTTGGTTTTGATTATCTAAAGTAAGATTTTTGTTAAAATAAGGATCAGTAATTTTTATCTTATCAATAACATAGTTTTCAATAAATTCCCTCTCTTTTTTTGTATAAGATAAAGACGCGTTATCAGTAGTAATTGTAAATTGAGGATAAATTACTGTTCTGATATTTTGAGGAATCAGATTTATAGAACTTTTTAATAAATATAAACTTGGAAGATTTGAATCAAATTTTTTTATGTAAGATTTAAAAGTTATATTTTTTAATGCAAAAAAATAATTGTTTAATCCTAATATATTTGATTGTACGGCCAAATTATTACCATAACCATAACTATCACTATGACCAACAAATGGTGATGCTAGTTTTTTATTACTTAAATAGTAACCTGCTGAAATTATTCTATTGTTTTTGTCTAATATTTTGGGCCCCACTATGCCAACATTATTAACATTTAAAAATCCAATATAATCTAAAATATTATTATTTGAATAATTAAATTTATTATTAATTATTAAAAAATAGGTTGCACTTGATTTATTTAAAGAATCGTTCAATTGATTTATTGATGAAAATAAAATATAGGAATTAATTTTATTACCTAATTTATTTTTCAAATCGTTTGGAATTTGTTTTATTTTTTTTGAGTTAATAAAAACGTCTATACTCTTATCTTTAATACCAAAATTAGACAGAAGATAAAAACCAATATTTGTGTTGATTACACTAAACTTACCATTTATATATTTTTTTAATCTTTTTGTTAAAACTTTTCTACCGGCTTCCATAGCATATGGTTTTGATTTTAGAGTTGTGGAAGTTGAATTGGGGTGTTTTCTCCATCGATATAAAATTTTAGGAATGTGTATAGCCAATTTAATATAAGGAATTGATTTAAGTAATAAATCATAGTCTTGAGCTCCGTGAGTTCCTACGCTAAATCCTGAGACGGATTTAACAATAGATTTTTTGTATACCGATAGATGGCCAATATACATAAAACCGAATAATTTATCTAAGGACCAATCTGGTTTAAAATATGGCTCGATGGGTGTTACTCCATTTTCGGATAGTTTATCTTCATCGGAATATATAAAATCTACTTTAGGGTTTCTATTGATTGCTGAAACAACTTCGTAAAGTGAATTTGGTAACAAAAGATCGTCGTGATCTAAAAGGGCAACGTATTCACCTGAAGCAATTTTTAAAGCACTATTAGAAGCGGCACAAATGTGACCATTATTTTTTCTAAAAACATACTTAATTCTTTTATCTTTTTTTGAATATTCATCAATAATATTTTTAACATTTAAATCAGTAGAATTATCATCAGCGATACAAAGCTCCCAATTGTCGTATGTTTGTTTAATTGCTGACTCAATACATTCCCTTAAAAATTTTTCAGGAGTGTTATATGTTGGAGTGATAATTGAAATTCGTGGTCTATATTTAAATTTTTTTTGAAGTTTTTTTTGTTTTATCAGTTCCTCTTTGTTTGGATAATTTTTTTTAAGCCAAATTTGATATTGTTCGTTGATTGATAATAAAGTATTATTTTGAGACTCCTTGGCCTTAATTTTATTTTTTATTCCACTAGGACCTTCACTAAATAGTATTTTCGTCGTTTTTATTACCAGATTAGGATTTTTTTTAACCTTGGTAAATAGCTGCCATAATTTAAATGATTTAGCCCCGTAGATTTGAGTTAATCTTCGATTTAACTCACCTTGTGTGGCCATGAGATTATTTAATTCTAATTTTAGTTCTTTATTTTTATCTAAGGTTGATTTAAAAGTAGTGGTATCAATATTTTTTTTCATTATTTAATAGTATCTTTAATTTTGCAGTAAAATCTCCATATTTTATAATATTTGGATGAGGTAATGGTATTAAGATTTGTTTGTAAATCTGAAATATTTTTATTTACCTCCTCTATTTGCTTTGTTAGACTTTGATTTTCAGATTGATAATTTGAGACTACTTTATTTATCTCTTCAATTTGTTTAGTTAGATTTTGGTTTTCAGACTGGTAATTTGAAACTACTTTATTTACCTCTTCGATTTGTTTAGTTAGATTTTGGTTTTCAGATTGATAGTCTGAAATAATTTGATTAATTTCTTCAAGTTGCTTTGTCAAATTGTTTATTTGATTGGTGGATTCAATTTGCATTTTTTCTTTTTCGTGAATGGTTATTACTTGATTATTGAGTATGCCTAGAGTTATTTTTGTTAATCGATTGGTTGGTTTGTAGTTTTTAATTGTTTTTTTTATTATTTCCGCTATTTTATAACCATATTCTTCTTTTATGTTAAATTCTTTTAAAGAGTTAAAGCCATTAAGACCTATTTTGGTTCGGAGTTTTTTATCTTGTAGTGTAGTTAAAATATTTTCTAATTCTTTTATATTACCCAATTGGTATATAAAACCGGTTTTTCTATTTTTTATAATTTCCTTTGTTCCACCGCTATCACTAGCCACAACAACTTTTTTAAGCAACATACCTTCAACTGCTGTTCTACCATAAGCTTCTTTATTGGATGTTATTAGGACAATGTCAGATATATTAAAGTAAGGATAAGGATTTTTTACAAATTCTAAAACATGAATGTATTTTTCTATCTTATTCTCTTTAATAAATTGGTTTATTTCGTTTAAATAATCTTGATCAGCTATTGTTCCAAGAATCAATAATTCAGATTCAATTTTTTTATCAATTAATTTTTTTATAACTTTTACAGCTTCAAGTTGGTTTTTCCCCTTACTAATAGTTCCGGATACTAATATTTTTAATGAATTTTGATTTATGAATGGCGTAGAAATTTTATCTTTTAATAAGCTTGGTTCAATATCTACATAGTTATAGACAATAAGCGGTTTTATTTTTGTAAGATATTTTGAGATGTAATTAGAAACAGAACTTGAATTAGCTATTATTTGATTAGAATATTTTTCAATAAAAGTAATTGTTTCTGAGTACGGAGCATTGAAGTCAAGTTGATGGTCTTTTTCTCCATACTCTCTTATGTGCCAAATATTAGGTTTATCTAAATAATTAGCAGCAATGGCACCCCAGGGAGAAACAATGGTATTTGAATAAATTAGATCTGGATTAATTAGTTTTAATTTTGGTAGATAATCAATCAAATTTTTTAATGATCTGGTATTGTTTTGTATAATGTCCTCAAAGCTTTTTGATTTCTGACTTGCCCACCAACCTAAATTTACAATGTCACAGGGAACACTAATTTTTTCTAATTCTGCTTGTAGGGGGCCTTCGTTTGGCAATACAACATGAGAAAAAATATTTTTTTCTTTGAGCTCTTTTATCAATTCAAGCATTGATCTCTCTCCTCCACCAAGCTGTGAGCTGTGAGAGAAAAAAGTGACTATAGTTACTTTTTTCATAATTTTATTTTTTTATTTTTTTGAATATTTTTTAATTGCTTCGGTGGGATTGCCGTCGAAGAGGATTTGGTGATGGTGGCGATCAAGAAGCCAATTGATGACATTTTTTTGACGGATACCGTTGTTATTTGATTCTTCTGGATCGATTGATAATAAATATTTAGTATTGTGATCTTTTATGGATTCAAGAGGAGATATTTCTCTTTGATAAGTTTGTTTATCTCGAACACTCCAGGAAACTTGATAATACTCTGTGTAACCTTCTTTGGTTAAAACGACAAAATCAACTTCTTTATCATTAACTTTACCAAAATTTACTTTAAGATTGCGTCTGAGTAATTCTAAATAGACAATATTTTCTAGTAAATGCCCCCTGTCTTCATCTGATTGATTACTGCTAAGAATTAATTGTCTAAATCCAATATCCACGGCATAAAACTTTTTTTGCGAATATAAACGCTTACGACCCTTAAGCCCAATTTTGTCGATTGAATAAAAGAGTAAACTATCGGCTAGGGCAGAAATATATTTTTCAACAGTGCTATGGGATATGGCCCGACCTTTTGAGGTTAAAGTGTCAGCAATTTTTTTGGCAGCAGTAATATTGCCGATATTATTCAACATAAAACTGGAGATATCTTTGAGGACATCTTTGTCATTAACTCCGGGGCGTTTAAGGACATCATTAAGATGAACGGTATTATAAACACCTTGGAGATATTCTAATACCAGATTTTGATTGTTATTAAAATCTAAAATTTGAGGCATTCCTCCGTTTTGAATATATTTTTCGAATTTATCTGAAAGATCGGTTTTATCTTCAAAGGTTGAAATAAATTCAGAAAAAGATAAAGGGAAAACTTTTATTTCAAACATTCGTCCGGAAAGAATAGTAGCTATATCTTGGGAAAGAAAATAGGCGTTTGAGCCAGTGATATATAAATCAATCCCCTTTCTAACAAAAAGGCCATCTGCTAAACGTTCAAAATCGTTAATATTTTGAATTTCATCCAAAAAAATATAATTTTGTTTACCTTTGACAGTTTTTTTAACAATATGTTGGTAAAGTTTGGTCCACTTATCAACCCAGATCAAGTTTTTGGGGTCTTCAAAGTTGTAGGATTGAATTTGATTTGAGGTAACACCGCTCTTGAGTAATTCATTTTGAAACATTTCTAGTAAGGTTGATTTGCCACATCGACGAACTCCCGTAATTACTTTAATTATATTTTTGTCACGTAATTTATTGAGTTTTTCAATATATTCCGGTCTTGGTATCATTGATTATAATTTTAACACAATTTTATAAAAATTGCATAATTGCTTGGTTTCAAGCATTTCTACACATTTTTATGTATAATTGCTTGAGTTGAAAGTTGAGTGTTTTAGTTATTTTTGTTTTTTTATAGAAATTTATTTTTTAGTACTCAAATGGTTATGGAGTAATGACCAGCTGATAATTTTACCGTTTGTTCTAGATTGGTTTTCGTTACCTCCATAAATTATATTTGACTCGGAGTTATTATCAGTGGCTGTTTGAATTTGTTTTAATTTTCCGAAGACATCTTCGGGGATGGTTTGACTGGATTTTATTTCATAGATTTCAGATTTTGTTCCAGGAATATTTTTGTATAAATCAGCCTCAAGACCTTTTTTGTCCCGCCAGAAATAAATATTTGGTGATTCTCCCCTATTCAAATAATATTTTATATATTCAATAACGACATGCGTTTCAAAAATTGAACCATAAAGTGGATGTGTATTTAATTGGGTAGGATTTTCAATGCCCAATAAACGACAGACTAGTCCAGTGTCAGTGAAATATATTTTTGGAGATTTAATTAATCGCTTGGAAATATTAGAAAAATATGGTTGGAGTAAATAAATTATTCCACTTGTTTCTAATAAATTAACCCAGGATTTGACGGTATTGTGGCTTATTCCTAAGTCATTACTCAATGATGTTAAGTTAAGTAGCTGTCCTGTTCTTCCTGCGATAACTCTTAAAAAAGTTTCAAATGTTTTTAGATTGGTAATTTGGGAAATTAAGCTAACATCACGATCGATATAAGTTGAAAATTGCAATTCTACCGGCTAGGGATTGAGTGATTGATTGCATCATTAAAAAATGTTGAGAGCCAATCAATATATATTGACCCATTTTTTTATCATTATCAGTTTTTACTTGAAGATAAGAAAATAATTCTGGAACTCTTTGAATTTCGTCTAAAATTATATGATTATCATATTGATCTAAAAAAGCTTTTGGGTCGTTTTGGGCATATTGCCTAGTATCCGGTTGTTCCAAGTTGACATAGGTATATTTTGGAAATACTTCTTTCGCCAGTGTGGTTTTTCCTGATTGTCTAGGACCAACAATTCCGATAATTGGAGCAACCTTCGAAGTTTTTAAAATTTTTGTTGATAAGATTCGTTTTATCATGATTAAAGATTAAACTAATTAGGACAAATAGTTTAGGGATTTTGATATTTTTGAACTGCATCGGTGGGATTGCCGTCGAAGAGGATTTGGTGGTGGTTGAGATAGATAACTCTTTCACAAAATTTTTCGACTTGACCAAGAGCGTGGGAGACAAAGACGGTGGTAATGTGCTCGGCGGCTTTAAACTCCTCCATTCTTTTGAAGCATTTGGCCTGAAAATCGGTGTCACCGACAGCCAGGATTTCATCGACTAATAGGATCTCAGGGTTGACGTGGATGGCGATGGAGAAGGCCAGGCGCATGTACATCCCCGAGGAGTAGTGCTTGATCGGCTGATCGATAAATTCCTCAATTTCGGAAAAATCAATAATTTCTTGCATGTATTTTTGGATTTGTTTTCTTTTTAGACCGAGGATGGCACCGTTTAAATAGATATTTTCCCGGCCTGTCAGCTCTGGGTGCATGCCGGCACCCAGCTCGATGAGGGGGCTGATTTTACCAATTGTGGCTACTGTGCCGCTAGTGGGGGACATCACGCCAGCAATGAGCTTTAAGATAGTAGATTTGCCACTGCCATTGGGACCGATAATGCCCACCGTCTCTCCTCTTTTAATTTCAAAGGAAATATTGTCAAGAGCGGTAAAGCCGGTTTTAGTTTCTTCGCCTTTGAGCAGGGCGGGGATAAATTCTTTAAAAGTTTTTTGAGACTGAAAAGAAAACTTTTTGGTGACGTTTTCAAATTTGATAACGGTTTCGGTTGACATGATGCTCTTATTTTACAATTATTTAAGCGTGATTTTTTAAGTTGTTGAGATGGGGGTGTTATTTGAAAGTTTTACTCATCAATACCAATTTTCCAAATATCTTTTTCTAAAAAAGACTCAATAGTTTGTCGATTAGCCTTGTTTAAAAGATTTGAGTATGAAATTTTATTTTTATTTGCATATTCAGACAAGGTAATTATTTTTTTACCCTCTAAATATGCCAATCTTTTGTAGTAGCTATTTGTTAATGCTTTTCCCACTATTTCATCCATAATATGGGTTGTTTGTTTTTTTTCATATTCTTTGAAAGCTTCATAATATTTTTGACGATTGATAAACTTGATATTTATAGGCACAAAACCTTCTCTAATTAGTAAGTAATTATTAATAACTCTACCAATTCGACCATTACCATCAATGAATGGGTGGGTACATTCAAATGTCAAATGTAAACGGGCAATACGCTTAATAATATTATCCTGACTGCTAGCATTGTATTCAGATAACATATTTTCAAGTCTACTTATGATTTCGTTGGGGTTTGGAGCTATATAGCTGCCAACTCGAACAAATTCTTTTTCTTTTCTAAATCTCCCAGCAATATCATCTCGAATATTAGAGATAAGCATTTGATGAATAAGTAAAATCATATCCAAATCGAGTTCTTTTTCTTTAGCTTTTTGATCAACATATGATACAACTCTAGCTAAATTTTTAGCTTCAAAAATCTCTCTTTCATTTATATAGCGGTCTAGATCAATTTGAAGTAAGATTTTTTCAGTCTCTTCTAGGGTCAAGGTGCTATTTTCAATAGCGTTTGAGTTATAAACCTGTTCAGCTACTTCTGCCTCACTAATAAGCTGAACTAGGGCTTCTTTACCAGTCAGGGCTCGGTAATACCTTTGACGAAGTAAATTTATTTTATTAAAAAAGGTTAAAGTTTTTGCCATATATTCAATATTATAAACTTCTTCACGTTTTTGTCAACATAATCGTGAATAATACACAAAAACATGGGTTTATTCACGGTTTTGACGTATATATAGTTAATTTAATTGGGTATAACAGGTATTTTAAACTTAATCGCGCAATAATCGCGCCGAGATTTTGAGATTTTTGATAAAGGTTTCGGTTGACATGATGCTCTTATTTTACAATTAATTAACCGTGATTTTTTAAGTTGTTGATAATGAGGTAGAATTAAATAGATAATAAATTTTGTGAGGTATAAGATTGTAATATTTATTGCCTATTGACATTCGGGTATTGTTCGGTATTCTTAATTATGGAAAATAAAATAGTTTTATACAAATCCCCCCAAGGGAAGATTGATTTAAGAGTTTCCTTTGATGGAAAGACACTATGGCTGACTCAGGACCAAATTGCGGTTGTTTTTGATGTCAATCGCCCTGCAATTACCAAGCATCTTAAGAATATTTTTAAAACTGGAGAACTTGAGGAAATTTCAGTATGTTCCAAAATGGAACTAACTGCCGATGATGGGAAAAAATATAAGACTAAAATTTATAATTTAGATGCAATCATTTCTGTTGGGTACAGAGTTAATTCCTTAAAAGCAACTGAATTTAGAATTTGGGCGACTAATATTTTAAGAAATTATTTAGTAAAAGGGTATGTTTTTAATAAAAAAAGAATATTAGAGCAAAAGAAAATTTTTGAAGAATTTAAAAATAGTGTCGATTTTATTACTTCAAAATCAAAAGTTGATCAATTAAAGTCAGAAACAGATTCTTTGCTGAGTTTGATTTCTGACTATACAAATTCTATTTATCTTTTAACTCAATACGACGACCATAAATTAAAGCTCGATGGATTAACTAAAAAAGTTAGATATATTTTGACCTATGAGGAAACAATTAATTTTATTAATGGAATCAAAGATAGATTTGGAAAAAAATTATCAGCTAACTTTGGACAAGAAAATGGAGTAAATAGTCTAAATGGAATAGTAGGAGCAATTAATCAGACATATGATGGCAAATATTTATATAGAAGTGTGGAGGAACAGGCCGCAAATCTGCTTTATATGGTGATAAAAGATCACGCTTTTATTGATGGGAATAAGCGGATTGGTTCAACTTTGTTTGTCTATTATTTGAATCAAAACGGAATTCTTAAAAATAATTTAGGAGAGAATAAAATTAGTGACAGGGCTTTGGTGGCTTTGGCTTTGTTAATTGCAACTAGTAATCCAAAAGAAAAAGACGATTTAATAAAGCTCGTTGTTAATTTAATTAAATAATTATTACAGTAAAATAAAAATTCCGCGGTTGCGGGGTCAGAATTTCCGATAGTTCTTCAACTTTTACTTATTGTTTAATTACACAATAATTGCGCAGAGATTGATAGGTGTAACTTCAGGTTTTGGTTGACAGATTAAGGTTTGTTTTATATAATGATTTATCACGATGACCAAGCTAAGCAGCCTAAGGTTTCGACCGAACGCTGATCTTGGTCTTTTTTGTTTTTTTATCTAGTTGTAAATTCGTTTTTAGTAAATCGATTCTGACTACTAATTCGTTATATTCGTGAAGTAGTTTTGAGTATTGTTGGTTAGGTGCCAGGATACGAAGTAATTTGTGATGGTTATATAAATATTCAACTAAGCAGTGAAAATCACCATCACCACTAACAATAATTGCTTGATGATAGTGTCTAAAATGGATCATGGTGTGAAGAACTAGCTCGGCGTCAACATTTCCCTTGATAATAATTTTGTCACCGATTTTATGTTCTAAAGTGGGTTTAAAGACAAGAATATAACCGCATTCTTGGAGAAAAGTATAGAGTAATTCGTTGCCGGTAAGCTGACCAATGAAAAGATAGGCTTTTTTAACATTGTATTTGTTATTTAGATATTGTCGAAATTTACGCCAATCTAGTTTCCAGCCTTGACTTTTAACGCCGAGATTTAAATTTTGGCTATCGATAAAGGCATAATTTATAGGTATGTTATTTTTCATTAATTATTATTTAGTTTAGCATTAATTAAGTATATTTGATTAAGAGATTGTAATTTTTATTGCTTATAAATATGGAATTATTGCTTTAAAATAAAAAACCCATAGTTTTTCAACTAGTTGTCAGAAAATTAAGATTGCTTCGTCACAGTTGTAACCGTTCCTCGCAATGACGTTAGATATTGTCGGCGAAGAGTTTTTCGCGGGATTTAAAATATGAGAGGCCAAGAATAAGGACTAAGATTGAGAGAAGTAAGGCGATGAAAAGAGAGGTGTAATTGGGGACACCCCCCCCTAGAATTGTTTGACGGTAGGCATTGATAATGACGGCCATGGGATTTAACTGATAAATTATTTTATATTTAGCGGGGACGAGATCGGCAGGATAAATAACTGGAGTAAGATACATCCAAAGGAGGAGGCCAAGGCTGAGCAAATATTGAATATCGCGGTAGATTAAATTGGAGGCGGCAAAAAAGAGAGCCAGACCTAAGGTAAAAATCTGTTGAATAAAGAAAATGGGAATGACCCAGAGAAGATTGAGATTGACCGGCATACGATAGGCAATCATATAAATAATGAGAACAATGTTGGCAAAAAGAAAGTCGACGATTTTGGCGAGGACTGTAGCAATAACTAGGATACTACGGGGAAAATAGACTTTGGTAATGAGGGAGGAGGAAGAAACGAGAGAAGCGCAGGCTGAAGAGAGAGAGTTGGAAAAAAGATTCCAGGGAAGGAGGGCGACAAAAAGAAAAATGGAATAAGGGACATTACCGGCGGCATTGGTAGGAACTCGCATGATGACAGAAAAAGCAAAGGACATAACCAGCATCTGAGCGGTGGGGTTTAAAATTACCCAAAAATAACCGAGAACTGACTGTTTGTAGCGGGTTTTGACCTCCCTCCCCACCATTTGCCAGAGGAGCTCTTGCCATTTTAATACATCTCTAATTTCTTTGATTAAGGCCAACATAACTTTAGTTTATCAGATAAGTAGATAAGTAGATAAATAGAGAAGTAGATAATTAGTTTATAATAGACAGAATGGATAAAACGACAAAGATTTGTACTATAGGCGGAGGCACGGGGATGCCGGTAATTAATGAAGCATTAGTCCTAGGAGGTTTTACTCAGATTAAATCAATTGTGGCGACTTTTGATAGTGGTGGAGACACGGGACGTATTCGAACAGATGAAAGGGGGCAAATTTTAGCTAATTCTGATTATTGGAGGTCGTTAATTTCACTGTGGGATGATGGAGAACAAAAAGCTATTTGGGAAAATATGCTCAGATACCGCGATGGGAAAAACCGTAATTTTGGCAATACTTTTTTTCAGTTTATGTCAGAAAAGGTCAATGGACTATCAAATGTGGGTGAGCTTTTTAAAAAGTTGACTATGGCTAACATTGTGGGTGAAGTAATTCCAGTGGCGTTAAAACCGGCAGAAATTTGTTTTAAAACAATTTCCGGCAAACAATATCGAGGGGAGAGATATTTAGATGAACTTAGAATGTCTCGCGACTATGTGACTGATTTATGGCTTGATCCGGTGATTGAAGCAAATCCAAAAGCAATCGAGGCTATTTCTGGAGCTGAGGTAATCATCATTTGTCCGGGGAGTATTCATGGATCACTGCTAACGAATCTTTTGGCTGGTGGAGTGTCTGAGGCTTTTGCTAAAAGCAAGGCAAAGAAACTGTTAATGGTCAATATTATGGCCACTGGAAATGAGGGAGTAATAAAAAATCAAAATGATTATCTAAATTTATTTAAACAATATTTAAAAAGTGATTTTGATTTAATTTTAATGGCAGACCTGGATAAATTAGTAGATAAAAAGTTGAATAGGGTTTTAGAATACTACGAGATGGAGAATTCAAGTCGAATTGAATATTTACCTGAGTCAAAATGTAAGTGTGAAGTGGCGGATATAGCAACGATTGATGAAGTAAACTGGAGACTAAGACACAGCAAGGATAAACTAGCCAAATATTTTGTTAAAATGGATTTATGTCGCAGAAAAGATTAAAAAAACTAAGAAGACAACAGACAGAAACAGGGAATCAAAGTCTAAATTCTAAAGATAGTAAACATGAATTATTACCTAAGTTTTGGGATATTATTAAAAGGAATTGGAAATTTTTGGTGGTGATTAGTCTGCTGGCGATTGCTTTATATGCCAATGCCATGAAGGGTGATTTTGTCTCTGATGACTACGCCACTATTCCTCAAAATCCCCTGATTGGTAATTTTAAATATACGATGACCTATCCAACATTGGGAAATTCAATGATGATAACTAATTTTATTATTTATAAATTGTTTGGATTTGCTAGTCCTATCCCCTATCATGTCACTTCTTTAATCTATTTTTTAATATTTAATGTTTTAGCTTTTGTATTTGTAAAGCTAATTAGTAAAAATGATTGGGTGACAAAAATTACGATGCTCATTTTTGTATTTCATCCAATTCACGTTGAGTCAGTCAGCTGGAATGCCGGAAAAATATATTTAATCCTAGGAATCTATATTTTGGCATCAGTGATAAATTTTATTTATTATCTAGATAGAGGCAAAGCTTTAAATTTAATTTTAAGTGGAGTGTTTTTTGTTTTGGCTTTTCAAACTGACCGTCCTCGTCCTTTTGCCGTATTTTTGATAATTTTTCTTTATTTTTTATTTTATGGCTGGAGGAGTATTTGGAATAAATATGCAAAATACTTTTGGTGGTTAATTTTGGTAGCAATTCTTGGTGTAATTATTAGCTGGCCGTATATTAATAGTCGAATTAATATTGTCAATTCCGGTTACAATGTCAGTGAAAGTATTTTTTATAATCCCTTTTTCCAGTATCCGACGGAAATTTCTAAATATTTACAGCTGCTTTTTATCCCGGTTGATTTGACTCTTTATCATACGATGTACGTCTTACCTACTTGGCTGAACTGGTTGATTTTGATTAATTATTTAGCTTTAATAGTTTACTTTTATATTAAAGATAAGAAATATTTTTTTGCCTTATCCTTTATTTTCGTGGCCATTGCTCCATCAATTGCTCCGATTAAAGTTAGCTGGTTGGTAGCTGAGCGCTATATGTTTCTCGGATCTCTTGGCTTTTGCTGGTTTCTAGGACTACTCGTCAATGATCACTGGAAAAAGTTAAAATATTTGACTCCGACACTGTTGTTGTCACTTTTGGTCTATTATGGAGCGAGAACTTACAATCGAAATATTGATTGGAGCACCAATCATAATTTATGGGTAAATACTTGCCAGGTGTCGCCAAATAGTCACAATGCCTGGAATAATATTGGTGACGATTACGATAAACTTAAAGATTACGATAACGCCGTTAAAGGCTTTACTCAATCGGTGCTTGTAAAGCCAAATTACGCCGATGCCTACCATAACCGAGCCAATATTTTCTTTAAAACCGGACGTCTGGATCTCGCCAGGGAATCCTATGATACCGCCCTGAGGTTTTCGCCAACTTTGTTTCAGACATATTTAAGTTTGACTCAGATTGATTTAAATGAGGGCAAAATAGAATTGGCTTTGGCTCACGCCAGTGAAGCAGTAAAAATACAACCAAATGATCCCCAGGCTAATTTTGTTTTAGGAATTGTTATGGCTCAATCGGGAAAATTTGAGGAAGCGAAAAAGATTATGAAGCAAATATTGACTGCTTACCCTGATTATAAAATGGCGAGGGATGCGCTGATACAACTGGAAAGTATCAAGATAGGAAATTCCTAATTCTTTTGATAAATTACGGTCATGGTTTCATGATCAAAAATTTTTAGGATGGGATAGATTATCCTTAAGTACTTTACTCTTTTCAGTGACCAAAATAAATCAAGAGGAAATTCAAAAGGAAAGTATTTTATTTTTAATTGACTATTTTTTGGAAAAAGATTTTTAATATTTTTATCACTGGGTAAAAATAAATGACGGGGTGAATCAAGATGAAACCAATTTTCTTTTCCTAGTTTAAAAGAGAGTGAATTTGTATTGGGGATGGAAATAATAATTTTTCCACCTTTTTTTAATAATTTAATCGCCTTGTTTATGGTTTTTTTAGGATTTGAAAAATGTTCAAGGGAATGCCAAAAAGTGATAATATCGTATTTATTTGTAAATTTATAATTGTAAAAATCTGCTTTTATAATATTTGAGGCATTATTTTTACCGATGTTTAAGTCTATTCCGGTAGCAATAATGTTTTGAGAAAGTGAATTTATGTATTGTCCTTGACCGCAACCAACATCTAACAATGTGCCCTTTTTTGGTAAATATTTTTTTCTTTGGAGGTAGTTAAAAGAACTATACATTTTTTCTAAAGTTGAAGGTTTTGAATTATATTTTTGTGGATAATATTTTTTATAGTAATTTTGATTTATATCAATTTTTGGAAAAATACACTGACATTGATTGCATTCGTAAAATTTAAATTTCTCTTTTCCATATTGATGACGACCATGGACATTAAAAACAGTAAATATATATTTGTTTTTAGTTGATTGACAGAAAGAGCATTTTGTAATCATGAGTAAATTAAAAAATTTGTTTATATATAAGTTGAGAACGTTTATGCCAATCCCATTTTTTTCTAATTAAACTTAAAGCCTCATGTGAAATCTGATTATACAATTTTATATTTTTTAATAGTTTTATGATGTTATTAGCAAAAAATTGATTATTGTTTTGAGGGCTTTTGAGCATGCCCTGAGGGTAATATGTTTTTAGTGATTCAAGATCAAAGGAGACACCGGGGAGTCCCCAGGCCATGGCTTCGGCAGCGGCCATGCCACCACTATCGTATATAGCCGGATGGACGACGATTTTAGACTCTTTAAAAATATCGTATTTAGCTTGACCGCTTTTAAAACCAAATAAGGTAATATTTTTATTTAGTTTAGATTTTAGAATTTTTTCTTTTATTTTTTTTTCGAGTTGACCATCACCAATAATAGCCAGCTTGGCTTTTGGAATTTGTTTGGCAACTAATTTCCAAATATCTATAAGCTCCAAAACTCCTTTTTGAGGGTGAAGACGACCGAGGAAAACAGCATCAAATTGGCGTTTAGAGGGAGATATTATTTTTTTCGATTTAAAATATTCTTCTGAAGCAGTAATATCTACACCCCCTTGAACGACAATCACTTTTTTTTCCGGAAAATGTATTTTGTCAGGATCTGAGGTGATTAAAACAATATCAGCATATTTATTCGCAAAATATTTAGTTACTTTTTGAAATAAATAATAGAGAATTCCCTTTAGGGGTTGCTTTCGATAGGGAGAGTCTTTGTCGCTAGGTGTAGGGGCGAATAAATACTGAGCACAGAGCCATTTACCCTGTGGATTGACTGATTTATAAAATAAACCAAAAATAAAATCAGGAATAAAATCAGAAGCGGTATAACAATACTCTGATTTTTTAAATATATTTTTATTTTTAAAAAATATTAATATACCTCTAAAGCTTCGGCGAATACTATGTAAAATAATGTTTAAAATAGTTGGATAACAACGCAAATTAATGGAGTCACTTTGAATAAATTTCGGTTTCAGACGATAGCGTTTTAATAATCGCTTACTCTCCCCACTGCCAATGACAGTGATATCTAATTGTTTTTGCCAGTTTTTTATAAATTCCAAAAAAATGGTATCGCCACCACTTTGGCTAGTGCCAATGTTATTATTAGCTATAATTAGAAGTTTTGATTTCACCTTAGCTATTTTAACCTATTTATGAGGAAATTAAATTTAGGATCAGGGCCAAATTCAGCCAGAGGCTGGATTAATTATGATTGGGGTTTAATGCCACTTATTGGTAAGTTTAGACTAACTTCTTTATTAGTAAAATTTCATGTTTTGGATAAATCTTATGATTGGAAATGGCCAAAAATTGAGCTGGTAGATGTTAGAAACGGATTGCCAGATGAAGATAGTACTGTTGACTATATTTATTGTTCCCATGTTTTAGAGCACTTTGATAAAGAAACTACATTAAAAATTTTAAAAGAGTGCCGTAGAGTGTTAAAAAATAAAGGAATAATTAGAGTTGTTCTTCCTGACTTAAAAATATTTGTAAAGAATTATAAAGGTGCCGAATCGTTTAATAGAGAGTTTTATGGCTTTGATAAAGATTTATATATTGGAACTTTAGCTAAAATTAAAAGATTGTTTATCAGAGGACATCAGTGGATGTATGATAAAAATTCAGCTAGACAATTATTAAAAGAGGTAGGATTTAAAAATATTAGAACCTGTTCTTTTAGAAAAGGTTTCGTGCCAAATCTTGAATCTCTGGACATCGAACAACACCATAAAATTAGTTTATATTTAGAAGCTGCTGATAAGTATTAAAAATAATTTTAAAATTAAAAGCTGAAAAATGTTTTTCGGCATAAGGTCGACAATTTGATTGTAGTCGTTGATAATTTTTTGTTTGTGTTGATAATTTTTTTAAGGTTTTTATGAAGTTTTTGGTTGTTGGTCTAAAGAGAACTGAAACTGTATTATCTAAGGCTTCAGGGATAGAACCTAAATTTGAACCAATAACAGGTAGACCTGACGCAACAGCCTCCATACTGACGCGACCAAAACCTTCCGGATATTGTGAGGCGATACAAAAGATTGAGGCTTGGCGATAAATTTCTGGTAATTTATTATTAGGAATAGCGCCTAAATAGTGAATATTTTTGTACTTTTTGGAAAAATCTGAAACATAATTTTCGAGCGGTCCGTTGCCCGCGATAATAAAGTTTATTGACGGTAATTTTTTGGCGGTTTGAAGTATGACTTTAATTCCCTTTTTGGCAATGAGGCGACCAACAAAAAGAGCTGTAAACTTTTTTTTATTTTTATCTCCTGGTGAAAAATTTTTAAGATTTACCCAATATTTATAGACTGAAATTTTTTGGACATTAATCCCCCATTGAATTAATTGGGTTTGAGATTTTTGAGAAAGGCAAAGAATATGATTGGTATGTTTTAAGACCCAGACAGTTAAAAAACGGCTGACACCATTTATATTTTCGTAAATAGCATGGGTACTGCAAAGGTGTTTCTTGTGAAAAATTTTCGCTAAAATATTGCCAATGAACGCGGCATTAAAGCCCTGACTGTGAATTATATTAATTTTATTTTTATTGAATAATAGCCAAATAAAACTACGAATTAACAGATATGGAGTTATATATAGAAAATCTAGTAAGGGATATTTCTCTAGTTTTGGAAAAAGCTGATAGCCAAACCATTTGAAGCGGATTATCTGACAGTAATCTTTTTTTTCTCTTGATAAATAGGATGATTTTGTTGTTAGTGGTGAATAGGTGAGAACGTATGATTTTCTCTTGTGGCGATTTAACTGCTGCACTAAATCGTCAAGATGTGATTCAGCTCCGCCAATATTTGGGCTAAAGAATGGGGTTAGAATTAGGATTTTTTCGTTCATTTTTTAATAAACATGATGGTATCCTGAGAAACATCAGTAGTTGAAATAATTCGCCATTTTTTTAATTCAGTCATAATCTTTGATACTTTAATTTTTTCTGGACTGCCTCGCTCTATCCAACTATCTTGGAAAGAATTACTTGGCCATAAAATTGGCAAATATGTTTCGGCATTGTCAAGTATTATCATGCCTCCTTTCTTAATTTTATTAAATACACCAAGCAGACAATCTCTTCTCCATTCGCCATCAACTAAACAAATATCAATAGAATTATTTGAAAATTTTTTCAATGTTTTTAGATATTTATTTTTGTTGGTTCCAAGAATGAGATTGGCTTTAGTTGAGCTATTTTTAATATATTTTTGGGTGATTCTATACCATTTTTTATTATGTTCGATACTAGTAACATGCTTTGTGCGTTTCGCAAACCAAATCGTGCTTTGACCACTGCCAAATTCTAATATTACGTCGTCTGGCTTAATCCAATTACTTAAAAATTTAATAGAATCATTTGTCAGCCACGGTTTATTTTTATTTTTGGACTCTAAATATATTTTTCGGAAGATACCGATAATAAATTTAAAATTTAGGCGTTTTTTGATGTAATGCTTGTTGATTATTTTTCGGTTTTGCGTAAACCAGGTTTTTGTACTAATGGTCATTTGTTATTTTATCCTATTGTCGCCATTGATTTCGTTTTAAGGGTTTAAGTAAATTTAGTTTATATTTAATAGTTACGAAAAAATAGATCCACCAGGTTAAATAGCAGGCTAAAGGGTGAAAAAACCAGGCAAAGTCAGGCTTTTTTACAAATCCCCTAATGGAATCAAAAAGTGAAGGAATAATTAATAAGCTGTAAAGGGTAAATTCAATGGGGAAACTAGAGTTTTGCCATTGATATTGACGGCTATTTTTATAAATATAATAGTCAGTTAAGCGACGGTTTTGTTTTCGAAGAAATTTTGAAAGTGAGGATTCGCAATATGTATGAATAATACCGGTGTTAACTTTGGCAAAATAAAGGGGTTTTGGAGCCATAGCGAGCAAATCAATATCAAATAAATAGTTACCGTGGAAAAATTTATTCAAAAAAACTTTTTGGAAAATAGTGCCATTAGCGCCGATGGTGGGGAGAAATCTACAATCTATAATCTTCAATTTTAAATAGGATTTTTTATCCTCCGTCTTTATTTTTAGACCCGTCCATTTGTTTGAGAGATAGGAATAGCGGTCATAATTGCCGTTGATATAGGCAAAAGGATCATTGGCACCTAATAGGGCAGAATAGCGTTCGATATAGCCAGCATTTTTTCGATAGGTAAATGAAATAGGTTCAGATCCAATAATACTGCGATCTTTAAAAGGTAAAAGCATTTTGCTTAGCCAGTCTTTACTAGGTAGAATATTGTCTGAGTCGATAAAGGCGATATATTTACTTGAAGCATTTTTAAGTCCGATGGCCTTGGCAGCTTCAGCTGTTTTTAGAGGATTTTTTATAATTTTGCATTTATAACTTTTGGCTATTTTAAGAGTATTGTCACTTGAACCTCCATCGACGATTATTATTTGATAATCGAAAAAATTTTGTTTTTTAATTGAATTTAAGCAAGTTTTTAAAACTCTGGCGGCATTTAGGGTGGGGATAATGATATTAATAAGAGGAGAAGTCACGGAGTTTTTGCAAATATTTAACAGCGTAGAAGGCGAGAAATTTTATATCGGAAAAATTTCTAATAGAAATGATTTTATACCAAATAAACTGGGGAGTGAGAACACCGTAAAAAAGTTCTCTAACTAATTTTAATTGATCTTCTGGTGAAATTGGCGATTTCATGACCGGTTGTCTCATATCATAATTATCCCAATCTTCGGTTAAAAGTAGTTTATTTTTTTGACAATCGGCAAAGAGTGGTGTGCCAGGATAAGGAATAACAATAGTAGCTTGCATGGAATCAGCTAAATTATCTTTAAATAATAACCTCGCTGCATTTAAAGTATTTTGAGCATCCCTTAGACTTTCCCAAGGATAACCAATCATAATAGTGACATGAGGTTCTAAGCCGGCTTTTTTGGCCATGATTAAAGTTTTTCTGGCATCAGAAATTTTGGTATTTTTGTCAATTTTATCCAAGGTCTTTTGATTATTTGATTCGAGACCGTAGAGAATAAATCTAAACCCAGCCTTGGCCATTAAGTTATATTGTTCCTGATTCAGAGCGGCAAAGCGCATGTTGCAACTTAAGACAACTTTTTTGTTTAGTCCTCTTTTGATTAACTGCTGACAAAGATCGTTTAACCATGGACCTATGGGTAGAGTACCTGAATCATCAAAAATTTCTTTTATGCCAAGAGAGACTAAATATTCGATTTCTTTAATAGTATGCTCGACGGAAAAGGTTCTGAAGGTTCCGGTGGGATGAGTGGTTGTCCAGGAGCAAAAAGTACATTTTCCCCACCAGCAGTCTCGACCTGACATAATGTAGGCTCCCGGTTTGTAGCGAAAATTGGTATTGTTTTGGCCATAGAGTTGCCATTTAGTTAATTTTCGGTCAATAATCGGTAGGGTGTCTAAATTGTGATGTTTTAGGGCAAAAGGACCAGAATTTAGGAATAGATTGCTTCGCTGTGCTCGCAATGACGTGGGTTTTTCTCGCAATGACATAGTTTTTTCTCGCAATGACGGATTTCGATAGTAGAAACCGGGTTCGAGCTTGGCTTTATTGACTAAATGATCAACGAGACTGAGCATCATAAAATCGAAGTCGCCTCCGGTGATAACATAATCAACAAGAGAATTTTTAAATGATTCCTGAGGCAGAGCGGTGACATGATCTCCCATGAGAACAATCTTCAATGGCCAATCTTCAATCTTCGATGAAAATTGTTTTAATTCTTTAATTATTTGCCAATGTTTTTTGATTACTGGAGTTTTAGATTCAATAAAAATTATATTTGGTTGACGTTTTAGGATTCTTTTTAACCACTTTTTGTAAGTTATTTTTTCCGCGATAGCATCATCCCAATAAACTTTATAACCAAGTTTTTTTAGAGCAGTAGCACCATAAGCCGGAATTACCGGTAAAATTACATTGCCAGTGTTAGTCCATTGAAACTGTCGGTTTTGAGCCAAAAAAGGTATCCCTTTATCAGACTTTAAAGGAGGATAGGAAATAGAAATAGAAAAATTTTTTTTAACCGCCGATATAACCTTGGTCATTTGTTTGATGAGGAACAAAATCTAGTTTTTTGGAGAAAAAACCGATGATGAATAGTATACCGTAATAAAGATGGGTGGCGGGAATGGTAATCATAGCTAAAAAAGAAAGTAAAATAGATGAGTAGTTAATTAGATAAGTAGTGAAAGTGATTAGGAGTAAAAATAAATATAAAAAGAGGGGAAAGAGATAATAAGAGGGGTGAAAAAAAATTAGAGAAATTAAATATAAAGAAAAAAAAGAGGGGAGAAGATAACCGAGGCGAAAACTGGTTTTTGGGTAGATGCGGGCAAAATTACCCCGATGAAGAGCATAGCGGGTAATTTGTTGAAGGTGGGGAATAATGACATTGCGGCGATGATGGTAAACGATAATTTTTGGATGGTAAAGTATTTTTTTGTTAAGTTTATAGACTAAATTTGAACAAAGAATGGTATCTTCGCCCGGCCAGTGATGAGTATCAAAACCATTTACTTTATCAAAATCAGTTTTCTTGACAATTAAGTTGACTGAAGGAAAATCATCGACAAATCTTTTTGATTTAACGGAATTTCGATATGTTCCCGCTCCCCCACTACCAAGATAAGATGACCAGACCAGACCGGAAGCTTTTTGAAATATATTATCAGCGGGAGGGGTGAGACAAGGACCACAGAGGGCAGAAATATCTTTGGTAAATAATTTAGAAGCGTGCATTAACCAGTTTCGATTGGGATAAGAATCATCATCGAGAAAGGCTAAATACTCTCCCTTGGCCTTTTTGGCGCCGAGGTTTCTTTTGATGGCCGGAGAGACAGGACCGGAAATTTTATCGGTAATGACCAACACTTCGAATGATTTAAAAGATTGTTTTTTTAATTTTGAGAGAGTTTCTTTAAGATAATCAGTTTCGCTACGAACTGGGATAATAACCGAAAATAAGGTAGTTTTCATTTCCCTGTATTAATTTTCATTTGAAGGTCAGAATCATAAATCCATTTTCTTTTATTTTTATCGTTGTAATAATGCTTTACTTTTAACCGGTAAAAAATGGCCAGAGCGTCACGAAGGCTATTAAAAATAACTTTAAATCCGGTGGCATGGGTTAAACTTTTAAATTCATAGCTTAGTTTTATTGGCGCTTCGTAGATTTTTTTATAACCTAAATGGTTAGCGACTGATAAGATTTCTAGATCAATGGCGTAGCTCTTAATAAGAAGTCGAGGTAAAACTTTTTCTAGTACTTCGCGTTTAAATATTTTAAGACCGGCCTGGGTATCGCGAACGTTAATTCCAAGGAGAAATTTAGAAATTAAATGGGCACCAAAACTAATAATTTTGCGGTCAAAGGGATAAATAACCTCCGAAGCCGGATGACGCTTGGAACCAACAATTATGTCGGCCTGATACCATTCCATGTGCTCTAGGACCATCGAAAGACCATTGGGATCAATTTCCATCCCCGAATCAATAAAGGCAATGTAATCCCCTTTTGAGCGAGCCATGCCATAGCGAAGAGCGTAGCCTTTGCCGTGGTTATTATCATAACCAAGGACTTGAAGATTTTTAAGATGACATTTTTTGGCCTCGCTGTAGGTGTTGTCTACATTAATTCCATCGACAACTAAAATTAGTTCATATGGATATCTAATTTGTTCTAAGGTGTCGTAGATGGAATATAAGTCCCGACGAATAGTAGCGGCTTGTTTATAAGCCGGGATAATAACTGATAAAAAATGATCTTTATTTTTGACCATCAACTTCAACTAAACGATAAAGAGCAAGAGTTTGCAGAGCAGTATTTTTCCAGGAAAAGAACTGGGCTCTAATTTGACCTAATTTTGAATATTTTTGACGGAGTTTTTTACTCATCCACATTTTTTTAAGTGATAATTGAATTGACTCAAGGGAGTAGGGATCAAAATGAAGCCCATTAAAATCCATAATTTCTGGCAAACACGACTCCTGCGAATAACAAACTGGAGTACCACACTGCATCGCTTCAATCAGAGGTAAACCAAAGCCCTCGGAATAGGATGGCTGACAATAAAGGGTGGCTAAATTATAGAGAGCAGGGAGTTCCTCATCGGGAACAAAGCCAAGTAAATTTAATAGATTGCTTCGCTTTGCTCGCAATGACGTATCAATTGACTGGAGCCAGAGAATATCTTTTGTCCAAGGATGATCGGGAACATTTTTTACAGCTGCAGATCCGGCGATAACAATGGGATATTTTAATTTTAAACAAGCCTTAACTAAACTCGGTACATTTTTGTTCCAATTAATATCGCCAACATATAGGACGAATTTACTCGGTAATTTATACTTGACTTTAATTTTTGATAAAAAAACTTTATTGGTAATTTTTTCAAAATTAGCAGAGGCGGCTTCGTAGGTAGTAAAAATGTGATCGACCGGATAATGAAGAAGATCGAGAATTTGATATTTGGCACTGTGCGAAGGACAGATAATATAGGCAGCTTTTTGCAGACGAGATTTTTGGATTAGCCATTTTAATTCTCCTTTTAGGCCAACCGGAAAATTCTTTTTAAAAGCTCTCGGAATTAGATCATGACAAGTGACAAGATAAGGTTTTGATTGAGTAGGAAGAGTCAATTTAAAGGGGTCAAAATAAGGGTAATGGATGAGATCAATCTTTCCGCCAAAGGCGGATCCGCCTTTGGCGGAAAGATTACAATCTTCAATTAAAGAGATTTCGTAATGCTGGTAGTCGGGATTGTATTTTATTTCTTTTTGAAGAGCCTTGATTAAATTTTGAGTATAATAGCCAACTCCACGTTTTGAATTACCGTCATTGAGAGGTGAAACATCAATAGCGACTTTAAATTTTTTCATTATTTAATTCAAATAGTTTGATATAAGCCAAGGAAAAACGAAGAGAGGAGTACCAGGCAAAAACAAAACCGGGGAAGCCGTCAACATAGGCTCGGTGACAAAAATAGGCTAAAAAAAACCAGTAGATAGGCTTAATAATAAAGTAGTTGATAAAAGAAAATAGATTTATTTTAACTTGATTATCTTTTAATTGCTGAGCTAAAAGTGAGGTATAGCGATCATTTCTCATTAAATAGCGCTTAAAGGTAGGGTCGGCGTAGTGAAGTAAATCAAAATTTAAGGTTGAAACCGGACCTTTAATTTCTGCCTGTTCGTGAATATCTTTGCAGGGAAGATGACCAAAGCCACGGCGGTAAAGTCTGATGGTGGGATCAGGATAAACTCCGCCTTTAGTTAAAAATCTACCGAGAAAAAAGTTTTTTCTTTTAATCCAAAAGCCGTTGTAGTTTGTATCTTTAATGGTATTTAAAATTTCATCTCGAAGCTCCGGAGTAACTACCTCATCGGCATCAAGCTGGAGAATCCAGTCACTGGTACAAGCGTCAATAGCCATTTGCTTATTGAGGTGGAACATGGCTTTGTTGTCAGTAGGAATGACTTTGGCATTTTTATATTTTTTTATAATTTTGACAGTATCATCACTGGAATGGCCATCGACAACGATTATTTCATCAACCCAAGGGGAAACGGCATCAAGACATCGCTCGATATTGTCAGCTTCGTTAAAGGTAGCAATGGCAACTGATAAAGTAGTTTTCATTATTTAGTATATATTTTAAAGCTTTGGCCGGTGAATTGGAAATCTGAGGAGTCAATTACTAGTGAACCTGGTGGAATTTCGGTAGGTATTTTAAAAGTAATGTTATCAATTTTTTCCACAGTAGAAAAGCCAAATTTGTCGGCGGGAGTAAGTTTTATTTGTGACTGGATTTTAATCGGATCGTATTTTGAATAAAATAAATAGAGAATATAAGGCTGATCATATTTATCGGTAAAATATATATTTTGATAATTCTTCTTTTGAGATTCAATAATGGGAATAATTTCTGAAAATCCCCTATTCCAGGCAAAAGAATAACGCTGAGGCGCATGATTATAATAGGAATCCAGATAGTAGAAACAAGAAAGTAAATAACTAATAGCCAATAATAAATAGATAAATAGTTTAGTAGTTGATGAGAAATATGTAACAATTTGATGAAGACCGAGGGCAATTAAAATCGATAGCGGAATGACCACGGGAAGGGCACGCAGAGCAGAAGGGGCCTGAAAAGTTAGGGAAGATGCCAGAGGAGCTATCAACAAAAAACTAAATGTAAATTGTTGCAGATGTTTATTTTTTGATTTAATTAGTTTGACAATTCCTAAAATTAAAAATGGTAATTCTAACAGATAGAGTTGGCCCATTTCCGGGTTTTTTGATCGCGGAACTTCGTCGCCATTTATAAACAAAAAATTTAAATTAAAATGAGAAGAGTATTTTTCTACCCAAGATAAGGCATAAAGGACACGGCGATTGTGCATGGCACGGTTAATTAATTTAACATTACCATGTTGGTTTAGCAGTTCTTCGGAGCGGGAAAGAGGTCCCCTGTCGGCGGTCAGACCAACGCCGCCGAAACGGGTCATGCCGCCATTTTTTAAAAATGAAAGAAGTACCGGAGAAACAAAAACCAAACCGATAATTACAGCAATCAAAAATTGATAATTGAAAAGTTTTTTAAAATTAAAAATTACTAAAGTTAACAGTAAGGCCGGGGCGATAATCCGGGCCGAATGATAGGTGGCCAAGGCAGCCACCAATGGTAACGGAAAAAGATATATAAATATTTTTTGCTGATTAATAATATAGCGGTAAAACCAATACATGCCTAACAATAGGAAAAATAATGCAGTACTGCTTTCCCAGGCCCCCCGGGAAAATTGAAAATGCCAGGGAGATATGGATAAAACAAAGGCAGAAAGAAGAGAAAGTCTAAAGTCTAAAGTTAATAGAAGAACCAATTTATAAAGAACATAAATAGTTAAAAGAGAAAAAATTAGATTGGGAAGGCGGACAGCTAGAGGGGTAAGACCAAGAACTTTGATGAAAGGTATGGCCAGATAAACATAGCCGCCGGGTTTGTAGTCGCCAAAGGATTTAAAATGAAGAGGCCAATAAATACCGTGTTCATCTTTAGCAGTTTTTATCAGTGAGTAGGCATTGTAGCCAAGAGCAGCTTCATCAGGATTTAATGATGGTAATTTACTTATTTGCCAGAATCGAAGTAAAAAAGCAATTAATAATATAAATAGTATTTTAGGGATTTTTGTAGCCATAGAAGGTGGAAGTGTTATTAATTGAAGAGAGTGGAGTTAGTTTTTTAAGATCAATCCCCTGTCTGACTGCGTCGTCGTAGGAGAAAACGGCCAAAACATGATTGCTTTGAAGCTGAAGATTGCTGAAAACAGGTGTTTCAAAGTTAATATTATCTATTTTGCTGACAGTGCCGGTATCGACGCCGCTAGTGTTTAGATTGGCCTGAGCTTGATACTTTTGTGGGGAATACTGGTTATAAAAAAGATAATAAATATATGGCTGACCATAAAAAGGAGTGAAATAGACGACACGATTTTGTCCGTTTTCAATTACATAGTCGATGGCCTGTTGATAACCAAAGAGCCATTCCTGAGGTGATTTTTTTACCATATGATTGAAATATAAGTCGGAGTAATAAACAAAAGAAAATATATAGGCAAAAAAGATAAGTAGTTTAATAGATAAATAGAGAAAATTATTTTTCTTAAAATATTTTAAAGTTGAGACAATTCCCAAAGCGGCAAAATAACAAAGCGGCAAAGAAAAACTCATAATGCGTGTGGCCTGAACTGAGTCGCGGGTTAAGGCGGCGGGAATGGGTGCCAAAATTAGCCATAGAAAGAAAAAGAGATTAATAGATGAGTAGTTTTTAGTCGAGCGAAAAGTAGCAAGATAGCGAAAAATGCCAATGATTAGGAATATAACCGAGGGTAATAGTAAAACACCGGTATAAGGGGCGCTGTGACGGGGGTTTTGCCAATCTCCTTGAGTTAATAGGAATTGAGGTGAAAAATGATTAAAATACCGGGTTAAAAAATTTCTGACAAAAAAGATAGCTTGGTTGTGAAATAGTTGATAATCGAGCTTGCCTCCCTCGGAAATTATTAAGTTTTGTTCTTCCTGACTTCGGGGATATGAGAACAGACTGACTACTTCAAGACGGTTACCCTGGTGCTGAAAAAGGAGACCATAAAGAATGGGCAGAGAAAAAATAAATAAAGGAAAAATAAATTTTAAAATAAAATCTTTTTTAAAAAAACTTTTAGAATAATTTACAAGTAATAAAACTCCAATTA
>CAZJUH010000008.1:0-30399 GCA_964549165.1 uncultured Gammaproteobacteria bacterium | reverse complement strand
ATGATTAACTCCATAAGATTTACATTCTCTATTCCAATAATCCGCCGCATTTGAACTAGCATTTAATAGACATATTCTTAAATTCAACTCTTTGTCTTTTTCTTTTTTTGTCTCAAGTTCTTTTGTTTGTTTTTCGTTTTCCAATATTTTTATTTTTACGGAGTAATTCATATATCCATATCCTAAAATAGCCAAACCTATTATTACAGCAATAATGATGTATGTTTTTGACATATTATTTTCTTTCTGTTTATTCATAATTTATTTAACTAATAATTGCTTACTTCCTATAATTAGAGTTAATTGATATTGCCTCCCTTATATGGCGGCTTTGTCCCTATCTCCCAACCATCAGCTAACAACATAGATATAGGTGGAAAATCTTTTTCATTTCCTTGATTACTACCACATAATCTATCAACAATCGGTGAAACTATTAAAAAAAGTATAGGAATAAATATAAATCCAAGTATGACCCCACCTAGAAGTGTTGACTTAATAGGCACGTTTTGGGTAAGAAATATTATGTAAAAAGAAATAAGGTATAACGCAATAGAAGTAATAATGCTAATGTTAAAATTTTTTGACTGTAACATTTGGCAACTTTTACAACGAGGAATAACAATAGACTTCCGTATATATTCCGTTTTTATACTTGACCCCACAACCATAAAAGTATTTTTTCTTTTTAGTATCTTATATAAAGGACAATAGTATTTATATTCACCTTGTGCCTTATTCTTTCCACAATACCAACATAAATCAAGATTTTGATTATCTTTTGTGGATATTTCTTTCATATATTATTAACTAATAATTTCTACTTCCCGTAATTAGACTTTTTGGATGTATATCAGTAGTTAAGTAAATTTTACCACCATAACTATTATTCTATTTTTTAGCCATGTCATTAATGATTTTCTTTATTTGCTTTAAGGCGGTCTTTTCTTTCTCTTTTGTCTTATTGTTGGAAGAGGAATGTTTTGCGATTAATTCATCAATTTCTTCTGATACATGAGTAGCAGTCCTAATTGGTGGATTTTTACCGTTTAGCCAGCAAGTAACATTTTCCCGACTGTGACCTGTATATTCAGCCACTTCTCGGTGAGTTATTTTTAATTTTTTTAAGATTTTTTTATACCTTGATAGGTCTATTGTATTATTTACCACATATTATCCTAACACAAGCCATATCGTGATTTTATACTTAGTTTAGTCTGTAATTTATTTGAACATTCCCCTTTCTATCAACAATCACCGATTCCAATAAAGAATGGATTAATTCTTTTTGACTATTAAAGCTACCTTTTTTAAAGGCTTCTTTAAAATCTTTGGCAATATTTTTCAACCTCTCTTTAGCGTTTTTTTGGGTATCATTGTTTTCTTTTATTTTATCAAGCTCATTTAATTTGGTTTGGAATAATATTACCTCAGCATTAATTCTTTTTTGTTCTTCTTCTAATTTTTCTAACGAAATAACTTTTTTAGTATATGCAGTTAGTAAACGACTGAATTCAGTCTCCAGGTTTTTAATTCCTTTTGTACAAATATTTATCTCTTCTTTGTCATGATTTTCATTGGATTTGCTACCGGTATAGAAAAGTTTATTTCTTTTAGAGGCTTTAGTAATTACTTCATTAATATCGTTCAAGACCAATTCGTGTAATTTTGTGGCACCGATTATGTGACGACGACAAGCATTTTTACCCTTAGAAATATAAGTCTGACAGATATAGTCGTATCTGATTGATTCTCCTTTCTCTTTGCCTTTTAACTTAACCCTTTTGGCTTTATGATAGGCATTCTTGCCACATATTCCACACTTAACCAGTCCAGTAAGCAAACCCGGTGAGGCAATAACCCTACCGTGTATCAGACCTCTTTCTTTGAGCCTTTTTTGAACCTTATCGAATAATTCTTTATTAATAATTTGAGGTTGATTTCCTTTGACTAAAATCCATTTATCAGGGGCAAGAATTGTTCTTTTTTGTTTACCAGTTTTTGACCTACCTTGCTTATAGCGACTACCAAGTTTCCTACCCCAACGAACCATACCAATATAAGCCGGATTACTTAAAATATTTTTTATTGTTCCAGTATTCCAAGTCACTCCTGATGGTGAAGGAATTTTTTTTACGTCATTTAGCAAACTCATAATCCCTCTAATTGTCATCTCTTTGTTTCCGTAAGAGTCAAACATTTCTTCTACAACAAGAGACTCTTTAGTTACTATTTCCCATATCCAAGTTCGCTTACCATTTGGATCAACGCTATATTTTTTTCTATAACCATAGGGTGCAAAGACCAATTTACCTTTTTCAGCTAAACCTCGGAAGCCACTTCTTACCCTTTCGGATCTGGCAACATTTTCCTGTTGATCCTGGACTCCGGCCAATGCAGTCATTATTTGTTGAATATAATTACCTCCCCAGTAGTAATCGTCTTTGTTGACTGTATCTATGGGAACATTTCGACAATAAACCTGAACCTTATAATCAGCTAAGATACGGTGGAACTTTAAAATTAAATCCCCCTCTCTGGCAATCCTGCTGGAATGATAAACCAAGACAATATCAAATTTTCCATCACTTGCATCTTTAAACAGATTAACTACCCCCTCTCTGTCCTCAAGTTCAGAATAACCTTTTATACCCGGCTCAATATATTCCCCAACATATTCCCAACCTCTTTCTTCAGCATAACTTTTAGCCCATTTTAATTGATCTGGTATCGAAACTTTATCTTCAGAAGCTTGGTCGAGTGTTGAAGTTCTTGCATAGGCGACGGCTTTCATACAATTATTTTATTACGTTCATTACTTTTTACAAGGGTTTATGGGCGTTTAGCAGTCTCTAATACTTCGACATATCCATAGCTTGACAAACGTGATAATATCTCTCCAGAACAATGAACACGATAACTTGAACAGAGTTAGGAACAACTTAAGCGAGCTTAATCAGGACGTTTTTGTAAAAAAACTTTCTGAAGTATTGTCTAATTTTTTGAACATTAATTTTCTTTCTAATAACCGGAGTGGAGAAGATTTTATACGTCCCAATAAATTAGTAATTAATTTTAAAAATGGGTCACGGTAAAGCAATATCTAAAAAAAGTTTTATTCTCTATGTTGACCAAAAAGAGATTTTTGAAAAATTGTCTGGTGACGAGTGCAAAGAACTAATACTAGCGATTTTCGACATAGTAAATGGAAAGGTAGTAAATTCTGCCAATAGAATAATAGATTTGGTTCTAACCCCAATTAAATCTCAACTATCAAGAGATCAAGATAGGTGGGAAGAAATTAGAAATGAGAGATCTATTGCCGGAAGTAAAGGCGGAAAAGCAAGAATTGCCAAACTCAAGCAAAACCAAGCAAATCAAGCTGTTACTGTAAATGAAAATGTAAATGTAATAAATAAGAAAGATAATACTCCCCGACTTGATTTTAAAAAACTTGAGCTTAAAAGTTCCCAAATCAAAAACCATGCCTGATAAATATATATCTCTTAGTGGGAGCCAACTAATTCCCCTAGCTGAACGCTTTAACCCGAAGGAAAAATACACCGAGATACAAACTGGCTTTAAATGTGTCGATTCTATCATCGGTGGTCTAAGAAATGGTGGAGCTTACCTTATTGGTGGTGGTAACAAGTCAGGGAAATCGTCTCTGTTAATGAACATCCTAAATCATCGCCTTAAAAGTGGTATGAAAGTTGGCTTGATAAACACCGAGCTGACTGATCAAGATGTTATCAATAGGATGGCTGGTATATGGCTTAATACGGAGACCGCAGAGGTTGAAAATCACTCTAAATTGGCTAAAGATTGGCTTGATGTTAACGGTAGTAATTTCTTATATGCCGGGATTAAAGACCTGAGCCAGGGAAATGAACTTAACTTTGATATCGCTATGAAGCATGCGAAAGCTTTTGCCTTATCAGGATGTAAGTTGATATGTATCGACAACCTCTCTACCTTTTCGACCTCTCTAATTCAAGGAAAACAGGGTTGGGAAGTATTAAACAATTGTCTTACTAAAATAATTAACTTTTCCAAAGAGAATGACGTGATAACCATTCCAGTACTACACACAAAAAAAGGTGGTACCTATAAGGAAAATCCCGAGGGAATAAAGAACCTGATTAAAGAAGGATCGATAGACAAACTTTTTTCCGAATCAATAACAGTCGTTACTAAGCCTTCAATCGAAGACATCCATGGTGGCATATCCCTTTCTCAACTTACCGGAGCAATTCTTGTTTGGCGACCACTTCAGTTTTATAACGATCCACAACTAAGTAAGCAATCTCAGATTATTTTAGAACAATTTAGATATTGTGCCGATGGTGCAGTCAAGATGGATTACATTGGTGAAAAAAAGATATTTGTGGAAGTGGAACCCGATGTTAAAGAGGAATATGCAAATAAATTATTTAATTCTTAATAAATGAAATGAAAACAAAAAAAACAAAGATCTTCGTGCCTAAGTTTCGTTTAATATTTTATTTGAAAGGAAAAAGAATTAAATCTATCAACACTAAGAAATTGAAAAGAATTATTTCAAATATCAAGGGTTATGGTACTAGTTTTAGGTGGGACAAGGCGTTTTTGAAATTTCGTTATGACGAGGACTCGACTAATGAAGGTTATTATTTTAATTTAAAGGAACTTGAATCAGCATATCGTTGTTTTAAAGAAATACTTTCTGAGTATACAAAGGAGATTTTATGACCAATTTGATATCAAGAATTAGAAAGATTGAAAATAGAATTTTACTAAAACAAGATATCAACAAATTATTTTCTGTGTTGATAGAAGAAAAAAAGAAATACGAATTATAAAAATTTATATAAAGTTATGACAAATTTAAATAATAGGATTAAAACAATTGAAAAAAAGATAATACCGAAGCCGAAAAAAGAATTACTAAACATACTTTTACCAGTATGGAAAATAGATGGAAAGACCTATTACAAGGACCGCGAGGGTAACAAGGAAGAGTATATTGAAAGTGAACACAAAGAAACACCGATTCTTATATACATGAAAGAAGGAAATGATTTTACTAGTTTTGATGCAAAATAGGATACTCCCCATAACTAACTTATGATTAATATTTCAATCAATAGATGAAATGTAGTTTTATAAAATCAGATGGTACCCATTGCAATGCTAATGCTATAAAAGGGAGCAGTCTATGCATTAATCACAACCCAGAATATGCTGAGATTAAATCGTTGGCAGTGATAAAGGGAGGAACTAATAGGCGGGAAGCACCAATATCATTTGGTAAGGATATTGAGATCAATAATCCTAATGATATTATGAGTTTATTGGCTAATACTTTAAATCTTGTTTGGACTGGTCAAATGCCCACAAATAACGTTTCAGGTTCTATTGGCTTCTTGTGTCGTATATTTTTAGATGCTTATGATAAGGCCGAGCTTGAGAAAAGGATTGAAGATATAGAGAAAAAACTTGAGGCGTAACACACTTAAATAGGGCTACTCTTGTAGTGTTACAACCATAGTATTACGATTGTAGTCTTAAGGGTGTAGTAGTTAGCGTTTAGAGGTTATTTAATCCAGATTTGGAAGATTTGAGTGATTTTATCTTTTTTAATACAAAAAACAAGGTAATCAACATGCAGAGAAGTAAACAAGCGATATTATTTGGCAATAAGCGGATATATTCTTCAGAACGGTGAAAACCAAGAAGAAAAGCCGATACCATATAAATCTCAAAAATATAAACGGCAATAAAAGGAATAAGTAAAAAAACGTTTCTTGTCATTTTTATCACTTCTATCTGAAGTATAGAACATTAAAATGGGTTTGGGGTTAAATCAAGGAAAAGAAATACAAAGAATATGGCGTCACATGCCTAAATTTAGAATTAGTGGTAAGATTAAGGCAATGAGATTTGGAATAAAAATCTTGTTTTTTTTCTTTTTTTTGTTTATTTTTATCCCCCAAAAAATAGTAGCTACTTCAGGTTGTTGTTCATGGCATGATGGAGTCTGTGGTTGTAGTGGTGGTAGACAGCTTTGTTGTGATGGTTCTCTTAGCCCTTCTTGTACGTGTTATTCTCCGCCAGCGGTACAAAAACAACGAATTGTTCCCGTATTTCCGAGTAGTACTACTGCTACTTGGAATTGGACTCCAAATGATAATAAAACATTTTATGTTACTGTTAATCTTGATGACAACTCACCGTCAAAATATAGTGCAGTATTGAGTAAGTGTAAGGGGTGTGATCCTGGACCTTTAATTGATTTTTATTCTAATAAATTTACTTTCCAAAATATCAAACCAGGAACTTGGTATTTAAATGTAAAGAAAGAAATAGATGAATACTGGTCAAATACAGTATATTGGACTGTAAATATTCCTGAATGGTATTCTCCACCAACACCAACGATTAGACGGTTACCAACTAGCGTTTCAAGTTCCACTAATTCAAATAACTCAGAGATGGGTATACTTTCGTATTTGGGATTAGGTACTTTGGGTTATGGAGGATATTATTTTGTTAAACAAATAATTGATGCGAACAAATCATAAATTTATATTTACTTCCAATAACTCTAATTACAGGAAGTAGAAATAATTATTAATTATAAAAATATGTTTAACAATACTAAATCAGTAATAACAGAAGAAAAAATGCTTAGTCGTGTTTTTAATATTACTTTAATCTATTCAGTAATAACCATTTTCGTTACATGGAATTTTACATATAATTGGTCTTATAAGGTGATTGGAATTACGGCACTAATCCTTGGTTATTTAGTTAAGAAAAAGAATAAATCTGCTTCATTTTTGCTTTTTGCCTTATTTGTTTTTCAAATGACAATATTTTTAATAAACAGCTTGGTAAGTATAGTTAATCCATCTAAATATGGTTTGTTCTTAGATTTAATTAGAATAGTAATAAATTTGATAATATATTTCTTTTTATGTCGGTATTTTTATCGGGCTTTTATGATATTAAAGAGGCGTGGAACATAACTAACAATCTTTATAAAAAAGCAAATAATTATGACCACAAAACCACAAAACAAAAAACCGAATAATAAATATGTTTGGACTTGTGATTATTGTGGAAAACAATTTAATACTTTAAAAAAATGTGATGAACACGAATTGAGGTGTGATAAAAATCAAGATAAATCTGATTTTCCCTATATTAGAAATCCAAAAAAGTCTTGGTTAATACTATGGGTAACAACAATGTTGGTTTTTGGCATTATGGTGTATATAAATATGGGGTTATCTCCAAAAGGTTTAAGTCTTTGGAATGAAAAAGGTGTTTTGTATTTATTTCTTGGAAACATTGTTTTAGGAATAATTGCATTTTTTGGAACAATGCTTTCTCTGAATAGAGATGAAAGGAAAGTTTCTTCTTTTATCAAATATTCTCTATTATTTTGTCTTTTATATTTCTTTATCAATGTTGGAGTTGCATTATCTACGGGGGAAACGCAGAAGAAACAGAAAATAAAAAAGGATATTCAAGAAAATTCTATAAAAACAGAATTACAAAATATGAAATATGATGGCAAGGTAATTTCTGGGAGTATTTTGAATAAAAGTAATAAACCTATTTATAACAACAAAATTATACTGAAAATTTCAAAAAATAGAGAAAATTGGATTGTTGATGAAACACATGAATTTGTTGTTCCTTATAAAATAGACCCAAATCAATCTATTATTTTTTCGGAAAACTATAAAACAACTAAAAAAGATCCTTGGTGGACTGGTTATATTCTTGATTCCCGTTTCTATAATGGTGAAATAATTCCAACTCAACCTAAAACCGAAGAACTTGTAAATTGTCCAATAAGCAAGGAGTGTGGAGGCGGAACAAAACTATTAATAAAAAGTGTTTGTGGTAATTCAACTTGCTGTGGGTTTACAGGCGGGAGATGGATTTTTTATGAAAGTAAATCTGCGTGTATAAGGGATCAAAATAAAGGATTAGGTGTTCAAAGCAATCCGACTAAGATTAATTGTATTGGTCCTGATGGAAAAAATTTTCAGACAACCCAAACTGAATGTGACAATTTTAATAAAGCGTGGGGAAAAAAAGCTGTGAATACTCAGGCACCTATAAATAATAATCAAATTGTTTATAGATATCCTGCCTGCGCTATTTATTATCCTAGCTTAAAAACAACTGACACGTATTATCACTTATCTCCCGAAGAATGCACAAATCTAAAAAACAAAGTGGCTTCTGGGTATGTAGTAACTCCAATCCCAACAATGCGACCAACTTCTGTTCAGGTAATCCCTACTTTAATTTCGGCAACTCAAGCTCCGGTTGTTGACCAAGCAAAATGTAATGAAGCGGTACGGATGTGGAGCGAATATAAGGCTGATTTTTACGCAAACAGGTATCCAAACTATTCCAGTTCGTTTGAAGCAATAGCAGCCTTAGAAGCAGAGAGACAATATATCCAGAGCATAATATATTCATATGGTTGCACTAATACGATTAGCCTTTGATAAGCTAAATGTTTTTGAATAAAAATAATCATCCATAAGGTTATTTAAATCTTTTTTTATGCCAAACTAAGCTATATATTATAATAATGTATATCCTTGCCCGTGTGGCTATTTAGGTGACGAGAAAAAAGAATGTAAATGTAATATTCACCAAATTATGAATTATCAAAAAAAATTGTCAGGGCCGATTATGGACCGGATTGATTTGCATTTAAACGTGCCCTCGGTTGATGTTAATAAGTTAATGATTACGGAAAAAAGTACGGCGGAAAAATCTGAAGCCATCAGAAAAAGAGTGATGGCAGCCAGAGAGATTCAGAAAAAAAGATTCGAAAATTCAAAGGGAATATACAGCAATTCCGATATGAAAAATAAGCATTTAAAGGAATTCGCCAAGCTCGAAGATAGTGCAAATTTACTCTTAAAACAGGCGGTAAATAAATTTTCATTATCGGCACGGACTTATTTTAGGTTAATAAAAGTCAGCCGGACAATTGCTGATTTAATCGCTTCGGAAAACATTAAAGATGTCCATATTGCCGAGGCACTACAGTACAGGGTGAGAACGGGAGAGTAAATATTAAATAACCAAGATACAAATACCAAGTTTTCCAAACAAATGACAATTACCAATAAACAACTAATACAAACAAATCACAAATTTGATTTAGAAGACAGAACTCTAATATTTGCTAAAAGAGTTATCAGACTATGCAAAGAACTACCGCCATCCATTGTTAATTCAAAATTAATTGATCAATTAATACGATCATCTGGGTCTGTTGGGGCAAATTACCGTGAAGCAAATGATTCAACCGGAAAAAAAGATTTTTTATTTAGACTGAGAATATCGAGAAAAGAATCAAAAGAAACAGTTTTTTGGCTAGAATTAATTATTGAAGCAAATGATGGTTTTCGCTCTAAAACCGAAATATTAATTGATGAATGTACCCAAATTAGAAATATACTTTCAGCTATTATTAGTAAAGTAGAAGTAAAAAATGTTTGAGATATTGAGTATTGAAAATTGGTTATTGTTTGTTTCTTGTAATTTGGTGATTGGTGATTAATTAAATGGAAAAGCAATTTAATTATAAAAAGGGAAGATATGGGGAAAATATTGCTAAGGAGTATTTAGTAAAAAAGGGCTACATTTTTATTGAGGCAAATTTTGAAAATAAAATTGGAGAAATTGATTTGATAATGAGCGATGAGGATTGGTTGGTGTTTATAGAAGTGAAATATAAAAGTGATGACCGCTTGGGAATTCCGGAAGAGATGATTGATAAACATAAAATTTGGCAGGTAAAAAGAACAGCTGAAAGTTATTTAGTGGAAAAGAAAAGAGAGATGAAAAATTTTGAAAAATATCGGATAGACGCAGTGTGTATTTTAGGAAACGAAATTAGATATTACAAAAATATAGAATAAAAAATTCTAAAATCTAAATTCTAAAATAATAAAAAATTAATAATCTAAAATATGAATAAATGGAAAAAGTGGCTGATAAAAATTATTAAGAAAAAAGATTTTCCCAAACAATTAAAGGAAATAAAAAATTGTCCCGAAAAATTATATTACCGGGGAGATTGGGATAATAAAATTTTTGAAAAAAGCATAGCAATTGTCGGCAGCCGGAGAATGAGCCACTACGGGAAAGAAGTCATTGCCAAGTTTATGCCAGAGCTGGTAGCTAATAAAATATCTATTATTTCTGGTTTTATGTACGGGGTTGATACTGAATCACATCAAAAATGTTTGGAATTTGGGGGAAAAACAATAGCAGTCCTTGGCGGAGGTCTCAATGTTTTAACGCCACCAGAAAATGACAATTTGTATAGCCAAATATTAGAAAATGGAGGATTAATAATTTCAGAATATGAGCCAAACTTTCAACCAACATTATGGAGCTTTCCTCAAAGAAATAGAATTGTGGCCGGACTGTCAAGCCTTGGAGTACTCGTAATAGAGGCAGGTATAAAATCCGGATCTTTAATCACGGCTAGAATGGGGAGAGAACAGGGAAAAAATGTTTTTTCTATTCCCGGGCAAATTAATAATAGTATCGCGCAGGGGACAAATTATTTAATCAAAAATAATTTAGGGAAAATGACTTTATCAGCTGAGGAAATAATTGGTAATCATAAAATACTTCAGGAAAATTTATTTGAAAGTCTCGATCCACTGGAAAACGAAATAATTAAACTTCTTAAAATAGAATCTTTGAGTGTCGATGAATTAAGCAAAAAATTAGATAAATCGGTGGTAGAAACAGGGATAAAGATAGGAATGATGAGTCTGCAAAATATTATTTTTGAAGAGAACGGGAAGATATCTTTGAAAAATTAAAGATAGGGGGCCCAGGTAGTAATTGGAGCCGTATTGCCAACGATAAAATTAATGGCGTAGAGAATGACGGCCGGGATTAAAAGAAAAAAAAGGGGGCGGATTTTTGAAGAGGCAATTTTTTTACCAAAGGCAAGAAAGACAAAGGGATAGACAGGGGCAATATAGCGGCTAATATCCCGGTGAGCCACTAAGACCGTGGCTAAAGTAAAAATAAGAGGGAAAATAAATAAAATATCTAATTTAAATTTTTTCCAAAGATTTTTTAGAGCAAAAAAGACGAGAGCAAAAATATAGATAACATCTTCAAGCCAAATAGTGTTTATCCAAGAGCGGGTACTGACAAAAACCTGATAGGGAAAAGAGGTTAAATGAAAATTATCACCAGAGTGAAAATAAGCCAGAAAATCCCCTGTCGCGAGATAGTAATAATAAAAAATTCCTAAAGCAGAGAGAGGGATAAGTAAATAGATTAGATAGTTGGTGTTTAGTTTTTTAGTTTTTAGATAGTCAAATAAGGCAATTGCAAAATAAGCACCAAAAAGGAGAATACCGGGACTTTTTAAGAGCTGGGCAAAAACTGCAAAAAGAGCCGATAGCCAAAAATTTTTCTTTTTGTAAAAGATTAGTGAAGAAAGAATGAAGCTTAAAAACCAGGTTTCGGGCGCCCCGACTAGACGTAAAACAAAGAGCCTCCCCGGAAAAAATATACTAAGGAAGGCAAGCCAAAAGGCAGTTTTCTCTTTAAAAAATAGTTTATAAAAATAATAGGAACTCAGGGTAAAAAGCAAAGAACCAAAAAGAGTGGCCAGGAGCATGGCTTTGGGAGTATTCACATATAAATTAAAATATTTTATTAATAGTGGGAAGCCGGGAAGATGGGCAGGATAATATTCGAGAGGTAGAGGGAGAGAAAAGTTTTTAGCAATGCACTCTTTGTCGTAGCCGCACTTGGCAATGACCATGTAATTCGGACCGTCATAATTGGCAAAAACTGTTTCGAGTGATGTCTCCGGGAAGCCCAAAAACTTGGGAATATTTTTATAGAATCCAAACCAAATTAAAGCTGAAGAAAGAAAGGTAATAAGAATTAAGAGCAATTGGGAGCGATATTTGATAAAATTCATCTGTTTTAATTGTACATCATGTCCCCATCGTCCCTCCTGCGCTAAAGCTCCAGACGGGCAATGCTAGTGGCTAGTTATTTTTGTATAATAGTTTAGCTTTGGCCTCATCGTCCCTCCTGCGCTAAAGCTCCGGACGGGCGATGCTAGTGGCTAGTTATTTTTGTATAATAGTTTAGCTTTGGCCCCATCGTCCCTCCTGCGCTAAAGCTCCGGACGGGCAATGCTAGTGGCTAGTTATTTTTTGTATAATAGTTTAACTTTGGCCCCATCGTCTAGTGGCTAGGACATCAGGTTCTCATCCTGGTAACCGGAGTTCAATTCTCCGTGGGGTCACCAAATAGTTGCGTATTATAGGTCTGTTTGTTATAATCGGTAATGGACAACAAAGAGGTTGTGGCAATACTTCCAGTGTGCTTGACTTGTGGCTGGAAAGGAGAAAGATATGATATCTCGACCGAAGGAAATGTAGACTTTGCTAAAACATCAGCAATTATTGAAACACGACTTGGCCACTTGCTTGAAACAGACGGAACCCACAAGATTGATTATTTAGAGATAGAAAAAGAAGAGTTTTAGAATGGCATTTCGTCGGGAATAACGATGTCTTCAACTGGAGCATCAACTTCGCTCGCTCCAGCAAGCTTTTGATTTTGATCTGGTTCCTGAACTACATCATCCACCTCACTTGTAGTTTTTCGTTCTGTAAAGGGAATAACTGTGTCGGCAATAATCTCACTAATATATTTTTTGGTCCCATCTTTAGCGTCATATTGACGATTATCAATTCTGCCAGTAAGCGATACTTTCATGCCTTTTTTAACTGTATTGCTAATGTATTCGGCTGATTTACCCCAGACAACAATGTTGTGGAAGGTGGGAATATCAGTCCACTGATCATCTTTTTTGATAGAGTGATTGGTAGCGACGCCAAAGCTACAAACAGGAGTTCCCGAGGGAGTATATCGAAGCTCAGGATCACGAGTAACGTTGCCGGTAATTACGGCCATATTTATACTAAATGCCATATGATTTTAATTAAATCTATAAATAACGATTAAACAATTATAACCCAGATTTTAAAACAAAATTTAATAAATTAATTTAAACTTTCAAGATTGACACCCTCGTTCCAATTAATCTCTGGATAAAGCTTTAGTGTTTCGTAAATATATTTTTTCAGTTCTTGATATTTTTCTTCAGTTTGGGCCTCAAATTTAACGGTTAAATAGGGACCATTTTGAGAATAGCGAACAACAAACATAGAGTCGGGCGAATTTAGTCTGACTCCATCCCCAGCCCTTTCATCATCAATAATCTGCGTACCCGGAAAATCAGTTTTTAGCTTCTCGGCAATAACTGGCATTAGACCTATTTTTTTGTCATCAGGACAACCAATTTTAATTTCCGGACTCGAGATATATTTTGGCAAAGAATCAATTACTTGCGAGAGTGAACGACCGTCACGAGATAAGAAATCAACGACTCTGAGAGCTGAATACAGGCCATCATCGTGATTATAGAAATCAGCGGAAAAGAAAAAGTGACCGGAAAGTTCACCAATAAAAGCAGCTTTTACTTCTTGATTTTTTTTCTTCAAAAAAGAATGACCAGTACGCCACATAAAAGGCTGACCACCAGACTTGAGAATCGTGTCTTCAACAATTTTCGAACAAAGGGTGTTGTACATGATTATGGCTCCAGGGTGTTTTTGGAGGACATCCATGGTAAAAATAGCGACGAGGACATCGTTCCAAATTATGCCACCTTTTTCATCAACAATGCCAATGCGATCCCCATCAGCGTCAAATGTAAAACCAACATCGGCACCCGCCTCTACCACCTCCTGCGACAGTCTTTTGGCGACTATTGACTCAGTAGGATCAGGGGTACCGAGGGGAAAAGTGCCATCAATATTGCAATGTTTCTCAATAACTTCAAAGCCGGCTTGTCTAAATAATTTGGGAGCTAATATTCCAGCGGTAGTGTGACTGGGGTCGATTAATATTTTTAATTTTGAATGATTAGGAAGTCTGGCTAAAATATCATTAAAATAATCCTCGGTTATATCTTTTTCTTGAACGCTACCGATGGTATCTGATTTAAAATAATTTTCAGTTTCGACCAGAGATAAAACTTCTTTGATACCGTCCGAAATCAATGTCTCAGATAAATCAGCCGCTAGTTTAAAGCCATTATATTCACCCGGATTGTGAGAAGCAGTAATAAAAGCACCACCTTTAATATTTAAAAAATACTGGGACCAGTAAAAAGTCCCGACCATAGTTAAGCCAATATCAATTATGTTTATCCCAACTGAATTTAATCCTTTAATAAAGGCCTGACTGTATTCTGCCGATGTTAAGCGACAATCACGACCAACAACTGCTTGCGAAATACCTCTTTTTTGAAGATAAGTACCATGTGCCTTGCCAATGTGCTCAACAATCTGCGGATTTAAATCTGTCCCGGCAATACCTCTAATGTCATAACCACGGAAAATTTGTTTGTTAACAATCATCTTATATCTTAATGACTAATAGTAAACCTAAGATAACACAAAAGGCTTTTTGGTAAAATAGGCACATGGATAAAATTACATATGATGACTTTGCTAAAGTTGAATTTAGAGTGGGTGAAATTATTGAAGCAAAAAATGTGAAAGAATCAGAAAAATTAATTAGATTAATGGTTGACTTTGGTAAAGAAATTGGAGAAAAAGTAGTTTATTCCGGAATCAAAAAATGGTACTCCCCGACTGATTTATTAAACAAAAAAACTATTTTTGTCGTGAACATGATTCCAAAAAAAATTATGGGAGAAGAAAGCGGGGCGATGATCTTCGGCGCCGAAGATGAAGAAAAAAATGAAATGTCAATCTTGATTTTAGATAAAGATTTACCCGCTGGAACTAAAGTATTTTGAAAATCTGCTAAAATTAGGCATGATTAAAAAAGATCTGGAAAAGTGGTTATTGGAAAACAAGGTCGAGGGAAAGATCGAACATCCTTCAATAGCTAAGTTTGGCGATTATGCGATTAGGACAGGAAAGCCAGTAGAAAATTTATCCAAAAATGATTTGGTGGAAAAAACCGAATTTATGGCCGGATTTACTAATATTTGGCTGAATAAAAATATTTTAATTAAAGAAACGGAAAGAATCGGAACAGAAGAGTGGCAAAAAGAATTGAATAAAAATGGTGAAAGCAAAACAATGGTCATTGATTATAGTGCGCCAAATATTGCCAAGGCGTTTGGGATTGGACACCTTCGGTCCACCAATATTGGTCAAGCTCTTTATAATATTTACCAGTTTTTAGGCTGGAAATGTATTGGGGATAATCATCTCGGTGACTGGGGAACCCAATTTGGAAAATTAATAGTCGCCATTAAAAGATGGGGTGAAAAAGCAGTGGAAGAAATGAGTATTAATGACCTCGAAACTCTCTATGTTAAGTTTCATGAAGAAGCCGAAAAAGATAAGACTCTAGATGATGAGGCTCGTCAGTGGTTTTCAAAACTGGAAAATAAAGAGGCTGAGGCGACAGAAATTTGGCAAAAATGTATTGATATTTCCCTAAAAGAATTTGACCGAATTTACGAGCTACTGGGAGTAAAAATTAACTACACCCTCGGCGAATCATTTTATTTGGACAAAATGGAGTCAGTAGTTAAACTAATGGAAAGTAGGGGAATTATTAAAAATAGTGAAGGAGCTAGAATTGTCGAGTTTACGGCAATGCCACCAGCAATGGTAATTAAATCTAATGAAACCACTACTTATTTTCTCCGAGATATGGCGACAGTTAAGTATAGAATGGAGACCTGGAATCCCGATTTGATAATTTACGAAATTGGGGCCGACCAAGAACTTCACTGCCGACAAATATTTGCAACAGCAAAAATGCTCGGCTGGACGCCTCAATTTTATAATGTCGCCCACGGGATGATTAGATGGACTGGGGGTAAATTTTCAACGAGAAAGGGTCAAACTATCCATTTATCTGAGGTGATAGATAAAGCCATGGAAGAGGCTAAAAAGATCGCGCCGGATAACGATGAGAACAAAATAAAAGCAGTGGCAATTGGAGCGATTAAATTTAATGATTTAAAACAAGATCCTAAAAAAGATATTATTTTTGACTGGAAAAAAGTAATGAGTATGGAGGGAAATTCCGGACCATATCTTCAATATACCTATGCGAGGTGTCAAAGCGTATTAAATAAATCTTCAATCTACAATTTTCAATCTTCAATCAAAATTTCAGAGTTTAATAATATTGAGGAGGAAGAGGTGGCGCTACTGAGAGAATTCTATAAATTTGAAGAAAAAATTATTGAAGCAGCGGAGAGATTTTCACCGGCAGTCCTGGCTGAATATTTATTAATTCTTGCCAGAAAATATAACGAATTTTATGCTAAATTTAGAATTATTGGCGAAAAAGAAGAGAAACAAAGATTATTTTTAACCGAAAGAACGGCAACTATATTGAAAATAGGTCTGGAGATACTGGGAATCGAAATGCTCGAAAAGATGTAAAATCTATTCGAATATTTTTTTATAGATTTCGGAGTAGTGGGAAACGGGGATAAACTTGATATCTTTTTTGACTTCCCGAGGAATATCAACTAAAGATTTTTTATTATCGGCGGGAATAAAAATGGTTTTTAATCCAGCCCGGTGAGCGGCGAGTGATTTTTCTTTTAAACCACCGATTTCTAGAATATTTCCCCTAAGAGTAATTTCTCCCGTCATACCAATATCATGAGAAATAGCTTTGCCAGTTAGGGCTGAAATTAAGGCAGTGGTAATGGCGCCACCGGCACTGGGACCATCTTTGGGAGTAGCGCCCTCAGGAACATGAATATGGATATCGATTTTATGAAAATCTTGTTTAATTCCCCATTTTTTTGACTGAGAACGAACGAAGGATAAAGCTGCCTGACAAGATTCTTTCATAACTGAACCAAGTTTGCCTGTCAATAGTAAATCCCCTTTTCCGGGCATGATATTGACTTCGATAAATAATATATCACCACCAACTGATGTCCAAGCGAGACCAGTAGAAACACCTATTTCATCTTTTTTGCCCTTAAGTTGTGAAGTAAATTTTTCCGGACCTAAAAATTTTTGGAGAAGTTTTTTGTCGTTAACATTAACTTTATTAGTTTTTTTGGAAACTATTTTTTTGGCTGATTTACGGTAAATAGCAGCAATGACTCTTTCGAGATTTCTGACTCCGGCTTCGCGAGTGTATTTGTCGACAAGATAGCGAAGAGTTGAATCATCAAATTTGGTCACTTGTGACTCTTTGAGACCGTTTGATTTTAATTCTTTGAAGGCTAAATACTTCTGGGCGATATGAAATTTTTCATCTTGAGTGTAACCAGGAAAGGAAATAATTTCTAAGCGGTCCCGAAGAGCATAAGGAATGGTGGAATAATCGTTACCAGTCAGAATAAAAAACACTTTTGAAAGATCAAGGGGAAAATCTAAATAATGGTCGGTAAAATTATTATTTTGCTCGGGATCTAAGGCTTCAAGAAGAGCAGCCGAGGGATCACCGCGATAATCAGAACCAATTTTATCAACCTCATCAAGCATAAAAACGGGATTCATGGACTTGGCATCTTTTATTCCATTAACAATACGACCAGGCATAGCACCAACATAGGTTCGACGGTGGCCGCGCATCTCAGCCTCATCACGAATACCACCGAGGGAGGCCCGGACAAATTTACGGCCTAAAGCCGAAGCAATAGATTTTCCAAGAGAGGTTTTTCCCACCCCCGGGGGGCCAATAAAACAAAGAATGTTTGTTGTCTTGGTGTCTTTATCGTGGCGTTCATTTTTCAATTTAATCACGGCTAAATACTCTAAAATTCTTTCTTTTATATCTTTTAAACCATAATGATCACGATTTAGAATGGCCTCTGCCTTTTTTAAAGAAATATCAGCTTCATCATATTTTCCCCAAGGTAGCTCAATAATATTTTCCAAATAAGTTCTGATATAGGAGGCCTCTGGAGCCATCGAACCCATTTCGATAAGACGATTGTATTCTTTAAGTATTTTTTTCTTGATGTTTTTGGGCATTTTGGCTTTTTTAATTTTCTTTTCCAGCTCATCCGTTTCACCACCAGCACTTTTACCCATTTTTTTGAGCTCTTGTTCTATCTGGTTTTTACGTTCTTCAAGAATATTTCTTTTGATGGCGGAGTTAAATTTTTCCTGAGTTTTTTCTTCAATACTTCTCTCTAAATCCGCCACTTTCATTTCTTGAATTAAAAGTTCAGTGGCATGCTCTAGACGCTTCGATACTAAAAGAGTTTCGAGTAATTGCTGTTTTTCGGGAAGTTTTGTGTTTACTGAAAAAGAAACCTGATCAGCTAAATCAGACGAAGAAACCCCGGTACTGAGTTGCATCATGGCGGGGAGATCAAATTGACGACCGAGAGCAAAGGCTTTTTTTAGTTGAGATAAAATGGCTTCAGCAGCTCTTTGAACATCGACTGCAGGCTCACTAATAACCGGTAATTCCTCATATTCAGCCAAAATAAAAGGTTCTGTTTGAACAAAACTAACAATGCTAATCCGAGAAAGACCCTTGACAATAGCGTGCATGGAGCCGTCAGTTTGTAAAATATGTTCAATTTTGGCGATAACACCGACATTATAAATATCATCAATGGTCGGCTTTTCAGTATTGGCATTTTTTTGAGCAGTAATTAAAACCAATCGGTCATACTTGTCGTAAGCCTCAAGCAGTGAGTTACTGGATTCTTTTCTGCCAAAAAATAATGAGGTTTCGACTGAGGGAAATAAAACGACATTCCGAAGAGGAATAAGAGGTAATATTTTTTTGGTTAAGATAGGTTCTAAATCTGGCATATTTAGCAGTCTATCATTTTTACTGCTAAGTGTAAAGTGGAAAAAATTAGAATATATTTATTAAAGAATAATTCAGTGTTTTAGGGTAAAATATAGAGGTGGAAGAAATTATAAAGAAAAAATATGGTCGGGTAGTGATTGTCGGGAGACCTAACACAGGTAAATCAACCCTCCTCAACGCGATCATGCAACAAAAAGTGGCCATTACCTCTCACCTACCCCAAACTACCAGAAAAAATATTTTGGCAATTTATGAAGATGAAAGAGGGAAAATTTTATTTACCGATACTCCAGGAGTACTCGGAAAAGTGACTGATTTGATGGGTAAAAAAGTTAATCAGGAGGTTCCCAAAACATTAAATAAAGCTCAATTAATAATGTGTCTGGTCGATATTTCTCGGCCAAAAAATGAAGAAGAAAATAAGGTGATAGGGCTACTTAGAAAAGTTAAAGCGAAAAAGATTTTGGTTTATAACAAAATAGACGCTGCCGTCGGAAGTAAAGATCACTTCGCTGATTATAATTATCTCGAAGACGAATTTGATAAGAGTATTTCAGTTTCCGCTCTAAAAGAAAAGAATGTCAAAGGGCTAATCAAAATAATTTTTGACGAATTACCGGAAAAAAATGACAAAGAATTAATAAAAGAAATTGAAATATATCAAAAGGAAAACAAGCCGCTAATTAGTATGGGCTCAAAAGAATACATCGAAGAAATTATTCGGGAAAAGGCATATTTATTTTTGAGAGAAGAAGTACCCTACACCATTTTTGTGGGAGTAGATAAAATTGAAGATAAGAAAAAATTAATTGTGATTACAGCTATTATTTATACCAGTGCCGACCGTTACAAAAAAATGATTATTGGAAAAGATGGACAAAAAATAAAAGAAATTGGCTATAACGCCAGAAAAGAACTCGAATTAATGTCGATGAGGAAGATATATCTCGAGTTAACTGTAAAAACTGACAGACACTGGATGGAAAGAGTTAACGAGCTCGGTTGACAGTGAAAGCTATTTAATTTAGACTAGGTTTGTTAATTATTATTTTAATATATCAAAATGGCAAAACAAACAGGAAAATTCTTTTTAGCGGGTTTATTTGGAGCTCTAGCCGGAGCTGTTGGAGGTTTACTACTTGCCCCTCAAAGTGGTAAAAAGACCAGACAACAAATTGCTGATTTAGCGGCTGAGATTACCTTAAGTGTTAGAACAAAGGCTGATGATACCAGGGATCAGGTAGTAGATATTTTTGGAAAATATTCTGAAGAAGCTAAAACCAAATACCAAACAATTAGAGAAAAAGTAACTAATAAAGTGGCTGAAGTTAAAACTGTGACCGGAGAAATTAATAAGGAAAAATACAGCAAAGTAGTTGATGAAGTAGTCACTGAATTTAAAGATGATTTTGAAAGCACCAAAGATGGAGCGACAAAAATGGTTAGCTATCTTAAAAAAGACTGGGAGAAAATTAAGAAGGCAATAGCCTAAAGCAAAAAAGTCTAAAATCTAAAGTCAAAAGACTAAATTCTAAAAAAATAATTTAGTTATTTAGTTCTTTGGCGATTAGGTCGTTGAGTTTTTTGAGACTGTCAGTGTCGATAATTGAAACTGACAGTTTTGGTTTGAGGAGCTTTTGAAATGATATTAATTTTTCGGGAGAAACAAGATCGCTTTTGGTAAGAATTAATATTTCCGGTTTTTCGGCTAAATTAGTTGAATAATTATTTAATTCACTGCGGACTGTTTGATAATCAGCCTTCGGGTCACTGGTTTCCACTGATAAACAGTGAACTAAAAGCTTGGTTCTTTCGATGTGTTTCAGAAATTTAATCCCAAGACCCTTACCAGAAACAGCGCCTTCAACAAGTCCCGGAATGTCGGCAATAATTCTACCCCCTTTCATGACTCCCAAATTCGGCTCAAGAGTAGTAAAGGGATAATTAGCAACCTTGGCATTAGCATTGGTTAATTCATTGAGAAGACTAGTTTTACCGGCATTGGGAAGACCAATTAGACCGACATCGGCAATTAGTTTCAGCTGCAAAAATAAGTTTTTAAATTCGGTGACCCGACCTCGTTGAAACTCGCGGGGAGTTTGATTGATGGCCGAGCGGAAATGATGATTGCCCCAGCCCCCCTGACCCCCTTTTGTCGCTAGAAATATTTCACCGATTTCAGTTAATTCTTTGCTGGTTCCATTGTCATAATTGATAACAGTGCCCACTGGCACCTCGAGGATTAAATCTTTACCATTAGCACCACTACGATTATTTTGACCACCCCTCTGACCATCATCGGCCATAAATTTTTTGGGAAAATGAAATTGATTTAGACGACTAATATCGGAAACAGCTTTAAAATATATATTGCCGCCATCACCACCCTTGCCTCCGTCCGGGCCACCCTTTGGTCTAGAACCGTCAGAGTAAAGGTGAGCAAGACCATCACCGCCACTACCGGATTTAATTACAATATGAACTTCATCGATTAACATATTTTGATTATACCCTACACTTCGATAATAATAACCAAGATACAAATAACAAGAAACAAAAAATAATAACCAAGAAACAAATTCCAAGATACAAACAATTACCAATTACCAAATTCCAAAAAAACATCGATTAAAGTTTGTGAAATTGGTTATTGGATATTGAAATTTGTTTGGAATACTTGTTATTTGGTGATTAGTTATTAGTGATAAGTTGGCCACAGGCGGAATTACTTGATTGGCCAAGAGAGCGCCGGAGAGAAAAATTTAAATGATTTTTTTCTAAAGTTTCAGAAAATAAATTAAGTTTTGATGAAGAATTTAAGCCATCTTTAACTGGGTTTAGAGGAATTAAATTTAAGTAAAATAAGCGATTACTTTTTAAAAGAATAATTAATTTATCCAAATGAGATTTGCTATCATTTATGCCATCAATTAGGGCGTATTCTAAAAATAGTTGGCGCCGGGTATGAGCCGTGTAGTAATTAAGTGATTTGATTAAATTATCAAAATGATACTGCTTCGTAATTGGCATTATTTTTTGCCTTGTTTCCTGATCGGGAGCGTGCAAAGAAATAGCCAGATTTATTTCAGTATTAAGATCAGCGAATTCATAAATTTTGGGGATAATCCCGGCCGTAGAAATAGAAATTTTACGGGCACCAATTCCCAAATCCTCTTTGATAGTTTTTAAAGCAATAAGAAGGTTGTCCCAGTTTAAAAAAGGTTCGCCCATACCCATAAAGACAATTCTACCGACGTATTTAGGAAAGAGTTTGTTGTTCCAATAAATAATTTGATCAACCATTTCTTCGGAGGTTAAATTCCGCTTAAAACCCATTTTACCGGTGGCGCAAAAAGCACAGTTTAAAGAACAGCCGACCTGAGAAGAAAGACAGACGGCCAGCCAGTCATCATAATCCATTAAAACTGATTCAATCGCCAGATTGTCTTTTAAAGTCAACAGAGCTTTTTGAGTTTTTGTATCTATAACTAGTTTTGACTCAGAGAGAGAAAGTAAAGAAAAGTTTTTTTCTAAATCAAGGCGTAGATATTTGGGAAGATCGGTCATTTCTAAAAAAGAAGCGTAATGGCCGGAGAAATAATTCTTTAAAATTTGCTTTTGTCGATAATCAGGTAAATTTAAAGTAGAAAGATAACTTTGAACCGCTTTAACATCCACAAGTTATTTTAGCGCTTTTAAATAATCCTGTTTTTGATGAAAACCAATGATACTTTCAATTACTTTTCCTTCGTCAAAAATCAACACTGCCGGGATTGAAGAAATATTGTACTTAAGAGCCAGATTCTGATTTTCATCGACATCTATTTTAGCTACTTTAATTTTGTCCTTATATTCGTCACCAATTTCATCAATGATGGGACCAAGCATTTGACAAGGACCACACCAGGAAGCCCAGAAATCGACCAGGACTTTGCCTTTAAATTCTAAAACTTCTTTTTGAAAACTATCTTGATTTACTGTAAAATGCATATTTATTTAATCAACTTTTTTAACTAATTTAGCGGTATAAACGATGGTTCGGAGTACCCCATCAGAGCCTTCGATTTGGTTAGAACCGGAAATGGTGACGTACTGCGACAAATAATCAGAAAGAGCCACTTTTAGTTCTTTGATTTGGGCCTGATAATCTTTTATTTTTTCGACCAAGGTAATGGACTCGGGACTTTTTAAGACTTTTTGCTTGGCAATAGTTTTAAGTTTTGTTTGTTTACTGGCCTCGGTGGCAGTGAGACGGTACTCCTCATTGTTATCTAAAATGCCGTCAAGCATGTCTTTTTGAGTTCTGAGTTCTTTGGTTAAAGTATCAAGACGTTGATCATGACTTTTGATTAACGATTCGATACTAATTAAATTTGAAGCAAGATTTTGGGAAGCGGCCATATCGTTTAATTTACCAATTAGTGAGATACTCTTCAAGGAGATAAAGCTGATCCAGATTAGTTAACTTAACAATTTCCTGACGTAATTCTTTGGCATGAGGATGACCAGATACATAAAGAAGAAAATGACGGCGAAGGGAATCAATGCGACGAGAAGGAAAAATTTCGGTAAAATTTTTAGCGTGTAAAAGCATGGCGCTAAATTTTTCTTTAAAATCTGGTTTTTCATCATTAAAAGCCCAGGGATTTCCCATGGCGCTACGGCCAATTAAAACCCCATCAACACCGTATTTTTGACAATAATCTAAGGCCTGTGAACGTGACTCAACATCACCGTTGCCAAAAAATATGGTCTTGGCTTTTTTAGCTAATTTGGCGGCTTTAGCGATAGCATCCCAGTTAGCGAGACCGGAATATCCCTGCTTGAGAGTCCGACCATGAAGGGTTAGAAAATCCAAGTGATGAGAGAGTAGAAAAGGAATCCAGGTATCTGAGGTATCAATAGTAGTACCGAGACGAGTTTTGACGGAGACAGTGGGAATAACAACCTCCACTGACCCCTCTTTAACAAAAGGGGAAGAATATTTTAAATTTCTCTCAATTACCTTTAATGCTTTTTGCTTAAGTTTTAAATCTTTTAAAGTAACTTTGTTTTCAGTAAAATCTGAAACGGCTTTCTGAACACTTTTAATTATTTGACTGGCCAGTTCTGGTTTATCAATAAGAGAGGCTCCAGAGCCGTGTTGAGTGACTGTTTTAGCTGGACAACCAAAATTAATATCGATACCATCAAAGCCTAAATAACAAAGAATTACCGCAGCCAGGTAAAAAGCTTCTGGATCTTTACCAAATAATTGGCCGATAATTGGGCGTTCTACTGATGAAAAAAATAATGTATCAAAAAGTTTTACCGCAGAGTGCGCCAAACCTTCGGCACTAACAAATTCGGCTCAAGAGTAGTAAAGGGATAATTAGCAACCTTGGCATTAGCATTGGTTAATTCATTGAGAAGACTAGTTTTACCGGCATTGGGAAGACCAATTAGACCGACATCGGCAATTAGTTTCAGCTGCAAAAATAAGTTTTTAAATTCGGTGACCCGACCTCGTTGAAACTCGCGGGGAGTTTGATTGATGGCCGAGCGGAAATGATGATTGCCCCAGCCCCCCTGACCCCCTTTTGTCGCTAGAAATATTTCACCGATTTCAGTTAATTCTTTGCTGGTTCCATTGTCATAATTGATAACAGTGCCCACTGGCACCTCGAGGATTAAATCTTTACCATTAGCACCACTACGATTATTTTGACCACCCCTCTGACCATCATCGGCCATAAATTTTTTGGGAAAATGAAATTGATTTAGACGACTAATATCGGAAACAGCTTTAAAATATATATTGCCGCCATCACCACCCTTGCCTCCGTCCGGGCCACCCTTTGGTCTAGAACCGTCAGAGTAAAGGTGAGCAAGACCATCACCGCCACTACCGGATTTAATTACAATATGAACTTCATCGATTAACATATTTTGATTATACCCTACACTTCGATAATAATAACCAAGATACAAATAACAAGAAACAAAAAATAATAACCAAGAAACAAATTCCAAGATACAAACAATTACCAATTACCAAATTCCAAAAAAACATCGATTAAAGTTTGTGAAATTGGTTATTGGATATTGAAATTTGTTTGGAATACTTGTTATTTGGTGATTAGTTATTAGTGATAAGTTGGCCACAGGCGGAATTACTTGATTGGCCAAGAGAGCGCCGGAGAGAAAAATTTAAATGATTTTTTTCTAAAGTTTCAGAAAATAAATTAAGTTTTGATGAAGAATTTAAGCCATCTTTAACTGGGTTTAGAGGAATTAAATTTAAGTAAAATAAGCGATTACTTTTTAAAAGAATAATTAATTTATCCAAATGAGATTTGCTATCATTTATGCCATCAATTAGGGCGTATTCTAAAAATAGTTGGCGCCGGGTATGAGCCGTGTAGTAATTAAGTGATTTGATTAAATTATCAAAATGATACTGCTTCGTAATTGGCATTATTTTTTGCCTTGTTTCCTGATCGGGAGCGTGCAAAGAAATAGCCAGATTTATTTCAGTATTAAGATCAGCGAATTCATAAATTTTGGGGATAATCCCGGCCGTAGAAATAGAAATTTTACGGGCACCAATTCCCAAATCCTCTTTGATAGTTTTTAAAGCAATAAGAAGGTTGTCCCAGTTTAAAAAAGGTTCGCCCATACCCATAAAGACAATTCTACCGACGTATTTAGGAAAGAGTTTGTTGTTCCAATAAATAATTTGATCAACCATTTCTTCGGAGGTTAAATTCCGCTTAAAACCCATTTTACCGGTGGCGCAAAAAGCACAGTTTAAAGAACAGCCGACCTGAGAAGAAAGACAGACGGCCAGCCAGTCATCATAATCCATTAAAACTGATTCAATCGCCAGATTGTCTTTTAAAGTCAACAGAGCTTTTTGAGTTTTTGTATCTATAACTAGTTTTGACTCAGAGAGAGAAAGTAAAGAAAAGTTTTTTTCTAAATCAAGGCGTAGATATTTGGGAAGATCGGTCATTTCTAAAAAAGAAGCGTAATGGCCGGAGAAATAATTCTTTAAAATTTGCTTTTGTCGATAATCAGGTAAATTTAAAGTAGAAAGATAACTTTGAACCGCTTTAACATCCACAAGTTATTTTAGCGCTTTTAAATAATCCTGTTTTTGATGAAAACCAATGATACTTTCAATTACTTTTCCTTCGTCAAAAATCAACACTGCCGGGATTGAAGAAATATTGTACTTAAGAGCCAGATTCTGATTTTCATCGACATCTATTTTAGCTACTTTAATTTTGTCCTTATATTCGTCACCAATTTCATCAATGATGGGACCAAGCATTTGACAAGGACCACACCAGGAAGCCCAGAAATCGACCAGGACTTTGCCTTTAAATTCTAAAACTTCTTTTTGAAAACTATCTTGATTTACTGTAAAATGCATATTTATTTAATCAACTTTTTTAACTAATTTAGCGGTATAAACGATGGTTCGGAGTACCCCATCAGAGCCTTCGATTTGGTTAGAACCGGAAATGGTGACGTACTGCGACAAATAATCAGAAAGAGCCACTTTTAGTTCTTTGATTTGGGCCTGATAATCTTTTATTTTTTCGACCAAGGTAATGGACTCGGGACTTTTTAAGACTTTTTGCTTGGCAATAGTTTTAAGTTTTGTTTGTTTACTGGCCTCGGTGGCAGTGAGACGGTACTCCTCATTGTTATCTAAAATGCCGTCAAGCATGTCTTTTTGAGTTCTGAGTTCTTTGGTTAAAGTATCAAGACGTTGATCATGACTTTTGATTAACGATTCGATACTAATTAAATTTGAAGCAAGATTTTGGGAAGCGGCCATATCGTTTAATTTACCAATTAGTGAGATACTCTTCAAGGAGATAAAGCTGATCCAGATTAGTTAACTTAACAATTTCCTGACGTAATTCTTTGGCATGAGGATGACCAGATACATAAAGAAGAAAATGACGGCGAAGGGAATCAATGCGACGAGAAGGAAAAATTTCGGTAAAATTTTTAGCGTGTAAAAGCATGGCGCTAAATTTTTCTTTAAAATCTGGTTTTTCATCATTAAAAGCCCAGGGATTTCCCATGGCGCTACGGCCAATTAAAACCCCATCAACACCGTATTTTTGACAATAATCTAAGGCCTGTGAACGTGACTCAACATCACCGTTGCCAAAAAATATGGTCTTGGCTTTTTTAGCTAATTTGGCGGCTTTAGCGATAGCATCCCAGTTAGCGAGACCGGAATATCCCTGCTTGAGAGTCCGACCATGAAGGGTTAGAAAATCCAAGTGATGAGAGAGTAGAAAAGGAATCCAGGTATCTGAGGTATCAATAGTAGTACCGAGACGAGTTTTGACGGAGACAGTGGGAATAACAACCTCCACTGACCCCTCTTTAACAAAAGGGGAAGAATATTTTAAATTTCTCTCAATTACCTTTAATGCTTTTTGCTTAAGTTTTAAATCTTTTAAAGTAACTTTGTTTTCAGTAAAATCTGAAACGGCTTTCTGAACACTTTTAATTATTTGACTGGCCAGTTCTGGTTTATCAATAAGAGAGGCTCCAGAGCCGTGTTGAGTGACTGTTTTAGCTGGACAACCAAAATTAATATCGATACCATCAAAGCCTAAATAACAAAGAATTACCGCAGCCAGGTAAAAAGCTTCTGGATCTTTACCAAATAATTGGCCGATAATTGGGCGTTCTACTGATGAAAAAAATAATGTATCAAAAAGTTTTACCGCAGAGTGCGCCAAACCTTCGGCACTAACAAATTCGGTAAAAATTAAATCTGGTTTAGCTATTTCACACTGAGTCAAACGAAAAGCTTCGTCAGTTATTCCATCCATAGGAGAAAGACCGATAATTCTTTGCGAGTGAATAAAGGCTTTAAGATTCATTATTTACTGTTGTTTCTTTTGGCAAACTTGGCACCGACCTTAGAATGATGATAACGGGAATCAAAAACGGATTGACGCTGATGTTCAAAATTTTTGGGAGAGGAAAAATGTTTTAACTCTGTTTCTCTTTTTGGAGAAGGTCTACTGGTAGAATTTTCTGATTGTCGGCGCTGAGGATGACGCTCTAAAGCTTTCTGGTGGCGGGCTTGACCCTCGGGGGTTAAAAAGGGATCAGGCTGGGCATAGTCAACAATAATGGCCAAATCGCCGAGTTTGTATTGATGCATTTTTTCTTTGGCGGAAATAGCTGAATTTAAATCATCAAATTCAATAAAACCCATACCCCGACTTTTTCCCCAGCGGTTGTGCATAATTTTCAAAGAGATAACTTTACCAAAGGGAACGAAAAGCTCAAGTAGTTCCCCTTCGGTAAAACGAAAAGGTAAAGAGCCGATAAATAGGCGTTTACTGGGCGAACGTTTTTGATCCATATAGTAGGTATTATATAATATCTTGATGTTTAAATACGAAGTTTTAATTTTGGGAGAGCTGCAAACTAACTGTTATCTTCTTTGGGACAATGAAAGTAAGGAGTCAGCTATCGTTGACGCCGCGGATGACGGAGTGGCTATTTCTGATGAAATTGAAAAAAGAGGCTTAAAAGCAAAATATATTTTGACAACACACGGTCATTTTGACCATAATTTAGGTGCTTTAGATATTAAATTAATTTATAATATTCCCTACTGTGCCAGTGAAAAAGATATGTTTCTTTTAGAAAGACAACAAGAGACAGCTAGATATTTTTTAAAAAAGGAGATAAATGTTCCCAACATTAAGAAAATTGATATTAATCTTAATGAAACAAAAGAAATTAAACTGGGTAACAAGATGATTAAAATATTAAAGTGTCCGGGACACACACCCGGAGGCTTGGCTTTTTTGGCTGATCAATTTTTGTTTTCCGGAGATACGATTTTTGCCGAGGGAATGGTAGGCAGAACTGATTTTGAGTATTCACTGACTAAAGATTTAAAAAATAGCATAAGAGAAATACTTAATTTACCTATAAATACGATTATTTTACCAGGTCATGGAGAGGCAACTACAGTGGGAGAGGCACTATCTTGTTTTAAGGCTGACGAATAGAGGAGATGGTTTCTTCAAAATTTTGGAGATTGTCTTGCTTCAAAGATTCAAGAAGCTCAACAACCAAATCCTCAAAATAGTTTTTGACGACTTGCGACTGCTCGGGGTTTAGTTTTAACTGGGTGATTAGTTCTTCAATAGTTTTCATAGCTATATTGTATAATATTGGCGGTAATAATGCTTTATCGATACCCCATCGTCCTGCCTCTACGGCAGGTCGCCGAGGAGGCGACTAATGGTAGTATTTGTAATGTGGTTTTCATATGTTTTGAGAAGTAAAAAAAACTTCCGCTTGTTTACAGGATTTACTAACGATATTAATAGAAGATTTAAAGAACATAATTTAAAAAATGGAGGAAAATATTCATCGAAAAATGCTCCATTTGAGTTAGTTTTTTTTGAGGCCTTTAAAGATAAACGTGACGCTACAAAGGCAGAAATTTTTTGGAAAAGTGGTTATGGTAGAGAAGTACTCAAGGATAAGATAAAATACAGCTTAGAAAGATAAACGATACCCCATCGTCTAATGGTAGGACACTACGCTCTGAACGTAGGAATTGTGGTTCGAATCCATGTGGGGTAACAGAATAGACAAATCATGAAATTCAGCGATGGCGCAGGCCACGCCCGCACCGTTGGCCAGCGCCAAAAATCCGTCATTTTGAAATTTTGGGCGTATGGTTTTATCCAATAAAAAGTAGTTCGAGCCGACAGTTTTGGCGATGATTAGTAAATCATCGCAATTATTTTTTGCGCGCGCGATTTTGTGCGCTAATAGCGCACTCTTTGTGAATTCAGTAAATGGTTCGAGCCAACTCGAACCATGGTTATTAATTTCTTTGATTTTTTCTTCGGTAGTAACTTTATTTTGAATTAATTCGTTTTTCTTTCTTTGGTAATCTAATGTGTCGATGGTTTTGTCAATATAACCATCGAGTAAATTATTTAATTTAGAATCTATTTCTAAAATTGCCGAAGTTAAGGTATTTATTTCACCTGATGTATTTTGTGTTTCGTTTTTTACATCATTATTGGCCCAATTAAGAAACTTTTTGGCGGTGAATGGGGACATAGAAGCATTAAAAATTATTTGTCTTAACTGATTTTCAAATATTGATGATTCAAGATATGATTGATGGCAAGGGGTTTTCTTTTTGGAACAGCGATAGTAATGATAATCAACATCAATATTTCGACGTAAATAATGTTTATGATGTTTTTCGGCAGTAATGGATGAACCACATTCGCTACAAGTAGCCAGACCTAAGAAATGAAAATCAGTTTTGTGGGACAAATAATTTTTGAATTTACGAGCAATAACTGTTTGGACTTTATCAAAAAGTTTCTTGGTGATAATGGGCTTGTGAACACCGGTAAATAATTCGCCCTTATATTTTAAAACTCCGTAATAAAATGGGTTAGATAAAATTCGTCTGATGGTATCGAGATGAATTTTATGGCCTTTGTTAACACCAAA
>CAZJUH010000007.1:0-33128 GCA_964549165.1 uncultured Gammaproteobacteria bacterium | reverse complement strand
ACTAAGATTAAGATAAAGATAAAGATAATTGAAAGAGATGTCAAGGTTTAGTTTTTTGTTTTTTTCTTAAAATTAGGTATAGAATGAAAAAAAGGAAAAAGATAAAGATAGTGAGGGTGTAAGGAAAAACAAAAAAAGAAAAAGGGTATCCATATTTTGTCTCATTGCCGTTTAAGATGACGATACCCTGATATTTGCCAGGCCAGAGAGGGATTTTTAGGTGGCAAGGAACTGCTTCACTTTCAGAATTCACGCACATGAGGAGACGGGGGTGGCTAGGGATAACGGTATAAGGAAAAAGATCTTGCTCGGAAAAAACCTGTTTATTTTTATAAATAGTTAACTTGCCTTCGATATGGCGATAATGCTGGCCCTCATTAGTGATCTCACCACTAATGGTTTGAGGGATAAAAATGTCTTTTAGGTTGGGGGTAAGGTTTAATTTCGAAACGGCTAAATTAGAAAGGGCACTTGATTCTTGGCCGGTGGTAATCAGAAGATGAGAACCGATTTTAGCTAAATTTTGATGTCCACTTTGGATTTGGGTGTAGGGTTTTTGGCTAATAAAAAAAGTTAAATAATAATCTGATTCCTCGACTGAAGGATTAATAATTTTTAAAACTAATTGTTTTTTTTGACCAGCCCTGAGAGTAAAATCATCGCCCAGCTTAAGATCGGTATTTGAGAGAGAAAAAATTAAGGGGGAATTAATGGTGTCCTGATAAAGGACACTACCCTCATTATCCGTAGGAACCCAGGCAGAGATGGAGGAAGAGAGGAGGAGGGTACTGGTCGAATTATTAGTAATGTTGTAGGCCTGAGTAAAAACGGCATTAGGTTTTAAAGTGATTTCAATTTGAGCTGGGTCTAAACTTAAATTAAATGCGGCCATATATTAAAAAAATTCTAAATTCTAAAATCTAAAAAAATTAAAATAAATAAAAATTCTAAATTAATAATATTAATTAATAACGGGGAACTAAAGTATAAGTGATGTAGTTTTCATAGTTGCCGGCGCTTTGAAGAGGGGAGACTAAAACCCGATAGGTGACGGTAGCTTGCCTGTCTTTGACTGGTGAAGATTCAGAGGCGATGACGACTGATTCTTGGTTTTGAGAGAAATTAGCAAAGGGACGAAAATAAGTTGAGTCGGTGAAATAAGCAGTGGCGCCAAGACCGACGACATTATAACCAAAACCGTATTTAGTGCTCCCTGTCCAAGGGGTAGAGAAGGTGGGGGTGCAATCATCTGTGTCACAGGTGGTATTGGGGATAAAATTACTTGAGTTAATCCAAAGAGGGTGATTTTGCTGAGCCATGATTTGATAACCATGTCCGGAGGGGGTGGTGACGGTTAATAGATTAGTGTCGGTAACTCCAATACCGGGGACTAAGGTCCCAAAATCGATATTTAATTTGTCAATAGTAAAAGAAAGCTCGGTAAAAGTATCGTAAATGTATTGAAAACCAGCTTTAATTCTGAGACTATCGCCTTCGGAAAAGCCGGGGGCATTTTGACCAACAGTGTCAGTGAGACGATAATTAACAGAGGTTTTTCGGCCAGAGGTTAGGTTGAAATTACCCCAATCGATGATGTAGGAGTCGGAGGTAAAATGCTGGGCATGGATGGTAGATCCGCCGGCGCTGAGGGCTATGGCGAGACAAAGGAAGAAAAATGAGTGTTTAGATTTCATCGGAGTTTTGGTCGATAGAGCGACCAAGCTTGGCAGAATTTTTGAGCAGATCTTTGGCAATTTTGTCGATTTTGGGATTGTCGGAAAGGGAAATAATTTCCCTGAGAGAAGATTTTAAGTGAAGAGAAATCCAAAGGAGAAAATCAGTTTCGTCCTGAGTTAGGACCGATTCGGTTTTTTGGGAAGTTTCCTGCTGATGAGAGATGTAATAGGTGAGGGGAGTAATTAGCAATAGAGAAAAAAGCTGAATAAGAGAAGTAGTAGAAGTGAGGCTACTGCTATAAAAAATAATAGTGATTAAGGAGTAGACAAGGCTGAGGCTTGGCTGACTTTGAAAAGAAAGGGAGAAAAGGAGAAAGTAGACAAGAAAAAAAAGAAAGGAGCTGATACCACCAGTAGAAAGGACAATTAAATTAAGAATAAAGATAACGATTGGGATAAAAAAATGATGGGCAAAGATCAGTAAGAGAATAATGACCAAAGAAGTAAGAGCAATTATTTGAGGTAAAAAGGGAGTGAGGCTTTCTGATTGATGGATTAAAAAGGCGAATAAAAGAGGCAAAAAAAAGTAAAGAATTTTTGAAGCGGTTGACATTAATTAAATTATACATGTTATATTTTTGATGTGAACTTTAACTATGTGAAAAAAATTACAATTGAAGATTTGGCTATTGTTTTAGGTTTAGCTTTGATAGTGACGGGTCTGGGGATAAAAATGAAGGTAGGGGATGATGTTACCAAAGAAAATAGGTTTGAAAGAATTGAGAAGAGAGATAAGGCCCTCGAGGTGATAGTCGATATTAATTTGGCTTCGGTGATGGAGCTGGAAGTATTGCCGGCGATTGGTCCTGTCACGGCCCAAAAAATAATCGATTACAGGAATTTAAAAGGGGCTTTTAAAAGCAAACAGGAAATAATGGAGGTGTCTGGAATTGGAGTTAAAACTTATGAAAAAATTAAAGACAAAATTAAAATTTAAAGAGTTGATTTTGCTGCTAATAGTTTGGGTTTTGATATATAAGTTTATAAAGAGGTCGGATTTGATAGGGGTTATTCAGAGGGCCTTGCCGCCTGCGGAGGCGGGGCTGCTAGCGGGAATGGTCTGGGGGGAGAAGGGTTTAATTTCGAGAGACTTATATAATCTATTAATAAATACAGGTCTTGTCCATATTGTGGTCGTGAGCGGTACCAACCTAATGATTATCGGGAGAGGAATAATTGAAAACCTGGCTAAACTTCTTGGGAGAAAAATGGCGATTGTGGGAGGTGGGGGGATAGTTATTCTTTATGTTAATTTGGTAGGCTGGCAGATACCGGTAGTGAGGGCAGTCTTGTTTTTGGCAATTTATTACTGGGCCCAGCTTCTCGGACGACAATTTAAGAGTAGTCGGGCCCTATTTCTGGTGGTTTTAATTATGTTTTTGGCTGATTTTAAGGTGTTTAAAGAAATTAGTTTTTGGCTCTCAGTAGCAGCTTTTTTGGGAGTGCTACTCAGTCAAAAAGAGGGGGTGGTCAAGAGTACAATTTGGGTAAGTGTTTTTATTTTGCCAATCTTATCAATTTTTTTTGGAAAAATATCACTCTTAACTCCAGTGATAAATTTTGGGGTTTTGTTTTTGGTTGAGCTGATAACAATTATTGGATTTGTGGGAAGTCTGATTGGGTTACTTTGGAGTGGAATGGGGAGACTCATTTTGAGTCTGAGTTATCCGATGCTAAGGTATTTGATCGAAGTGGTGAGGGTAGCAGGAAAATGGAGCTGGGCCGAGTTTAATTTTCAATTTAACTGGTTGATGCTTGTCGGCTGGTATTTAGTGATAGGAACTTACTGGTATGAAAAAAAGAAAATTTGAAATAATTATTTTAGGAATATTTTTAGTAATTTTTGGACTTTATTTATCGATTCCAGACGGAAAACTGAGACTGGTTTTTTGTGATGTGGGTCAAGGTGATGGAGCCCTGATTATTAAAGGAAATTGGCAAATGATGATTGATAGTGGATCTGATAACGGCAAGATGGAGGCGTGTCTTGATCGTTATTTACCTTTTTGGGATAAAAAGATCGAGGCGGTAATAATCAGTCACTGGGATATAGATCACAGTGGGGCTTTGTCGAAAATTATGAAAAGCTATAAGATAAAAAAGCTTTTTGAGTCGAGCCAGAGTAATAAAAATATTGAACAAGAAATTTATACAGAAAAATTGAGGGCGGGTGATAGGGTGGAGTATGGAGGGATGGCTTTTGAGGTAATCTATCCGAGGGATTTTAAAGGAGAGGGGAATGATAGCTCACTAGTAATGGTTTTGAATTATAGAGACAATAAATTTGTTTACAGTGGCGATGTGGAAATTAATGGCGAGGGAGAAATGATGGCTTGGTATCTTAATCAAGTCGATGGCATTAAAATTGCTCACCATGGTTCGGATAGTGGCAGTGGAGAGGGGTGGCTTGACAGATTAAAGCCAGCTTTGGCAGTAATCAGCGTGGGAAAAAATAATTATGGGCATCCAAAGGAAATAGTTTTAGAAAGACTAAAAAAGAAAGGAGTAAAAATTTTGAGAACAGATATCAAAGGCGATATTGTGCTGGGATGGGATTATGCTAGAATTGGGCATGGATTTTAAGGTAGTTGAGGCAAAATGGCAAAAGTATTGGGCTGAGCACCCGGAGTTGTATAGCTCTGAAAATTCTAAATTCAAAAATCTAAAGTTTAAAAAAAATTATATTTTAGTTGAATTTCCCTATCCGAGTGGAAGTGGTTTGCACGTTGGCCATGCTTTTTCTTTTACCGGAGGAGATATTTATGCCAGATTTAAGAGAATGCAGGGAGAAAACGTCTTATTTCCCATGGGATGGGATGCTTTTGGTTTGCCGACAGAGAACTATGCGATTAAGACAAAAAGAAAGCCTCAGGAAGTAACCAAAGAGAATACAGATAAATTTAAGAGTCAGATGAAAAAACTGGCCTATTCTTTTGATTGGGACCGGGAAATAAATACCTCAGATCCTAATTATTATAAATGGACCCAGTGGATTTTTATACAACTATTTAAAAAGGGTTTAACTCATAAGGAAGAAATGCCGATTAACTGGTGTCCAAGCTGTAAAATTGGTCTAGCTAATGAGGAAGTGATTAATGGAAAATGTGAAAGATGTGGAGCGGAAGTAGAAAGGAAGACTATCTCTCAGTGGGTAGTAAATATTACAAAATACGCAGATAAACTACTAGAAGGTCTGGAAAAAACTGATTTTATTGATAAAGTTAAGCAGGCACAAATAAATTGGATTGGAAAAAGTGAAGGAGCCAAGATAAAATTTAAAATTCTAAATTCTAAAGCCGAAAAAAATACACTGGAGGTGTTTACGACAAGGCCAGACACATTACCTGGAGCGACTTTTCTGGTGATAGCACCGGAACATGAACTAATTAAAAGTCTAAAAGCTAAAGTCGAAAAAGAAAAATGGAAAGAGATAGAAAATTATGTAATGAATTCCAGAAAGAAAAGTGAAATGGAGAGGACGGAGTTAAATAAAGAAAAAACGGGGGTCTTTTCTGGGTTATATGCGATAAATCCTTTTAATAATAAACAGATACCAATTTGGATCTCAGATTTTGTCCTGGCTAGTTATGGCAGTGGTGCCATCATGGGTGTGCCGGCTCATGATGATAGAGATTATGAGTTTGCTAAAAAATTTGGACTGTCAATAGTGTCTGTGATTGGGAAAAAAGATGGTTATAAAAAAATGCTTAAGTGGATTGAAGAAAAAAAAGTAGGTGAAAGAGCGGCTTCTTATCATCTGAGGGACTGGATATTTAGTCGTCAGCATTATTGGGGGGAGCCAATTCCGATGATTTTCTGTAATAAGTGTAAGTGGGTGCCGGTGCCGGAAGAGGATCTGCCGATTGTATTACCCGAAGTGGAAGCTTATGAACCAACAGATGATGGCCAGAGTCCACTATCTAAAATAGAGACTTTTGTTAAATGCGAGTGTCCTCTTTGTGGTGGAGAGGCCAGGAGAGAGACTGATACTATGCCAAACTGGGCAGGATCAGACTGGTACTTCTTGGCATATATTGCAAGTAATAAATTAAAGGATCAAACCGCCTTTGCTAAAGCTTCGGCGAGTCGAAGTGATATATTTAGTGATAGTCAAGAAGAGATAAAAAAGTGGCTACCGGTTGATATTTATATTGGGGGAGATGAGCATAACACTCTCCACCTTTTGTATTCAAGGTTTATTTATCTATTTTTATATGAGATTGGAGTGCTGCCAAAAGATATTCCTGAACCCTATTTTAAAAGAATATCGCATGGAGTGATACTGGGGTCCGATAATCAGAGGATGAGTAAATCTCGAGGGAACGTGGTGATACCGGAAACAATTGTCGATAAGTATGGAGTTGATGTGCTGCGGCTTTATTTGATGTTTATGGGACCATTTACGGGGACGATGGCTTGGAATGAGAAGACACTGATGGGGGTAAAAAGATTTTTGGATAGGTTCGAGGCTTTTATTGATAAGCAGATTAAATATAATGGTGATAGCAGTGATAGCACTAGAATGATAATTAATAAAACCATAAAAGGAGTCGGGAATGATCTGGAAAATTTTGGGTTTAATACGGCGATTGCCAAGATGATGGAGGCCATAAATGAGATTGATAAAATCAGCAAAGAAGATTTACTAAAATTGGTAAAACTTCTGGCACCCATGGCGCCTTACAGTGCTGAGGAGGCTTGGCAAAAACTAGGAGAAAGTAATTCGGTTCACCAAAGTATGTGGCCGGATTATAATGAAGAGTTATTAATAAGCGACATGGTGACGTTACCGGTGGCGATAAATGGAAAAGTAAGAGAGAAGCTGGAAGTAGAAAGGAATAAGGCAAATGATAAGGAATATATAATGGCGATAGTGGCGAATAATGAAAAAATAAGTAAATGGCTTTTGGGAAAAAAGATAAAAAAAGAAATTCTAGTGCCAGGAAAAATGCTTAATTTGGTGATAAAAGAATAATTTTAAAGATTTTAGCAAATTCTAATTTTAGTGCTAAGGCAATATTGATTAAATATTTAATGGTATTTCCTGAGAATTAAAGAAAGTAAATAGAGTTAATATAAATGGGTAAAAGTAATTTTTTTATAAAATTATAAAAGATAATTTTGGTAATGTTTGATGTACTATAGATAAGCGATAGGTGACTGAGTCGATGTAGATGTTAGTTAATTTAATTTAATTTTAGTATTAAGTTAATTTTGTGGTTTTAGGAAAGGTAATTGCGGTTAATATGATATAGATTATTATTCAATGATTTTATAATTTTAAACTTATACTTATAAAAATTGCGGTAAATAAATAGTATTTAACATTTAAATTATATGCGGATAATAATTCGGTAATAATAAAAAATGTGCGGGGATTAGCTAATAAAGATGTTCAAATTATGCGGTAATGTGTGTCCCTACCAGGAATCGGACCTGGATTTGCCGCTTAGGGGGCAGCCGTTCTATCCATTGAACTATAAGGACGAGGTGTTCAGGTCGCCTACGTCTCAAAGTATTTTGACTACGGCGGACCAAAGTCGGGGATAGGAGATTCGAACTCCTAGCCTCACGCACCCGATGCGTGCGCGCTAGCCAATTGCGCCAATCCCCGAGAGGGATAACTTTTTAAAGATCTAAATATTTTACCATGCATTTTTAGTGTTGTAATAAGTATTATTAGCGATTACTTTGGTATATTTAGTCTTTTTTTCATTATAAAGATCTAGCAGTCATCCGTGTTTATTGTCAAAGCAAAAATAGAGCTAGTTATTTGTATAAATCCGGTATTTATTCATTAATTGTTGACAATTTTTTAAAAAATACTTACACTGATTTATATGAATAATTTAAACAGAAATACCAGAACTTTAATTGTTAGCTTTTTGATAGCTATTTTTGCTTTGATTCCACTTCGTTTTATTGAAGTTGGACAAATGCAAGAGCAGTATTTAATGCAAACCCAGGTTTTAGGAGAAAAAACTGAAGAAATAATTGAGGAACCTGTACAAAGAGTTTCAGGACTTGAAGCTCCCTACGATCAGCTTGAGAATTGCTTTAGTCAAGAAGAAATTTCTACAATGGAAAAAGAAGTCGAAATTTTATTGAATGAAATTGAAGTTAAAAGAAACAATATTTGTCAGTAATTAACGGTCTTTAATTGTAATTGACTGAAGAGAATCACGAGAGATGATTAGACGATAGCCGTCTGGAGTGGGAAGAAGGATCTTTGGAGAAACGGAATCTGAGTAAATTGTCTGATAATTAGTGGCGTCGTAATCACAAATACGAATCTGATTATTTTCAATAAAGAAAAGATTGTTTGAATAGGGGATCCAGGAAATTTGGCTAAGGGAGGGGGGGCCTATCAAAAAATTAGTATCCTCTTTAAAATCATAGACATAATAGGAGTCCTTAATTAGATTCCGCTGCTGAACTTGAGTACTTTGGGTTGGGGGTGGACTAGGAAGTAAGCTTGGGAGCTGACTGTCTTTGACGGCTTGATATAGAAGCTTATCTTCACTGTGATTAAGAGATAATATGGCTGATTCTGTGGCAACAAATGTTTGAAAGGCCAGGGGGATTTTGGCGAGTTTGTTTTTGATATTCTTTCCCTGTCCATCCTGCCATTCTTTTTTGATTTGGGGTAAACGAGTTGAGATATCTGATAAATTATTTACATTTTGGTTTTGTTCGAGAGAAAAAAGATAAGCCAGAGTTTTTTGGCTTGAAGTGGCTAAAATTTGTTTTGAATCTGGGGAAAATTCAAAAGAAAAATTGGACCAGTCTAAAGAAGTGGTGTTTGGAAACAATTGACGCTCGTTATTTAAGCTCATGAGCAGGGGAATTTCGGTTAACTCCATCAGATAGAGTCCGTTTTCTTTACTGGTAGCCGAGCTAGAAGCTACGGCATAAACAATTTTTTGCCCGTCAGGGCTGGCAGTGGGATTAATAATTTGGTGCTCGGTTAGGGGTATTAGTTCAATTGAGGAGCGAAAAAGATGGGCCTCAACTTGGTTGACAAGCTCGGGCTTGATTTGAATATATTTTTCCCAAGAATTATAGCTGTCTTTAGTGATTTTGAGGTGATAAGTGCCAGGAGAAAGGTTAATGGTGTCATCAGTAGCGGTAGTAAGTAAATTGTTTACGTAAACACTAGCAAATTTTGGTTTTGAAGTAACTGAAAGAAGTCCGGTAACTTTTAATTTAAAACCACTGCTAGTGTCCAGCCGGTAACCTCTGGCAAAAATTGAAATTAAAAAGGTACTGCTAACGACAATCAAAGCCACAGATAAAATGATTAACAAACTTTTTTGGTTAGAATTTGATTTCATTAGTGTATTATATAGAATTATGATCTGGATAAGAAAGTTGGCAATTGATCTTGGGACTTCAAATTGTATTATTTGGAGCGAAAACGAAGGGATTATTTTAAACGAACCGTCGGTGGTCGCGGTAGAAGCAGAAAGCCGAAAAGTACTGGCGGCCGGGAATGAGGCTAAAAAAATGGAAGGAAAAACGCCAGATTATATTGAAATTGTAAAACCAATTAGCTACGGCGCGGTAATTGATTATGAGGTAGCGGTGGGAATGCTTAAATGGTTTTTGAGGGAAGTAATGGGATCATTTTGGTTTTTGGGTCCCCAGGTGATGGTGACAGTAGCTTCGGGTTTAACACAGGTAGAGCAGAGGGCTGTACTTGACGCCTTGAGTGAGGCGGGAGCGAGAAAGGTAAATTTGATTGATACACCTTTGGCAGCAGCTATTGGGACCAAAATTCCAATTGCCGAAGCTTTTGGGAATATGGTGGTAAATATGGGTGGGGGAATTGTGGAGGCGGCAGTTATAGCTTCGGGAGGGGTGGTTACCAGTAAGTGTTACCGTGGTGGTGGAAGTAAAATAGACGAGTCTTTGGAGGAATACATAAAGAAAAAATATAGTATGGTGATTGGTGACCAAACAATAGAGCTGGTAAAAATTAAACTAGGAACGGCAGTAAAACTAAAAAAAACAGAGTTTTTTTCAATTAGTGGTCGGGATTTGGTCTATGGTTTACCAAAAAGTGTGGAATTAAACTCTGATGAAGTATTTGAAGTGGTAAGACCGATGCTAGATGAGGTGATACTTGTAATAAAAGAAACCTTACAAATAACGGCCCCTGAGCTGGTGGCTGATATCGCTGACAGAGGGATAGTGCTTACTGGGGCGGCATCAAAATTGAGAAATTTACCATTACTCTTAACTCGAGAAATTGGTGTCTCGGTACACCTGGCCCTAGAACCGGAAAACTGTGTGGTAAGGGGGGCGGGGATGGCCATGGAAAATCTGGAAATATATCGAAGGTTAACACGGTGATGTACTAGAAGGTTTATAACCTATAAAAAAGAAAAAGTCTAAAATCTAAAGCCTAAAATTCTAAAAGAAAAGAGCAGTATAAGTGATAAGTTGCTAAACTAGAAAGAAAAACGATTATTATTAAGTTTTTAAGTGTTTTAGGGTAATATAAGTGAGTATAAATATTGTTCAATATAATGAATTATTTAATAAATAAAATTATAATACGAAAGCTTATAGTATTTTAAATGTGAAGAAGTGATATATTAAATTATGGTAGGTTTAATCTTAATTATATAAGATATATAATATAAGTAATTTATGTGTATTTTTTGATAGAGGTCTATTATTATTTAAGTAAATCATTTATTATAAGTTAATGTATGAAGAAAAACAGGCAAAATTGGCAAAATAGAGTGGGGAGTAAGAGTATTAAATCTGTTGGAGAGACACGGGAAATACTTGGTTTAACCTTTTTTGGCAATAGTTTGGATTTATTGCTAAGGGACTTAACTAGGAGACTTAAAGAAAAGAGAAAAAATATTTGGATTACGACCGTAAATCCAGAGTTTATAATGGCAATGGCAAAGAATAAAGAATTTGCGGATATTATCAATAAAAGTGATATTAAGGTGATTGATGGAATCGGTATAATTTGGGCCTATAATGTATTAAAATATCGGGCAGGACCAGAGAGGTGGTGGCAGGCAATTAAGGTAGGAGGAGAAATTCTCTGGGGAAAAAAACGTCGGGAAGTAATTTCTGGCTCTGATTTGATAAGCGAAATATGCAAGAAAGAAAATAATAAAATATTTTTTTTAGGCGGGTGGGGGGACAGAGCAAAAAGAACGGCTGATTATTTTAAGTCAAAAAACGAGACACTAGAAATCAGATATTCTAGTGGAGAGCCCGAGGCGGATAATAAGACGGTAATAAATGAAGTAAATAATTTTAAGCCAGATTATTTGTTTGTGGCTTATGGGATGAAGAGACAAGAAGAGTGGATTAGGGCTAATTTAAAGAGGTTAAGGGTAGGAGTAGTCATGGGGGTCGGAAGAAGCTTTGATTATTACAGCGGCGATTTGAAAAGAGCCCCCGCTTGGATGAGAAAAATGGGTTTAGAGTGGCTTTATAGTTTATTTAAAGAACCAAAAAGATGGAAAAGACAACTTGTTTTACCAAAATTTATGTGGATGGTGCTAACTAAAATTGCCTAGAAATTTAATTTCTGGCTCGAGATCAAGATTAAGCTTAGCCTTGGCTCTTTCTTGAACCGTATTTATCACGGCTTTGTAATCAGAGGCAGTAGCATTACCCAGATTTAGAATGAAGTTGGCATGAAGCAAACTTATTTGAGCATTACCGATTTGAAAACCCTTAAGCCCAAGTTCCTGATCAATAATGCGTCCGGCCGAATCGCCAGGGGGGTTTTTAAAGATTGAACCAAGAGAGTTTAAAGACTGAGTTTGGGACTTGTGGGCGATAATATCGGAAATAACTTTTTTCGAGAGTTTACAGTCGCCAGGTGAAAGCTGAAGAGTGGCGGAAAGGATAACCCAGCTTGGATGTAATTGAAATTCAGAAAAATCATAATCCCACTTTAGTTGAGAGGTTTGAATTGGAGGAGTAATAATTTTTTTCTCTGAAAGATCAAAAATATCAATTTCAATAAGAATTTTGTTGAAATTACTTTTATTAAAGCCGTGAATGTTGCCGTAAATGGCACCACCGATAGTTGAGGGAATATAGGCAAATTCTTCAAGGTCGGAAAGGTAGTGGGTGGTAGTATCTTGAATAAGGGTATTTAACTGAGTGCCTGAATCTACTTTTACCATATTTCCCGGTAAATATTTGATACTGTTTGAAGAATTTTTGATGACGGTACCTCTGATACCGGTATCGGCAATAAGAACATTAGAACCATTACCTAAAATAGTCGGCGGTTGATTTAGATCGCTTTGAACCAAGGCTTCGATAAATTCAGCAGTAGTAGAAGTGATGATGAGAGTATCGGCTGGCCCACCAATTTTAACAGTTGTTAAGGCGGCGAGGGGATGGTTTTTTATTATTTCCATACTTAATTATATATTAATAATAGTATAAATTATTATTTTATCTTATATTTTAATTATATATTTTGTTTTTGTGGATAAGTGGGAAAAGAGTTTTTGCCCTATAATGTGAAATGAGGTAAAATTTAGTAATGAGAATAGAAAAAATACTGGGGTTAATAATAATATTGGCTTTACTTGGCTATCTTTTGAGAAATAAATCCGAGAACAATAATAAGAAACTTCAAGAGAATTATAGTTCAGTTCAGCCAACGCAAAACGAAGAAAAATTAAAAGTAGCAATTATGGCGGATATTCACAGTGATGGTAAGCAGCTGGAGAAAATGCTTTTAAGAGCAAAAAATAATGGCACTGACCTTGTGATAATTGCAGGTGATTTAATTGATAATGAAGAAAAAGGAGACCTTTTTAGGATAAAAACTATTTTAGACAAGTCGGAATTGAAATATGCTGTAATTCCTGGAGACAGAGAGAAAAATATAAATAATTTCAAAGATATTTTTGGGAGAGATTATCAAACGATTGAAATGGGAAAAGTAAAATTTATTTTGATAAATAATGCTTCGTGGCACGGCCTTGGAGCGGAGCAAAAAATATGGATGGTGGAAGTACTGAGCGATTGCAATAAAAAAATATGCCTAGCAATAATGCACAAGCCTTTAAATAATTTATTTTCGGCTCAAATAATGGGAGAGGGAAATGAGAAAGTGGCCAATGAAGCAAAGTGGCTTTTACAGCTACTTATTAAGAGTGGGGTTAAAAGAATTGAGGCGGCGGATTTGCATTATAGTACTTCATACGAGCTTGAGGGAATTAGAACGGATATTGTTGGTGCTATCTCTCGGCTCGATAATCTTCAAAGTTCCCGTTATACTGAGCTGATGATTGGTAACGATTTTATTGAAAGAAGAGTGGTGGAGGAGGAAAATGATACTGGGAATTGATCCGGGACTGGAAAATACAGGTTGGGGGGTGATTGAGGAAAATGAAGAAAGCCTAAATTCTAAAAGTCTAAAATTGATAAAATGTGGGGTGATTTTAACCAATAGGAAGGATAAAAGCGAAGAAAGGCTCGAAAAAATTTTTGAAGAAATTCAAAAAATAATTAAAAAATATAAAGTAGAGGAGGTGGCGGTAGAATCAATGTTTTTTGCCAAAAATGCCAAAAGTGCTCTTAAAGTGGCGGAAGCGATTGGGGTGATAAAGGTGGCGGCAAAAAATTTGAAAAAGCCGATTTTTGAATATACTCCACTGCAAATAAAAATGGCTTTGGTAGGTTACGGCAGGGCAGAAAAAGAACAGGTAGAGATAATGGTTAAAAATTGTTTAAATTTAAGTGAAGATATTAGGCCAAGTCACGCGGCTGACGCGGTGGCGGCGGCTTTGACTCACGGGTTTACGCTAAAGATAAACTGAGAAGTAGAGTTTCGGCTTTGTTTCGGTTTTTGAACGTGGTATGATGAGTTATGATTTCCAGCTTAAAAGGAAAAGTAAATCGAATTTCGGGAAATTATATTGAAGTAGGGGTAGGTGGAGTGGGCTATTTGATCTGGGTTGGGAGTAAAAATTATAGTGAAGGGCAAGAGATAAAAATATATACCTATATGGCGGTGTCCGAGAATGATTTAGCGCTTTATGGTTTTGAAAATTTTGAAGATCTTGATTTATTTAAAATGCTAATTACTGTTTCCGGAGTCGGACCCAAATCTGCGGCTCAGATTTTACAGCAGTGCCGGGGAATAGAAGTAATTAAGGCTATCGGAGAGGCAGACACCTCTTTTTTTGAAAAAATTAAGGGAGTGGGTAAAAAGACAGCTCAAAGAATTATTGTCGATTTAAAATCTAAAATAGGTGGCCTTGGGGAATTAAATTTAAAAGAGGATTTACCACTGTTTGAAGATGATGTGGTACTAAGCTTAAGTCAGCTAGGCTTTGAGAGAAAAGAAATTGAAAATATTATTAAAAAAATGCCTAAAGATATAGATATTTTAGAGGATAAGGTTAGTTGGTGTTTGCAAAATTTAGGAAAATAGCATTATAAAAAAAGTCTAAAGCCTAAATTCTAAAATCTAAAAAATTAATTAAAACAAAAAAAATGACGGATAAAAATTTAGACCCAAAACTAAAAATTGAAGATAAAGAAATCGAGTTGTCACTACGGCCAAAGAAACTGGAAGAATTTATTGGACAGAGAAGATTAAAGGATCAACTAGGGGTATTTATCGAGGCGGCCAGAGAAAGAGGAGAAGCTCTTGACCATATTTTATTTTATGGTCCACCGGGTCTTGGAAAAACAACCCTGGCTATGCTTTTGGCGGCGGAAATGGGGACAAATATAAAAATTACTTCGGGGCCAGCTTTAACTCGGGCTGGGGATTTAGCTTCAATTTTAACTTCTTTGAAAAAAGGAGATTTGCTTTTTATTGATGAAATTCACCGCCTTAATAAAATTGTCGAGGAAACTTTATATAGTGCGATGGAAGATTATGTCCTTGATATAGTTCTTGGCAAGGGGCCATCGGCTAGATCCGTTAGACTTAAATTACAGAAATTTACGATAGTGGGAGCCACTACTCGAATTGGTTTGATTTCGGGGCCAATGAGAGATCGTTTTGGAATCGTGCAGCAGATAGATTTTTATGAAGATAAGAATTTATCAGAAATTATTATGAGAACGGCAGAATATTTAAAAGTTAAAATAGATTCTACTGCCGCGGAAGAAATTGCCAAAAGATCCAGGGGGACACCGAGAATTGCCAATAGATTATTAAAGAGGGTAAGAGATTATGCTCAGGTGAACAACCCGCCGAAAGCTTCGCAATCAGGCGGGCAGGCGATGATTACTTTAGATTGTGCTTGTGATGCTTTAGAAAAATTAGGAGTGGATGAACAGGGTTTATCTGATGCAGATAGAAAGTATTTGGAGGTGGTCAAAAAGGAGTATGGTGGGGGGCCGGTGGGGGTGGAGAACATCGCGGCGGCGTTAACTGAAGATGTAGAGACAATCACTGATGTTTATGAACCGTTTTTAATGAAGAAAGGTTTGGTCAAGAGAACGCCGAGAGGAAGAGTGGTGGTATAACCAAAAAAGGCAGCTGGAAACTAATCCAACCGCCTTTAAGGCAAAGCACTTCGACTAGCTCAGTGTGAGCAAGTCTGTTTTATTCTGACTGGATACCGAGTAACCAAAGAACAGCTTCTTTACGATAGCGACGATCGCCACGAGCATTGATACGAATAGCGGGTAATTTACCCCTTTTTCCCCAGCGTTTAATCGTGAGTTTAGAAACACGTAACAAATCAGCAACCTCGGCGACAGTCAAAAGATCGGGTAGATTGTCGATGCTAATGCCGTTAACTTTTTTTGGGGTGGATTTTTGAGCTACAGGTTTTTCTTGTGATATGGTTTGGTCATCCATTTGCTGTCTCCTCTTGTATCAAATTAATCTTTAATTATATTCATTAAAACACAGAGGATACTAGTAGGTCAAGATATCAAAAAATGAAATTTAAGAAAATGTTGTAAAATAGGTCAATGGTTGATAACAAAATTGCTTTTTTTGGAGTCAGAAGTTGGGAAAGAGAAGTTATAGAAAAGGAAATAATAAATATTGATGCTTTTGGGGTCGGGATTTTTGAAGGGGAAGTTCAAGATAATATCGAGATTGCTAAAAAATATGATGTTTTATCACTGCGAATTTATTCAGTAATTAGTAAAGATATTTTAGATAAATTACCTAACTTAAGGATGATTGCAACCCGATCGACCGGAGTTGATCACATCGATTTAGTCGAATGTAATAAAAGAAAAATATTGGTCACAAATGTGCCTGTCTACGGGTCAAATACAGTAGCAGAATATGCTTTTGGATTAATACTGGCAGTGGCCAAAAAAATTGTAGAAGCACACCAAGCGGTAGAAGATGATGATTTTAGTCCAGAAGGACTCACGGGAATTGACTTATTTGGAAAAACTATTGGCATAATTGGTCTTGGGCAAATTGGAAGCAATGTTGCCAGAATTGCGCGTGGATTTGGGATGAAAATTGTGGCTCTTGATAAAGAGCCAAATATGAAAATTGTAAAAAAATATAAAATTAAATTGGTAAATTTAGATACTCTATTAAAAGAATCGGAGGTGGTGACTTTGCATGTACCGGCCACCAAAGAGACTTATCATTTGATTAACCGGGAAAACATTAAATTAATGAAGACGGGGAGTATTTTGGTAAATACTTCGAGGGGGGCCGTAGTAGAAAGTGTGGCCGTAATTTGGGCTTTAAATAAAAAAATACTTAGAGGTGCGGGGCTTGATGTGGTTGAAGAAGAGGATAAACTTGAGAGCATGTCGATGATTATGAGCCAAAGACCGACAAAGAATGATTTACAGGATGTGCTTAGCTACCACATGCTTCGAGACCGAGATGACGTCGTCTTTACCCCCCACAATGCTTCAAATAGCGAAGAGGCAATTGAAAGAATTGTAAAAACAACGATTGAAAATATTAAAAATTATTGTCAAAAAAAATAAATATGAAAGCAGTTATCATCTGTGGGGGAATTGGTTCAAAAATGTGGCCGGAGAGCCGCAGTAGTTCACCTAAACAGTTTTTACCATTAATCGGTGATAAGTCACTTTTTCAGTTGAATTGGGAGGCTCTAAGACTTAAATTTTCTCCTGAAGAAATATTTTTGCAAACGAATGCTCTTCAGGCGGAGATTGCCAAAAAGCAGGTACCCGAAATTTTGCCAGAAAATGTCTTTATCGAACCGGAAATGAGAAATCAGGGTCCGGCAACAGGTTTTGCAGTGGCCTGTTTGATTAAAAAAGGTTTTGGCGATGAAGCTTTTATGCTGGTTCAGGCTGATGTGATGAGAAAGCCAGAAGATAAATTTATAGAAATGATGGAGGTGGTGGGGGGACTGGCAGAGACAAGTAGAGATTATATTACTGGAGGAATAGGACCAAAAACAATTGTTAGGGGTGTCGATTATTTGGTTAAGGGTGAGCTTGTCAAAGAAGAAAAAGGAGTAAAAGTATACCGAGTGGCTGATTATATTGACCGAAGTGAAGAGGATAAAATTAAGCAGTATTTAGGTTCAGACAAGCTTTTAATCCATGCGAACCACACGACGATGACGCCAAATAATTTAATGGAAATGTATAAAAAATATCGAATGGACTGGTATGAGCCATTGATGAATATTGTCAATGGCGGTGATATTGTGACTGAATATGCCAAAATGCCAAAAGGGGCAATTGAGGAAGTAACGAGAGAGCTTTATAAAAAGAGAGAAGCGATGGTGGCTCAGTTGCCTTTTGAATGGATTGATTTTGGGACCTGGGAAAGCGTAATCAATTATCAATTATCAATTAACAATTATCAATTAAAGGGGATGGAAATTGAGGCTAAACATAATTATGTGAGATCCAAAAAATACACGGCATTAATTGGAGTAGAGGATCTGGTGGTGATAGAAACAAATGATGCGCTGCTAATTTGTAAAAAAAAGATGACGGGGAAGGTGGGGGAGGTAGTAGATAAACTAAAGGCGGAAAACAAAGTGGAACTTTTGTAAATAATCTGTAATAATAATTACAGATGCATGGAAAAAGAAGATCGATTAGGTTTAAGGGATATGATTATTCCGAGAATGGTTTGTATTTTGTGACGATTGATTTAGAAAGCAAAAAAAGTTTATTTTGGGAGAAAATAAATATAATAGGGCAAGGAAAAATAAATATAATAGGGCAAGGAAAAATAAATATAATAGGGCGGACACATCGGTCCGCCCGTACGGAAAATCAATTAAATAAGATTGGGTTAATGATTGATTATTGGTGGAATGAAATTCCAAATCATTTTAATAATATTATTATTGATGAATATGTGGTAATGCCAAATCACGTGCATGGAATATTAATAATAAATAATAATTCGGTAGGGGCGGACCGATGTGTCCGCCCATTTAATAATCAAAACAACATTGTTAATAATCAAAACAACATTGTTAATAATCAAATGAATCCAAAATTAGGGAATATAATTCAATGGTTTAAAACAATGACCACAAATCAATATATAAAGAATGTTAAAAATCAAAATTGGCCAAGATTTTTCAAAAGATTATGGCAAAGAAATTATTATGAAAGAATTATAAGAAATAAAAAAGAATATTTGGCGATAAAAAATTATATTAGAAATAATCCGGAAAAATTATTGAATACAAAAAATCCCCCTTCGATAAACTCGGGGGGATTTTAAGATTTAAATTAAAATATTTATTTTAATTCGACGGTAGCACCAGCAGCTTCAAGTTTAGTTTTAGCTTCAACGGCAGCTTCTTTTTTCATTGTGCCAAGATCAGCGGGACAAGCATCGACGAGATCTTTGGCTTCTTTCAGTCCTAGTTCAGGTTTAAATTCGCGAATAGCCTTGATGACAGCTATCTTGTTGGTACCGGCATTGGTGACGGTGACATCGAATTCACTTTTTTCTTCAACTGGGGCGGCGGCTGGAGCTCCGGCACCGGCGGCAGGGGCAGCAGACATAGCGACAGCTTTAACATCGAACTTTTCTTCGAGAGCTTTGACTAATTCGGAGAGTTCGAGCACCGAAAGTTCAGAAATTTGATTGAGGATAGTGTCTAATTTTTTATCCATATTTTTATTTATAAATAATTAATAAATTAATAACAAAGAAAAAATGTAGCGCCTCGTCGGCGGAGCATCAAATAAACAAATAACTAATTTGATTCGGTAGCCTTTTTATCAGATAAGGCTTTTAGGGTTAAGACAAGCTGTTGCTGATTAAAACGCATGGCATAAACCAGACGCTGCAAGGGGTTTTTAAGTCCACCAATAAATTGAGAGACAAGAACTGATTTTGAAGGTAAAGAGAGAAATCTATTTAAATCTTCGACCGAAAGAAGCTTTTTTTCGAAAACGCCATATTTAAAAAAGGTTTTTTCCTTGTTTTTGTTGACGATATCGATTTCCTTAAGGGGGGCTATTTCATCAGTTTCGCAGTAAGCAATGGCTGTCGGACCAGTTAATATTTCAGGTAAAGAAAGGCCAATTTTATTAAATGCCCTGGTTATTAGTGAATTTTTTACTACCTCCATTGAGCCACCAGCTTTTTTGATGTTGGCACGGAGATTACTAATATCACCAGCATTAAGGCCTTGATATTGAATTAAAGCCGCCGACTTTGATTCAGAGAGTTTACTGGCAACCTGATCAACTTTTTCTATTTTTTGTATTTTTGGCATATATTTATTAAATAAATTATCCGCCAGAGGCGGATTGTATTTTAAGGTAAATTTTTTCTTAAAATTAAAATTTAACCTTAAAATTACAAAAAAACTCGCCGAAGAGGCGAGTGCAGATTAGAAAATCTAATTTGAGCCTCGGTGGGATTTCTGGTTTGACCCGACCTACTGTCTTCGGTAGAACAAGGGGGATTATACACTAGATTTGGGGGGTTGGCAAAGGGGGAAATGATGTTAAGACGGCGATAGTTGAGAGAATTAATCGGAAAATTGAAGAAATAAAAATACGATCAAAAAATAAGTAAGTAGAAATTTTGATAAAAGTGGTGTATATTTCCTTAAGTTTTTAAACAAAATGAAAATATATTTTGTGGCTTCACCAAGACTCGTGGTTAAAGATCCAGGCTTATATAAGAGGATTCATCATTATCTGGCAAAAAATAATGTGATGCTGAGCGATAAATTGCTTAAGTGGACTGATAAAAAAGTTTTAGATAAGATATACGACGAGAAGAGTAAAGAAGGGGTTGGTGTTTATAAAGAGGCAATAGATCAGGTTAAAAAGGCTGATGTGGTAATGATGGAGGTATCGGGACATAGTGTAACGATGGGATATTTGATTTCAAAATCTTTGGATTTGTGTAAACCAGTGGTAGTTTTTTATAAAAAGGCAACAAAAATACTTTTTTTAAAAGGAATTAACAATCCAAAGCTAAAATTGATGGAATATGATAAACAAAATATAGAAAATTTATTAGATCAGGCCATCGAAGAAGCAAAAAAAGAGATAGATGTCAGATTTAATTTTTTTGTTAGTCCCAAAATTTTGACATACCTCGACTGGGTGGCACAAAAAAGAATGATTCCGAGGTCTGTTTTTTTAAGAAATTTGATAGAAAAAGAAATTAAAAAAGAAAAAGAGTTTAAGAGGTAAAAATTTACAATCTTCAATCTACAATTTTCAATTAAGAGTTATTAGATTTAAAAAGAGCTTTTGTTTTTAACCAATAGGGGCTTTGACGACAAATTAGTTGACTTGATAAGTAGTGTTTTAGTTGACCCGCTGGAATTAATTCTTTAACTAGTTCTTCGAGAAAAATGGTATTTTGTGAGCCTTTGACGAGAATAGTAGAGTTTTGAGGAAGACTGTTTTTGAGATAATCGGCTGCTTGCCACCAGTACATAAATTTTTTAGCTTTAGAGCCAAAAAAGCGACTAGTAAGGGGTCCAACGCTGATAATAATATCGGCTGAATTAAGGGTATTTTTATATAAGTTTTGGTGGGATAGCTCGGAGGCGCCGCCCAGCTCGCGCATATCACCCAGAACTGCTATTTTAGGGGAAGAGTAAGAAGCTAAAAAACTTAACATTTCGAAGGTGGCCAGGGGAGAAGAATTATAAGAAGAATCGATAATGGTGGAGCTGTTAATGCCTTTTAAGATTGAAGAACGGCCAGGGGGGAGGCGAAAATTGTTTTTTAGATTATCGATGGCAGTAGAAGGGTCGAGTTTGAGAAATTTAGCGATAGTCAGAGAGGCACCCAGCGAAATATCATAGATGTTAGGAAGGAAGAAGTGGGGAATGTCGATTTTAGTTGGTTTAATAGAGATAATCTTTTTATTTTTGGTGTATTTTTTGACCAGGGGGTCAGAAGAATTGATGATGGCAGTGGTAGCGGAATTGACTAACTTAGCTTTTTCCTGGGCTATCTCGTCAAGTGAAGAAAAATTTTCTAGGTGAATGGGGGTAACGTTGAGAAAGACACCAATGTCAGGTTTAACAATTGATAAAAGATAAGACATGTTTTTGGGAGAAATGGGGGAGTCAATGCCCATTTCAATAAGATAAACATCATATAATTTCCAATTAGTTAAAAATTTAAACGGAGCAAGGAGGGCGATTTTTAGCCAAGAAAAAAAAGTAAAATCGGGATTATTAAAACCGAGAATGTTGAGGGGAATACCCGATTCGGAATTGCCACCATAATTGGTTTTGACTCTAAGGTTGGGTTTTAAAGCCGCTTCCGCTGCCAATAAAGTTGAAGTTTTTCCGGCAGAACCTGTGATGCCGACAATTTTTAATTTAGGGTTTAATAATTTGATTTTAAAAAGTTGAAGGCGAGCAAAAAAACGAAGGTAGTAGAGGAAAAGAAGAGATAAATATTTTTTCACTAATTTTATTTTTCTATTAATACTTTGATACCGGGACCCATAGTGGCGGAAAGGACTAATTTATTAATTTTTGGAGCTTTAATGACCTTGATAAGTTCGTCAATATTGGCTTCTAGTTCTTTCTCCGGTTGAGATACTTTACCAACAACTATATGAACAACTGGCGCTTTACTCTCAGTCTTAATAACAGTTTTGGCGACAGACAGTTTTTTCATCGCTTCCTCTGGTTTGTCGGTTAAAGTTCCATTTTTGGGATTAGGCATAAGACCTTTGGGACCGAGGATGCGGGCAAAGGGGAGAAGTTTTGGCATGGTGGTGGTGGTAGCAATTAGGATATCAAAATTTATCTTTCCTTCCTTAAGTTCGGCTAATATTTTATCGTTTAGCAGCTGGATTCTCTTAGTGCCAACTTCTAAATGAGGAAAAGAAATTTCTCCCAAATTTCCAGTTTCAATAACAGTTAAATGGGCTTGTATTTTTCCGTCAAATTTAGAGAAGGAAGTTTCTTTGACTAATTTTATCGCCTCATTGAGAGGATAAAGCTTAAGAACATCAACTTTCTTTTTTGAAGATTGATATTTTTTGCCGCGAATCCTAACGACTTTTTTAACAGATTCCGTGGTTTCAATAACTTCAGTTTCGGTTTTTGTTTCTTCAACTGGAGTTTCTTGGGCCTTTTGATCAATTACTTGATCTTCCACAGCAAGTTTTTTTGCCTTTTTGGCTTTTAGTTCTTGAGAGGTTTTGCTCATATTTTTTATAATTATTAAATTTTCAATCTTCAAACTTCAATTATTGAAGTTTGAAGATTGGTGTTTGAAGATTACTCTGTTATTTCAAAACCCATGGAGCGGGCGGTGCCGGCGACCATACGTTTGGCAGCCTCTAAATCTTTAGTGTTTAAATCTTCCATTTTATCGGTAGCGATTTTTTCAATTTGAACACTGGAAATTTTGCCAATTTTTTCTCGACCAGTTAGACCACTACCCTTGGTAATGCCAGTAATTTTTTTAATCATGTCGGTAACGGGGGGTTTTTTGATAATGAAAGTAAAAGAGCGATCTTCGTAAATGGTAATAATCGAGGGAATTAAAGACCCCTTCATATTTTTGGTTTTTTCATTGAATTCATTACAAAAATCCATTATTTTAATACCCTGAGGCCCGAGGGCGGTACCAACTGGGGGAGCGGGATTAGCCATGCCGGCTTGAATGGCTAGTTTAACGATGGTTTTAATTTTTTTAGGCATATTTTTTTTAAAATTTAAATTTCAAAATACAAATTCCAAGTATTCCAAACAATATCCAATTTCTTAAATTACAATGACCAAAATTTGGTGATTGATTTATTGGTTATTGAGATTTGTTTGTTTCTTGTTATTTGATGATTGGTGATTTTAAGAAAATTGAGAAGCGCAATTTTCTTATAATTCTTTGCTAACTTGTAAAAAGTCGAGTTCAACTGGAGTTTCTCGCTCAAAGAAAGAAACGAGAACACGAAGCTTGCCTTTTTCCTGATCGATAGAGTCAATAGTACCAATAAAGTCAGCAAAAGGTCCATTGATTATTTTGACCACATCGCCAAGGGAGAAAGGGGTTTGAAATTTAGGTTTATCCTCAACGGTGATTTTGATAATATTATCAACATCATTTTGGGAAATTGGGGTTGGCTTACTGCCAATCCCAACAAAGCCCGTGACTCCCTGAGTAGTGCGGACGGTAACCCAGGAATCGTCGGTAATGATCATTTGAATTAAGACATAACCAGGAAAGGTTTTTTCCTGAGTTTTAACTTTTGTTCCCCGTCGGATGACCATTTTGGATTGAATGGGGACAATAGCCTGAAAAATGTAATCATCAAGACCCATGGTTTTGATACGGGTTTTTAGAGCATCGATAACTTTGTATTCATGACCAGAGTAGGTATTGATAACGTACCAGGCAGCATCGATACCTGGTTCTTTTTGAGAAAGAGTGAATTGAAATTCCTTTTGTTTAGTTTTAGTTGAATTGTTTGGCATATTATTTACTAATAGTTGGTTTTAGGAGAGGATTGACTGGTGGGGCTGGACTGGGACTAAGACTTTGAGATTGGGGATTAGTCTTTGGCTCAATCAAAGCCATGCCTTTGATAAAAAGATAATCAAATCCTCCTAGAATTAAAGAGACAATAACAGAAATGAATATTACCACAATTGTCGACTGGATTATAGATTCACGTTTAGGCCAGGAGATTTGCTTGAATTCTGCCTTGACTTCCTTGAAAAAGTTAATGATTTTTTGCATCAGGGTATTATAACTTAAAAAAGACAAAGACTAAATTAGAAAAATATATTTGAGTGCTTGTGTATCACTAAATTCTAGTTGACAGGTACCAAGGGTAGTGTGTATGATGATAGACAAACGCTATGAATAGTGTTAATAATAAATAGCGGAAAAATATATGCTTTGTCCATATTGTGCCTTTGATGAATCAAATGTTCTTGAGTCTCGAGAGGCTCTTGATGGTCGCGCCACCAGAAGAAGAAGAGAATGTTTGAAATGCAAAAAAAGATTTACAACCTATGAAAAGGTAGAGAATATAGAACTTAAAGTAGTTAAAAAAGATGGCCGAATTGAAGACTATGAACGCGAAAAACTAGAAAAATGTTTTGAAAAAGCATGTTGGAAACTGAGTCTTGAGGAGAGATCAAAATTGATTGACGAAATTGAAATGAAGCTTCTCAATTGGAATAGTGTGGAAATACCGTCGAGAGAAATAGGGAAACTGGTGATGGAAAAATTAAAAGATATTGATCCGGTGGCTTATGTTCGTTTCGCGACCATCTATTTGGATATAAAAAATATAGATGATTTCCAAAAGTTATTAAAAGAAATGGGTAAATAAGATATGGATGAGATAAATCAAAGAGATAAGAAAAACCCTCTGTCCCGACCAAATCGGGACATCTCCCTTCAAAAGGGCGATTTAATGGAACCTATCATGTCTCAAAATGCAAAATATATTGCGGAGACGCGCTATGCGATGAAGGATGAAAAGGGTGAACCGAAAGAGAGTATTAAGGATATTTTGTGGCGAGTAGCTTTGAATATAGCCAAGGGGGATCTAGTTTTTGATAAGTCCACCTTCGCTGAAGCTACGGCGGATTCGCAGGCAAAGATATTTTATAACCTGCTCGCGGAGCAGAAGTTTTTTCCTAATACGCCCTGTCTTGTTAATGCCGGTAAAGAAAAACAACAATTATCGGCTTGTTTTGTGCTGCCAATTGAAGATTCGATGGATTCAATTTTGGAAACGATGTCCAATATGGCAAAAATTCATAAAAGTGGGGGTGGTACCGGTTTTTCTTTTTCCAGGCTTAGGCCTTATGGAGATTATATTAAAAGTAGCGGGGGGACGACAGTGGGGCCAGTGTCTTTTTTACAGGCTTATAACGACGTCACTTCTCAAATTAAGCAGGGTGGAGTGCGCCGAGGAGCAAATATGGGGATGCTCTCGATTGATCATCCGGACGTATTGCGTTTCGCAGTCGCAAAGCTTGATGAATATAGTTTAACCAATTTTAATTTGTCTTTAGCGGTGACCAATGCTTTTATGGATCGAATCGAAATTGATAGACCTTTTGTTAAAGAGGAAGATTTCCCCGAGGAAATTATTGAAAAAATTAGAAAAGCGGAAGCTAATCGGGATGTTGATGAGAGACTGAGACAGATTGAAGAAGAAATAAAAAAATTATACGAGTGGGCATTGGCAAAAGAAAATGGAGAGGGATATGAACTGATTAATCCTCGTGACGGAAGGGTAACTAAAAAACTGAATGCTTATAAAGTTTTTAATTTAATTACGAGACTGGCCTGGCAATACGGAGATCCGGGGCTTGTTTTTATTGATCGAATGAACGAAGCGAGTTCTAATCCGGTGCCAAAACTGGGGAGAATTGAAGCGACAAACCCTTGTGGTGAACAGCCCCTTTTGCCTTATGATGCGTGTAATTTAGGATCAATAAATTTAAGTAAATTTGTCCAATCTACCCCCAACCCCTCCTTTGACACGGAGGGGAGAGAAAAGTCTCCCTTGTTAAAGGGAGATTTAGAGGGATTGGATTTGGATTGGCAGGAGTTGGAAAGGGTGGTCACAGAAGCGGTGCATTTTCTCGATAACGTAGTTGAAGTAAATGTTTTTCCGGTCGAAAAAATAAGAGAGATGGTAAACAAGACAAGGAGGATAGGCCTCGGAGTGATGGGCTTTGCGGACATGCTCTTTAAGCTGGGGATTGCTTACGATAGCGAAGAAGGACTGATGTGGGCCGAGAAAGTAATGAAATTTATTTCTGAGGCAGCTAAAAAAGCGAGTCAAGAAATAGCAAGAGAAAGAGGGACTTTTTCTGAGTGGGAAAATAGTATTTTTGCGGGGACTAATTATCAACCCAGAAATATGGCTTTAACCACAATTGCTCCCACTGGAACTATTTCTATGATTGCCGATGCTTCTTCAGGGATTGAGCCCTTGTTTTCGCTTGGCTATCAAAAAAATACGATTGAGGGAAAAACTTTATACATTATGAATCCAATTTTTGCCGAGGAGCTTAAAAAAAGAAATTTATATAGTGAAGAATTGATGGATAAAATAATTAAAAATGGGGGTAAGTTGGAGGGAATAGAAGAGATTAATGAAGAATTTAAAAAGATTTTTAGAACGGCTTTAGAGATTAATCCTGAGTGGCACATAAAAATACAAGCCGCTTTTCAAAAATATACTGATAATGCGGTTAGTAAAACAATTAATTTTCCTAAATCGGCAACGGTAGATGAGGTGCGAAATGCCTATAAACTGGCATATAGTCTCGGAACCAAAGGAATCACTATTTATAGAAGTGGAAGCAGAGAAAAGGAAGTGATTCAAAATGTGAAGGGAGAAGAGAAGAAAGCCGACTCCGCAGTAAGCTACGTCGAGCCGAAGAAGAAAAAGACGCCGGAGGCGGCGAGAGGAATAAGACTGCGAAAGGCCTGCGACGTGGGTAAGGTTTATACATCGGTATTTTTCGAAGAAGGCGATGGACCAGTGGAAGTATTTGTAACCTTAGGAAAGAGTGGTGGCTATCTTGCCGGATCGGCTGAGGTCACAGGTAGACTGGCATCCCTGGCTTTAAAATATGGAGCAGAACTTAAAGAGGTGGCTGAGGAAATGGTCGGAATTTCCTGTGGCCAGAAGGTGGGCTTTGGAAATGACACGGTACTGTCAATGTTTGATGCGGTTGGCAAATCACTTTTGGAAATTTCCCGAGGAGAACAACTTGATTTGTTTACTGACGAAAAAAAAGAACCCTTAATAAAACAACTTCGAGCCAAAATAACCGAGGAAGAAAGTAAATTTTCCTCTTGCCCTGACTGCGGCAGTCCTCTTTACGCTGAAGAGGGTTGTTTTAAATGTTCAAACACTTATTGCGGTTACAGTAAATGCTCATGATAAGCACAAAAAGGGGAGATAGAGGAATAAGTGAATATTTTGGAAAAAAAGTGTCAAAAGGTGGCAAAATTTTGGAGGCGCTTGGCACCCTAGACGAATTACAGGCGGTTTTAGGGATGCTCAAGCTTGAAAAATTACAAAATGATATATCTGAAATAATGGGAAAAAAATTTAAAAATGAAAGAATTAAAGAGCTGGAAAAAGAAATAGAAATATTAGAAAAAAAAGTAAAGAAAGAAAATAAATTTGTGATTTTTAAAAAAGAAAAAGCCATAAAATTAAACTGGGCAAGAACAATAGTGAGGAGGGCTGAACGTAAAGTCGCTGCTTTGCGAAATCACCAATCATCAATTACCAATTATCAATCTACTTTAGTTTACTTAAACAGACTCTCAGATTTTATTTTTTTATTGGCTCTGAAAGAAGAAAAAATAAGATAAAATAAAAACAGAAGAAGGGTGACCTGCCCGCAATGCTGACGCCTGCCAGCAAAAGCTGAAGCTTTAGCTTCTGCAGGCTGGCATAGCGACTGCAGGCGGGAATTCCCTCACAGTGCCGCTACGGTGATAGTCCGAGCTTTAATTCACGAGCATGAAAATGAATAAAGAAAGAATAAACTTTGATCCAGTAAAAGAAGTAAAATATTTAGGACAATTTTCAAACGAAATTAGAAAGAAACAACTAGAAACAGAAATCAGCACGGCTTTGTCGGAGCTACTTTTGAGTGAATATAGTCATGATTATTTATGGCAAGAAAATAAAATTATTGATAGAGATACCGGGATTGAGGCAAAAAGTTTGACAAAAAACTGTGAATATGAAAATAGAAATATTTGTAAAATTGAAGAAGAACTCACTTTGGGTAAAGATTTGGTGGTTAGCATTAGTCCAAAAAATAAGCAGCTTGATTATCCTGATGATATGGTCGATTTTTGGAAAAGAGGCGGAGGAGATAAATTGACCTTGATGAGATTTAAGGTGGATATGAGTCCGGGACAGCTCCGAGATTTTGAGAAAATAGATAAAGATAAATATATGCTTAGTGATTTGATTAGAATGTTGAATTTGGCAAAAAGTGACGAAAATTTATCGATTTTAAAAATCGAAGGGGTTACTCAGTCTTTGGTAAACAGATTTGAAAGAGAATTTGGTGAAAGAGTACTGATTGATGCGGAACTAATTACCAGATTATTTGTGGCGACTAAACTGGAAGTGGAGAGGGAGAAGGAAGCAGAACCAGTAATTAGTCGATTATTGGGTTCCCTCGGTGGGTTAAGGCTACAGAATTATTTGTATGGTCAATTAAAAACCAAGATTGTCAGTGGTGGGGGATGTGGCAGTCAAAGCCTGAGTGGGCAATTTTCCAGGGAGGGGATAATCATTATAAAATCGGCTGAGGGAATTAGTTTTAGGAAGGGAACAACGGAAGGTTTGAAATATTGTTCTAAATGTGGCTGCTGGTATAGCGGAGATAAATGTCCAATTTGTAAATAATGTTTTATATCATATAATTAATATATGAAAAAAATAATTGGGATTGTGGTTCTGGTATTAATTTTAGCTTGGATTGTCCCCTGGAATAGAATTAATTGGGGCAGAATTACCTGGCAAACACCAGAAGTAATAACAGTAATTGGAGAAGCAAAAAGTCAGGAAAAGAATCAAATTGCTAATTTTTCAGCCGGGGTGATGGCTCAGGATATGAATAAAAATAAAGCGATGACAGAAGTTAATACTAAAATGAACGATTTGGTAAAAGCGGTAAAAGATTTTGGAACGAATGAGTCGGATATTAAAACTCAAAACTTAAGTTATTATCAGGAACCAAAAGGGGGGCAAAATCCTGGTCAGTGGCAGGTGAACAACACAATAGAAATCATCTTAAGAGATATAAATAGAGCGACCGATTTAGCTGATTTACTGGCAAAAAGTGGGGCAAATAATGTTTATGGTCCTAATTTTATGATGGATGATACCAATGAGGCCGAGAAGGGGTTATATGATGCGGCAATAAAAGATGCCAAAGATAAGGCAGAAAGTATTGCCAGGGCTTCAGGTAGAATTTTGGGAAAAATACTGAGCGTGAGTGACGGAGCCGGATCAAATGTTATTTATCCGATGTATGCTAAAAATCAGGCTGGTGGGGGCGGAATGTCGGTTGAGCCAGGCAGTAGTACGGTCTATAAAAATCTAACCGTGATTTTTGAACTGAAATAAAAACTGAAGAAAAACCGCAATAAGAATAATTGATATAGATGAGATGGTTGATGAGGACCTCATGATGAGTAAAAATTGGTAGATGGCTGAAATAATAAAACAGATTCCAAGTTTTGAGATACTTGATAGCCCGAGTACTTTGAGGGATCAATTATTGAAGGTGGAAAGAGCTGGGAGAACTTCTTATCAATCTGAGAAAGGTGACATTACCCTAGAAACAGCTACGAAATTTGCCCAAATGCTAATAAAAAGAGGTCATGAGAGTGTTTTGGAACATACGTCAATGTCAGTTAAATTTTTTGATAATTCAATTGGAATGATGAGAGAGTTAAATAGACATCGAATTACATCTGTGACTGAGGAATCGACTAGATATGTTGATAATTCAGCAATGAAATTTATTTTTCCTAAACATAAAGAAGTGGACCAAAGAATAGATCTCGATGATGGTAGTGGAAAGCAGATTACGCCAGCTCAGATGGCTGATAATATTGAGCTTTTTTACCGATCATTGAGAAATAATGGCTGGACGCCAGAAGAAGCGAGATTTTTTTTGCCACTAGGTTTAAATTCTGAGGAAGTATTGACAGCTAATTGGCGAGAGTGGAGGCATATTTTTGAACTCAGAACGGCTAAACCCTCTCATTTTGAAATCAGAAACACCTTGATAGCAGTACTGAATAAATGTCAAAAAATTGTTCCAGGAATTTTTGATGATTTTCAATATATGGGAGATGATGCGAAGGGTTATCCATATTATGAAAAGGTTAAGTATGAATGAAAGAGGAAGGTTTATTGTATTTGAGGGGATTGGTATTAATTCTGAATACTGATTTAAGAAAAGCGTCTCAGCGAATTGGAAAAAGGGGCGATGCGGATATTTTTGATACGACAGAAAAGATGAGAGTTTGTCTTGAGGGATACCGATGGTATGAAAAACATTCAGGTCATGACTGTGTCTGGGTTGATGGAAGTGGAGGTAAAGAAGAAATTTCAGAGAAAATAATAGAAGAAATAAATAGAAGAGGTTTTTTGGGGTAAAATAAGGCATGGATATTGAAACAAAAAAAAGTCTAAAGCCTAAAGTCAAAAATAAAGACATTATTTTCGATTTGATTAGAGAGGAGGAAAAATATCAAAAAGATACTATTAGGTTAATTCCAAGCGAGAATTTTGTTTCAGAAAATGTAAAAAAAGCTTTGGCTAGCGATTTAACTAATAAATATGCTGAAGGGTATCCCGGGAAAAGATATTATCAGGGAAATAAAATAATTGATGAAATTGAAAATCTGGCAATTGAAAGAGGTAAGAAACTGTTTGGAGTAGAACACTTGAATGTTCAGCCTTATTCGGGAAGCCCAGCCAATAGTGCGGTGTTAATGGCACTTTTAGAGCCTGGAGATAAAATTTGTGGAATGAAGCTTTCGGCTGGGGGGCATTTGACTCACGGCCATCCCAAAATTACTTTTTCCGGAAAATATTTTAATTCAGTTCAATATGATGTAGCCGCCTCCGCTGGAGGCTACGGCGAGCCGAGGGATGGAGAAATTGATTATGGGGAGTTGGCTGATTTAGTAAAAAAAGAAAAACCAAAATTGATTTTTGCGGGAACGACTGCTTATCCTTGGATTCTTGATTGGGAAAAATTTGGGGAAATAGCTGATGGGGTAGGAGCCTGGCTTGTAGCCGACATTTCTCATATCGCGGGACTGATTGTAGGTGGAGTTCATCAAAGTCCAGTAGATTATGTTCACATTATCACTTCAACGACACACAAGAGTCTTCGAGGGCCAAGAGGAGCAATTATTGGAGTGACTAGAACTGGATTAAATAAAGATCTAGAACTAAATAAAAAAATTGATCGAGCGGTGTTTCCGGGACTACAGGGGGGACCACATATGAATAGTATTGCAGCCATGGCCGTGGCTTTTGCCGAGGCAGAAACACCCGAATTTAAGAAATATGCGCAGCAAATTGTCAAGAATGCAAAGGCGCTGGCTGAAACTCTAAAATCTAAAGGACTAAGAGTTTTTGGCACGGAAAATCATTTGATGGTGGTGGATTGTGGATTAAGTAGGGGAAAAGAGGTAGCAATAAAATTAGAAGAGGCGGGAATTATTGTTAATGCCAACACGATTCCCCATGACGAGGCGGGACCATTTAAGCCATCAGGAATTAGACTAGGGACTCCGGCGATGACGACTAAAGGTTGGAATGAAAATGATTTTGAAGAAGTGGGGAAGAAAATTGCGGGAATAATAATGTAGTAATTTTTGTTACAATTATTTGTGTTGTCGAAAGAACGGAAATTAAATCGTTTAATGGGATATGATTATTCGCGGGAAGGGTGGTATTTTGTAACAATTGATTGTATGAAGATGTATTCGTGGTTTGGAAAAATAATCGTAGGGACAGGCCAGTGGCCTGTCCGTACCACGATGGAATTAAATAATTATGGTTTGGTGGCGGAGAAATATTGGCAGAATATTTCAAATGTTTATAATGATGTGGTTTTAGATAAATTTGTGATAATGCCAAATCATGTGCATGGGATAATTCAGATAGTAGGGACAGGGCAATGCCCTGTCCGTACAAGAGATGAAATTGGGCGCCCTATCCGTACAAGAGATGAAATTGGGCAATGCCGGGTAGGGACAGGCCAGTGGCCTGTCCGTACGGATAATAATCATAATCAATATGGGAAATTATCGAAAATAATTAATGGATATAAAAATATGGTTACGAAAGAGATTAGAAATATTTTTGGAGAAAAAAGTTTTGTTTGGCAGAGATCATTTTATGATGAAATTATCAGAGATGAAAAATCACTAGAAAGAATTAGAAAATATATTATCGGGAATCCGAAGAATTTTTTGAAATCCAAGCTATAGTGCCAATTAATAGGCCAAAGCCAAGGAATTCTAATAGTTGGGGCCAGAAAATTATATATATGGAGGGACAGGGCAATGCCCTGTCCGTACCGCAAATATTATTTGGTATGTTCCAGCCATTGGCCCAGTTGTTTATTTCAAAGTGAGGCAGGAGTTTGAGTCGATGATAATCGTCAAAGTAAAAAGCAAGCCAGCCAGAGTCGAAAGATTGAGATAATACCAAGGTTGAAAATGAATTTGGTTTTATTTTGTAATAAAAAATACTAGATTTGGTGACAGGATATTGTCGGGTTAAAGTTGGAGAAATTGTTTCCTCATCATCTAAAGGGATTTGGTATAAAATAATTTCATCGATATAATTTTGATTACTGGTAGTAATTGGAGTATTGTCAAAAATAAAATTTAAACCATAATCAAAGTTGTCGGATTGACGAGCTGGAATAAAAAACCAGGAAGTTGAGAGAGAAGGAGAAATGGGAAGAATGGTGGAGAAATATTTACTTTGGGAATTATCAGAAACAGCACTTATTTTTAAAGGCAGACCTGAGAGATGGCGGGAGGCAATTTTTACTAGATAGTTTTGGGCCAGTGAGGCACGGGGGAAATTATAGGCAAAGATATTTTGAGATAAATCTGAGTTGGTGACGTCTTGATTGGCGATAGGATCTGGTTGTCCAACAAGAGAGAGGGGGTTAAAAGAAAGCTCTGATTGGAGACGATTAGTAAATAGATTGGCAGTGGTATGGTTTGACTGCTTGATAGATAAATAATCACCATATTGTTGGTAATTTTTGTCAATCAGAGTGAAGTTAAATTGAGAAGCCTTTGTGGTAGTATCTGTTTGATATATTTTGGTGGGGTATAGAGACTGATAAATGTAAATATTTTTTGTGTTTTTAATTAATCTAAGAGAGGGAATAGAATTTAGAAGATCTTTAGTGGAAAGGGATAGTTTACTGTAGATTTTTT
>CAZJUH010000006.1:0-33694 GCA_964549165.1 uncultured Gammaproteobacteria bacterium | reverse complement strand
TAATCAAGACATTCGTGATAGAGCCTCACCAGGTGATTACAATGGTGGTAGTTTATGTGGTGGATACATTAATAATTGGTGTTCTCAAAATGGTGTCACTGCCACTTTATCAAAATGCCCCAATCAATGGCAGTCGTCATGTTGGAATGACGATACAATAAGGGGAACTTCGCTTTGTCTCGAAAAAGATTATTGTGGCAGTCAACAGCTTGATATTTATTATCCCACGGGTGGATCTTGTTGGGTCGATTATTGGGATTATTCTTGTGATACGCCTACCGCCACTCCTATGCCCCCCACAAACACTCCAATTCCACCCACAAATACCCCTAAAGTTCCCACAAACACTCCAAAACCAACCAATACTCCCACACCCACAAGCACCCCAGCTCCTACCGCCACCGGCACTCCAAAACCACCCACAAATACTCCTGTAGCTCCTACCAATACTCCCACACCCACAAGCACCCCAGCTCCTACCGCCACCGGCACTCCAAAACCAACCAATACCCTTGTTCCAACCCAAGTCATTGCTGAGGGTCCAAGTCCAACTCGAATAATTTTGCTTGAATCGGGGGTTGAATTTCCTTCTCAAATTTTAACTCTTGTCGGTGGCATCATCACCTTGCTCGGATTTTTGATATTATTGTAGTGTGTTAGCCATCATTGAAGCTCTTCGTCCAAATCAATGGATAAAAAATCTTAGCCTTTTTGCGGCGGCCATTCTCACTGGTCAACTGTTAAATCCCAGCGTTTTTAACGCCAGTCTTATGGCCTTTGTTTCTTTTTGTGCTCTTTCATCTTCTTCCTATCTCATCAACGATCTTCTTGATATTGATAAAGATCGACTTCATCCCGTCAAAAAATATCGCCCTCTCGCTAGAGGCGCTATTAGCAAAAATAATGCGATCATTATCGCCATTCTGCTCACAATTCTCGGTCTTTTAATTGCTTTTTTTGTCAATCCAGGTTTTTTTGGGATTGCGATTCTTTTTATTATTATGCAATACTCTTATTCTTTTTTTATTAAAAAAAAGGCCCTAATCGATATCGTTAGTATTGCTTTTTTCTTTATTTTAAGGACATATGCCGGTGAAATTGCCACTGGTTTCCATTTGCCTGTTTGGATTACCTTGGCCGTAATTTTTTTAGCTCTCTTTATTGCCAGTGGTAAACGTCGCAGTGAAATTTACCACACCGGCAAAGCTACCCGAAGGGCTCTTGAGGGATATAGTAAAAGTCTTTTAAATTTTTACACGACTATTTTTGCCGTTTGTACTTTAATTAGCTATGCCATGTTTACCTTTTTGGCTGAAAAAGTAAGCTTTGACGGTATTATTCATGAATTTTTATTAGCAAATTTTCCCGCGGCTATTGATCGGAAATGGTGGATGATCACCCTAATGCCCGTAATTTTTGGCATTATGCGTTATGGTCAAATTATATTTGAAATGCAGGAAGGTGAAAGACCTGAAAGAGTTGTTGCCACCGATATTCCCTTGCTTGGTTCAGTTCTTCTTTGGGGAATGATGATAATTACTATTATCTATGTTCTCTAAAAAGAATCTTTTTTCTAGCTTGTTAGTTATTTTTATTGTGTTTTCGTCTATTTTTACCCGTTTTTATAAGCTTAACTGGGGGGCTAATTACCACTTTCACCCCGATGAAAATAATATGGCTTCGGCTCTTTCTCGTTTACAAATTGACAACTTAAATCCCAAATTTTACGCTTACGGTCAGTTTCCTCTTTATTTAGGATTTTTCACCTTAAAAATATTTAACATTTCCACTTCTTTTTCTAATTCAATCTTAATCCTTCGTTTTTATGCTGCTCTTTTTTCAGTTTTGTCGATTGGCTTAGTTTATTTTCTCTCTCGAAAAATTTTTTCTCAAACATATTCTTTTTTAGCCGTCATCCTAAGCATTTTTAATCCGGGGCTGATTCAATTAGCTCATTTTGGCACTACCGAAAGTCTACTAATTTTTATATTTTTACTTGAGATATATTTATCAATCTTAATTTATCAAAAAAGAAACAATTATTGGCAATATTTACTTGCTGGTATTTTTGGTGGTATCGCTATAGCTACTAAAATATCTTCACTCGTATTTTTAGGACCCATTTTTTTAGTTTCTTTGGTGAAATTAATTAAAGAAGAAAAAATATTATCCTTTCTTTTAAAAAATTTTATATTAATTTTTTTTGTAATAAATTTTTATTTAATATCTTCTCCGTTTAATATCGTTAATAGTCGGGACTTTTTGTCCTCCATGGGATACGAGACTAGTGTGGCCACTGGGGGGTCACCAGTTTTTTATACGACTCAGTTCAAAAACACCGCTCCATATTTATTTCAAATCCAAAAAATATTTCCCTATACCTCCGGTATTTTTCAATTTATTTTTGCTTTTATTGGCATGATTTTTTTATTAAAAAGCTGGAATCTAAAAGATGATAAATATCTTTATTGGTTTATTATTTTGATTCCTTCTCTCGTATATTTTCTTTATTTCGGTCAACTTTTTGTTAAGTGGACTCGCTTTGTCTCCCCCCTATTTTTTCTTTTTCCCCTATTATCAACCTATTATATTTCTTCCCTAAAATCCAAAATTTATCGTTCTGTTTTTATAATATTGGCTTGTCTTCCTGGTCTATATTTTATGAAAATATATTTTTATCCTGATATTAGAATTACTGCGTCAAATTGGATAGAAAACAGTATCCCCGTTAATTCAAAGATATTATCTGAGGCGGGCAATGTCGTTGACATCCCAATTACAGATCAAAACTACCAATTAATAAATTATGATTTTTACAACAACTATCCAAATAACTTATCTAATTATCTATTAACTACTAACTATATTATTGTTCCTTCTCGTCGAGTCTTTAAAAATTATGATTTAAAATATCACCAGCATCTTTTTGATGGTTCTCTAGGTTTTAAAGAAATCAATAAAATATCTCCAAATTATGATTTATTTTTATACGCCGAAAACGCTGAAGAAACCTGGTCCGTCTTTGACCACCCCACCATTCGGGTTTTTGAAAAAGTTAATGAGTTAACTTTAAAGGAATATGAATCTCTCCTCTAAAAATAAATTAGTTATATTATTAATTTTTATCATTGCCTTTCTTCTTCGCATTTACGGCCTAAACTGGGATGATAACAACCATCTTCACCCCGACGAAAGGTTTTTAACGATGGTTGTTAGTGAGATAAAACTACCTCATTCTTTATCTCAATATTTTAATACCGCCACTTCCCCCCTTAATCCCTACAATTATCCTCAGTATCAGTTTTTTGTTTATGGCACCTTCCCGATATTTTTAACAAAAATACTCGCCATATTATTTAACCTAGATAATTATAATCACATCACACTCCTTGGCCGGGTTCTTTCGGCCTTGTTTGACTCTGGCAATGTTATTCTTTTATATTTTATTGCTAAAAAGTTTTTAAAAAAATATTGCGTCTATCTCCCTTCAGTTTTTTATACATTTTTAGTTCTTCCTCTTCAACTTTCTCATTTTTTTGCTGTTGATACTTTTTTGACATTTTTTATTCTTTTAACTTTTACTTTATTTTCTTATAATCTCTTTCCTTTTGCTTTTTTTGTTTTTGGTCTGGCTCTTTCCTGTAAAATTTCCGCTCTTTACTTTACTCCAATAATTTTTCTATTTTTACTTAAAAAGTTTCTTCCAAGTAAAGACAAATTTTCCTTTTTACTATTAACTATTTTCTCCTCTCTACTTACTCTATTAGCTTTTCGAATTTTTCAACCTTACGCTTTTACTAATATTTTTAAAATTAATCCTCTCTTTATTGATAATCTTAAAACTCTTGCCAATTTTTCTAGTCCTGATGTTTATTATCCACCCGGAGTTCAGTGGATAAACCGTTTTCGCCTTTTAAATTCTTTAGTCAATTTAGGTGTCTGGGGCTTGGGTATTCCACTTATAATTTTAATATTTTTACTGGTTATAATTTTTCTTAAAAAACCAAAATTAAAATTTAATCTTTCTTTTATTATTTTTTCCTGGATCTTTTTATTATATTTATATCAAGGTAGCCAATTTTCACATTCAATGCGTTATTTTCTTCCAATTTATCCCTTTATTTGCATAATTCTAGTTTCTCTTTTGTCACATTTAAAAATAAAAAAATTTTTTATTATTTTAGTTCTTATTTTTAATTTAGTTTACGCCATAGCTTTTCTTTCTATTTATTCACGGCCTAATTCTCGAGTGGAAGCATCAAATTGGATGGGTAAAAATATTCCCAAAGGCAGTGTTCTAAGTAGTGAATATTGGGATGACGCTTTACCACTTGGATATTCAGAATATCAAAATATTTCTCTTCCTCTTTTTGATCCAGACAGTGAAGAAAAATGGGAAAAAATCAATCAATCGCTTGATCAAATTGATTATTTGATCATGTCAAGCAATCGTCTTTGGGCATCAATTCCTCGGGTTCCAAATAAATATCCTCTTGCCTCAAAATTTTATAATAATCTTTTTTCTGAAAAATTAAATTTTGAAAAAATCAAAGAATTCAATTCATATCCCGGTTTTTCCATTTCATTTCTAAAATCTTGTTTCTACTTTGGACCCACCAATTATCCTGGCATTAAAAATACTTGGTTTTCAGTTGATAATAATTGTCTCTATCCTGGTATTTATTTTCGTGATGACACCGCTGAAGAAGCTTTTACCGTTTATGATCATCCGAAGGTTTTAATTTTTGAGAAAAAATAATACTAATATATTTTTTTACTAAAACGTTTTTTCATAAGCCTTAATCGTTTCTCTGTAATCAAATAAATTTAAATTTTTGGCTTTCTTTTTATAATATTTCTTTCCGTTTTTACATACTAATACAATTTTATTTCTTAATTCTTCGCTATTATTGCTTTCAAATAATTCTCCCATTTTACTTAATTTTACTGGCAGTCTAACTCCTGGAATATTTGAAGTAATTACTGGGCAGCCACTTTTTATTGCCTCGGCGGCCACCATTCCAAAAGATTCTAGAGGGTTATTGCTCGGCAATACGAGACAATTTATACTGTTAAAGAATTTCACTGGGTTGTCAATTTCACCTATTTTTAAAATATTTTTTTTCTTCTTTATAAGATTCAAAATATTTTTTTGATATCTATTTTCACCTACTATTTTTTCCGGTCCAGCCAATACCAAAACATAGTCTTTTGGTAATTTAGCAAATGCCTTAATCAAGCACTCAATGTTTTTCTCTTTTGAAATCCTCCCCAAATACCCTATCTTAAATTTTCCTTTTATTTTTATTTTTTCCTGACTATTTTTTAATCTAATTGGGGGAAAAATTTCAATCAGTTTGTCTCTGTAATTATTTAGTAGATTATTTCCCATTACATAATCAAGTGAATTAACCACTATTTTTTCTGCCCAAATTAAGGCGGGTAAATGAATTAATTCAATAATAAAATTTAGCAATTTGTTTCCACTATCAAAACGGCAATGATAGGTAACTATTAGTTTTTTCTTTAAAGTTTTTGACCAAAGCGCCAACCAAAAAGATTCCGTTGATGGTAAATGACAGTTAACAATATTGGAGCTTTTTACTTTTTTAAAGCTAATTATTGGATATCGCCACATCAAGAATCCTTTACCGATATGCCATCCCGAAACTCTGTTAATTTTCACTTTATTTATTAATTCTTCACTTTTTAATTCTTTTTGATACTTCGCACCAATCACTTCTACGCTATTATTATTTCCTAATTCTTCTGCTAATATTTTGGCGTAAACACTCACCCCGGAAATATAAGGATAATAGTAGGTAACTCCGATTAAAATTCTTTTCATTTAATTGCTACAATTATCTCATTATGTCTACTGGTCATCCAGCCTTTCTTTTTTGGCAGCCAAACACTGATTATCTTCGTCTTTTATCTTCTTCTAACTTTGGTCGTAAAATTTTAATTTTTTTAAACTATGCCATTTGGTTATTTTTTTTCTATCTTTCTTTTCTTTTGGTCAAACATAATTTCTCCTTTTTTTGGTTATTATTTTTAGCCACATTACTCGCCGAAATAATTGAACGTTTTGTTAAGAAAAAGAAATTTTGGTGCCGTCCGATGTTTCTGCGTCACGACTGCACCCCCTCAGGTTTAGTTGATAAGTGGTACCGCTCAGGAGCTTTTCCCTCCGGCCATACCATAAAAGCCACTTTTTTTCTTTTGTTTTTAATTTTTACTCCTGTTTTTCCTTTATGGTTGTTTTTCCTAATTGTAATTCCTTTATTATGGTTTAGAGTTCTGGTCGGTTTTCATTATCCTGCCGATATTCTAGGTGGTATTGCAATGGGTTTATTTATCTGGTTTACTGTTTCTTCTTTAAGCATAAGCACCCCCCTTGATCCTTATTTGCATTATATTTTTAATACTATTTTTCTAATCAACTAATTATCTAAACATGCTTTCTGATCTTAAATATATTTTTATCTGGTGGCTGAGTCTCTTTTTTCTTTCCTCACTTTCTCTCCCTTTAATTTTTTTACTATTTCAAAAATTTTGGGATAAAGGCTATATTTTTGCCAAAACTTGTTCCATTTTTATTTTAAGTTACCTCCTTTTAGTTCTGGGGATAATTAAAATTACTACCTTTACCCTCCCTTGTATTTATTTTATTATCGCCATCTACGCCGCTATTAATTTCTATTTATTAACTAAAAATAAAATATATTTTAAGGGCTTATTTAAAAAACATTGGCGAATTTTTCTTTTCGAAGAGATATTGTTTTTTCTTATCTTAATGTTTTGGTCTTATGTTCGTGGCTTTGCTCCCGATATTGAGGGTCTCGAAAAATTTATGGACTGGGGTTTTGTTAATTCGGTCCTTCGTGGTCAGTATTTTCCCCCAGCCGACATGTGGTATGCCGGCCAGTCGATAAATTATTATTATTTTGGCCATCTAGTTTTTGCTTTTTTAACTAAATTCTCTGGCATTTCCTCGGCCATCACTTATAATTTATCTATCGCTACTGTTTGCAGTCTGACTTTTGTCTCGGGGTTTTCTCTAGCTTCAAATTTAATTTATAGTACGCTCAAAAAACCTATTTTTAGGCTATATTTTATTGGAGGTCTCCTTTCTGCGTTTTTACTAACCTTTGGCGGCAATCTTCATTTGGTTTATAAGGGAGGTAAAAACATGATTGAGAATAAAGAAAACTTTTTAAAGGCGAGCAAGGGATATTGGTATCCGGATGCCACTCGTTTTATTGGCTTTGATCCCGATACTACTGATAAAACTATTCACGAATTTCCCATGTATAGCTTCGTTGTTGCCGACCTCCACGGCCACATGAATGACATTCCCCTGGTAATTTTCTTCATGGCTTTTCTTTTTGTCTCCCTAACCTCTTTCTCAAAACTAAGATCTTATCTTTTTATTCCCTCTGGCCTATTTCTTTCTCTGGCTTATATGACCAATGCCTGGGATTTTGCTGTTTATGGCTTGCTCTTTGCCATCGCTTCTTTTTTGTTGACCAAAAAATTTTGGCCCACTATTTTTTCTGGTCTTTTAACTATCGCCTTTTGGTGTTTATTTACCCTCCCTTTTTCTCTAAATTTCACTCCCATGGCGGAGGGATTGCAATTATCTGATGCCCGCTCGCCTCTTTATCAACTCTTTGTTTTATATGGTGGTTTTTGGCTAATATCATTACCTTTTATCTTTTATTTTTTTATTTCGTCATTGCGAGGAGCAAAGCGACGAAACAATCTTTTACCCACCGACTATTTTGTTTTGGCTCTTTTTATTACCGCTACCGCTTTAATTGTCATTCCTGAAATTTTTTATATTAAAGATATTTATGTTTTTGACTATCGCCGGGCGAATACAATGTTCAAATTGGTTTATCAAGCTTTCATTATGTATTCCCTAATTGCTGGATATATTTTCATTCGTCTTCGTCATTTTTTTGTTTACCGTTTTCTTTTTTCTTTGGTTTTTATTTTTCACTTAAGCTATTCCTATTTTGCTACTAAATCGTATTATGGTCTAAAAGAATATAAGGGTCTTTGGGGGTTAAAATTTTTAGAAATTTCTTATCCGGATAATCTGGCTGCCATTAATTGGCTGAATAACAATGTTTCAGGTCAACCTCATATAGTTGAGGCTGTTGGGGATAGCTACACTACTTTCAATCAGGTGTCTACGGCGACTGGTTTACCTACCATCGAGGGCTGGGTAGTCCATGAATGGCTCTGGCGGGGTGGCTACGATGCCCCTGCCGCCCGTCAAGCTGAGGTTGAAATTATTTACACTTCATCCAGTTCCGATGAGGTCAAAAGCATTTTAGATAAATATCAAATTAAATATATTATTGTTGGAGCTAAAGAATACGAAAAATATCCCGCCCTCGATCCGGACAGATTTGATTTAGTTAATGCTAAAATGGTTTTCGAATCCGGCCAAACAAGAATCTACCAGCTACCTTAATCTATTTTTAAATGCCATAATCTTAGTCATGTCAGATATTCTCGGAAGTCTTAATAAATTTCAGAAAGAAGCGGTAACCTACCAGGGGACTCCTCTTTTAATTCTCGCCGGAGCTGGCTCTGGCAAAACCCGGGTGTTAACTCATCGCGCTGCCTATTTTGTTGAGCAAAAACTAGCCTCACCTTCAGAAGTTTTGTTACTTACTTTCACTAACAAAGCCGCTGGAGAAATGAAACAGCGCATGGAAAAATTATTGCCTGAAAACAAATTAAAAGCAGGTTCACCCGCCAACACTGCGGAGCTGTGGGCGGGAACCTTTCACTCCTTTGGCTGTCGGGTTCTCCGAATCTATGGCAAAAACATCGGTCTTTCTTCTGATTTTGTTATTTATGATAGCGACGATCAGGAAAATTTAGTCCGCTCCCTTCTTTCCGAAATGGGCTTAACGACCAAAGAATTTAAACCATCCTCTCTTCTCTATTTTATTGAAAGCGCCAAAAACTCCTTTCAATCACCGACTCAGATTCAGTCTGCGGCTCGAGGTTTTTGGGAGGCGACGGCGGCAAAAATCTATGCCAAATATCAATCTCAGCTTCTCAAATATCAGGCTCTAGATTTTAATGATTTACTTTTTAAAACTGTCGAGTTATTTCAACAGTGCCCGCCGATTTTAGAAAAATACTGGCAAAAATACCATTATATTTTAGTTGATGAATATCAAGATACCAATGAGCTTCAATATCTTCTAACCAAATTGTTAGCCGCTAAATATCAACAAATTACAGCTGTCGGTGATGCTTCTCAGTCAATTTATGGTTGGCGTGGTGCCAATTATAAAAACCTTTCCTCTTTTTCTATTGATTTTCCGAACACCAAGGTTATCAATCTTGAACAAAATTATCGTTCAACTCAAAATATTTTGGATGCTGCTAATTCGGTTATTTCTAAAAATATTAGTCATCCGGTTCTAAAATTATTTACCAAAAAAAATTCTCCCGCTAAAATAAAAGTTTTCGAGGCTGATTCTGAAATTGCTGAAGCTGACTATTTATCGGAAAAAATAAAAGAACTTCATGGCTCCCTTCATTTTGCCCACAAAGAGATTGCCGTTTTATATCGTATGAACGCTCAATCCCGAGCCATCGAAGAATCTTTTCTTCGAAATAGTATTCCTTATGTTCTAATTGGTGGTCTTCGTTTTTATGACCGCTCCGAGATCAAAGATATTATTGCCATGCTTCGGGTTGCCTCAAACCCCAAAGATGCTCTTTCCGCGGCCCGGGTAGAAAAAGCCTTGGGTAAACGTCGCAAAATTATTTTTGATCAGCATTTAGACAATTTGAATATAAAAAAATTATCATCTATCCAAATTTTAGAGTCACTCGTAGTTAATTCCGGCTATTTAAACAAATATAATCCTCAGGAAGAGGATGATTTGAAAAAAATCGAAAACATCAAGGAATTAAAATCAGTTGCCACCACCTATCCCAAATTAAATGACTTTCTCGAAAATATTGCCCTGGTTCAACAGGAATATTCTCTCCAGGAAAAAAACAAGAAAAAAGAAAATCGCGATGGCGTTCGCCTAATGACTCTCCACAGCAGTAAGGGTTTGGAATTCGATGCGGTCTTTTTGGTTGGTTTTGAGGAGGGGATTTTGCCTCATTCCCGTTCCATGATTGACGATGCCGACATCGAAGAAGAACGTCGTCTTTGTTATGTGGGGATTACCCGGGCTAAAGAATTACTTTTTATTACCTACGCCTCTCGTCGTCTCTTTTTTGGAAAATCTTCTCTCAATGAGGCTTCCCGTTTTCTTTATGATATTCCCAAGGAGCTGGTGCAGTATGATTCTTTTTCTGAGATTGCTCGTGATTTTCGTTCTCCCCGCCGTTTTTCCAAATCTGATTCCACTTCAAATTTAATCTACGACCCTGATATATACTAGTATTAACTAATGATTACTCGAATTTTATATAACGAAGAAAAAGAAGCTTATTCAAAAGTGGTAATTCATCCGGTTCAAACCTGGGAATGGGGAGAATTCCAAGAATCGGAGGGACACAAAGTTTATCATTTGGGAATTTTTGATCAACAAAAATTAGTTTCCGGTTATCTCCTTTCTTTTCATCAAATTCCCCACACTCATTTTTCCATCGGTACCCTTCTTCGGGGTCCCAAAATTAATAAAGATATGATTGAAAACATTGGAAAAATCGGACAAAACGAGAACGCAATTTTTATCAAAATAGAACCAGACGAAATTGAAAAAATCTATGATAATAAAAATCAACTCTTAAAAAATAAAAGCATTGTTTTAAATTATCCCGGTCTGGTTACCTCTCCCAAAGTCGCTTTTTATCCCCATTCTTTTATTATTGATCTAAAAAAATCTGAAGATCAGCTGCTTTTAGACATGTCACCTAAAACTCGTTACAACATCAAAATAGCCAATCGATACGGTGTCACCATTTCTCACTCGACTAAAGACGAAGATTTTGAAATTTATTTAAAAATGCTTTTTGATACTACCCGACGTCAAGGATTTTATTTACATTCTGAAAATTATCATCGCCGCCAGTGGTCAACCTTAAAAAAGACTGCTATTCCAGAAATATTTTTGGCCTCTTACCAAAATAAAACCCTAGCTGCTTTTATGATTTTTAAAATTAAAGATCGCCTTTTTTATCCCTACGGGGCTTCACTTGATACTCACCGTGAAGTTATGGCCCCCACTTTATTAATGTGGGAGGTAATCAAATATGGCCAGTCTTTGGGCCTAAAAAGTTTTGATATGTGGGGTGGCCTCGCTCCCGATGCTAATCCCACCTCCCCCGGCTTTGGTTTTCATCGTTTTAAACAGGGTTTTGGTGGCAACTTGGTTCAGTTCACTGGCACTTATGATTTGGTTATTAATCCGCAGTATTACAAAATATACAACCTTGTCGATAAATATCGCTGGAAACTACTTCGTCTCAAAGCCTCAGTTTTCCATTAAAATAGACTATGTCGGATAATTTAATCACTGATTCTGTTTTTCAGCATACAGCCAAGCTTTCCCGCCTTGAAATTAAGCCGGAAGAGGCGAGTATTAAAGACCAGTTAATCGAGGCGGCGAAATATGTTGAAGTATTAGATGAATTGAACACGAGTGATATATCACCGACTTTTCAAGTAAATCATAAAAATAATGTCCTGCGTGAAGATAACGTTGAGGCTTCTTTATCCCAAAAAATTGCTCTTTCTCAGGCTGAAAAAGTTAGCAATGGCTATTTTAAAACTACTGCCACTATTAATAAAAACAAATGACTGATTTAAATAAGTTAACTTTATCTGAGGCTCAGGAAGGGTTAAAATCTAAAAAATTTTTAGCCACAGATCTTGTTAGGGCTTGCTTTGACCGGATTAAATCTATTGATAAAAAACTCAATGCTTTTGTGACTCTATGTGAAGAAGATGCCTTAAAACAGGCGAGTTCTGCCGATATTTCTTTACCACTTGGTGGTATTCCCCTGGCTGTAAAAGATAATTATTTGACTAAAGATATTCGCACCACCGCCTCTTCAAAACTTCTTGAAAACTATATTGCCCAGTATGATGCCACCTCTGTTGAGAAATTAAAAAATGCCGGTGCCATCATTATTGGCAAAACCAATCTTGATGCTTGGGCTCATGGCTCCAGTACTGAAACTTCCGATTATGGTCCCACTCTAAATCCCTGGAATACCGAGCATCTTCCCGGTGGCTCGAGTGGTGGTTCTGCCGCCGCCATCGCTGCTGATGAAACTATTATTTCGGTTGGCTCTGAAACTGCCGGCTCCATTCGCCAACCCGCTGCCTGGTGTGGCATCGTTGGTTTTAAGCCCACTTATGGCCGGGTTTCCCGCTACGGTATTATTGCCATGAAATCGAGTACTGATTCCCCCGGTCCTATTTGTAAAACCGTTGATGATGCGGCTACTTTGTTAGAAATAATGTCTGGACATGACCCCCATGATGCCACTTCCATCGACGAAAATACCTGGAAAAAACCGGAAATCAGGCAAAATTTAAATGGTCTCAAAATTGGTTTGCCTCTCTCATATTTTCCCTCTCAAATTCAACCTGAGGTTAAAGAAGCTATTTTAAAAGCCGCCGAGACTCTCAAAAAACTCGGAGCGCAGATTATTGAATTACCCGATGTTTTAGATCCCAAATACTCCATTGCTGTTTATACTATCCTCCAGCGTTCAGAAGTTTCGAGTAATCTGGCTCGCTTTGACGGTATTCGCTATGGTCATGATCGTAGTTATTTTGGCACTGAAGCGAAGCGTCGCATCATGCTTGGTACCTATTCTTTATCTGCCGGTTATTACGATGCCTACTATTTAAAAGCCCAAAAAGTTCGCACTCTAATTTGTCAGGATTTTGATAAACAATTTCAAAAAGTTGATGCCATTATTGGTCCAGTTTCTCCTACTACCGCTTTAAAAGTAGGTGCCAGTGAGGGCCAGGCCATGTTTGGGGAGCTTCAAGACATACTGGTCGAGCCGTCAAGTATTGCCGGCTTACCGGGTATTTCTATCCCATGCGCTTTTGACAAAATAGGTCTGCCTATTGGTCTTCAAATTATGACTCCCCAAAAACGCGAAGATCTTGTCTATCAAATTGCTAAATTATTTGAAGCCAATACTGATTTCCATTTACAAAGGCCAAAACTATGAAAATCACCCCCATTATTGGTCTTGAAGTCCACGTCGAACTAAAAACTCAGTCTAAAATGTTTTGTAGTTGCAGTGCCGATCATTTCCATGTGGAAGCCAACACTCACACTTGTCCTGTTTGCCTTGGTCTTCCCGGCGCTCTGCCGGTTCCCAACAAGGTCGCCTGTGAATGGTGTATCAAATTAGGCCTGGCTTTAGGCTGTTCTATTAACGAGGAATCATTTTTTGAACGGAAAAATTATTTTTATCCCGACCTCGCCAAAGGCTATCAAATAACTCAGCTTCAAAAACCTTTTGCAATTAACGGCCACTTAAACATTGATGGTCATAAAATTAGAATTAATCGAGCCCACATGGAGGAAGATACGGGAAAATCAGTTCATATCGATGGATTTACTTTAATAGATTTTAACCGCTCCGGTGTACCATTAGTCGAAATTGTCTCTGAACCAGATTTAGTTTCCGCCGAAGAAGCTAAAAAATATCTTAATAAACTTCAACAAATTATTCGCTATATCGGTATTTCCGATGCTGATATTGAAAAAGGTTCCATGCGCTGTGAGCCTACTGTTAATGTATGTATAGATAATCAGTTTTACACTCCTCTTGTCGAAATTAAAAATGTGGCCTCACTTACTGGTGTATTAAATGCCATAAACTACGAAATTAAACGTCAAGTTGACGAGTATCAATCTAATAAAATTGTCAAAAATTCTACTAATAAAACTACTCGCGGCTGGGACGCCGACAAAAATCAAAGCTTTTTACAACGAGAAAAAGAGGGAAGCGCCGACTATCGTTATTTTCCCGAGCCCGATATTCCGCCCATTTCTTTTACCAAGGAACAAATCGAGGAAATTCGTCAGAGTCTTCCCATTTTGCCTGATGAAAAAATTGCCGAATATACATCTCTCGGTCTGTCAGATTATGATGCTTCCATTTTGGCCGATACTAAAGAATTTGCTCAGATTTTCGACAAAATAATTTCCTTAGAAGATTCATTTCCCGAGTTTGTCAAATTTTCCGCAAATTTATTAATTGGACCTCTAAAGACTATTGAAATTGATATCGACAAAATCAATCCTGAACATTTTAAAAAATTATTTGATCACAAATCCGAGCTTTCTTCTACTGCTATCAAGCAATTAATTTTGGATTCCTATCTTAGTGGCCAGGATCCCTTAGTATTAGCCACAGAGCAAAATCTTTTTCAGGTTTCCGATACTGATGCCTTAGAGCAGTTTGCGAAGCAGGTGATTGAGGCTAATCCTAAGGTAGTTGAAGATTATCGTAAAAATCCTCTCGCCATCGGCTTTCTGGTTGGTCAGCTGATGAAAATTTCCAAAGGCAGCGCCAATCCTCAAAGCGGTAAAGATATTTTGGAAAAGCTTTTAAAATAGGCTACACTAAATCAATGAAGTGGTTTTTATATTTTTTAATTACTCTTCTAATTTTTTTTCTGATTAACTTTAATAAATCGCGTTCTTTTATTCATCAAGAACTAAGTATTCACCCCTCCCAGATAGAGACCGACTCACCTCTTTTTTATCTAGCGAATACTGAATATATTTATAATTCTGATAATCAAAAAATTGCCTATTATTCTTTTCCAGTCCGAAAGCCGAAAGCTATTATTATTCTTGCTCACGGCTATAGCAATCCCGGTGGTAAAAACCAGATGCTCGGTCATGTTGCTTATCTGAACGAGGCTTCATATTCTGTTTACATATTAGATTTTCGCTCTTTTGGGGAAAGTGATGGTCAAAAGATTTATCTTGGTTCAAAAGAGTGGCAGGACCTAGAATCTCTTTATGATCACCTTGGCTCATTACCGGAAAATCGGGGTAGAAAAATTGGCTATTTAGGTTTTTCCATGGGAGCTGTCAGTGCCATTAACTCTGTTGCCAAAACCGGCAAGGGTGATTTTATTATTGCCTCAGTTCCCTATGCCAGTATTGATTCTCTCTATCAGTTTCGTCTCAAAGAGAACATTTTTTCATCATTTTTTTTCACGAAACCTGCTCTTGTAGTTGAACTAGGGACCGATTCCCAAAAGATTACTTCGGAAAATTTAATCTCTAAAGTCGAAGTCCCTATCATTATTTTTTCTGCCAAAAACGATACTCAGGTCAATCCTAATGATGCGAAAAAACTTTTTGATCTTATCAAGACCAATCTTAACAAAGAATTTTGGCAGGCAGACAGTGATCATGATATTTTTTCCACTCTCCCTGATGAATTCCAGCAACATGTTTTGTCATTCTTAGCTAAAATATAACAGTGAGCAGTTTTTCAAAAGAATATCAAAAATTAAATAAGGAGCAAAAACTAGCTGTCGACACCATTGAGGGTCCAGTCATGGTCATTGCCGGTGCCGGCACGGGGAAAACTCAAACCATTGCCCTAAGAATAGGTAAAATTTTACAGGAAACCCAGATCAATCCCAGCAATATTCTTTGTCTTACCTTTACTGAAAACGCGGCTCTAAATATGCGCGAGCGTTTACTGCAGTTGATTGGACCAGACGCCTACGGTGTTCGGATAGCCACTTTTCATGCTTTTTGCAATTCTGTTATCAAAGATTATCCTCAGTATTTTCTTAAATCGGCCGTCGAGTCAAAGGCCATCGATGATATTACTGAGATTGAAATAATCCGCAGTTTAATAGATAAACTGCCACAAAGTTCACCTCTTTTTAATTTAAATTTTCCTTATTTTTATCAAAAAGAAATAATTTCTTCCATTTCTTCTTTAAAAAAAGAAAATATTTATCCTCTTCGTTTTGATGAGCTAATTAAAGATGCGGCCAATTTTGTCATTTTGGCCTCACCTTTGTCTGAAAAACTTAAGGAGCTTCGTGCCTCCCCTAAAAGCGCAAGCGAAATTATTTCTCTCATAAAAAATCTTATCCCCCTGCTTAATTCATTACCTCTCTATCAGGTCCGACTTAATTACTTTCTCCAGCTTTATGAATCAGAAAATATAAACCTTTCTGAAATTAAACAAAAAACCAGAGACTTTATCGATAAAAGTTCAGATAATTTAATAAAAATTAGAGACTTTTCGATAATTTACAAAAATTATCAAGGGGAATTAACGCGGCTTGGTCTCTACGACTATGAAGACATGATTCTTTGGGTAATTGTGGCTCTTCAAACCCATCCCGAACTCTTGTTAACTTACCAAGAAAATTATCAGTATCTACTTGTTGATGAATTCCAAGATACGAATTCCTCTCAAATGGAAATTTTAAATCTTCTTATTAAAAATCAAGATAACCCCAATATTTTTGTCGTCGGAGATGATGACCAGTCGGTTTATCGTTTTCAAGGTGCCAATGTTGAAAACCTTTTCTCTTTTTACCAAAAATACAAGAAAAACTTAAAATTAATCGTCTTAAAAAATAATTATCGGAGCCATCAATTAATTTTAGATTCATCAACGGAGCTTATCAATCATAATCAAATTCGAATCAGTCAGTATATTAGCAATATCGATAAATCATTAATTGCCACCAAAGATTATGACCCTAATCCGATTAATCTTTTTGTCGCTGATAACAGTGATGAAGAAAATTATTGGGTAGTTCAAAAAATAAAGAAATTAATAGAGTCTGGAGTAAAGGCCAAAGAGATTGCCATTCTTTATCGTAACAATGCGGATATTAATGACCTTCTCTCCCTTCTTTCCCGAAATCAAATTTTGTATCTTCGCTCCGACGCTATTAATATTTTGGAGACAATAGAAATTCAACAGCTCTTAACTTTGCTTAAATATTTAGCCAGTCCTTTAGACAATACTCTCCTCGCTCATCTCTTATCTTTCAATTTTCTTCGTTTGCCTTCAAACGATCTTTACCGATTATTTGTTTTGATTGCCAAGGAAAAATTAAATTTATTCGAGGTAATTTTTAACAAGCAGTTTTTAAAAGAAAATAAATTTTCCTTAAAATTTATTAAGCGAATTAATCGTTTTACCCGCTTCGTGGTCAAGACTCAAAAAGAAACAAATAATCTTGTCCCTGACGAATTATTCAATCTCATTATTCGGCGTTTTAATTATCTTAATTATCTTCTAAAAACCAAAAACATCTCTCTTCTAAAACAATTAAATACTCTATATTCCCATTTAAAACAAAGCCTATCAGTTCAAAAATTATCTCTCATCGAATGGGTCAATAAATTGTCTTTGCTCAGTGAAAACAACTTGGCGCTAAATTCCTCGGCGCTTCAGTCGGATCTGGAAAATTCCCTTCGTTTAATGACAGTCCATAAGGCCAAGGGTTTAGAGTTTGACCATGTTTTTATTATCAAGGTTTTATCTGAAAAATGGGATAAATCATCATCCCGCTCCCTCATTAAATTACCTCTCGGTGTCTTGTTTTATGATATAGAAGCTGACATTTTAGAAGAAGACCGCCGTCTTTTTTATGTCGCTCTCACCCGGGCGAAAAAACAAATTTATCTTTCTTATTCTCGTTTTAATGAATCAAGAAAAGAACAACTTGCCTCCCGATTTGTCGCTGAAATCGACGAGAAATTTATTGAAAAAACCTCTTCAGATCCAGCAATAGAAAAAAACACCCTAATTGCTTTGTATCATCCCTCTCTCGCCAAAATTAAATCAACTAGTTTGTCTTCTTATCTATTAAACTACTTATCTACCAGCTACCGCTTCAACATCACCCATCTAAACTCCTATCTTAAATGTCCTCTTTGTTTTTTCTTTAAAACGATTTTACATTTACCCTCCCCCAAGGCCAAGGCAATGTCTTTTGGTACCGCTGTTCATGGCGCCCTCGCTTATTTGACGCAGGTTTACAAAAAAGAAAATTTTCTCATTAGTCAGGAAAAATTTCTCTCCATTTTTTATCAAAACTTAAAGCAGGAAAATTTATCCCCGATTGATTTTGAACTTTTAAAAGTTCACGGGCAAGAGATATTAACTGCTTATTATCAGCACTATAAAGAGTCTTTTAATGGCAACTGTTTAACTGAGCATGATTTTAAATTCAAAAATGTTCGTCTAGGCAATATCCCCTTAACCGGGAAAATTGATAAAATCGAATTTTTAACTGGTAATCAGGTCAATGTTGTTGATTATAAGACTGGCAAACCGGATTCAAAATCTCAGCAGCTGAGTCCTGAGGGAGATTATTTCCGCCAGCTCGTCTTTTATAAATTACTTTGTGGCGAGGCCAAGGGCTTTCCCTACGAAGTCGTTTCCGGCACCATCGATTTTATCGAAAAAAATAATAAAGACCAGTTTGTCCGCAAAAACTATCAACTGACAGGCGACGATGTTAGTAAATTAAAATCTCAAATTACCGAGGTATTTAACAAAATTATAAATCTTGATTTCACCCCCAATTCCAAATGCGACGACCCCGACCACTTACATTATTTATTCGATAAATATTTTAAGTCTTGATAACTGTAATACATTGTATTACAATCATTTTATGAGACAAATAATAAATATTTCTCTTCCCGAGTCAATGGCTGATTATGTCAATAAGGCCGTTAAAAAAGGCAAATTTGCTAGTAAAAGTGAATTCTTTCGCCATCTTCTTCGTGAACAATCAGAAAACGATTTATATAAAGAATTAAAGAAAGACCAAAAGGAATTTAAAAGGGGAAATGGTATTTTACTTCACAGTTTGAAAGATTTAAGATGATTATGTGGAAGTACAATATTTACCGAAATTTTTAAAGCAATATCAAAAAATACCTCGCAAAATAAAAAATAAGGCCGAGAAATCAGAAATTATATTTAGAAAAAATCCTTTTGATCCAAGGCTTAAAACTCATCACTTAACGGGAAAATTAAAAGAATTCTGGTCTTTTTCAGTAGATTATCAATATCGAATTATTTTCCAATTTGTCGATGAAAATATTGTTTGGTTTTATTTAATCGGCACCCATGCTATATATAAATGATGAAACTATTTATCAAACGTTTTGATAAATCTTTACCACTACCGGTTCACAAAACCCCTGGGGCGGTAGCAGTTGATCTTTGCTCTCGCATTGACCTAGACATTCAACCTGAGGAAATTGCCTATATTCCGATGAATATCGCTCTAAAAATTCCCGATGGCTATTTTGTGTTGCTTGCCCCCCGCTCTTCGACTCACAAAATGGGAATTCAAGGTATCAATGGTGTTGGTATTATGGATCGCGATTATTGCGGCGATGAGGATGAATATCATTTTGCAGTTCGCAACTTTACCGACTCTCCTGTTCACATCAATCAGGGCGACCGTCTTTGTCAATTATTATTGATTAAATGCGAACGTTTTGATTTTGAAGAAGTTGACAGCATGAGGACCCCATCTCGTGGTGGCTTTGGTTCGACGGGGGTAAAATAAGCTCCCTCCTTAAAAACAAAATCTTTTTTGCCTAAACACCGAATCAATTCCTAATTTTCTTTGCATAAATAAACCCAAAACAGTCAAGTTGGGATATACATGATTCACATAATTGTCAACAAATCTTGTCTCGTTACAAGTATTGAGATAATTTAGAAAATCTACCCCCATTCTGATTTCTAATTCTAACGCTCTAGCAATATTTGCCGCCCATTCCTCGATTATGTAATCAAACATATTATTTTTATTTTTTAATTTTATTTTATCGAGCGGCAATAGATTTATTTTTTTATCTAAACTTGGTTTACACTTTTGGTTTTGACTTACGAAGCAAACATCGTCCCAAATACTGATTAATTTATTGCTGTAGATATTTAAAGGAGTATCTCTATTATTAGTTTCTTCAATCAAAAAGTCATAGAGCTGTAAGATTAAATAATCGACTCCTTTTTCCGTAAATTCTCCCAAAAGTCTTAAATATAAATTTTGTGGATTATGGTAAATATCTTGAATTTGGATATTATTGTCAACCGAACAATTAGATTCCAGCGATTTATATTCAGTGATTATTTTGTCAAATCCTTCTGGTAAATGTTTATGAAATTCTTTTCCTGCGATGTATGAGGCATAAATTATATTTTTAGGGATTATCAAATCGGCAATAGATAAACTATTGTCCAAATAAAAATCGATTACATCATTTAAGCAGTAGACATAACTTTTTTTACTTTGATAAAGAAGTCGGCTAATTAAATTTAATTCTTGGTGGTACCGATAAAGTGAGTGAGTCGAATCATTATTACAGATGAAATTAATTATCGGCTTGTGATAAGTGTGTGACAAATGATTTAAAAAATGTCTAGTACTTTCAAATTCAGTTGTTGGTATCACTACCGGATTTTCGTTTCTACTCAAGAGAAAATTAATTATTGATAAAGACGAGACTTCAATTGCTACTCGATAATCGTGAAGATTTCTTGTATAGGCATCGAGCACCCTTGAAGATGTCACTCCGTCAAAACTATTGTTTATCCTAACCATTTCACTATTTTAAAATTATTGAAAAACTAGTAAGTGTCGGCATTATATACTATTCTGTGTTCTGGTGTAAAATAATCTATGACCCCTGTTTACATTCTTCTGGTTATTATTTTAATTGCTGTCTTTTATTTTATCTATCTCCAAAAGACGAATAAACCTAGTGAAATCGATTTATCCAAAGCCATTGATACTTTGGTCAAGCAATCAAACGATAAATTAAACGATAAAAATCTTCAAATTCAAACCGATCTTTCCAATAAAAAAGATGCAATCGAAAAAATGATCAAACAGGTCCTTGAAGAGCTTGATAAAAGTCAAAGTAAACTCGAAATCGCCGAAAAAGACAGGGTGGGTTCTTTTAATGGTCTTCGCGAAGCCATCGACAACAATCGAAAAATTACCGAGCAGTTATCTGTTACTACTGAGGGTCTTAAAAAAACTCTGTCAAACAATCAAATGCGCGGTGCCTTTGGAGAAAAAGTGGCCGAGGATCTTCTTAAACAGTCTGGTTTTGTCATCGGCACTGACTATACGAAGCAGGAAAGCGAAGGCTCGGGCCGTCCTGATTTTACCCTTTATCTGCCCGATAAAACCAAAATTAATATTGACTCAAAATTTCCCTATAGTGCCATTGTCAAAATGAGCGAGACTGAAGACAATGAGCAAAAAAAACAATATTTAAAAGAATTTGAAAAAGATATCAAAGACAAAATAAATCAGGTCAGTACAAGGGATTATATTGACCCTGAAAAAAATACCGTCGATTTTGTCATTGTTTTTATTCCAAACGAAATGATTTTTTCATTTATTTACGAAAAATTTCCAGATATTCTCGAAGAAGCTTTCAACAAAAAAATTATTCTTGCTGGCCCCTTTTCTTTTACCGCTATCTTAAGGATGGTTCGCCAGGCCTATGAAAATTTTAGATTTCAAAAAGATATTCAGGGTATAATCACTCAGATAAAAGTCTTTGGAAACGAATATGCAAAGTTTAGTCAAGAATTCGATAAATTCGGCGAAAAAATAAATTCTCTTCAAGACCAATTTTTAAAAGTCTCTCAAATCAGAAACAATAAACTTCAAAAAGTGATCGATAAAATCAGCGTTGGTGAGTCAGAGCATCTCCCCCTAAATTAGCACTTGACATGAATTAGTGCTAAGGTTATTATATTGCTAATATGGCTGAACTAACTCAACGACAAATAAAAATTCTAAAATGCATTACCGAGGAATTTATCGATTCGGCTACTCCGGTTGGGTCAGAAACCCTCGAGCGAAAATACAATCTTGGTATCTCTTCTGCCACTATCAGAAATGAAATGGCCGCCCTAACTCAGCTTGGCTTTTTAAAGAAAGGTCACCTTTCGGCTGGTCGCTGTCCAACTTCTATGGGTCTAAAATATTACGTTCGCAATTTAATGACCCCAAAAAATATGTCGGTCGGTGATGAAATTGGCGTCAAAGAAAAAGTCTGGAATTATCGTAATGAATTCGAAAAACTTCTAAAAGAGACTACTCGTGAATTGGCTCAGAAAACTCGTTCTCTGGCTATTGCTACTACTGATCAAGGCTCTGTTTACAGCTATGGCGCCTCTAATTTACTTGAAGAACCCGAATTTTATAATATCGATGTCACTAAAACCGTTCTCTCTCTTCTCGATAATACAAATTTTTGGTTTGATATTATCAGTAAAGCTGGAGTAAATACCGAAGAACCCTCGTCTCAGTTAATTCACCTTTTAGTCGGTGAAGATTTGGGTATGGAACACTTAGAGCCCTGTGGTTTTATTTATCAAACTTATCAAGCCGGCCCTCACCGAGGGATAGTTGGCGTTATTGGTCCTGCTCGGGTTCATTATCAAGTCATTATTCCTGTCGTTGATTATTTTGCTGAACTAATTTCTACCATTACAGGTTAATTTTTTTATGACAAATAAAAAAACTAAAAATAAAACTAATCTAGTGCCCGAAATTCTAAAACTAGAAAATCAAATAAAAGAACTTGAAGATAAATTAACGAGATCTCTCGCTGATTATTCAAATCTTCAAAAACGTCAAGATGAGCAACACCAATTCTTTGCCACTCTGGCCGTTAGCGCTTTTATTTCGCAAATGCTTTCAGTTTTAGATGATTTTTACTTAGCCCAGGCCAATTTAAATAATCCTGGTTTGCAAATGGCTATCAATAATTTTGAAACTATCTTAAAAAATCAAGGTCTTGAAGTAGTTGATGCCTTAAACAAAGAATTTAATCCTGAAACTATGGAATGTTTGCAAACAATAAAGGGTGAAACAAATAAAGTTCTCGAAGTTAAAAAACAGGGTTACCTGTTAAACGGACATTGTCTCCGTCCGGCTCAAGTTGTGGTCGGAAAAAAATTATAAATTAATTATTAAATTTTAAAAAAAATATGTCAAACAAAATAATCGGAATAGATTTAGGTACCACCAATTCCTGTGTGGCGGTTATGGAAGCCGGTACTCCCAAAGTTATTTTAACCGCTGAGGGTCGAAATACCATTCCCTCTATTGTTGAACCAGTCAAAAAGCTAGTTGGCGATCTTGCCAAAAGGCAAATGGTTCTTAATCCCAGCGATACCGTCTTTAGTATCAAAAGATTAATGGGTCGTCGCTACGATGATCCAGAAGTTGAAAAAACTAAAAAAATTGTTTCTTACAAAATAGTCGCTGGAAAAGACAAAATGGCGGCTGTTGAAATCCAGGGAAAAGTTTATACTCCACAGGAAATTTCCGCCATGATTTTACAAAAAGCCAAAGCCGATGCTGAGAGATACCTTGGTGAAAAAATCTCTGACGCCGTTATTACCGTGCCGGCCTATTTTGATGATTCTCAGCGCCAAGCAACCAAGCAAGCTGGAGAAATTGCCGGTCTCAATGTCAAAAGAATTGTCAACGAACCCACGGCCTCTGCTCTGGCCTACGGTCTTGATAAAAAGAAAAAAGGGACTGTTGCCGTTTACGATCTTGGAGGTGGTACCTTTGATATTTCTATACTTGAAATTGGTGATGGTGTCTTTGAAGTAAAAGCTACGAACGGCGATACCTTCCTTGGTGGAGATGATTTTGATCATCGCATCGTCAACTGGCTTATCGAGAATTTTCAAAAAGAACACGGGATTGATCTTAGTAAAGATCCCCAGGCTCTGCAGCGGATTCGCGAAGCCGCCGAAAAAGCCAAGATTGAATTATCTAGTACTGGCGAAACCGAAATTAATCTTCCTTTTATCACTCAAAAAGATAAAGAATCTTTGCATTTAACGGTTAAATTAACCCGCTCTGAACTTGAAAAAATGGTTGATGATCTAATTCAAAAAACTATTGCTCCAGTCGAAAAATGTCTTAAAGATGCTGGCATTACCAAGAGCGACATTACCGATGTCGTTATGGTTGGAGGCATGACTCGGATGCCAAAAGTGGTTGAGGTGGTTAAAAATTTATTTGGTAAAGATCCTAATACTACGGTCAATCCCGACGAAGTTGTCGCGGTTGGTGCCGCCGTTCAGGGAGCGGTTTTAACTGGTGAAGTCAAAGATATTGTTCTTCTCGATGTTACCCCTCTGACTTTGGGTATCGAAACTGCCGGTGGCGTACGCACTCCCTTAATTGATCGAAACACCACTATTCCTACCAAAAAATCTCAGATTTTTACCACCTACGCTGATTCTCAGCCTCAAGTGGAAATTAATGTTTTGCAGGGAGAGAGACCTATGGCGGCTGATAATAAAACTCTTGGCCGTTTCATTCTCGACGGTATCGCTCCAGCTCCCCGGGGTGTTCCCCAAATTGAGGTCACTTTTGACATCGATAGTAATGGCATTTTGAGTGTTTCCGCCAGAGATAAGGGAACAAACAAAGAACAAAAAATTACCATTCAAAATGCCACCAATCTTTCTGATGAAGAAGTTGAAAAGATGAAAAACGATGCCGAAATGCATGCTCGGGAAGACGAAGAAAAACATGGTCTTGTCGAAAGTAAAAATCGTCTTGATGCTACTATTTTTAGCGGCGAAAAAACTTTAAAAGATTTTGCCGATAAAATTAAACCAGAAGATAAGGTAAAAATAGAAGAAAAACTAAAAGCCGGCAAGGATCTTATCGCTAAAACTGACGCCAAAAAAGACGAATATGACAAATTTACTGAAGAATTAAATCAAATTCTTCAAGTCGTTGGTCAAGCTGTTTATGGTCAGCCCGAGGCTAGTAAGGCAGAGCCAGAAGCTGGCGCCCCAAAAGCCGAGGAGCCAAAATCTGATGATAAAAAAGAGGCTGAAGAAGGCGAAGTCGTCAAATAAAAAATGAAACAAGATTTCTACGAAACTCTAGGTGTCAATAAAAACGCCACCAAAGATGAAATAAAATCGGCCTACCGCAAGCAGGCAATGCAGTGGCACCCGGATCGTAATAAATCTCCCGACGCTGAGGAAAAATTTAAAGAAATCAACGAAGCTTACGAAGTTCTCAGCAACACCGAAAAGAAATCGGCCTATGATCAGTTTGGTCATGCCGCCTTTGATCCCAATTCGGGTAATTTTGGCGGTCACACCTATACTCAGCAAAATGGTCCCTTTAATTTTACCTGGCAAAGTCAAAATGGCGGCCAGGGAGCCGATTTTGATTTTGGGGGATTTTCCAATCCATTTGATATTTTCGAACAATTTTTTGGCGGTGCTGGTGTGAATTTTGGCGGCCAGCAGCGCCGTCAAACCCCGACTTATAAAATTGAATTATCTTTTTTGGACGCGGCTCTCGGTTGTGAAAAAGAGGTTAGTCTAGATGGCAGTAAAAAGAAAATCAAAATTCCTGCCGGAGTTGATGATGGTCAGAGGATTAAATTTAGGGATTTTAATTTATATATCGACGTTTTACCCGACAAAGTCTTTAAACGCGATGGCAATGATGTTTATGTCAGTCAAAGTATTTCGATATCACAGGCAATTCTCGGCGATATTATCGAAGTCCCAACTCTCGGTGGTCGGTTAAAGGTTCGAGTCAAATCAGGTACTCAGCCAAGTACCCTTATCCGTCTCCGTGGCCAGGGCATCAAAGATGTCAATGGCTATGGCGTTGGTGATCTATATATTCGCCTCAATATTGTTATTCCTTCGCGTCTATCGGCCAAACAAAAAGAACTTATCAAGGATCTGGGATTGTAATTATCATTTTTAAGCCATTTTAGTGTTATAATATCCAAGTTAATCTGTGGTAATTGGAATGGGGGCCGTTGTGTCCCCATTTTTATTTACCAATAATACAAATATGGACATCAAAAGACTACCAAAAACAGAATTTGCCGCTGCCGTGGCTCAAATTGCCGGTGAGCGCAATATTGATCCTCAGGAAATTATTGATGCTATTGAGGAAGGTTTAATTTCTGCCTATAAAAGGGATCAAAAAGAACATGGTGTTATTGTGCCCGAAGAGGCTATTTTTGAAGTTGATTTAGCTCCTGAATCTGGTTCTTTTGCCATCTTTGAAGTTGACGGTACCAAGAAAAAAAATGTCACCCCTCCCGGATTTGGTCGTATTGCGGCGATGACGGCCAAGCAAGTCATTGATCAAAAAATTCATGAAGTTGAAAGGGATACTATTATCGGCGAATACCGCCAAAAAACCGGTACTCTTGTTCTCGGTGTGATACTCCGAATCGATCCATACCGGATGACTGTTGGTATTGGCAAAACCGAGGGTATTTTCCCCAAAGAAGAGCAAATTAAAAACGAATCTCTCGAAGTTGGTTCCAAAAAATTATTTTTAATTAAGGAAATTCGTGAAGACGAAGCTACTGGCAAAAAGGATGTGGTTCTTTCCCGTCGCGACCCTCAGTTTATTGTTCAGCTTTTTATGCGCGAAGTTCCCGAGGTTAGTAATCGAACTGTAATTGTTGAAAAAATTGCCCGTGAAGCCGGCCAAAGAACTAAAATTGCGGTTTCCTCTTCTCAAAACGGCATCGACCCAGTCGGTTCTTGTATTGGTCAAAAAGGCTCCAGAATTCAGTCAATTTTAAGCGAGCTTCCTTCTGATGAAAAAGTTGATGTGGTTGCTTTCGCCAAAAACCAATCTCAATTTATTGTCAACGCTCTTTCACCTGCTTCCGACATTAAGGTTATTTCCTTAAAAAATAATTTAGCCCAGGTCGAGGTTCCCGAGGATCAATTGGCCCTAGCCATTGGTGCCGGTGGCGAAAATGTTCGTCTTGCTGGGATTCTTACCGATACTGATATCAAAGTTGGCGCCGCCAAAAAGTAAAAGTTATTGCACCCGTCATTGCGAGGAGTGCAACGACGAAGCAATCTATTTAAAGATTGCTTCACGATTACGTTCGCAATGACAAGATATAAATATGACCATAAATTCAGCAAATAAATTCCGTCCACCCATCGTCGCTGTCATGGGTCATATTGATCATGGCAAAACCACTCTTCTTGATCGTATCCGAAATGCTCGTGTAGCGGAGAAAGAATCTGGTGGTATTACTCAGCATATTTCTTCTTATCAAACCGAAGTAAAGTTAAAAAACGGTAAATCAGGTTTAATTACTTTTATCGATACTCCCGGTCATGCCGCCTTTTGTGCCATGCGTGCCCGAGGTGCCAATTTAACCGATTTGGTTGTTTTAGTCGTCTCCGCTACTGATGGGGTTATGCAGCAAACGAAGGAATGTATTGCTCAAATCAAAAAAGAAAATCTTCCGGTCATCATTGCCTTAACTAAATATGATTTAGATACCCGTCAGCCAGAAATGGTCAAGGGTCAGCTCGTTGAAATGGACCTAATTCCAGAGGAATATGGCGGTCAAGTGGCGATTGTTCCCGTATCAGCAAAAACCGGTGCAGGAATAGAAGAATTGCTTGAGTTAATTCTTCTAAATGCTGAAATTATGGAGTTAAAAGATGAATCCGAGGCTCCCCTGGAGGCGGTCGTCGTCGAATCAAAACTCGATACTGCCCGTGGTCCCGTGGCGGCTGTTATTGTCAAAAAAGGTATCTTAAAATTAGGTGATCAGATATTTACGGAAAATATTTCCGGTAAAGTCAAGGCACTTTTAGATTCAACTGGAAAAAATATTAAAGAGGCCAGGCCTAGCACTCCAGTTGAAATCTTGGGATTTGAAAAGGTTCCTAGCGTTGGGGCCATCGTTGCCAATAATTTTGTCGAGACGCCTCACAATGCGTCTCTACCAATCACTAATATTCCTATTGATCCTGATCTTCCACGACTTAATTTAGTTATCAAGGCTGATGTTGAAGGTACACTTGAGGCTCTCAAAAATTCTCTCAGTGACGATGTAAATTTAATTTACACTGGCGTTGGGCCAGTCAATGACAATGACGTCATCGCCGCCAAAACTAGTCATGCCGAGCTTTTTGCTTTTAATGTTCCGGTCAGCAAAACTATTAAAAATTTCGCCGATAATGAGAAAGTTTTTATTTTTGAATCAAAGATAATTTATGAGATTATTGAAAATATTCAGGCTCAGGTTTTAAAAATGCTAGATCCGACCATTGAAGATACCATTGTCGGCGAGGGGACTATTATTGCCGAATTCAAAATCGAAAAAATCCGTATTGCTGGGATAAAAATAACTAAAGGCGAGATGACGAGAGGCGATGCTGTTCATCTTATGCGAGAGGGTAAAATCATCAAAAATACTCAAATCGAAGGTATTCGTCAGGGCAAAGATATTGTTGAAAAGATTAAAGCTGGCCACGATTGCGGGATGACTTTTCGTCCCTATATTGACTTTAAAATAAACGATGCTATAATAGCCTATAAGAATTCAAAATAGTCATTTATTTGTAAGCAGGACAAATATGAAAAATTATAATGTTACTGAAATTAAAAATCTTATTACCAGTGCCAAAAGTGTCCTAATTGCGATCCCGACCTTGAGTGTCGATAGTCTGGGTTCAGCCCTGGCTTTAGGTTTAGCTTTAAAAAAACAAGGAAAGCAAATTAAAGTCTTTTGTCCCCAAAAACCTGATCAAAATTATCAAAAACTAAGTGGTTTAGAGCTTTTAGTCGAAAAATACTCCAATTCTGATCTAATTCTTTCTTTAGATTATCCTATTGATCAAATTGAAGCTGTTTCCTATAACGATGATGGCGGTCACCTTAATCTAGTGGTCAAAACCAAATCCGGAGCTAACAAGGTAGAAAGTAATCAAATTATTGTCAACAATAACGGCTCCGCCGCCGATCTTTGTTTTATGCTCGGTGATGAAGCTTCGCTTGGAGTCTCAGCCTCTATAGTTAATCAAGGCAATTGGGTTTTAATTACTCCGTCGCAGGTCAATAAGGCCTGGGCTAAATCCACTATATTTGATCCTGATGCTCCTTTTTCTGAAATATTTACCTTTTTATTGCCTATGCTTGGATTAAATTTAGATGTTGATTCCGGTAAAGATCTTCTAATCGGTCTTCGAGTTGCCACTCAATCCTTTAGTGTCAATGTCTCTCCTGAAACTTTTGAAGCTGGTGCTCTTTGTCTCCGCGCTACTCAGTCGGATGAAAATATGTCTGCTCCTACTGAAGCTATGCCGATTGAAAATATCGAAAAATCGGGTAATTTACTTTCAGGAGCCAATAAACCTAATCCCACTCCCACCATGTAATTTTGTGCTACAATACCTCTACACTAAATACGGTTTTTCAGTAGCCATTCTGAAATATTATATTTTACCGTTATTAGCGTTTTATCTATGGCATTAACTACCGAAGAAAAAAGCGAAATTATTTCAAAATATTCCCAGGCCAAGGGTGATACTGGTTCTCCTGAAATCCAAGTTGCGATTCTAAGTAAGGAAATCGAAAAACTTCAAGGACATTTAGGTGAAAATAAACACGATTCTCCCGCCAAAAGAGGCCTTTTAAGTAAACTGGCAAAACGTCGTCGTTTGCTTCGTTATCTGTCAATTCACAACGAAGATCGTTATCAAAAAATTATCAAGAGCCTGAATCTTAAAAAATAAATATGACTAAAAATTCAACCAATATTGTCGTTGGTGACAAAAAAATTACTCTTACTACCGGTCAGCTTGCCCCTCAGGCAAGTGGCGCCGTTTTAGCTCAAATGGGCAAAACTGTCGTCCTCGCGACCGTTGTTTTAGGGGCTATTGATAAAAGTAAGGATTATTTTCCTCTTTCGGTTGAATTTGCTGACAAACTTTACGCTGGTGGTTTAATCAAGGGCGGTAAATGGATCAAGCGCGAAGGTGGTCCTTCTGATACTGCCATTCTCTTTGGTCGTATTATCGACCGTTCCATTCGTCCCTTGTTTTCCGCCGATTTCAAATACGAAGTTCAGGTTATTGTCACTGTTTTGAGTAACGATAAAGATAATGATGTAGTTATTCCCGCTTTTACGGCTGTTTCCGCTGCTCTAATGCTCTCAGATATTCCTTTTAACGGTCCGGTTTCTATTGTCAGAGTTGGTCTCGAAAATAAAGAATTAAAAATATTTCCAACCATCACTGATCTTCAAAAATCTTCTTTAGACCTCTTGGTCTGCAAAGACGCCGAAGGTATCAACATGATTGAGGCCGATGCCAATATTGTAGACAACGAGACTGTTCTCAAAGCCATGGAGCTTGGATTTAAAACAGGTGATGAGATAAATATACAATTAGTCGAATTTGTCAAGAAATATGGCAAAAAAAAGATTCAATTCGAATCTTTAGCTCCTTCGGCCGAATTAATCTCTGAAGTCGAAAAATTAGTCAAAAAAGACTTGGATCAATTTATGCAAGGTGGTGTCGATGGTTCTCATATTACTGCCGAGGACAAAATCAAAGAAAAAGTCAAAGAAGCTTTTGAAGCTAAAATAAAAGCCGAAGAGGTTGAAGCTAATCAGCTTATTGAAGCTGTCGATATCCTAGTTCGTCAATATCTCCGTGCTGCCACCCTAAAAGGCACCCGTTACGACAAAAGAGCTTTCGATGAAATTCGTCCCTTAGAAATAGAGGCCGGAGTTCTTCCTATGACCCATGGTTCGGCTCTTTTCGAGCGTGGCCTTACCCAAGCCCTAACTGTTACCACTTTAGGCTCTCTGGCCGAGCAACAGTATCTTCAAAGCAGTAACGGTGAGATCTCTAAAAGATATATTCATTATTATTCTGCCGCTCCTTTTTCCACCGGTCAAACCGGCCGTTTTGGTCGTCCTGGCCGTCGCGAAGTTGGTCATGGCGCCCTGGCTGAAAAAGCCTTAGTTCCCGTTATTCCTTCGATTGAAGAATTTCCTTACACCATTACTCTGACTTCAGAAGTTATGTCTCAAAACGGTTCTTCGTCCATGGCTTCTACCTGTGGTTCCACTCTTTCTCTAATGGACGCCGGTGTTCCCATCAAAGATAAAGTTGCCGGTATCTCTATTGGTATGATTTCTGATGATAAGGGAAAATATGTTTTGTTAACCGATATTGCTGGTATCGAGGATCACTGTGGCGACATGGATTTCAAAATCACTGGTACCCGCATTGGCATTACCGCCATTCAGCTTGATATCAAAAGAATGGGTCTCTCCCTTCAGATGATTACTGACACTTTTGCTGCTTCTACCAAGGCCCGTCTCCAAATTTTGGACAAAATTGACTCTGTTTTGCCCGCTCCCCGCGCCGAGCTTTCTCAATATGCTCCCAAAATTAAAATGGTCACTCTTCCTGAAGATAAAATTGGTGAAGTGATTGGCTCTGGTGGCAAAACTATCAAGGCTTTAATGGAAAAATTTGGAGTCGAAATTGATATTGATGATGACGGCCGTGCTTCAATTAGCTCTATAGATAAGGACAAAATCGAAGCCTGCGCCTATGAAATTGAATGTATGATTAAAGAAGTTCAACTTGGTGAAGAATATGAAGGTGTTGTCACCCGGGTTGAGGCTTACGGTGCCTTTATTGAATTTTTACCCGGTCGCGAAGCCCTGCTCCATGTTTCCGAGATGAGCGGGGGATTCCTCTCAGATCCATCTTCCATCATTAAAGTCGGCGATAAATTAAAAGTCAAAATTTCCGGATTCAACGATAATCATCAAATAAAATTAAGTTCTCCCGAGTTTAAAGCCGCTCATCCGGGCAATGCTGATGCTATGCCCCAGCGTCCTCGACCTCAGTTTGGTGCTCCTCGCCCTCCTTTCCGAAATTTTGGTAGCCCGAGTAATCGTCCGAGACGCTAAAATTCCTGTATAATTTTCTTGTGGATTCGACACTAACTATTTCTGATGCCATTTCTAAATTAAAAGCCAAAATTGGTGGCGTTCAGATACCTGCTACTTTAGAAGATAAAATTAATGAGTATTTTTCTCAACTCGAAGTTAATTCTCGTTCTGAAGCTACTTTTTGGTCTTATTATCAATCAATTTCTAAATATTTAGACTGGGTCATTTCTTTGCCCTGGAATACCCGTTCCCAGGACATTTTAGATACTCGCTACGCCAAGGAAAAACTTGATGAAAATCATTACGGTCTGGGTGAGGTCAAAGAGAGGATTCTAGAGTATATTTCTGTTCTCTCGCTTCAAAAAACTCGCTTTCCAGATACTATCCCCAGAGCTCCAATTTTACTTTTTGTCGGTCTAGTTGGTACCGGTAAAACCACCATGGCCAAATCTATCGGCGATGTCATGGGGCGAAAATTGATCCGCATTCCCTTTGGAGGTCTCGGAGATCCCTTATATCTCCGTGGTCAAAGTCGACTCCACCCGGAGGCTGAGCCTGGGGCCATTATTCGGGGCCTGGCTCAGTGTCAAACCAAAAACCCAGTCATTCTTCTTGATGAAATTGACCGCGTTGCCGATGACGCTCTTAATACTATTATGGGGGTTTTAGTTGAACTACTAGATTCTGAACAAAATGCCCGTTTTACTGATCATTATCTTGATTATCCTTTTGATCTTTCCGAGGCCTTTTTTGTTGCCACCTGCAACAATACTTCTCGCATTGCCACTGCCGTTATGGACCGTCTTGAGGTTATTCAAATGCCTTCGTATACCGATGAAGAAAAAATTGGTATTGGTCGGGACTATCTTCTGCCTCACGCTCTAAAAGAAAATGGCTTAACCCCCGACGAATTAAAAATTGACCAAAATATTTGGCTAAATATCGTTCGGCCACTCGGTTTTGATGCTGGTGTCCGGACTTTAAAAAGAAATATTGAAGGACTTTGCCGAAAAAGTGCCGCCTTAATTTTATCTGGAACGAAAGAGATAATTATTAACGAGACAAATATTAAAAAATTTATTCCTCAGTGGTAATAATTAAAAAATAATTTTGTGAACAAAAAAGAAATTTATTTATCTTTTATTTTATTAGCCCTAGCCTTTGTGGTTTTACTAGTCAGCCTCTCACCCAGTCGTTTAAATATTTATCAGTAAATATCTATGGCCAATAAACCCAAAAATAAAATTTTTATTTTTCCGATTAACCACGCCGTTATCTTCTTCTCATCAATAATTATCATTTTCTCCCCCGTCAGTAAAAAAAATATTATCAAAATTACCCAAGCACCACTTGAGTGGAAAACCTATACAAATGATCAATTTGGGTTTGAGTTTCAATATCCAAATAATTGGGCCATAACAACTGAATCATTGCTTGAATCAATACTGTCTTTGTGGAAAGTAAGAGAATTAAACGATTATGAAAAAAAATTTGGATATTTTAGTGATATTAGTTTTTCATCACAATCAAATATCAGTCTTTCGGATTATGTTAAAGAAAATTATCCAAAAGATGATCCCGAAGTTAATAAAATAACCAAAACTGAATTAAATGGATACGAAGCATATTATGTTGATATCTGCGGTCATTTTTGTAATACCAAAATAGTTATTGGAGGTCATAAAATCATTGTTATTTCTCTTTATAATATTTCAAGTCAATTAGAGATAACTCCAGAAATCAATCAAATTCTCTCCACTTTTAAATTCATCAAATAATGTCACCAACACCCAACCAACATTTAAAATTACTAGATAAAACAGTCGTTTTTATCGACTATGCCAATGTTTATGGTTGGCGAGATGAACTGAAAAAACCAGTTGATCCCCAAAAACTTTTTCAATATTTAAAAAAATATCCTGAAA
>CAZJUH010000005.1:0-39494 GCA_964549165.1 uncultured Gammaproteobacteria bacterium | reverse complement strand
GTCATAGACTTGTTTCTCCCAAAGTTTAGCATAAATAATAAAGGTATCGAATGACTCAAAAATGACCGAGATCCAACCAACGATGCCATCACGCCACATTTGCTGCCTTATTAATCTTTGCCAAACTTTGGTAAGCATCATTCTGGGAAAACGCCACCAATAAACTGGTGGATGATTAGCCTTAAATAGAGCCTCGGCTTCCATGTCCGTCCACACCAATGTTTTTTGAAGCATAGAATTTAAATCCCGATGGGTAAAGTGAAGCAAATCACTCTTTAAATAGCCAATTTTACCTTTAACAATTGGCTCTTCGTGTAAATAACCCTGATAACCAGAAAAATGTTTTTTATGATAAAGCCTTTTGACATAATCCGGATAAGAACCGCCATAGCGGACTCTTTTACCGAGATAATGATTTGCCCTAGGGATGGCGAAGTAGCTTAATAGATTAGTAGAATTAATAGTAGAAATACTTTCTTTTTTAAGATCTGGAGAAATACGTTCATCGGCATCTAAATATAAAAGCCAATCGCCACTAGCCGATTTATAGCCTAAATTACGCCATTTACTAAAATTACGGTTATATTCATCGGTCGTCTCAATTATTTTTAGAGGTAATTTAAGTGATAGAGCAATTTTTTTTGTATCATCCGAGGAATTTGCTAAAACTAAAATTATTTCATCGGCAAAAGAAGCGGACAATAAACAATCTTTTATCATGTCAGCTTCATTTCCAGCTAGAACAATGATACTCAGTTTCATTTCCAGCTACCTTTGCCAAAGCGGCCTAAATAATAATCGCAAACTGCAATCCGGCGCCAATAATCTTTTGAAAATAAAAACCTGATTGACTCCCTAAACAGAGCAAATCTTGTTTTTAAAGGAGCGTATCTATAACCAAATAAAAGGCGATTTCTGGTAATAAAATAATTTTGGAGGTGACTATCGGGACTGCTGGAAGCAGAATTCAGATGCCAAATTACTGAATCGGAAACAAGTTGTAATTTATATTCTGATCTTTTTGCTCTCTGCGAAAACTCAACATCTTCAAGATATAAAAAATATTTACTATCAAAAAGACCAATTTTTTTAAAAGCATCGCTTGGTACTAATAAACAACAACCACTAATGAAATCTATTTTAAGATCTAACTGATCATACTGGCCTCTATCAACTTCATCAATAGCAATATTTGAAGCATAGACATTGTTCCAATCTATTTTTCCCCCAAGAGCCCAGATTACTTTCCCAGTTTCACTTTTTTGGTAGCGATCATGGTGATACTCAAATCCGGGAGCAAAATATATTTTTGGGAACAAAATTGACCTAGGATTTTTACTGGCTGAAATTAAGAGCTTTTCTAAAAAATCAGGAGAGACTAAAATGTCGTTGTTGGCAATTAAAATATAATCATATTTTTTGAGTAATGCCTTTTGGATGCCAAGATTATTTCCCCCAGCATAACCTAAATTAGACTTTGTTTTGAGCAAGGTAATTTTTTGATTATCTTTATAAATGTTTTCAAATTTTTGAAATGAATTATCAGTAGAAGCGTTATCAACTAAATAAATATGGTAGGAAAATTTACTCGCTTTAATTTTTAAGAACGAAGAAATAGTCTCAATGGTAAGATCAGACTGATTCCAATTTAAAATGACAATAGCAACATTTTTGACCATTAAAAATTTTTAGTGAGACGATCAAAAAATAATCTAATTTTGATGAAAATAATTTTTAAAAAATTTGTACGGTATTCCTGGCGAAAATATTTGGTAAACCAATATGAATATTCATAAGTTGCCTCTTGAGAGGCAGAAACAAAGGATTCTTTAGAGATTATTTTTTCCTGCGCCCCCTCGATTTCCCAAAGGCGAATATAAATGAGGGCAATGGCAAAGGCCTGAAGAACGGAAAAAGCCAGTCCGTGAATACCATCCTTGTATCCCTGAGCCGCAAAAAAGCGGCTGTTAAATTCCTGAATTGGTTTTAAAATAAAATCACTGGTTTTTACTTGATAATTATTTTTGTGAAGTTCATCGGCCTGAACGCTGCTGTAACGTAGAGCCCGGTGAACAAACTGAGATACTGAAGTATAATTGTTGTGTCTTAAGGCTAATTTTTCAGAATCAAGCAGATTTAAATTGTTGCCTTTGGCTACCGGTTGACTGTGAATTTCTTTTTTCCAGTCGACACGACCTCGTCTAAAAAAACGAAGGACATAATCAGGCCACCAATTGCTGTGACGAAACCATTTACCTAAAATAATATTTTTCCTGGGAATATGAACATAATCAACATCACTCCGCTCGGTAATTTTTTTAAGTTCTTTTTTTAGAGTTTTATTTAAATATTCATCAGGATCAAGCAAAATAATCCAGCGTCCGGTAGCCTTTGAGAGAGCAAAATTTCTAGCTGGTTCGACGAATTTCATGGGGCGATAAGAAAATATCTTGGCATTGTATTTTTCGGCAATAGCGACACTTTTATCGGTTGAATGCATATCAACAACAATTATTTCATCGGCAAAATCACGGATGGATCTAAGACATTTGGATAGATTTTCGGCTTCGTTTCGAACATTAATTACCGCAGAAATATTTGGTCTTTTAGGCATATATATAGTTTATCACCTATTCACCTGATAAATAATAACTTCAGGGTTTTCATAAATACTTTTTATTGATAATTCTGTTAATAGTAAGGGGCTTTTTGAGAGATAAATTTTTGGAAGATAGAGATAATCAATTTGATTGTTAACCAGGAATCCCCTATCAGCAAATGTATTTTTTTGAGAAAAAAAGTTTTCTGATTGAAAACGTCTTGATTGCCAATCGTAGCCTGAATTTTCTAAATTCATTTCATCTTCAAGAAATGTTTGCTGTCCGCTATAGGCGGAAACATAAGAAGTGGTCTCGTAGCTATAAATGGGAATCGGGGTAGTGGAAAAAGATTTTCGCAGATAAGCGTCATAAGGATAGGTTAAAACGGTACCTTGTGGTTGATTTTTCAAAAAATTTAAAGCTTCTATTTCAGATTTAGAAATAGCCGTCGGAGGTATCTTGCCGGTAAAATTCGGAAGTGAACCGATCAGAGGGAGAAAGTTTAGCAAAATAATTATATATGCTAATTTTGGATGTTTTGATAAATATATAGATAATGGTATATTGGCTAAAAACAGAGCATAATATAAAAATTGGATAGTATTCCAACTGGTTCCTTTTTGGATAAAAAATAGGGGGATTAGGGAACATGTAGCTATGGAAATTAATAGGCTTTTTTCTTTAATAATTTCTTTTAGTGCCAAAAGTCTAAAAGCAAAATTACCAAAATAAAAAACAAAAATGGCGGTGATGTAATAAATAAGCAGCCGGGGACCGATTTCTTCACTGGATTCAAGGGTATAACGAATATTTGCAATCTTGGGAATATTAAGACGATCTGGAGATTCAATCATGGAATTTACAAACCAAAATGGTTGAAATTTTATCAAAGAAGACGAAGAGGAGTTATATTGAAAAAATAAAAGAATGGCAAAAAATAATGAAATGATAAAAGTAAAAAGATATTTTTTATTTCTTAAAGCATAAAAGCCCAAAATTATAAAAGCGGGGACAGCCGAATATACTTTTATAATGGGTAAAAAGATAAGAAGCAAAGATATTAAGATTTTTTTAGGATTTTGAGTCGAAAGGAGATAAATTAAGATTAATAGTAATAATATCGAGAGCATATAGGGTGGATTGAGTTGATTACTGGGAGACTGCATCGCCCAAAATAAAGATTCTCCATTAAAAGATTTTGAACGGATTAACGTGACAATCCAACCAAAAGAATTATTAATCGAATTTAAAAGCATTAAAATTAGACCACCTGAGAATTTACCACTTAATTTTTGACCTAGTTTAAAAGAAAAATATAAAAACAATGAGGCTGAGAGTAAAGGAAATAACTGAAATAGCCAGATTGACGAGCTAATAGAGGTGATTTTGGAAAGAAAGGCGATTAAAATATCAAAAAAAGGATGGTAATTTTTTAAAGTTTCTCCGGCAAATATTGGTAAATTTATTTTTAGCGGATTACTAATGTGGTTAATGAGACTTAAATGCCAGATGCCATCATGGCCATTTGGTCCCCAAAAACTAATCCCGTAATCGTATAAAAGACCACTCCTAATAACCGGTATTACCTGGATAAATAGGCAAAATAAAAAGATGAGAATAAATATTATTTTTTTCTTTGAAGAAACTGCTGGTAAAACCATAGTAGCTCAACCCGATTAAAAATAAATTGATAAGAAACATATAATATTACGGCTAAAACTACCTTAATTAAAATTGAGAAAAGTGGGCTTAGAGATAAAGTCGATAAGGGTAAAAGTAAAAACAACATCAGGAGTGAAGCGATTAGGGGATGAAGAATGGTTTTTAAAATATTAACCTCAAAATATTTAAAAGCCAGATGCCAGACAACAAAGGAAGATAGGCCGACGATTAGAGCAGCGATAGAAGTACCAATATAACCAAACTTTATACTTAAGATGGGAAAAAATATCCAAGTGAGAACTGTCCACATGATCATTAATTTGGTGGTAGTTTTAATTTTACCGGTGGCATTAAAGGCGTTGGTAATGGGAGTGGTCACCGAGGCAATGGCATAAGAAGCGGCGTAAAAATATAGCGGAATTATGGCCGGAGCCCACTTATTATACTTAGGAATTAAATTGATAAAGTCAGGAGTAATCAAACAAATACCGACAAGAGCGGGAAAAACGATAAAAGCGATAAAGAATGTACTTTTCTCTAGAGATTTTTTCAAAAATTCTTTCTCGTCTTGAAGTCGGGAAAAGGTGGGAAAAGTGACTCTCATTATCGCATCCATAAAACTAAGAGGAACACGAGGTCCTTTTTGAGCCCAGGAGAGAATGCCAAAAGATTGCCTGCCCAAAATACTAGCGACAAATAAATTGGAAAAACGATCCTTGGCCATCGAAATAAGAGAATTTAGTTGAAAAGGAATCCCAAAGGAAAATAATTTTTTAGCAATTTTTGGGGAAAAAGCAAAACCAATTGGCCAGGAGGAATAAGAATAGATGAGAATTAAACCAACGGTACTTTTAATAAAAGTAGCGATAGCGTAGGAATAAACACCAAAACCGAGCAAAGCAAAAGTAACGGCTAGAACATAGAAAATAGTATTTTCAATGATATCGATAGTAGAAATTAATTTAAAATTTAAATGTCGTTCTAATTTTACGGAAGGAATAGTTTTAAGAGAAGCAACCACAAAAGAAAAACAAAGAGAAAGCATAATCCACATTTCCTGTGAGCCATAATTTTTACTTTGGCTAAGTCCCGGATAAAAGATGGCCACAGCCACAAGACAGAAAAAAACTAAAATTTGCTGAACGGTAAAAGTAGTTCTTAAGGAAAGAGTATCTGGTTCTTTTTTTTGTTGAATTAAGGCTGAAGCCAAACCAACATCAGAAAAATAACCCAAAATACCGATAGATTCGGAGACAATCGCAAATATACCAACCTCACCGGTACCAAGGACGATAGTTAAAATAAAGAACCCAAGGGTAGAAATAGCCTGAATCCCAAAATTTCTGAGAGTGAGAAAAATAATATTGGTAGTAGTCTGAGATTTTATTTTTTGAATTTCTTCGTTTTCCATAGTTTAAAAATAAAAAATACTAATATATATATCCAGGCAAAAAGTGACAAATAATTACTTATTATTCTAACTTTAGTATCGTAAAATTTTAGATAAATTTGATGATAACCAGGATCTAGATTAATAGTAATTCTCCCAAGCTCAGGTTCAACTTCGTATTTTAATTCTTGCTGATTATCTAATAGTTTAAAATTGGGAAAATATAGAGAGGCGAGAGTAAATTTAGCCGGTGTTTCATTTTGGAGATTAAAAAGCCACCAATCAGTCCCCTTTTGCCAGCCCAGTAGCTGGTACTCGGTGTTACTTGGATCTACTTTATCGATAATATCAGCTGCCTTACTTTTGGCGGCAGTAGAAGCGGTTTTGGGCAAATAATCATAAATACCGGAGGTGATTTGATTGTTCCAGGCAAGTCCGGAAAATTTTTGTCCGTCAGTAATAGGGCCGTAAGATACGGGGAAAAAGTATTTATAATTTAAAAGAAGCACCGTCAGACTCAAAATCGGCAAAATAATATAAATAATTTTCGGATAAATTTTATTTAATATTTTAGGTAAAAAAGTGAGGGAAAGAGAACTAAAAAACATAGCATGATTTAAAAAGCGCCAAGGAAATTGAATTTTCTGAATTGGTTTTAAAAGTAGCCATAAAAAGGAAAATCTTTCATGAGTTAATATAATCGCCAAAAAGGACAATAAAGTTATTAATAAAGGTAATAAATATTTATAATTTCGTTTTTTAACTAATTTATAAAGAGAATATAAAAAAATAAATAAAGGAATAAACCAGTATAAATAGCCAATGGCAAAAGACATGCCGTCAGGATCCATCCAAACAGAAGGACCGTCTCCCCAAAAATTACTAAAAAATAACTGGCGGAAACTTAAAAAGTGAACCGAATAATGATAATAATTTTCAAACATCGATTCGATTTGAACCAATTTAGTCTCAAATAAGACAGGAAAGGTATAAAAAGCAGATAAGGCAAGCGAAAATAAGCCAGAAAAAAGTAGTTTAAAAAATGGTTTAAAATCCTTTTTAATCAAAAAAGGCCAGTACCAATATAGACACCAAGGAGCAAAAAAGATGATAAAGGTTAAAGCCATGGGATTGTGAGAAAGTAAAAGACCAGCCCAGGAAAGGGATAAAAGAAATAGATAAATAGCATTTTGATGATTTGTTAATAGTTTTTTGGAAGAATAGAAGATTAGTGGGAAAAACAAAGCCGACCAAGCTTCATTAAAGGCACCTCTAACAAAAATATTGACAGCATGATAAGGAGCATAGGTATAAAAAAGAGCGGCTAAAAAACCGCCCATGGAACCAGTCAAATCGCTAGCCAGTAGATACATAGCCAGAGCTGACAGAGTAATTAAAAGGATGGTAGATAGCTTGACAGTGGTGACAAAAGAAAAACCTAGACCCCTAAAAATCTGTCCAGCTAAATAAGGCAGTGGTGGATAAAAATTGAATAAGGGGTAGCCGTAACCATAACCTAAATCGGGCGTCCAACGACAAGGAATTTGACCATCTTTAAAACATTTTTCCATTTCAAGCTGACGAACCATTTGCATATCATCGTGCATATTCCAATATAGACCGGGTTTTAAGAGAAAGTTAAAGGTGGGAATAATTAGAATTATTAGTAGTATCGGCCAAAAGAAACGATTGTGAAATAATTTGGCTAACATGCTTCTATTTTACTATGAATGATCACTTATAAGCGATAAAGAAGTAGAGCGTCACCATCGGGCTTGGGAGTACTTTTGACTAAAGTAAGGGTATTAATGTCAGCACTACTAAGTTTTAAACGAGAAGCGTTAAAGAGTAAATAGACCTCATCACCGTAGTTTTTAGCGTCAATTAATTTTTCGGGAATTTTTTCAATATTTATACCAACACCAAATACTGTTAACTGGGGTAGCTGATTAGTATAGATTTGAAGACCATCGGGCAGAGTACCAAAATAACCCTCGGTACCGACAATTACATTTACTTCTTTTGAACGGGAAATAAGATACTCTGAGACATCTTTAATCCCCCAGCCAGAGGTCCAATTAACAATATAGCCAGTTTCAGTGGGAGGTAGCTTTAAATTATATGGCTTAAAACTAATTTGATAAATTCGCCATAAATTAGGAATAAATAAGATTAAAAGAAAATAAAAATATTTTTTGTTAAAAAGTGGCTTTAAGAAGTAAGAAAAAATGAGAATCATAGGATAGAGGACAAAAAGAATGTAACGGGCAGTAAAAACTTTGGCCATGGCTGAATTGGCGATCAAGGGTAATAAAAACCAGGCAAAGTAAATAAGAAAAGTAGAATCAAATTTGTATTTTTTCTTTAAAATAAAGTATAAAAAGGGTGAAAGTAACAAAGGGATAGAAAGATAATATTTATATATATTAAAAGTGTCCTTTAGGTGAGGGATAAGAGGATCAAGAGGATGTTTTAAAATTTCTGATAATGGCCAAATATAATCTTTATTTCTTAAAGCAATCTGGGAAAAGGCGGGCCCAAGACGTAGAATATTGTAAATAATAAAGGCGATAAATACCGAAAGAAGGGGAAAATATAATTTTTTAATATTTTGGGGGTTAAAGATAATAAAAGTTAATAGACTTAAAACAATAAAATAGACTGCCGGAGATTTGGTTAACCAGGCAAGCCCCAGAACTACCCCAAGCAGCATTGATAAATCAAAGCAAGGATATTTAGCTAGCTTTAGGGATAAATACAGAGAAAATATGCCAAAAAAAGATAAAAGAGAATCAGCCGTAGCCAATCGATCAAAAAAGAAAGCAAAAGGTAAAAAGAGGTATATCAGCGAAGGCAGAAACGAATTACTTATTAAGTATAAAATAATTAGGCTTCCTAAACCAGAAAAGACGGAAATTATTCGACCAGCAATTAAAGGATCAGCAACGAATCGAAGGGTAACGGCATTAGTCCACATAAATAGCGGTTGTTTACCATCAGTCAAAGGAATAAAGCGGAGAGTATCAACACTTTTTATAATTTGTGCCCAGCGTATATAGATAGCTTCATCGCCAAAAACGGGCATGGAATTAAGATTCCAGAGTCTAGAAAGCAAAAACAAAATACAGATAAAAACAAAGATGAGGCTATTTTTTAGATTTATTTTCATAGGCACCCTTTAGATTGTTTTTAAATACACGCCAGACTTCCTCGGCCATACGTTTTGATTCAATTATATACTTAGCATTGGCATCGCCTTTGGTAACACTGGTATCTTCGTCATGCCATAAAACTGGGACTTCTTTTATCTTGCAGCCCATTTTATCGGCTATAAATAGCATTTCCACATCGTAAGCAGAAACACGCCAGCCTTGGCCACTTTGAATATTTTTAATAACATTTAGTCGAGGGAAAATTTCTTTAGCCAGGTCGGTTTTCATGGACTTAAAACCACATTGAGTATCTTCAATAGAGCTTTGTAAAAGAATTTTACGAAATAGAGAAAATACCTTTGAGCCTAAAAGACGGATATAATTAAAGCCAGTTCGATCTTGACCGCGAGAACCAATAACTATATCGTATCCTTTGTCATAGAAAGGTAATAGTTTATTAATTTCTGAGATAGGGGTTGATTGATCCATGTCTGTAAATAATACTATTGGATATTTGGCTTCTTTTAGACCACCCCAAATCGCACCAGGTTTACCTCCCTTTGGTAGATCAAGGACACGAAATTTTGGATGGCTTTTAACAAAATTCTGAACTAGAGAAAGACTATTGTCTGTAGATTTATCGTTGCATATTATTACCTCATATTCATCTTTAGATTTATTAATAAAATCTGCTACCTCCTGAAGAACCCCCCTCTTTAAATTATTTTCTTCGTTGTAGCAAGGAATGATGATACTAATAGAATTCATAAATTTTATTATACACCGCTAGTATTGGGAATTAGTTTAAATATTTTTATGCCGTTTATTTCCCACTGATTATCGATTTTAGCCCAGCCAAAGGCTGCGACACTCCATTCTGGATTATTGATGGGATTGCAGTCAATTTGAAATGGCTCGCAAACAACAAATAGCTGCTCTGTAATTTTATCTTGAAGAAGCTTAACCGGAGCTTTTTTTTCTGATAAAACATAACGATAGGGCGGATCATAATTTTGTTTTGCCAGAAGAGCAAAATTAAATTCTTGGTTGTTTGATTTGGCTATTATGGAATCAACAATTTCTGTAGTAGTTTTTAATTGTGAATTTGGCTGCCAACGAAATGGATTTTGGAGAAGAGAGAAGATAGTCAGGAAGATAAGAAGAATAATAGTCAGTAGTTTAGGAATTTTACTTAATAAATAGGCCATTAAGATAAAAACAACCGGAAAGAGGAAGCCGAAATAATGAGAATAAATATGTTGTTTATAAAGGCCGAGGCCGACTAGACCGGCAAGATACCAGACTACACAGTAGATTAGCTTTTGATTTCGGTGTTTAAAAAGTAAATAAATTATGCCCATAAATAGGAAAATTGAGACAATAATTCCGAAAGTGGCATTTTTCCCGGCGAGCAAATCGGTATTTATTTGATTAAAAAGACTGGGAATAACAGGAAGAGATTTATAAACTTTTAAATTAACGGTAGTTTCTCTTTTAATAAAAAAGGTACTTAGAGCTTTAATATTTTGACCCTGATGCTTGAAATCAAAGAGAAGTTGAGGAATGAGGGATAAAATAAAAATAAAGATAGCTAGGGCTGTCTCTTTTTTATATTTTTGGGGAGAATTAGTTAGCCAGATACAAAAGGCAATCGGTAAAAGAAGAAGAGCTAAATAATGAGAATTTAGACACATAGCAAAGGCCAGGGAAGCCCAAAGATAGCGCTTTTCCGTCATTAGATACACAAAAAGTAGGGCAAAGAAAGGCATGATATTTGGGTTCCAGGAAAAATTTGAATATTTGATGGCAGTGGGAGAGATAGCGTAGAGAAAAGTGGCAATATAAGCAGCTTTGGGATTAAACCATTTTTTGGTCACAAAATAAATGAGGTAGACGGTGGCTACTCCTAAAAGCGCCACAAAAACAGATGGACCGATAGGATTAAAATTAGCGATTAGAAGGGCGGGAGCAATCAGGTAATAGTAAAAAGGGCCAAGATACATGTTGCCAATGCTGGTCTGAGGACCAATGAAAAAGAGATTGCTATTTTTTAAAAAATCTCGAACAATAACTACATCCCGGCCTTGATCACCCAGAAATTCCATATAATCAGAAATACGGTAGAGTCGACAAAAGGCAGCGATTAAAAGAAGAAGGAGCAAAAGCCAATTTTTAGTTAAGAATTTTTTAAGCATGAGTAAAATTGATTTTAAACCAAAGTTTGAATAAATCAGAAAAACTTTTGAGGATTACTTTTAACTGACGACCGGTGGCCTGACCCTCAACTCGGGGATAGTGATGGACACCGATTTCAACTATCTTAAAGCCCGCTTTTTTGGCTTTTATCAAAAACTCACTACTAATAAAGGCTCCCCTTTCAGCTTCAAGCTTTGGGATAGCATCGACCACTTTTTTACTAATAAATTTAAAGCCACAGTCAATATCTTTAACTTTAAGACCAAAGAGAATAAAGACGATTAATTCCCATATTTTAGATGAAACAATGACAGCTTTGGAAACTTTTCGACCGAGATAATAACCAATAACTAAGTCAGCTTTAGTCCTTTTTTGAGTGTCAATAAAATTTTTAATTTCAGAAAAATCAAATTGACCGTCTGAATCAGTAAAAGCAATCCATTGATAGCGAGCATGGTATAGACCACTTTTAAAGGCGGCACCGTAGCCCCTGTTTGGACTATGGGTAACAATTTTAATACTGGGATATTTCTTTTGGATCTTTAAAGCCACCTCCCCCGTTTTATCCTTGGAACCGTCATTAACAATGATTATTTCCCATTTTTTAGCTGTTTTCTCGAGAACCTTGACCGCCTTATCGACAGTAGTCTTAATGTTGTTTTCTTCGTTATAACAGGGGAAAAACACTGATAACTCGTCTAGTAAGTAGTTTTTCATAGTGAAAGTATAGCAAAAGACTTGACTCTATGGGAAAATTGAGTATAATATCCTCTAATATTAGTTATTGTCATTTATTTATATGAAAAAAATAATTTTAAGTCTAATGCTTTTAACCGCTTTGGTTTTTCCTAGTGGAGTATTTGCTGATGCCTACTCTCAAGGAGAAATTAATTATAATATCTCGATTGATAAAAAACTTAGACCTATAAATGATTCTAATTTTTATGACAACATTGGTAGAGATCAAAAAATCTTTGTCAATGATGATGTCATTGACTACAGAATTGTGGTTGAAAATACTGGAAAAGATATCCTTTACGACCTAGTTGTGACTGATTATTATCCTATCGTTAATCAAATAATTCTTGCTCCAGGAGAAATTAACAAAACTACCAGACAAATTGCTTGGAAAATAGATAAACTTGCTGCTGGTGAAAGCAAGACTTTTACCGTCAGAGCCAAAGTAATTAATTCGAGCACTTGGAAATCTCAGACTAACGTAGTTGAGGTTAAAAATAACAATGTTTACGACAAAGATACCGCGACTTTTTATCTAAACGGTAAAGTAATCCCAGTAACAGGTAATACTGATTTAGTCGTTAAATCAGGTATTGTTTTAAGCTTGTCAGTCATCGCTTTAGCCTTGAGAAAAGTGGCTAGAGGATATTAAATAGATTAATAGATAAGTAATAAAAAATATCCCTCCGCAAATGCGGGGGGGTTTTTTATTTAAACCCACCCGCCCTGCGGGCACCCTCCCTTGACAAGGAGGGTTTATATTATTGTAAATGAAGGTAGAGGGACATTTTGCCGTCGGGGTGAAAAAGCTTGACATGATTACCCAGAGAAGATTTTGTATTCCTAAAAGTATAAGCAACTCCATCCTCGATAGCGAAGATACTCTTGTTCGTTGAAACTATATCTAGACCATGATGAAAACGATCGGCATATAAATAGGAATACGGGGTATGACCTCGAAGCTGAGTAATACAGTTTGTTGAATTACTGGCATTACAAGTACTGCTAATAGAAGAAACTCCACTCATGGGCCAGCGATGCTGATTTAAATAGTCAGTGGCATCAATATCATTTGCATAGGACCAAGAAGCGATATTATTTTCGCTTAAATTGTATAGACCAAAATGAAGATGGTCACCAAATGAATAACCAGTATTTCCCATCATTCCAACTAAATCACCTTTTTTGACTTCTCTTTTGTCTTTAAAGGTAGCATTTAAAAGAGAGCTTAACTCTTCCTCGGCAGCGGCTTTTAATTTTTGGTAACGGGCCTCATCATTTCGAGTAATTTCGAGAAGACCAGTTTTTGAACTTTTTTGGGTGGCTAAACTTTTTTGTTGAGCAGCTAGCTGTTTTTCCATAACTTCGAGCTCTTTTTGTTTTTCGGCCTTGGCCTGCTTTTGAAGATCAAGATTGGTACGAGTAGTTTCTAAATTTACAAGCGTTTCTTGGCTATTTTTTTGAATAACTGATAAATATTTATAATTTTTAAAAAAGTTATTAAAAGAACCAGAGGTTATTAGACTTAAAATGGGAATTCTTTTGGGAAGTTTATAATTTTGATTAATTTCGTGAATATAAATTGCCGAAAGCTCGTTAAGAGAGATATCTAAATCGCCTATTTTAACGCTTAAATCAGCAATATCTTTCTTTAAAATCTCAATCGTATTGCTGGTTTGTTTAATTTTCAGCTGAGTCTGAGCAACTTGAGTATCAATTATTTTAATTTGATTACTCAAGGTATTTTTTGATTTAGCCAGTTCATAGAGCTTTTGGGTATATTCCTCAATCTGTTTTCCAAGCTCTTCTGTAGTCTCGGCCCTGACAGGAATAAATATAAAAAGAAAAAGAATCGAGAGAAACAAAAATGTTTTTTTTACCATTTGATATATCTTCTAGCACCCATCCAACTAGCAGATAAACCAATTATGATACCAACCAGAACCTCAATGGCTAGAAGTAAGGGCTCAAAAAGACTAAGCTCAGAGACAAAAACTATTGGCTGAAAAAAACTATTGATAACAGAGCGTAAATTGTAAAGGATTAAAAAACTTATAAGAAAACCAAAAAAGGAGCCAAAAAAACCATAAATTATGCCTTCGAGTAAAAAAGGGCGCTTGACATAAAATTTTGAAGCGCCAAGAAGTCTCGAAATTTTGATTTCATCTTTGCGATTATTGATCTTCATCCCAATCAGAGTAAAAATCATGACAAAAACAATAAGGATAGAAACACCGATTAAAACCAGACCTGACTGGCGAATAATTTTTGTCCAGGAGAGAAGCGATTCGATGACATCCTTTTGGTAAATAATTTCGTCGACGATATCTTTTTTGGAGGAGAAATTTTGAGCAATATCTTCAAGTACTTTCGGATTAAAAGCAGAAACTTCAAAAGAGGCGGGTAAAATTGAGGCGGTCACCATCTCGGTCAAAAGGGGATTATCTTTATTCATATCTTTGTAAAGGGAAAGAGCTTTTTCTTTGGAAATATAGCGTATTTCTTTGATCTCTGGAAATGAGGCAAGTTCTTTTTGAATCGATTCAACCTTAGCCTGATCAAGGCCATCTTTGAGAAAAATAGTAATTTCTGGCTTTGTTTCAAAATGATTTAAAACACCACTTAGACCACGGTTAATTAAAAATAAAAAATTTAAAATAAAAAAACAGATGAAGACAGTAAAAAAAGCAATGGCACTTTGAAAAGGAGAGCGCCTGATGTGATGAAAGGTCAGTTTAAGCAGTCCCATGCTCGTTTTTTCCCAACTTAATAACTTTTTTATCGAGAGACTCAATAAAATCAGGATTGTGGGTGGTCATAATAATGGTTGTTTTTAATTTTTTATTGATATCTTTAAAGATTTTTAATAAATTCCAGGCGTTGGCAGCATCTAAATTGCCGGTGGGTTCGTCAGCTAAAATCACCTCCGGTTCGATACTTAGGGCCCGGGCGAGACAAGCTCGCTGAAGCTCGCCGCCGGAAAGCTGAGAAGGAAAAAGAAAATGACGATGCTGAAGCTTGACCATTTTTATGACCTCATCGACGCGAACAAGAATTTTGTTTTGAGGATAATTAACAATATCCAAATTTAGAGCAATATTTTCCTCAATGGTGAGGTCATTGATAAGCTGATAGTCCTGAAAAACAACGCCTATTTTACGGCGTATTTTATCAATTTCACTTTTAGTTCGGAGATGATTGATGGCCACGCCATTGATAAGGACATCGCCACTGCTCGGCCTTATTTGATTGAGTATTAATTTGATGAGAGTAGATTTACCCGAGCCGCTGGGACCGGTGACAAAAACAAAGTCCCCAGCTTCGATCTTGAGATCTAAATCCTGGAAAACATTGATAGGTCCGTAATTTTTAGTAACTTTATCAAAAACTATCTCCATTTTTATTGTAAGACTTTAACACTGCCAACATCGAGGAGCCAGCTCGTCTGTTTTGAAGCGTTGGTTTCACCCTTGACTTCAACTCGGCGATCAACAAAAAGATCGAGATCGACGACAGAGGAGGTCAAAGAGGCGCGCTGAGAAGCACCGCCTTCACGATTGAGAATATGAGTGCCAACTCCATTGATAGAGCCTTTTTCAATGGTACCAGTGGCTGAATCTTTAAAGACGGTGGCCGTGTCTCCATAGAGTTTACCAACTTCGATAGTTGATTTATCGGTGATATTTTCGGTACTAATGGCATTTTCTCCACCTGTTAACAGAGAGGCAGTTTTGGAGCCAGAAAGAGGATAAATTCGAGAGATAAAATAACCGAGTCCTACGGCTATAACTAAAATAATCATTAATACTTTCGGAGACAATAATGCTGAGGATTTTGCCTTAAAGACTGGAGTGCTTTTGGGCTCTGAAACTGAAGTTGGAGACGGGTTTGATGAAAGATTTGGAATATCCATAGAACCAGTATAGCAAATAAATTTAGGGTGAGTTTAGAGACTCGGAAATAAATCCGTGAAGAGAAGAATAGTCTTTATCCTGAGGGAGGTATACCCACTGAGAATTGATGAATTTTTTTGGATGATAAATTAAATTTGTTTTTGGGTCTTCACCGATACTGATGGGGTGGCGAGTAATTTGAAGCTTAGTTAAAGACTGGCGACCTTTAAAGAGATAAGAAATCAATTCAATGTCAGAAAAATTATGCTCTAAAGTACCCCAAAACTGATATAGTTGAAAAACAATTGGCGGATTTTTGACTAAAGAACTTTTTAATTTATCAATGAGACTGTTGATAAGTAATTGTTGACGCTCGATACGACCAAGATCGGTCCCTCCGGCGGCGGGGGTGTCGGCACTTTTGCGAGAACGAACAAACTCACTAATATTATGACTATCAAGATGATTCCAGCCACTCTTAAATTCTACAGTCCTATAAATGGGAGCTCCGGAATCTGGATTTTGAATATAAGCCTCGTTTGGATAGAGCTCATCTTTAAAACCAGTTTCTAAATAAATATCAACCCCACCGAAAAGGTCAGCCAATTCTTTTAAATTTTCGGTAGATAAAATCAACACCCGATTAATGGGCTGACCAGAAATCGAGGCAAAGTTTTGAGAGATAAATTCAAATTTTTCTTTTTGACTATTTTTCTCTAAAGATAGCGGATAAATTTGATTTATTTTGGTGTTGGTAAAATAGCTCCACAAATCTCTGGGAAGAGAAAAAAGATGGATTTTTGCCCGCTCGAGATCAAGCTCCGAAAAAATAATAGTGTCAGTGGTCTCTGTTTTTTCAAGTCTGTCATCTCTTTTATCAACCCCGAGAATAATAAAATTTGGTTTACTCGTAGAGGGTGAATGCCTTGAAGCACTAAAAATTGTTTTTGGAAAATATAAAAACGACTTATTTGTTTTTCTTGATATATAGGCAAAAAACATAATTATGATAAAAATGATTGAAACAATGGTGATTAAAAATATTTTTAGGAATTTTTTCATAGTTTTAATTCGGCGCTAATAAAGTCGTCGAGGCCACCGTCTAAGACAGCGGTGGTATTGGAAGTTTCATAGCGGGTGCGTAGATCCTTGACCATTTTATAAGGATGAAGGACATAAGATCTAATTTGATGCCCCCAGCCAGCAATGATATTTTCTCCTTTAATCTCTTTTTTTTCCTCTGATAATTCATTTTGTTTGATGCTCCAGAGCTTTGAAGTTAGCATTTCCATGGCGATGAGGCGATTTTGATCTTGAGAGCGCTGACTTTGACAGGCAACCACAATACCGGTGGGCTTATGGACAATTCTGACAGCGGTGGAGACTTTGTTGACATTTTGACCTCCGTGACCACCGGCACGGTAAGCGGCAAACTCAATGTCCTCGGGACGGATATTTACCTCGGTAGGATCCTCAATAACTGGAGATACCTCAACCTTGGTAAAAGAAGTTTGACGAAGCTGATCGGCGTTAAAAGGAGAGAGACGAACAAGACGGTGTACCCCATCCTCTCGCCGAAGATAGCCATAAGCATAGGGGGTACTAATTTTAAAATAGACTGATTTAATCCCCGCCTCTTCCCCGGGGGTAATGTCTAGTAATTCGTAGCGCCAGCCTTGTCGATCAAAATAACGTAAATACATTCTTTGTAAAATCGAGGCCCAGTCCATGGCTTCGGTACCCCCCTGGCCTGAGTGAATCGATAAAATGGCTTGATTTTTATCATATTTTCCCGATAAATAGGTTTTAAGCTCTAGGGCGTCAATATTTTTTTCGAGTAACTTAATTTTTGATTCTAATTCTAAAGTCAAAGATTCATCTGGCTCAGCCTCAAGCATAGTCGAAAATTCCTGTAAATCGCTGATCTCCTTATCAAGGTCGACAATGGTAGCAATGGTTTTTTGAAGATCAGAAAGAGACTGCATAATTTCTGATGATTTTTGAGGATTTTGCCAAAGAGAGGGATCCTCGGACTGACCTTTAAGATTTAATTCCTCTGAGACCAAATCAGTAAAATTTAATTTATTTTTTATCGCCTCTAGTTTTTGACGAAGCTCAGTAAAATTCATTTTGTGGTGTTTTCAATACTTTTGATAACTTCATCGTAAATTTTGGTAACAACCTGTTTTTTTATATCAATAAACTGATTGTTAATAAATGAAAAGGCCTCCACTTTATATTTTTCAAATACACTAGTAGCATTTTTGACTAGAGGCTCGGTGCTGACACCAGCAATATTTAAATTAGTTGAATAGTTGGATAGATTAGTAGATGAATAGTTATTAGATAAATAGTTAATAGAGAAATAAATAATTAGGACAAAAATTATCCAGCGAAACAAAACACCGAGATTAAAGTGAAATTCTTTTCTTTTTGACTTTAAGGACACAGATAAATTGTATCACCTACCATCTAGCCATTCGATAATCGGGGTATCACCATAAAGACACTTATTGTTTTGAGTGTCAAAGGCAAGTGGCACACCAACGCCTTGACTAGCATCAATCTCGGGGCATTTTTTGACGGTTTCCTCGAGCTGCTGCTGATTGTCTTTGTTGTAATATACTTCTTTGCTCGCTATTTTTACCTTAGATTCCAGATTATTTTCTTTTATATAATCTTTGACTTTTTCACAGTGAGGACAACCTTCACCCCAAAAAAGAATCAGCTGCGCTGAAGAATCATCGACTTTTGAACCAAGAATATCAGTTTTTTGGGAATTAAAATAAAAATAAGCACCAATTACCAGAATAATTAAAAAAATAGGAATTAATTTTTTCATTTGGTAGTTGAAGTAATTTTTAATATCTTGTCACCTTGAACGATTTTGTCAAGAACTTCGAGGCCCGAAATAACTTCACCAAAATTGACATAATCTCCGGTTAAATGTTGACAACCTTCCGTAGTGAAACAAATAAAGAATTGACTATCGTTGCTAATTTCGATGTTTTGACCACGTGCCAAACCGATAGTACCTCTGACAAAAGGAATATTGTTTATCTCTGATTTTTGAGAACCACCACCAGTGCCAGCCCCAAGGGGGTCACCGCCTTGAGCCATAAAACCGGGAATAACTCGGTGAAAAATCAACCCATCGTAAAAACCTTCATTTACTTTTTTCATAAAGGTGGCGACAGCGTTTGGGGCCTTATCGGCATAAAGCTTGATAACAATTTGGCCATTAATAGTATCGAGGGCGACAATGGTCTCTTCATTATTAATGGTAGTGGTGGCGGTTGGGGATATCATATTGGGTGTGGGTGAAATTTTATTTGAAGTTTTAAGCGAACAAGAGGACAAAAGAAGAAGTGAAAATAAGCATATTAAAATTTTCATGGTCTATTTTATCAGAACTAAGGCCCGGGGAACACCCTCGTTTATCTCTTCTTTTTTAAAAGAGGGGGAAAAATCGTGAATAGAATCCATAAGAGTAGAATAAGAATAGTGGAAGTAAGCGCCAAATTGAGTGCCAACATCGTGAACCGTAAACTGATTTTTATCGTCATCATAGCCCAGAATTACTAAATTATGATACCAGGGGCCACCGCTTTTAAAATAAGCGTTTTCTTTAAATAAGGTTTTGCCATTACTGGGGATAATAATAGGAATATCTTTGGCTAAATATTTTTTAAAATCTAATATAGTCGGATTTTCAATAATGACACTTTGATAATCCCAAAGCTCGGCCGAAATACTCGCCATCTGAGCAAGAGTGACATCGTGACCCCACCCTTGAGATGTTTCATATGCAAATAATTTATTTAAATCATCGACCATCTGGGGAATTTGGGGAGAAAGAGATTCATAATAATAACGAACGGTAAGTAAGGCAGATTCTTCACAGGCATCTTGCCAAGGTTGATCCCAATTTTTTTCCGGTGCCTGAGGGACAAAGGTGGTTTTAATTAAATGTTTATTTGGTAAGCCGTTTTCTTGAATAATAGTCGGAGAGGGAATGATAGTTTCAACAATTATTTCTGGCGAAGGCAGCTGACGGCGATATTTATAAATAAATACGGAAGAAAGGGTAAATATTAGTAAAATTATAAAAATAAGTTTATACTTAAACATAGTTAGTATTTTAATGGTAAAATCGACGGATGCAAATAGCCAGTGACATTAGAAATATCGCCGTAATTGCCCATGTTGATCATGGCAAAACTACTTTGGTCGATGCCATGCTTAAACAGACTCATTCATTTCGAGAAAATCAAGACGAAATGAAAATGGAACGGATTATGGATAGTAATGACCTCGAAAGAGAAAAAGGGATTACTATTTTATCGAAAAACACTTCCGTTTTTTACTCTCCTTCGCATAAAGCTTCGGAAGAGCAAAGTAAAGCTGTAAAAATAAATATTATCGATACCCCGGGACATGCTGATTTTGGCGGAGAAGTGGAAAGAGTCCTGAATATGGCCGACGGCGTTCTCCTAATAGTTGATGCGGCTGAAGGACCACTCTCACAAACTAAGTTTGTCTTAAAAAAAGCCTTAGATTATGGTTTAAAAGTAATTCTAGTAATCAATAAAATTGATAGAAAAGACCAGCGAGTAAAAGAAGTAGTAGCTGATACGGAAAACTTATTTTTGTCTCTAGCTTCTGATGAAGATTTGCTCGACTTTCCGGTAATATATGCGATAGGTCGTGAAGGTAAAACCTTTTATGAAATGCCAGAGAATATGGAGATTTCAGGTGATACGACTCCCCTTTTTGAAACTATTTTAAAATATATCCCCAGCTCCCGTGGTGATGATCAAAAACCCTTTCAGATGCTGGTCTCGGCCTTTGAGAAAAATGAATATTTAGGCAGACTCGCCCTGGGACGAATTCATCAAGGCAAAATAAAAAAAGGTAATTTTGTCTCCCTAATTAGACCAGATCAAAAATCACTTGGGAATTTTAAGGTAGAAAGAATGTATGTTAACGAAGGAATTAATAAAGTTGAAGCCGAGGAGGCACTAAGTGGAGAGATTGTTTATCTCGCCGGGGTACCCCAAATTGAAATTGGCCAAAGCATCACCGATATTAATTACCAAGTCGCCCTACCCATGATTGAAATTACCCAGCCGACTCTGAAAGCTAGTTTTGGGCCAAACACTTCTATTTTTGCCAAGGAAGAATCGAGATTTATGACGAGCAGGGAGCTTAAAGAGAGACTCCTCGAAGAGGCGGAAACTAATTTGGGACTTAAAGTGGAAGATGACCCGGTTGATAGTATTAGAATGATAGTATCAGGACGAGGTGAATTACATTTGGCGGTATTGATCGAAAAACTTCGACGTGAGGGATATGCTATGGAAATTGGGAAACCGGAAGTAATTCTAAAACATGTCGATGGTAAATGGTTGGAACCTTTTTCGGAACTAACGATTTTGACACCCGAGGATTATGTGGGAGTGATTACTGCCGAACTGGGAAAAAGAAAGGCAAAAATGCTCGATATGAGTAGCGACGAAAAAAGTGGAATTAAAATGATTTATAAAATTTCAGAGAGAAACGCCCTCGGCCTGCGCAGTACTTTAATGACGGAAACTAGAGGACAAGTATCAATTAGTTTTTTATTTTTGGATTACGAAGAAAAAGAGGAAGAAAACTATAAAACCAGAAATGGAGTTTTGATTGCCACTCAAAGCGGAAAAGCCTTATCTTTTGGATTAGATTTAGCCCAAAAACGGGGAATTACTTTTGTGGAGCCAACTGAACCAATTTATGAAGGACAAGTAGTCGGTTTTAGACCAGTAATTGGAGATCTGGAAATCAACGTCGCCAAAGGCAAACAATTAACAAATATGCGATCCTCGGGCAACGACGATGCCATTATTTTGGCACCAGCAGTAAAATATAGTATTGAAGAGGCGCTCGATTTTATTGAAAATGACGAGCTGATAGATGTGACTCCAAAAGTGATTAGACTTCGAAAAAGATTTTTAACTAAAGTTGATCGAGTAAGGTCTGAGAGAAAGGGACATTAATTTGAGGTTTGGGAATTAAATTTTGAATATAATCGTTTATTGTTTGACCAAAATTCATTTTTGATAAAAAATATACAGCGATAAAGATTACTAAGGCAGTACCGATAGAGGAACCCAGAGAACGAAGTAAGCCGGATAAAAATTCCCGACTGATAAGTTTTTTACGATTTGTTAACTGATCAAGATGAATATTTAATTTTTGAAGCTGTTCAAGTATCTCTGGTTCACTAGTCATGATTTTATTATTGAAACTGTTAATCGAATTTAAAGATAGTATAAACAAATCTTTTGGTGATTACACCACCTTCTCTTTGAAAAAAGAGACCTTTATTGTTCGCCTAGCTCGGGGTGGAGGCGAGAGATAGTACGGAGAATTAATCTTTTGGCTTTTGAGAGAGACATGGGGAGAGAGGCTCCGGCAGCGGCCTTATGACCACCACCATAGCCGGTAGCGGTGGCAATTTTACTGACATCAAAAATCTGGGGATCTCTCGTTCGAAAACTGGCTCTGACAGTGTCTTTACCCGCTTCAATCATGGAAATACCGATTTCCCAACCAACGACTGACTTTAAAGTATTGGATATTTCGGCATTAACACTATCATCGGGATTGATATTATTTTTTTTGAGTAAACCTAGGGGGAGAGCGGAAATAGCAATGTGACCATTAAAATATGTCTCAATATGACTGAGATGAAGACCTAAAAGCTTTGGGCGTTCTGGCCGGTCGTTATTTTCTAAATTAAAAAGTATCTCGGTGAAATTAGGCGCAATTTTGGTCAGCTGGGCACAAATCGAAAACGTTTCAGCTGAGGTGGAAGAATATTTAAAACCACCAGTATCGCCGTAGATACCAGTAAAAAGACAGATGGCAATTTCTTTGGATATTTTAATTTTTAAAGCTTTAAATAACTTAAAAACTACTTGGCAGGTGGCGGGAGAGTCGGCCTCGATAAGGTTTATATCACCAAAACCTTGATTGCTGGCGTGATGATCAATGACTATGGTTTTTAAATGCTTTGGAAAAACCACCTCTCCGAGCTTGGAAATTTGTCGTTTTTCCGACGAGTCGAGAATAACAAATAAATCAAAATCAGCGAGATTTAAATCAAAAAAATTCTGAGGAGTAATTTGTTTTGCTCCAGGGAGAGTAGCGAGACCCGGAGAAAGATTAGAATCACCGGAAATAAGAGTGACTTTTTTGTTAATACTGGTTAAGTAGTGATAAAAAGCCAGGGCCGAACCCGCCGAATCTGCATCTGAGCCAGGATGAAGATGGAGGAGAATGTGATGAGAATCACTGATTAATTTATTTATTTTTTGGTAAATATTTTTTGGATTCATATATTATTTTAGCCTAACTCAGGATAGTGATCCTCCATGGGTGGATCATTATCTATTGTAACTGGGGATAATGACATTTTTTAAATTTTTTACCGGAGCCGCACCAACAGGGGTCGTTGCGACCAAGAGTTTTTTGACTATTAACAACAGGTTGACGTGTCGGAAGAGATTGCTTCTCTTCGCTCGCAATGACGTCATCCACTGGCTGATTTGGATCAATAACTTTTCCTCTAGTTTCGGTAGCTTTTACCTGAGTCGAGACTGGTGCCGCGACCGGTTCAAGACGGAAAAGCATTCTGGAAATATTTGATTCAAAGCGGCGCATTAAAGCTTGAAACATTTCAAAACCTTCTTTACGATATTCGACCAAAGGATCTTTTTGAGCATAGCCGCGGAGACGAACTCCATCACGTAAATCATCAAGAGCGGTCAAATGGTCAACCCAAAGAGGGTCAAGAGTGTTGATAACAGCATAAGCCAAAATATTGTTAGCTAGATCTTTGCCAAAATAATCGACTCGCTGTTGCCACTGTTTTAATAAAAGTGAATTTAATAATTCTGGTGGATTATCGGATTTTTTAATATCTTTGATTAACTTAATTCGGTCAGCACTTGAAATAGGTAAAATCTCGGAAAACTCTAAAGATAATTTTTCGGCGTCGACCTGCCCCGATTCAAAATTTTGATTGGTGGTAATAATGTGATTTATTTCAGAATTAATATATTTGAATATATTTTCATGATTTTTCTCCGGATCGTTCCTCGCATCAAAAAGAGTTTCATCACGGAGCTTGTAGATTATTTGGCGCTGTTTGTTGATGACATCATCATATTCGACAAGAGATTTACGAACATCAAAATTGTAACCTTCAACTTTAACCTGAATTTGTTCAAGGACGCGGGAAACTAAAGGGTGGGTCAAAGGAGCGTTGTCGGGCATATTAAAACGAGTCATGAGATCAGCTATTTTTTCACCGCCAAAGACTCTCATCAAGTCATCGTCAAGAGCGACATAAAACTGGGAAAAACCGGGATCACCCTGACGGCCAGCCCGACCTCGGAGCTGATTATCAATGCGACGAGACTCATGGCGCTCGGTACCGATAACATAAAGACCACCAAGCGAATTAACGGTATCGTGCTGTTTTTGCCAAATCTCCGGGGTAAATTTGTCACGAGGTCCTCCGAGAATTATATCGACTCCCCGACCGGCCATGTTGGTAGCCACGGTAACAGCCCCAACCATCCCGGCCTTGGCAATAATTTCCGCCTCAGACTGATGGTTTTTAGCATTGAGCATTTGGAAAGGTATTTTTTTGTTTCGGAGCATGGAAGAGATGATTTCGTTTTTGGCAATACTGGTCGTGCCGATTAATACTGGCTGGCCTTTGGTGTGAAGCTCCTCGACTTTAGCAGCAATTGCGGCATATTTACTTCTTTGAGTTTTAAAAATTAAGTCATTGTCATCAATTCTGACTAAATCTTTGTTGGTCGGAAGAGTAATGACATCGAGGTTATATATTTTTTTAAATTCTTCGGCCTCAGTGGCTGCCGTTCCGGTCATACCGGCTAGTTTTTGATAAAGACGAAAATAATTTTGAAAAGTAATGGTGGCCCAAGTTTGAGATTCCTGCTGAACTTTAACATTTTCTTTGGCCTCAACGGCTTGATGAAGACCATCAGACCAGCGACGGCCGTTCATCAGACGACCGGTAAATTCATCGACAATAATAATTTCGTTGTCTTTGACCACGTAGTCCTTGTCTTTATGAAATAGAGTCTCCGCTTTAATAGCATTTTCAATATAATGAATAGTGTCAAAGGATTCTTCGTAAAGATTGGTGACTCCAAGTATTTTTTCAACTTTTCGGATACCAAATTCAGAAAGGGTTGAGGATTTAGATTTTTCATCAATCACATAATCAGTTGGCTGTAAACTCTTGGCGATTTGGGCAAATTTATAATATTTCTCGACCGGCTGATTATTTGGTGAAGAAATTATCAGAGGAGTTCGGGCTTCATCAATCAAAACAAAATCGACCTCATCTACCACGGCAAAATAGTGATTTGGACCTTGAACTTTTTGCTGATAATCACCAACCATGTGGTCGCGAAGATAATCAAAACCGAATTCGTTGTTGGTACCATAGGTAATATCGGCCTGGTAAGCTTCACGTCGAGAGACAGGTCGAAGGTGAGCCAAGCGATCATCAATTTTTTCACTGGGATCAGTAAACTCGGGATCTAAAATAAAGGATTCTTCGTGAATAATAGCCCCAGTACTAATACCAAGTAAGTTTAAAGCCTTGGGATACCAGCCAGCACCAACCCTAGTCAGGTAGTCGTTTGGAGTGATAATGTGAACCCCAAGACCTGTTAAAGCGTTTAAGTAGGCAGGAAAAATAACAGAGTGTGTCTTTCCTTCTCCGGTGCGCTGCTCAGCGATAGCACCCTGGTGGAGAGCAATGGCAGCCATGAGCTGAACATCATAAGCCCTCTCGCCAATGGTTCTAAAAATAGCCTCACGAACAAGAGCGTAGGCTTCGGGGAGAAGATCTTCTAGTTTTTCGCCATCTGATAGTCTTTTTTTAAATTCGGAAGTTTTGTCTTTTAATTTTTTATCAGACAGTTTTTTTATATCTGGTTCTAAACTATTTATTTTGGCAACTAAAGGCTTGTAGGCTTTTAGATGGCGCTGATTATCATCAATTAAATTTTGTAGAAATTTGAACATAGGTATATTTTACTATGAATAAAGAAATTAAAATCTTTTGAAAAAAGCAAACCTCCCGATGCTCCGGTTTTTACACCGGAGATCGGGGTGGGTGGCTCCTCTACAATTTAGGGGAGATAACTTTAAACCCGGTGAAGGGCCAAAGTATCTCAGGGATATTTATACTGCCGTCTTTGGTCTGGAAATTCTCCAAAATAGCGAGGAGAACTCTGTCCGTGACGACAGTGGAATTAAGGATGTGGACAAAGGAGTTTTGGCCGTTGATTTTGACTTTGGTGTTGAGACGGCGAGCCTGATAATCAGTGCAATTGCTACAAGAACCAGTCTCTTTGTATTCGCCAAGACCGGGAAACCAGGAATTAAGATCGTACATACGACGATTGGGCTGAGGTAAATCACCAGTACAGTTTTTCATTATTTGATAAGAAAGACCAAGATCTTTGAGAATTTCTTCTTCTATCGAGAGCATCTCAAGACACATGGAGTCAGAGACTTTTAAGTCAGGCAGAGTAAAAACATTCATTTCGACTTTATTAAAGAAATGAACCCGGAGCATACCTTTCATATCTTTGCCGTAGGTTCCCGCTTCTCGACGAAAACAAGGTGAATAATTGACGTATCTAAGGGGTAAAATATTTAGATTTAAAATTTCATTTTGATGATAAGGGACAACGGCGTGCTCAGAAGAACTGATAAAAATCAGATCATCCTCGGGGATAGAATAATAGGCGCCAAAAAGATTTTTGTTGCTGGCGTAACCACACTGCCATTCGGTTTTTGATTTAATCATGGCGGGAGGAATCATGCCGGTAAAACCCATGGCAGTCAGTTTTTTGAAAGCATAAAACATCAGAGACATTTCTAGTACTGCTCCCTGGCCTTTGAAATAGCCAAAACGAGATCCGGAAACTTCAGCCGCTTTTTTGACATCGAGAATATCAAGAGCCTGGCCTAAATCAAGATGGTGCTTTGGGGTAAAGTCAAAAGAGGGTTTTTCGCCAACTGTTTTTATAACCACATTTTCAGAATCATCTTTACCAACAGGGACATCATCGGCAGGGAAATTAGGGACCTCTTCGAGAAGAGTATTCAAATTAGTTTCGGTGGTGTTTAATTTTTCTTCAAGATCTTTTAATTGAGTCTTTAGCTCTTTGCCAGTAGCAATTTGGACATCACTTGGTTTACCGGAAATAGATTTTGAGATTTGGTTTTGCGACGCTCTGATTTTTTCAACTTCACCCAGTAGCTCTCGATATTTTTTGTCCTGATCTAAAATCTTATCTAAAATAGAAATATCTTTTTGGCGATTTATTAAGGCCTTTTTTACGAGCTCAGGCTCTTGTCTTAAAAGATTTATATCAATCATGAGATTGGGCTTATTTTAGCACAATTATATTCGATTTTCTCCGCAAGTTTTTCCGTAACAAATTATATCTAAATATGTCTTACATATTCAATATGTTGATGCTTACAATTTTATTTGCCTTAAGATAGGATATATTCGAAAAAAAGCCTAAAGCATAAAATCTAAAATATAAATCTTATAATTTAATTTCTGAGGCTATTTTCCGCATAAAACCCCTCCGTCCTTCGGACACCTCCCCTTGACAAGGGAGGCTAAAACATTTTTTTAGAGACTAATTTCTTTTGAAATTTTCTGCATCGAGGTCAAACAAATTTCAATAAATTTTTCGAGGGGGATGTTCAATTTATCGGCATCTTGACACAAAATTACTTCATCACGGCGAGTCCCGGCGGCAAAGCGTGGTTCTTTTAAAAATCTTTTTAAAACAGAAGAAACTTTAACATCTAGCAGTTTTTTACTGGGATAAACCAAAGCCACGGCGACAATCAGTCCAGTCAAAGAGTCAGCGCAGCGGATAGCCCATCCGGCTTTATTTTTAGGAATAACACCGCTATGCTCGGCATGAGCCTTTACTAAATTATCAACGGTATCAGAAATTTCTAAATTGGATTTTGTCAGCACTTCTCGAGTTTTTGCCGGATGAGTTTCCTTCGTCTCTCCAGAATAATCAATGTCGTGAACCAGACCTGCCAAGATCCAATCGTCCCGACTCGGCTCCTCTGGTCCTAATTGATTATTTAATTTAAGGTAATCGTAAATACCACCCATACAGGCTTCCAGAGCCAGTGAATGATAAAAGATATTAGGCTCTAAATTAACTTTTACCGCTTCATAATATTTCTGTCTATCCATATATTATTCCTCTTTTCGCATGGCGGGGAAGAGAATAACGTCTTTGATGGTGGGAGAGTCGGTTAAAAACTGAGTCAGGCGGTCAATGCCGAGACCCCAGCCGGCGGTGGGAGGCATGCCATACTCAAGAGCGCGAATGTAATCCGTGTCAAGCTGCTCGGCTTCTGCCTTCCCTTTTTTAGCCAAGGCCTCTTCACTTAGCCAGCGATCGTGCTGATCCTGGGGGTCATTTAACTCGTTATAGGCCTTAAGCAGTTCGGTGCCACAAACCAAAAGCTGGAATGAGGAAATTCGACTGGGATCATCTGCTTTTCGCTTGGCGAGAGCGATCATTTCCGATGGATAATCGGTGATAAAAACCGGACCGATTAAAAAGGGCCGGACGTATTCTTTGTAAAGAGCGTCAAAATAAGCCCCAAGACCAACTAAATCTTTTAAATCCAGTTTAATATTTTTATCTTTTAAAGAGTTTTTAAAATCAGTTTCGTTTTTGATAGTGTCAATGTCGATGCCGGTTTTTTGAAAAATGGCATCGTGGAAAGTCAGCTTTTCAATATCTTTGGAAAAATCTAATTCCTGATTTTGAAAGTTTATTTTTAAATCGCCTTTGATGGTTTTAATAACATGTCTAATCAGCTTCTGCGTAAACTCCATTAATACCTCGTAATCAACATAGGCCCAATAAAATTCAACTTGAGTAAACTCGGGATTATGAAAACGAGAAACACTTTCATTTCTAAAATCACGAGCGACTTCATAAACTTTCTCAAAACCACCGACAATAAGGCGTTTTAGATATAGTTCATTGCTGATGCGCAAATACATATCCTGCTCAAGCTCATGATGACGGGTGACAAAGGGCCTCGCTGAGGCACCGCCATAAACTGGCTGAAGAACAGGAGTTTCGACCTCAATAAAGCCATTATCATCTAAAAATTTGCGAAGAGTGGTCAGGATTTTGCTACGAGTTAAAAATACTTCCCTCGACTCTGGATTAACAATCAGGTCAACATAACGCTGACGATAGCGTTCTTCGACATCGGTGAGACCGTGCCATTTTTCGGGCAAGGGTCTAATATTTTTGGCCAGTATTTGAAAATCGGCGACTTTTAAAGTGATTTCACCGGCCTGCGTTTTGAATATTTCGCCTGAGGTAGAAATTAAATCACCAATATCGAATAGTTTAGTTAAATCAAATTTTTCTTTTAAAATATCACTTTGAAAAAATAGTTGGATTTTGCCAGTCCTATCGGCTAGATCACCAAATAAAATTTGACCATGACCTCTCAGACTCATGAGGCGTCCGGCCAAAACAGCATTTTTCCCAAGCATTTTTTGGGCTTCTAAGCAGTTGTTCTTTGACTTTAAATTTGGCTGAGGATAGGCATCAAGACCAAGAGATTTAATCTTTCCAAGTTTATCCAGACGAATTTGCCTTAGATCGGACATAACCTATTTTATCAAGCAATGGAAACAATTTTGTAGGTTAGTTTGCCGGCAGGGGCGTCGACTTCAAATTTTTCATTGACCTTTTTTCCCATCAAGGCAAGGCCCAGAGGAGACTGAGAAGAGATTTTATTTGAGGAAGGATCTGCCTCAAGCTCACCAACCACATAAAAAGTTCTTTCGGAATTACCAAGAATCTTTATTTTAACCTTCGAGCCAATTTGAACAGTACTGGAATTACTTTTTCCGGTAATTATTTCAAAATTTTCTAAAACAGATTCAATCGAGGCAGTTTTGGAATTAACAACTTCGAGTTCGGCTTTTAACTGAGAAACCAAAGAATCCTCCCCCGACTCATCGGGCTGAGCGACTTCTTCAATTTTGGTAATAAGGCGATCGGCCCAATCTTTTAGATTGGCTAGTTCGGAAACTAGCTGCGCGTGACCTTCCTTGGTTAGTTGATTCTTTGTCATATCTTTTTTACAAAAAAACCTCTCAGCAGTAAAAACAGAGAGGAAATTAATGGGTGACAAGTTAATTTTTTGTCACAGGTGATATGGTAGACTAGAAGGTAAAATTTGTCAAATATAAGTGCTAAATTTTTTTAGGGTAATTCCAAAAAAGCGCAAGGTTAGGGTAAATAAATCTAGTGGTTTACTTTACTCAAATCCCCCAGCCCCAAAAAAGGTTATTTTTTATCTTGGAAATATTTTATTTTTAGGAGCTATGATCTACGGGGGGTATTTATATGCGCCTTTTTTACAAGCTTTTTATAACTATAAGTTCACCAAAACTGAGACAAAAATTGAAACCGTTGCCGAGCAAAAAATTGAAATAAAAAAATCTGATGAATTTTTTATTCAAATCCCAAAAATTCTGGCTTTTTCAAAAGTTGTCGAAAATGTCTCTCCCTATGATCAGGCTGAATATTTGAAAGTACTCAAACAAAATCTAATTGCTCATAGTAAAGAAAGTGACACTCCAGGAAGCGGTCTGGGCACAATGACCTACGTCTTTGCTCATTCTTCGACCAGAGAAATTGATGATGTGAGAAACAATCCAGTTTTTTATTTACTGGGCGAGCTCGAGCTTAACGATTTTATTTACATTAAATATCACGGCCAGGAATATAAATATCGGGTTTATGATAAAAAAGTAGTTAAAGCAAGCCAAGTTGAATTTTTAAACTATAAAGATGAAAATAAAGAACTACTAATCCTTCAAACCTGTTGGCCTATCGGTACCGACTGGAATAGGCTTTTAATTTTTGCTCAGCTTGCTAAATGATATTAGATTTATCTTTAAATCAAAACAATCACGACTACTGGGGAGAATTAAAAAGTATTCTTCTAAAAAATAATATTGAAAGTGAAAATATATATAGGGCTTTTGATTTTGCCTATAAGGCTCATGAGGGTCAAATTAGGGATTCGGGAGAACCCTATATCTCACACCCCGCTTGGGTGGCAAAATTAATTGCCCAAATGGACATTGGAAAAGAGGCAATAATTGCCGCCCTACTTCATGATTGCCTGAAAAAGACACACGCGACTATCGAAGAAATAGATAAAGAATTTGGTGACGAGGTAGCACTACTCGTCTCCGGACTGAGTGAAGTTCAAGACAAAACTACCGGAAAAAATGTTGATAATACTAACGTTGAGATTTTCAGAAGATTTTTGTTTTCATCAGTCGATGATGTTCGAATTTTAATCATCAGACTGGCCGACAAACTTCATAACGGCATGACTATTAAACACCTTATTCCCGAAAAACAGGTTGAATACGCCAAGAGAGTGATGGGAATCTACTCTCCGATTGCTGAATATGTCGGACTACATTATTTTAAAAAAAGACTCGATGATATTGCCTTTAAAATTTTATATCCAGAGGAAGCAAATAAATTAAGCGAGGATTTAAAAAATCAGGAAAAAGACGAGATTAAGGCAGTAACTTTAGTAAAAAATGAAATTGAGGAAATGCTCAAAATTAATAATATCAATAACTACGAAATTCAGGGCAGAATAAAAAGCCTTTACAGTACTTATCAAAAAATAAAGAAAAAGAAAGTCGAAAAAATAGGTGACAGGGTAGGTATTAGAATTTTAACTGATACGGTCAGTAGCTGCTATACAATTTTGGGTCTTTTACATGCCCGATATAAATATCTACCTGATGAATTTGATGATTATATTTCAACTCCAAAATCAAACGGCTACCGCTCGATTCAAACAACGATGAGCTGGAAAAATAAAATAACCGTTGAGGTTCAGATTAGAACGAGACAAATGCATGAGTTTAACGAATTTGGTCCAGCTTCTCATATTGCTTATAAACTAGGTAAAAACAACGAAAGTGGTCTGGGACTCGACTGGGTTAAAGACCTAGTTAGATGGCAAAAAAGCGATAATAATGTCAACAATTATAAAATAAATGTACTAAGCCGTTATGTCTATGTCTTTACTCCAAAGGGGGATACAATTCAACTACCAAAGGAGTCAACCGCGCTTGATTTTGCCTACAGAATTCACACAGATCTCGGAGACCACTGCCACGGAGCTAAAATAAACAACAAAATGGTTAGAATTGATCAAAAATTAAATAGCGGTGATGTCGTAGAAATATTAACCACTAAAAATAAAAATGTCTGTAAAAATTGGCTGGATGTAGCAACAACAAATTTTGCCAAAGAACACATTAGAAAGATGACCTCAGAAAGTGAGAGATTTGCTGATTAATTCTCGACGATATTTATTGGCAAAACGATGAGCTTCGTCGCGAAGCTTCATTAAGAGGAGTAAAGCTTGTGATTTGGGAGGGAGATTAATTTCTACCCATTTATCACCGTTTTTGATAACGATAGTTTCGATTTTTTTGGCGAGACCGATGAGGGGAATGGATTGCTTCGCTTCGCTCGCAATGACGTTGTCAACAGCAGATACCTGAGGTTTTCCGCCATCAACGACAATTAAATCAGGAGTTCCCCACTCGGGATGCTGAAGTCGACGATAAACAACTTCCTTCATCATAAATTGATCATCGGGCGATGCTTTTGAACGAATTTTAAATTTTCGGTAAGCAGAACTATCCAAATCGTCATTTTGCCAAACAACCATGGAGCCAACAAAATAATTGTTACCCATTTGAGAAATATCGAAGCATTCTATCCGGTGAATATTTTTTATATTTAAATATGGTTTTAAGGTGGTTTCTAAATCTTCAATCGCTTGACTTTGCCTGTCCTCCGGTAGATTTATGTCAGCGTATAAATTCTTTAAATTGTGCCAACCGGAAACAATGTAATTTAAAGAATCAATTTGATTTTTTAAAATTAAGGCGTTTTCATAATTTTCTGTCTTAGAAGCAATTTTCACTTCCTTGTTTAAAGACAAAATTAAGGATTTAAAGTGTCCATTTAAAATCTTTTTTATTTTGTTGATGTTTTGGTGGTATGTTTTGGGATCGGGATTTGGACCAGGGCAGAGACCTAGATGGCAAAAAAGGCAGTCACCCTTCGGATGAGTTTCTTGGCTTCGAAAAGGGAAAAGTCGGCGAATGGTTTTTAATAAAGATTTGACGGAACTACCATCAGGGAAAGGGCCATAAATATCAGCCCTGTCGGGTAAATTACTGGAGTGGGCCGTAAAGACAATAGAAATTTTTGATTTTGAGATGCAAATATAAAGGTAGGACCGATTATCTTTTAACTGAGAATTATATTTAGGGTGATATTTTTTGATGAGTGAAGATTCCAAAATTAGAGCCTCAATTTCGGAATTAACGTTTTTTGTTTCAATACTGGCAATTTGAGAAACTAAGATTTTTGTTTTTGGGCCGAGAGCATCCTTACCCTTGAAATATTGAGAAACTCTTTTTTTTAAATTAATCGCCTTGCCAACATAAATAATTTCTTCCTTAGAGTTTCGATAGATATAGCATCCCGGAGTTGTCGGAAGATTCTTAAGATCGATCACAGTATATTTTAGCCTATTTCTTCCTGACCAATTTGTCGACGAAAAACTTTGTCAAATTGAGGCCATTTTAGAAATGATCCCCATCCAGGAAAGGAGAACCTTTCAATTCTAATTTGTCTAGAAATTGGTGGTTCAACAGAGGTATCTAATAATTCTAAAGTAAAATTAGAATCCCTATTTATTCTCAATCCAAGCTTATGAGCATGTCTACCAAAGATGTCAACATTATCTGCAATATGTCTTTCACTCATAATTACATGACCATTAATAGAAATTCTGCTGTTATAAGCCCTTTTTTCTATAATAATTAATTCCTCACCATTAGGATCGCCAGAATCATAATCAGATCTAATAATTATTTCTTTTTCTGGGTCGAGTTTTGGTTCACCATATCTTTGGTTAAGAGTCCAACTGCCATAATCTCGATAATAACAATATTCCCCTGATTCTATTTCAATAGCCTTAATCATAATTATAAAAATATTAACTGAGTGAGTTATATCACTATTTTTATTTTCTTTCTAGTATTTTTTTTAAATATTGCCCTGTGTAAGAAGCTGCAATTTTGGCGATATCGGCAGGGGTACCAGCGGCAACAACTTCTCCTCCCGCGTCACCCCCATCAGGACCAAGATCTATTACCCAGTCGCTATTTTTAATAACATCGAGATTGTGTTCAATAAGCACTACAGTATTGCCCATATCAACAAGGCGACGTAAAACTTTAATGAGTTTTTCGACATCATAAAAATGAAGACCAGTGGTCGGCTCATCTAAAATATAGAGAATTTTGCCATTAAATCTTTTGACCAGTTCCCGGCTAATTTTAAGACGCTGAGATTCTCCACCTGATAAGGTATTACTGGGTTGACCAAGTTCTAAATAACCAAGACCAACATCTTGAATCGTATTTATTTTATGACTGATACTACTAATATTTTTAAAAAAATCAGCAGCTTCATCAAAAGTCATTTTCAATATTTCAGCAATATTTTTGTTTTTATAAGTAACCTCGAGAGTTTCATCCTTATAACGGGTCCCATGACACTGATCACAGGTAACGTAAATATCGGGTAAAAATTGCATTTCAATTTTTATTTGTCCTTGACCTTCACAGGCTTCACAGCGACCACCCTTGGTATTAAAAGAAAAGCGACCAGCATTAAATCCACGAATTTTTGCTTCAATCGTCTGAGCCATCAGTTTACGAATATCATCAAACAATTTGGTATAGGTGGCCGGGTTAGAACGAGGAGTACGTCCTATAGGAGACTGATCAACCAAAAGAACGTCGGATAAATTTTCACAGCCCTCGATCTTGTCATATTCCCCAATGGTGCCATAATATGATCCGAGGGTCGCCTTGCGAACACCACCATACAAAGTATCGTGAACTAGGGTAGATTTGCCGGAGCCGGAAACACCAGTAACGGAAATTAATTTATTTAAAGGAAACTCAACATTGATATTTTTTAAATTCCACTGACGGGCACCGGTGATTTTAATATTTTGATTATTTATTTTATTTATTAAAGGTAGAGACGCATCATGATGCGTCTCTACAGAGTTAATAATTTTTTTGCCTGACAAATACTGTCCAGTAATAGAATTTTTATTTTTCTTTATATCAGCCAGAGAACCCTGCGCGATTACCTCACCACCGTTTTTTCCAGCATATGGACCAAAATCAACGATATAATCGGCAGATTTGATAACATCAGCATCATGTTCGACGACCACAACGCTGTTGCCAAGGTTTTTTAATTTTTGCAGGGTGGCTATGAGTCGATCATTGTCCCTCGAATGTAAACCAATCGTTGGTTCATCCAGAATATATAAAACGCCGGTTAAACCAGTCCCGATTTGAGAGGCCAAGCGGATGCGCTGCGACTCTCCAGAGGAGAGAGTGCCGGCTTCGCGCTCAAGAGATAAATAATCTAGACCAACGGCGAGTAAAAACTCTAGACGAGAAAATATTTCCCTTTGAATGGCATCTAAAACTTCTTTTTCCTGGGAAGAATCTAATTTGTCAGGTAAATTTTTAATCCACTTAAACAAATTAGCAATCGATAATTGAGAAATTTGATAAATATTTTGATTCAAAATAGTAACCGAGAGAGCCTCGGGGTTGAGACGAGAAGAATGACATAGGGGACAACTTTCTTTGATCATGTACTGCTCAAGTTCTTCACGAATTCCTTCTGAAGGAGAATTAAAATACCTGGCCTCAAGCATCCTCGCCTTCCATTCGGGAAATTTAGTCCGATCGATTTGGTATTTAGAACCAAGACCTTTACATTCAAGACAAGCACCCTGAGGTGAATTAAAAGAAAAGAGATGGGGCTCGATTGGAGGTAGAGAGATATTGCAGACCGGACAGGCAAAATTTTCAGAATATAAAGTTTCGACAAAATTTTCAGGACTAGTGGGGAAATCAAAACCTGGATCGTCAATTCGAGAAATGATTACCTGGCCATTACTAAATTTCAGAGCCAGCTCAACATCATCGATAAGACGAGCATAGAGAGCCTCGATATTTTTTAAAGATTCTTTTGAGACCGAAACTCGATCACAAACAGCGTCAAGATTATGTTTATTGCTTTTGACTATGCCAAAATCGGTATACAAATCAATTATTTTATTGTCGATTCTGAGCCACTTAAAACCTTGTTTGCGGAGATTCTCGACCAATCCCTTAAAATCTCCAGCCTTGTTTCGGACCAGAGGAGAAAGAATTAAGAAGCGATAGGGGGTACTTGATACTTCCTGTTTTAGGGTGTTAATTATTTGAGTGACAATTTGTTTACTAGTTTGAGGCATGACTTCCCGACCACAATTTGGACAGTGAGGATGACCAATACGAGCAAAAAGTAGCCGGAGATAATCGTAAATCTCAGTAACCGTGCCAACGGTCGAGCGGGGGTTATGAGAAATGGCTTTTTGATTAATGGCGATGGAGGGAGAGAGGCCCTCAATCATGTCAACCTCGGGTCGCTTCATGTTTCCCAAAAATTGACGAGCATAAGAAGAGAGAGATTCCATGTAGCGACGCTGACCCTCAGCAAAGAGAGTATCAAAAGCCATCGATGATTTACCGGAACCAGAAACACCGGTAAAAACGACGAATTTATTTTTTGGAAATTCAAAGAAGACGTTTTTGAGATTATTTTCCCGTGCTCCTTTGACGATGATTTTATCTAGCATTCAATCTCCCTAAATCCCTCTTTGACAAGAGGGACTTGATTAATAAAAAAATTATTGACAAATGTTAATTATAGCGGAAAAGTTTCGGTTTGTCTTCGGGTATTGGAAATTTATAAGGCTTCGATTTCTTTAATTTTATCTCTGAGGCGGATGGCCGATTCAAAGTCCATATCGATGGCATAAGTCCGCATTTCTTTTTTGAGCTTGGCAATATGATTTTTTCTCTGATTGGGAGTCAAAGAAGTGGGGTCAATTTCAAGAAGCGGGGTCACCACAACATTTTTAACACTGGCATCGATGAGACGGGGACGAATATTCTTAACGATACTTCTCGGAGTAATATGATTATCTTTATTATATTTTATTTGAATTTGACGACGACGACTTACTTCTGCCATGGCCTGCTTCATGGCCTCGGAAACGACATCAGCATATAAAAGAACCTGACCATCGAGATGGCGAGAAGCCCGGCCCATAATTTGAATGAGCGATGAACGGGAACGGAGAAAACCCTGATTGCCGGCATCTAAAATCGCGACCAAAGAAACCTCGGGCAAATCAAGACCCTCGCGGAGTAAATTAATACCGACGAGGACGTCGAAATCGCCACTTCTTAATTTATCGAGAATTTCCGTTCTTTCTAATGTTTCGATATCGGAATGAAGATAAGCTACTTTTAAAGGAAGGCCGGTTTTTTTTGGATCAGATAAATAGGTGGCGAGCTCTTCGGACATTTTTTTAGTTAAGGTAATGACTAAGGTTCTTTCTTTTTTGGCGACTCTATTTTTTATTTCTTTGATAAGATCTGGAATTTGTTTAGTACTTGGACGAACCTCAATTGAAGGATCAACAAGACCAGTGGGGCGAATTATTTGCTCAACAATATTATTTTTTGAATCTTCAATTTCAAAGGGAGCGGGAGTGGCCGAGAGATAAAGAGCCACCGGAACGCGCTGATAAAATTCTTGCCAGTTTAAAGGCCGATTGTCGAAAGCGCTTTTGAGACGAAAACCAAAATCAACTAGAGTTTTTTTACGAGAATAATCTCCCCCTGACATCGCGTTTATTTGAGGGATGGTGGCATGTGATTCATCAATAACCGTTAAAAAATTGTCACCCCAAAGATGGTGAAAATAATCAATCAAAGTATAAGGGGGATCACCATTTTTACGACCTGGTTCAAAATAGATGGAATAGTTTTCGATGCCATTAACATAACCTGTTTCCTGAAGCATTTCCAGATCATAATCAACCCGCTGTTGAAGACGGTGAGCTTCTAAAATTTGTTTGTTGGCTTCGAACTTTTTAACCTGAACATCACAGTCGCTACGGATTTTGGCCATGATTTCTTTAAGGTTGGAGGCGGCGGCGCCGACGTATTGTTTGGCAGGAAAAAGTTGATAATTCTGTAGATCAAATTCGTGACCGGAAAAGGGATTACGTTCAGTAATTTTTGATATTTTTCCCTCAGTATCAAATTCTAAAATTAAAATCCAATCGGCGTAAGAAGGCCAAATTTCAATAGTATCGCCGCGAACTCGGAATTGGGCTCGTTTAAATTCCAATTCGGAACGGGTATAAAAAAGAGAAACCAATTGTTCAAATAATTGACGGCGATTCCATAAATCGCCTATTTTTAGGGTTAAAGTTTTACTGCCAAATTCTTGAGGGTCGCCAATGTTATAAATACAGGAAACAGAGGCAATAACAATGTTGTCGGGGCCGGAAAATATATTTGAGGTGGCTTCAAGACGTAATTTATCAATTAAGTCGTTAATCTCGACCTCCTTGGCAATGTAAGTGTCCGATGATGGAAGATAGGCTTCAGGCTGATAATAGTCGTAATAAGAGACGAAATAAGAAACTTTGTTTTGGGGAAAAAGCTCTTTAAATTCCTGATAAAGCTGGGCGGCCAAGGTTTTATTGTGAGAAATAATGAGAGTCGGCAGCTGGGTATTTTGGATAACATGGGCAATAGTAAATGTTTTTCCAGACCCGGTGACACCAAGAAGGACTTGTTTGTTAACCCCCTTTTTGATATTTCGAGATAACTTAGCAATAGCCTCCGGCTGATCACCGGAGGGTTGAAAATCGGCTAATAATTTGAACTTCACCTCTATATTTTATCAAAGATTCGGGTAAAGTTTGGGTAATAGATGACCTGGACTTCACCAGATTCAAGACCGATATAAAGTCCATTTTGGCGACTGGAGTCGGGAATTATCTCTTTATCTTCGGTTAAAGATTCAATTTCAATCTCAGTGTTTTTACCAATCTCGGGGAGAGTACATTTACTATAAGAATCACCAATATTTAGGCAAAAAATCGCAGTTAAATTTTCATCAGCTGATCTAAACTCGAGAGCAATGGTGTCTCCGGAAAGTTGATTAACCTGACAGTTTATTAAAGTTCCCGATTTATAAAGAGGAGAATTAATTAAATTAAAAAGTTTTTGATAAAACTTTTGAATTTGAGGATTATCGACTTCAGTGGGAAAACGATTAATTTGCATAGGAGGCCGAATTTTCCAACCCTTTTCTTGACCTTGATTTACGATAAACATGGTGTCGGGGATAATGGCTGCCAAAAAAGCAGCCGCCCGAGCTCTTTTTTCCCCGAGGTTTTTGACTGATCTTTCTTCATCATGATTTTCGATGTAAAGGGCATGGCGACAAGGATTTTTATTGTCCCTCGAAGTCAAAAGTTCACCTAGATGGTTTTTTAAATCAAGAGGAGATCCCGTTACCCCTTTATAAAAACGATCATCATAAAGATAGTCGAAGTACTGCGATAAATAATCCTGATCCCAGTAAACTTCACCAATAAATTTAAAATCTTGATTGATATTTTTTTTGATAAAAGGAATATTTTCCGCCCAAAAAGAATGTACATCTAAATATTTTTTTTG
>CAZJUH010000004.1:31838-42348 GCA_964549165.1 uncultured Gammaproteobacteria bacterium | reverse complement strand
GTATCGGTACCTCTCCAACACATTTTTGTCCAGAAATACAAGTATAATAATCCGGAACTATGTTACCACAACAAGAATAACCAGACACCCAACAGACCCCATCTGGAAGACAAGGAGGTTTTGGACTTGGCGTTGCGGTAGGTTTTGGAGTATTTGTTGGCACAAAACCGCCACAAGTAGGATCATAACTACATCCACCGGGTAAACATCTATATCCAGTCGCACACCCCCCTTTACTTCCACATTGGCTTATTGTTCCACTTGTACCACATCCTGCTGCTTGGTTTCTCGTATCCTGATTTTGTTGTACTAGCTTCGTCGCAATCGGTACAGCTATCGCCATAATTAAAAGACCAATCATTAAAGGAATTTGGGCTAAACCTTTTTTATTCATTTTTTATTCTTTATATAAAGTATTACTAATTACCAGTTTCACATATTCACAAATCCACGTCAAGACATCAATTAATTATTACTCCCTGATATAATTTTTTATGTCTCTGTTTTCAAAAAAAAATTTACCTTTAATATTTACTCCTTTCCTCTTTGTTGTAATTTATTTTTTACCCAAAATTTACCTAGATTTACGCAAATCTGCCTCTGGTACTCCAGCCAAAATCATCATTGACACTCAGAATCCTGGTTCTAATCTATCCGCTTCTCTTTGGCAAAATCTAGCTCAAGGTGGTGAGGAACCAACCGATATGATCAAGCCCATTATTAGTCAACTTCGATTGTTAAGACCTCAGCTTATTCGAGTTGACCATCTCTTTGATTATTATCAGGTTGACAAAGGTAATGGTCAATACGATTTTTCTCGTCTCGATGAAGTTGTTAGCAGTATTGTTAAAACCGGGGCTCGTCCCCTTCTCTCCCTCTCTTATACTCCCGATTCCAAAGAGCCGAGTGACTGGAATCAATGGAACAACCTTGTCAAAGCCACTGCTCGCCGCTATTCGATTGAAAAAAATATTTCAGGTATTTATTATGAAGTTTGGAACGAACCAGATCTTTTTGGAGGCTGGCACTATGCCAAGTCTCCTAACTATTCCACTCTCTACATTAATAGTGCCAGGGCCGTCGCTGATGGCGCCAAAGGTTCTATTTTTAAAATCGGTGGTCCTGCTACCACCGGCTATTACAACAACTGGGTTAAATCTCTTTTTGTCACTGCTTCTGGAAACAAAATCCCCCTCGATTTCATTTCCTGGCACAAATATTCCAAAAATATTGGTGACTATTTAAAAGATTTTGATGACTTAAACAAAATTCTCTCTGATTATCCACAGTATTTTGATATTGAACGTTTAATAACGGAAATCGGCCCCAATTCCGAGCCTGATACCTGGTATGACAACGAGCTCAGTGGTATTCATTTAATTTCTCTTTGTACCCAGCTTTCGGGAAAAATTCATCGTCTTTTTACATTTGAAGCCATTGACGGCCCCTCGCCACGCTCTGACAAATCCACTGGCTGGGGCATTATTACTCACAGTGGTAAAACCAAACCCCGCTACTCAGCCCTGCTTTTTTTAAATCAGATTTCTGGAGCTCGTCTTCCTTCCTCCGGAGATGGTAGCTGGGTAACATCTTTCTCTACCAAAAAAGGCCCCACCATTCAAAGTCTAATTGTTAACTATGACCCGAACCTAAAACACAGTGAAACGACTCCGATTACTTATCAGGGCTTAACCCCGGGTCAGTATCAACTAAAAATTTCTCCTTTTCAATCCAGCCCGAGAAACAAAACCATTTCTGTCACTTCTTCAACTTACACCGAAAATTTATATTTAGAACCCAACACCGCCTATCTTCTAGAACTTAGTCCTATCTCTAAATAATTTTTTTTAGAATTTATATTTTTAGATTTTAGACTTTAGATTTTTTTGTTTTTTTATTTTATGAATATTCTCCTCACATCCCCAATCGTTACCAAAAGTATCAATCCCAGAAGTATCATCATTCCCAGATTGTTGACTAAGGCTTCAAATTTTTCATTAGCTTTCTTTTTAAAGAATAGTTCATAAAGAACAAAAATAATTCTCCCTCCATCGAGAGCCGGAAAGGGTAAAATGTTTACAATCGCAAGATTAACTGACACTACGCCAAAAAAATGAACCATGGCGAGAAATCCCTGATTCAGCCGAATACTACTTGTCGCCTCATACATTCCTATCGGTCCGGAAACATCCTTTGGCACTTGGCCGGAAAGAAATCCCGCGATCATTTTATAAACACCGCCTCCGATTATTTTTCCCCAAAAATAGGCCTCTTTAAACCCGGCTCCAATTCCCTTATAAAATTCATACCATTTAATTTTTTCCATTTCCGTATTGCTTATCACTACCCCCATTAAACCCTCACCCTCGGGAGCTATTTCCCTAATCCGTACGGGCAGATCTTGTGTCTGCCCTCCCCTATCAATTGATAATTCAATTTCTTTTCCTTTATTTTTCTCCACCTGCACCGTCAATTCACTGCCCTTTTTAATTTCCACTCCCCCAATACTCTTAATCCAATCCCCTTCTTTTAAGTCAGCTACTTCCGCCGGACTATTTTTAGCCACTCCAATTATTTTTACCCTCTCCGTTTCCTTTGGCACTCCTAAAATGACGTATACTACCGTAAAAATAATAATTGATAAAACTAAATTCATCATTACTCCTCCGAGCACGATAACCATTTTTTGCCAGGGATTTTTGCTTTGAAAAGAAAATTCGGCTTCGCCATTCCGTAGCCCCGCAGGGGCGGAGGATGGGTCTTCGCCAAAAAGTTTACAAAAACCACCTATCGGCAGCCAGTTTAGACTCCACAGAGTCCCCCATTTTTTTTTGCCAATAATTCTTGGTGGCAATCCGAGTCCAAATTCATCAACTCTCACTCCCGTAATCTTGGCCGCAAAAAAATGCCCCAGTTCATGGACTAAAACAAGTATCGATAAAGCTAAAACAAAAATTAAGATATCCATAGAATTATCTATTCTAACAAACAATAATTCGATTTTAGGCTTTTTTCTCTTTTACACCCTAATCTCTCCCTCTTTCTTTTTAGCAATTTCTTCCAGTTTACTCATAAACAAATCATTTACTTTTTGGAGTTCTATTTCGTCTCTTTTAAATTCATCCTCAGACACCGTCTTTTCGTTTTTAGCATCCATTAGCTTTTTTCTAAAATCAGCCCGGGCATCACGAATCATCCCCCGAGCGCCCTCCAATTTTCTCCCGAGGAGCTTTATATAATCTTCTCTTTGCTCGACGGTCAGCATTGGCAAACTTAGACGGATTAAAGATCCGTCAACCACCGGCATCATGCCGATATTCGCCGCTTGAATTCCATTACTTATTTCCCGGACGATTGTTTTATCCCAAGCTTCAAAAACTAAAGATCTCACATCAGGTGCCGAAATAGATCCAAGCTCCACCAGTCTCATTTTTTGCCCCCCGTAAACAGTTACTATTACATTCTCAATCAGGCCCGGAGATGCCCGGCCGGTTCTAATCGAAGCAATATCATTTAAAAAAATATCCGTAATTTTCCCCATTCGGATGTTTACCTCAGCAAAATTTATCATAGTTCTATTTTAACAAACTCTAAAGCAAACAGACAATCAATTTTGAAGCGCGGAGCCTGTGAGGTAATCCATCACGTGTGAGCACTGCAAAAATTCGATTGTCTGTTTGTAAAAAATTAAATTTCAAATCTTTCCATTCTCCCAATTTTGATATTTTCCCCAAATTTAGCATTTAGAGCTGTCACCAAATCCTTTATTTTTAAAGCTGGATCTTTGATAAATTCTTGCTCAAGTAGATTCCTAACATCTTTAGGGTTCATGGCTGCCACCTGCAAACATAAATCTTTGGCCACATTCAAAAAATCTTCATTTTTGGCGACAAAATCAGTTTCGCAAAGTAGTTCAACCATCACCCCAATTTTCCCAGTACCATGGGTATAAGTAGCTATTCTTCCCTGATGAGTTTCCCTCTGGGCTCTTTTTTCCGCCTTTTCGAAGCCTTTAGATTTTAGAATTTCTTTCGCTTTTTTCTCATCTCCCCCGCTTTCATCAAGAGCTGCCTTTATTCCCATAATTCCCAGGCCAGTCTCCTGCCTAATTTTTTTTACTAGTTCAATTATTTTTTTATTATCCATTTTTTATATTAAATATTAATAAATAGTGCCTTACCCTCCTTGTTAAGGGAGGGTCGCCCCGAAGGGGCGGGGCTGGGTTTATTTAACCCCCGCTGCCTTAATCGCCCGACCAATTTCCTCAACGATTACAGTAATACTTTTAACGTTATCATCATTGGCGGTAATGGCATAGTCCACCTTCTCTGGGTTGCTATCAGTGTCAACCATCGAAACCACTTTTACTCCTTTTTCTCGTGACTCTTTAATCGCCGTTTTTTCAAATCCCGCGTCAACCACAAAAATAATGTCAAAAAGTTTATCCAGCTTCGTTAAACCCCCTATCATTCGTTCAAGACGAATCTTTTCTTTGTTAAGTTCTGATAAATCTTTTTTGCTAATTTCTGTATATTTTCCACTTTCAAGACCACTATTAATATCATTAAGTTTTTTTATATTTTTCTTTATCTCGCTCCAGTTGGAAACAGTCCCTCCGAGCCACCTGTCAGTGATATAAGGCACTCCGGCATCCAAGGCCACTCGACGCACTACTTCCCGTGCCTGTCTTTTAGTTCCCAGCATCACAATCTGTTTTCCGTTTCTTTTGGCGTTATAAATAAAATTGCAGGCTTTTTCCAGACCTTCATAAGTTTTATTCAAATCAAAAAGCTGAATTCCCTCCCTGGCTTCATACAAATATTCTTTAATTTTTGGATTAGTTTTAGATATTTTATGACCTAAATGACTCCCAGCCATTAAAAGATCCTTGACATCAATCGTTAAAGTATATTTTTTATCCTCCTTCGACACGACAGAGCCTTTTTTTAAAGCGGAGTCGGCATTCTTTGACTCGCCAAAGCTTTTAGCCAAGGAGGCCTTTTCTGATTTAATTTTTTCGTTAGCTTCCTTTAGTTTTTCTTTATCAAGAGTTTTTGTCTTTTTGGCACCAACTACCAAAGCTTTTTTAACCAAACTTTTTCCGGTTCTGTTGACTGTTTTTGTTTTTTTCATAGTTTTTACTGCGTCTCGCTGTAGCTCAAAAAACAAATAATATTTTGAGCGAAAGCAGACAATAATTTTAGGGTATCCTTTAACCCAAAACTATCTAATTTTTAATCTAGAGATTATAGCATATTCACCCACCTTGACAATTATGTTAAATTTTTCTAACATTAGCTAGTTAGATATTTCTAACTATGAAAAACAAAATTAAAGAGTACCGCTCGATCCGCAGTTTAACTCAAGAAAAGCTCGCTCGCCTCGTTAATGTTCGTCGTGAAACAATTATTTACCTAGAACAAGGCAAATATATGCCCTCACTTGAACTAGCCCATCGAGTTGCCCAGACTCTAAAAACAAAAATAGACAAACTTTTCATCTTTAAAAATTAAAGCTAAGACTCATTTAAAGCCCCTTATATCAATTTTTCTCGAAATAACGTATACTGGTGAGTCCTTTTAGTATTTTGTAAGTAAAAAATGAATAAGAAACTCTATGTCGGTGGCTTGTCTTTTCAAACCACTGATGACACTCTAGGCGCATCTTTCGCCGAGGCAGGGACCGTTGTCTCCGCCGTTATTATCAAAGATAAATTCTCCGGCCAATCAAAAGGCTTCGGTTTTGTGGAAATGTCCACCGAGCAGGAAGCTCAAGCTGCTATCACCCTTTGGGATGGTAAAGAACTTGATGGCCGCACTGTCAAAGTCAATGAGGCCAGGCCTATGGAAGATCGTCCCCCACGACGCGACAACTATTCTCGAAATCAATATTAATTATTAATTTCCGAGTAATTTAAACCCGCCAATGAGGCGGGTTTTTGTTTTTAGATATAATTTTAGCCGGCTCCTCCGCCGCCACCAGAAGCCCCACCGCTGCTACCGAATTTATTGGATCATTGTACCCTAAATATCGAAAGTATCGACAAGACAACAATAAGCCATTAAGAAAGAAATAGTCGATTCGGCTCCTTGATTCAGGTTTACTTTATCAATATCACTAACACTATCAAAACAGGCTCCACTTTTATCAATCATTACCACCCCCTGAGTATTATTACCCCAGTACCAGCTCCACCAGCGCCCCGCTTCTTGTAAATAATAAATATTTTTTGTCGCTAGATATGCCTCTTTTAAAAGGCAGACCATATAGCCGGCGTCCACACTTTGCTGATCATATTTATTTTTTATCCCACCTTTTATATACCAGCCCTTACAACCAATCGGCATTGGCACCTCACCTTCTCGGCAAGTTTCAAGCAAAAAATCAGTTGTTTCTTTGGCTACCTGAAGTGATTCCTCATCCTTTCTGATTCTACCCTGTCGCCACAAAGCCCAAGGTAAAAGAGCGTTGACATAGGTCAAATAATCTTCAAACCAAGACCAGCCCACTTCTTTTTTAAAGGCTCCGGTTAATTTTTTTGTCAGTTTTTTTTCTAGCTCTGACTCTTTTTTTTCAGTCACAAGACCAAGCAGTAAATAAGCCATCGCTCTTGGCGAGAGCCAATCATTAGCTTTCTCTAGGATTAAATCCACAATTTTTTTTTCTTTTCCGGTTTCCATTAAAGCCCAGGCCACCATTCCGAGGGCATCCTCGCTACATTTTATTTTCTTATCTGGAACAATTTCTTGATCCTTGTCAAAAAAAAATTGCCAAATTTCATTTTTATCAACTGCTTTTTTGATGAAATCAAGATAAATCTTAGCTAATTTTTTTTCTCCAAAGCAAGTCGCCACCAAAAAGGCTCTCGTCTGATCGTCAAGAGCATAACCAAACTCAGGATTTATTTTATTATAAGTACTATGCTGATATATTCCCCATTTCGTCGTCATCTCGGTCATTCGTCCTAGCCATTCTTTTCTTCTTATGTTTTTCAACATTTTATTTTATTTTTTTTAGCCACTAGTTCAAACATATCTAAATGCTGTAAAGCGACATTGGTCCAGGTCATAAAGCGACCATATTCATAGACACGATTTTGCATTATTTTCATTTTTTCTTGGTCTTTCCACATTTCGATTACCGCGCCCGCAATCGCCTCTGAATCTCTAAATGGCACAATTATCCCCCTACCTTTGGCTAAATTTTCCCTAGCATATTTATAAGGAGTCGAAATACAAACTTTCCCCGCCCCAATGGCGTAGGCTAAAGCTCCCGAAGATGACTGCTGGGAATCAAGATAGGGTGTCACATAAAAATCAATTGTCTTAAGCCAAAAAATTAAATCTTCAATCGACAAATATTTATCAATAAATTTAATATTTTTGACTACCCCAAGTTCTTTGACTCTTTTTTTCAAAAAATTCCGATATTTTTCCCCTTCAAAATCCAAAACTCCCGGGTGGGTCTGACCGATAATTATCCCCACCACCTCAGGATAGACTTTAGAAATTTTAGCCACCGCTTCAATGGTATATTCAAGACCTTTATTTGCAGAAATTAAATTGATACTTCCAAGAACCAACTTACTCTTTAGACCTTTTTGTTTTTTATAATGCTCTGTTGAGGTCAAAGCAATATCAGGGGTTCCATGAGGAATAAAAGCTATTTTCTTTTTGTCGACCCCATAGCTCTCAATTAATTTTTTTTGACTATCTTTGGCCATCACTGTAATTCCACCAACTATTTTACCCAGCTCTTGTAAAACCCCGCCATAATCAGTCCCTGCTTCTTTGGGAATAGTATGACAAGTCATTATTAAAGGTTTTTTTATCATTTTGACAAAATCAACCGCAAAATCACCAAAATTACCTCCAAAAATCCCAAACTCATGTTCTATTAAAACCACATCGCAGCCAGAATTATTGATATAACTTGCTGCCTGCTGATAACTCTCTAAATTATTTCGCTGAATTTTATATTTAACTTCCCAGGGAAATTCTAAATTCTCCTCCCCCACTTTGACAATCGCCATAATCTCGGCGAGGGCATAAGGATTAAGCATATTAATGGCCGTAGTTACATCCTTAGTAAAAGTGGCAATCCCACACTTTTGAGGAATATAGGTCGAAACATATATGACCTTCATCGCCTTTCTCTTTTTTATTAAATTTGAAATTTTAGCCTTCATTTTTAAGTAGTTCAAGAAGCTCGGATAAAGACATACTGACTAATCCTATTCTTTGGTCAGCCACGCCGTAATATATATAAAGTATATCATCTTCGACTACTGCCCCCGTTGGAAAGACCACATTACCCACTATTCCCTCTTTTTCCCATCTCTCTTTTGGTTCAAATAAAGGATAGGACAATCTTTTCAAAACTTTTCTTGGATCTTTTTTATCAAGCAGAGCCGCACTGGCCCGGTAAATTTTAAGATTGTTTTTAATTTGAACTGAATGATATATCAGTAGCCAACCAGCTTCAGTTTCAATCGGCACACATCCGGCCCCCACATAAGCACTTTCAAAACCACTCACCGGATCTAAAACAATATGCTTGTCAAGCTCAGATAAATATTTTTTCCAATAATCTAAATTTAAGTCCTTCCAATCATTAAAAGTGATTAATTGTATCCCTGGCAAAATCCGATGCAGAAGGGCAATTTGACCATTAATTTTTTTAGGGAAAAGCACCACATCTTTTTCCCAAAGTAAAACATTGTCTCCGTTAATACTTCTATAAAATCTTTCAAATAATTTATATCTCGGATTAAGTTTTGTTTTTACTCTAAAAATATCTTCGGCCTCATCATAAGAAATTTTGGGAATAATTATTCCTTCTTTATTAAAATGGACGAGATCGGTTGAAGTTGCCATCGCTACTGTCGCATTTTTACCATCATAAGCGGTATAAAGTAAGTAGTATTTTCCATCGAGTAAAGTTATCCTGGGATCTTCAACTCCCTTTTTTTCATAGTCAAATTCAGGCACTATTATCGGCTTTTCACTTTGAAAAATTACTTTACCCTTTTTTAAGTGACAACAAGCGATCGTTGAAATATTGTCTTTATCGACAGCTCGGTAAAACATATATGTCACTCCGTCAACTAAAATACAGCCAGGATTTAAGACTCCATTAACCTCAAATTCTACCCCCCATCTTTTTTCGAGGACTATTCCCTTATAATTTACTTTTATCATTAAAATTTTTCAAATTATTTAATCTAGGCATGTTTTAAAGTATACAATATTTTCCTTCTTTTTCTCCCCCTGTCTTTCCGTGCTAGTATATAAAATATGACTCAAACAACCGATCTCTGTCCCAAATGCAGTGCTCCTTTATCAGAAATAACCAAAACCCCCTCAGGTCGGCAGCTTCAACGCTGTTCCAAAGGTTCCTGGAACCCCCAGACTCACCAAAATGAGGGCTGTGACTATGTTAAATGGCTTGAGGTTAAGCCGGTCGAGCTTGATGAAAAATGCCCTAAATGTGGCTCTCCCCTTATTCTTCAGGTTACTCGCTTTGGCAAAAAGATGAAGAAATGTTCAAGTGGTTCTTGGGATAAAGAAAAAAAAGTTGCCATTGGCTGTAACTATATTGAATGGATCAATGGGACCAGCGAAAATTTGGATGAAAAATGCCCAAAATGCGGTGAAAATTTAGTTTTGTATACAACTGCCAGTGGTAAAAGGATGAAAAAATGTTCTACCTCCGGCTGGGATAAAGAGGCCAAAAAAGCCACGGGCTGTGACTATGTTCTCTGGCTCAAAGCCGGAGAAACAAATAGTAACAATGGCGAAGAATATTTGCCACCTGAAGAAGAAAAATAAAACGTTTATACAACAATAAATCATCGGTTATATTCATCTTTTTCCCATTTTTTAGGATTATTTTTTAGATATTGTTTTAGAACTAAAAATCTTTTGTCATCTTTTATAATTTCATCATGAAATCGTGGTTGCCAGGCAAAAAAGGTGGTTTTAGGATTAATTAATCTAGCAACTGATGATTTAAATTGTTTAATAACTAACGGAATAGTTTGAATAGATTTATTAGCGAGTTGATGAAAATAATAATTATGATACTTATTTTGTAGAGACGCATCATGATGCGTCTCTACTGATGGTAAATTTGATTTAATTGTCAAAAGCAAATGAATATGATTTGGCATAATAACATGGCTATTTAATTGTACCGATGGAAAATGCATGGGAATCGCTAATAAACAGTTTTTAACAATTATCCCTTTATCAGATAATTCCATTTGACCATCGATAATTTTTCCAAAGAATTTATTGTGATGAACGGTACATATGGTAATAAAATAAATACCGGGTGTGGAATAATCCCAATTTTTTAGACGGGGTGAATTGACAGAATATTTATCAATAAATTTTGTAGGATCATCAACTAGCATTGTAATAATACTAACAGAGTATATATAAAAATATTTATGTAAAAAGTTAGAGATGTATTTAAACAAGTAGAGACGCATCATGATGCGTCTCAA
>CAZJUH010000004.1:0-31738 GCA_964549165.1 uncultured Gammaproteobacteria bacterium | reverse complement strand
CCAAAACAGAACGTCTCAACCAAAACAGAACGTCTCAACCAAAACAGAACGTCTCAACCAAAACAGAACGTCTCTACCAAAACAGAACATCTCTACAACAATTCCTATTTTCTGACGAGTACTATTCCAAATGGTGTTTGCCGTCCTGGTCCAGCTATATATTTTCCATTAACCAAAAAGGCTGTCGAACCGCCACTATCTAAATTTAACGCCCCTTCTATCCCCAAACTTTTCAGCACCTTTGCTACCTCAGCTACCGTGGCATTTCGAACTACCCCAATAAATACGCTATTACCTTTATAGGCGATAAAAGAACGGTTCCCTTTTTGAGTTCTTTTTGTGTCACCATCATCTCCATACCTAATTTCTCCTCCTGAAAGTAAGAGTGGTTGACTAGCAATGACACTATCAACCCTGCCGTCTCTCCCCCATTCAGCACTTTTACCTACAAGTCGGGCACTATTTCCGCTAAAAATCATCGCCGGCACACTGCTATAAACATTATTCCCAGAATTAAAATAATATTTGTTTTTATTCATAAGTAGTGTATCAAAAGAATTTGTTTTGCCACTGCAGCTTGGATATTCCGCCGGACAAAAATAGGGGCCATTGATCCCGGCAAAACCACCACTTTTATTGACAAAATCAGCTAAAGTTGAAACCGGACAATTATTACTACAATCACTCTCCGAGGCCGTCTCAACCACCACCCTCGTCGAATCAAGACTGGCTGCCAAAATATCTACTACAAAGTTCTCTCCCTCCACCTCCACTCCCTGTTTTGAGTAGCCACTGACGGGCGCTTCATTTGATTTTTTAATCTCCACCACCGCTACCGCTGATTTAGAAGCAAGAGCGGCCCTAAGTGAAACAATTTCTTTTTCAAGTATCAATAAATTAGCGCTAGCACTGGCATAATTACCTTTTAATAAAAAGGCTAAAGCTTGGCTAAACTCATTATAAGTTTTCTGGTTTTTGTTAATTTCCACTCTTAAATCAATCATCTCTTCGTAAACATCAATTGCTTTTTGATAAGTTGTTTGGATGTTTTTTATCTCTTCTTCCAGAACCATATTTTTTTTATATTGGTCTTCTTTTTTCATCGATTCCAGCTCCGAAGAGATGTTATTTATTTGATTACTAAATTTGTATTCGAGGCTGCTTGTCTCTTTTTTATATAAAACATAAATCCAAATCGAGATTCCCAGTAGCAGTCCCGCCACCACCATCCAGAGATTTATTTTAATCTTTGTCTTTCTCACAATTAAGTTTACACTATCAAAAAAATTATCTACTGCTTCGTCTCATAAATTTTTTGTATTCCACACCACCTTTTGCATGCAGTCCCTGATGTAAAGTAAGTGCGGTATAAGAATCATTTAGCTCCCTCAAACTACCTCCTCCATAAATTAAGCCCTTGCCACTTCCATTAGGAAACATAATTACTCCCTGACCCCCTTTCGGTACCCGAATCATCGATGATTTTCCATATCTTCTATCCTTAACCGGTGCATTCCACCCATTAGCCACAAAAATTGTCTCCGGAGTTGTTAAAGCTCCGGGGATAGTGCTATTACCTCCTGTCACCACCTCATTCTTCACCATCGACATCCTATCCATTTGAATCAGAGCCAAATAAGGATCCAATCTTGAACCAAAATTTCCCACTCCATCAACTGCCAATAAATTAAAACGATTGTGGCCAATGTCAAAAACTATCGTTGACCCCCCCTCATAGAGAGGCGTCCCCTTTAGGTCACTATTGAAATATAAATAATCGCCAGTAATTACCGGATCACTTTCCCAGCCCCCACCCTCAGCTTCTGGTATTATCCCCACTCCTTGATTCCAAGCATCATCTCTGAGTATTGAGTCAAGCATTACCCCAAACCTTTTCGATTTAGCTACTTTACCTATCTTTTCGGAAAAATCATCTATTACCTCCATTCGATCATCCCTCCCCGGAACCTTCGTGTCTAGCATTCCATTTAAAACCAATAGACCCGATCGTTTTGATTTATTAGTTTCGTTAATAATTTTATCAACTTGATTTAAATCAGCTTGTCCGGATCCAAAATCAACATGAGAAATAAAATGAACACAAGTTGGTAGTCCCAATTTTCCCACATCCACCCTCCAGTTTAATTGACGATACAGTTTTGATTCTATTTCCTGGCCTCCACTTCTTTGGGCCACTAGCGAGTTTTCTTCATCAAGAGTTAATTGAAGTTCTCCGTCTTCATTTTCCAGCTCTTGCCTCAGTTCCTCTGTTACTCCCAAAGCTTCACTTTTATTCAATACTTCAAAAGCTTCGAGTAGTCTTCTTGATCTTTCATTACTATAAGTTGGCACCACCTGAACCTCATTATCTTCTTTTTTGTGCCTCAGTATTATCGCGGCCCCCGGTGGCTGAATTGCCACTCCACCCTTCTCCACCATAAAAAAATCAGGATTTCTTATGTCGAGTCCTTTGACCGTTCCTCCCTGAAGCAGTACTAGTTGCACCTCAGTATTACCAACCATAACTCTTTCACTGGAAACTCCTGCGCGGCTGTGATTGTGTCCCGCCATCGCCACCAGCGGTCTATTCTGTCCTCGCTCAATTTTATTAGCCACAAATACACCCCTAAGAGGCTTAACTGGATTAATAGTCGACCCCTGACCACCAACTTTATGAAAAAGTTGCATTCCTACCTCAGGAGCATCTCCAATTTTTACAAAAAGCCTTCCTCCATTCATTATCAAAGGTACTTTTGAACCATCAGGCAAAATCAAAGAATCGAGTAAAATTGCCGGACCATTGAGCGACTCTTTCCCGCTCGGCCAATCATCATGGCTCCCATATCGTGAAACTACCGCTAAAACTTTTTTTTCTTCAATTATTTTTTTTAAAAAAATTCCCCTAAAAGTATCTACTTGTTCCTGAAAATTGAATAAAGTCGCTGTACTTGTTGACAAATATTCTTGCTTAACTCCTTCAAGGAGATCCCCCGCTAGTACCGCAAAAGTGTCCGGCTTTTTTAATTCAGCCATAATTCCTTCTATCGCCTTCATGTCAGAAGCCTCAGAACCAAAGTGTAAATCAGATATCAGCATAATTCTGGCTACTTCATTTGGTGTTTTTATCGTTACTGTAGCCTCTTCTTGATCCTGCCTTAATCTATCCTTGAGCGTTTGACCAGCTTTCATGTACGATTCCACCATTTGTCTAGTTTTTCTTATTTCATTTGGTTTATACGGATCTTTTTTTACTCCCTCAAATTCAATTCCCGACATCTATTACATCTTATAATTTAACTTTTTTATTTCAATCCCTATCTTTATTTTTTCTCTTTTGTTATTATGAAATAATCACCAATTCATTTTTCATTTTGTAATTCTTCTCACTCTCCTGGTTTTTGTAAAGTATATTATTATCCCCAAAACAAGTATAATTCACCTCATGCAGGTGGAAACATTTCATTTGAGTCCCGTTGAAAAAGAATTAAGATTTAGTGATTGGTGTCGAAATAATCACATTCAGTTATTTCTTCTAGATTTAGACGATACTATCTGTGATACTCAGTCAATTTTTGCGGAGCAAATATCCAAAGCCTGCAAATATTTAGTTGATAATTCTCCCCTCCTTGAAAAAAGTGGCTGGGAAAAAGAAATCAGAAGTATCAACGACAAGTTATTCGAACAGTACGGCGTTAACCCAAGCAGATGGAATTTAGTTGTCGACAGACTCAGCGCCAAATATCTTTTACACACCAAAATTGATAGTCACACAAAAGAAATTTTTAAAGATATTTACACCACCCCCCTTCAATTTAAAACCGGAGCGAAAGAAGGTCTCGATTTCTTCAAAAAAACCGATACTCCCATCGCCATTGTCACCCATGCCAACAAGGACTGGACCTGGCGCAAATACAATTGGCTCGGTTTAAATCAATATTTAGACTGGGATGATATCTTTATTGTCGATGAAGATAGTCACAAAACAGCTGATTCCTGGCAATCAGCTCTAAATTATTTCAAAATAAAAGCTTGTAAATGTACCGTGGTTGGCGACTCCCCCCGCTCTGATATCAACCCCGCCACTAGCATCGGCATCAACCACTCGTTTCTCGTCAAAAATTCAAATTCCTGGACTGTCCAACAGCAAGAAGTACCCGAGCAGACTATGATTATCAATAATTTAAGCGAAATAGCCAGTATTGTGTGCAATTAGATACTATTTATAGTATCTTATATATACAAGATAGCCATTAATCTTTCAAACAAATATGTCAAAATATATCATTGACGGTGGGAATCCTTTAAATGGTGAAGTTTTTATCAGAGGCGCCAAAAATGCTAGTTATAAACAAATAATTGCCTCGATGCTCACTTCTGATCCAGTTGAGCTAATTAATGTCCCTCAAATTTCCGATGTTAATATTACCAAAAGTATCGCCACCCACCTTGGCGCCAAAATTGAAGAGCTTGGAGAACATAGTCTTTCGATTCAAACAAAAAATATTACTGATACAATTATTCCCAGTGGTACCGGAGAAAAATCAAGAACCTCCTTCATCTTTTCTGGCCCTCTTCTCGCTCGCTGTGGTCAAATCACCTTTCCCTCCCCTGGCGGAGACAGGCTTGGTGAAAGACCCCTCGATCGTCTTTTCGCCTGTCTTGAGCAGATGAATGTGGAGATTTTATCAGATGAAAATTCTTATACTCTCAAAACAAGTGGCCTGGTTGGCACCGATTACACTTTTCCGAAACCTTCTCACACTTCAACAGAGGTAATTTTAATGACCGCTGTTACCGCCAAAGGTGATACTATTATTCGAAACGCCGCCTGCGAGCCTGAAATTGATGATCTCATCGAACTTTTAAATAGTATGGGGGGCAAAATTAAACGAAATGAAAATAATCCTGCTCTTATCTATATTAGCGGCGTAAAGAGCCTCCACTCAGCTTCTCATCAAATCATTTCTGACCGCAACGAAGCTGTCACCTTTGCCTGCGGAGCTCTAAGCACCAAAGGTTCAATTAGTATCCTTCGAATAAACCCAAAAACAATTTATACCTTTTTAAAAACAATTGAAAAAATGGGCGCCAAAACTAATTGGGGCAAAGACGAAGTGTTCATTTCCTGGACACAGCCCCTCACCGCCATCTCCATCGAAACCGAACCAGAACCAGGTTTTATGACTGACTGGCAGGCCGTTTTTTCTTTAGTTTTAACCCAATCTGTGGGCGTTAGTAGTATTGTCGAAAGAGTATTTCCGAGTCGCTTTCAACACATCAAACTCTTAAATGAAATGGGGGCTAAAACCAAATTTTTCCAACCCGAGATAAGTGATCCCGCTACCTATTACCACTTTAATCCTGAAAGTGATAAACCTGAATATTTTCATGGAGTTAAAATTTATGGCCCCTCAAAGCTTCATGCCACAGATTTAGCTGTTACCGATTTAAGGGCTGGAGCTACTACCGCCCTGGCCGCCCTTACCGCCGAGGGTCAGTCCACTATTGATGGAGTTGAATACATTGAGCGAGGCTATGAAAAACTGGCTGAAAGACTCTCCTCTCTTGGCGCTAAAATAAAATATATCAAGACTTAAATTAAAATAAGCATGCCCCATCAAATAAAAAATCTAATCAAAGCCTTTGCTCATGCCCTTGACGGCTGGGAAAGAGGTCTAAAAGAAAGAAACCTTAAAATTCATTTAACCGCTACTGTTTTGGTCTTATTTCTCTCTTTTTTACTAAAAATATCAAGAGTCGAATTTATTTTTATCTTAATCCTGACTGCCATGGTTATTTCTGCCGAGCTCTTTAATACTGCCATTGAAGATGTTTGCAACATTCTTACCGCGAGCCTAAAACTTCAATACGGGGACACTACTATCCCCCGTGATGTTGCCGCCGGAGCGGTCCTGGCTGTCGCCTCCATCGCCGCCCTAGTTGGCTTAATTATCTTTATCCCCAAACTCTTGACCCTGCCTTGATAAAGCCAAAATAGACCAAATAACCAAAGCCCGACAAAAATTCCAAAATTCCGCCAGAGTAATTTTCTGTTTACCTCCTGGTATTCTTCTTTAAAAAATTTTCTCTTATATTCAATGTAAGCCACAATTACGGCCAGAGATGCAGTCCCCAGGGATAGGGCTCCCAGCACATCTGTCGTCCAGTGAACCCCCAAATATATTCTTGATAATCCAAGGAGCAAAATATAACTAAAACCTAAAATAAATACCCCCATTCTCGCCCATTTTTGATAAAAATGACGCACCCAAAAATACGTTAACAAACCATAAAAAGCCACCGCAAAATAACTGTGGCCACTGGGAAAAGCAAAACCGTGTTCGAGAATCAAAGCATTTTCTACTGGTGGCCGAACCCGGCCAATTAAATTTTTAGACATCCCTACAATCATCATTGCCAATACATTACTCAAAAGCATGGCCATCAGATAGCGTCTTTTCTGAGCAATTATTAGCAGTATCGCTCCGAGCAGACCTCCCCAGACTATCATTTGCCAGTTTCCCGTCAGAGTAATTAACAGCATCAACTTGTCGAGAAAAGGTCTTCTCAGCCCGATCACCATTTGATTAATCGGTCGGTCAAGCATCATCAGACCATCTTTATCGAGATAGCCGTCAATCACTTTTCCAAAAATAATCACTGCCAACAAAAATATTATTGCCAGTTCCAACCAAATTTTATTGAGCCAGACTTTTTTCAGCCACATAAAAAGATTATAAATTAATTCTTCTTTTTAAGTTATGATATTCATATGTTTTCTGTTTTTCTTATCATCCTCAGTTTATTTTTCTTAGTAAAATCAGCTGAAGTTTTTATTGATCAAACCTCGGCCCTCGCCAAAAAATTAAAAATTAGTGATTTTATTATCGGTTTCACCATGGTTGCCTTTGGCACCTCTATCCCTGAGCTAATCTCCACTATTTTTTCCGCCATTTCCGGACATAACCAGCTAGTAATTTCCAATATTATTGGGAGTAATATCACCAACTTTTGCTTAGTTTTAGGACTTGTTTCAATTTTTAACAATTTTCAAATCAGAAAAAGAGACGTTGACATCAATATCCCCCTAAACATGGCTGCTCTCATGGTTTTCTGGGCTCTCTCTGTTTTTATGGGCTTCAATTTAAACTGGGCTACAGGGATTTCTCTCATCTCTGTTTTTATACTCCTAAATATTTTATCAAAAGATTACAACCACCTCCAAATATCTCATAAAACCTATTCCGAATTTAAGCCCCTTATTCTGATATTCTCGCTTGCTTTTTTAATCATTTCCGGCAAAATTTGTATTGATCAAATAATTGAACTTGCCACTCAATTTAATATTTCCGAAACAATTCTCGGTTATTTTCTATTATCGATTGGGACCTCCCTCCCCGAGCTAGTAACTGCCTGGCTCGCCGTAAAAAGAAAGGATAAGGAACTGGGTATCGGGGATATTCTCGGTTCAAATTTATTTAATCTGCTCTTTATCCTCGGTGTTTCTACCTTTATCAGACCTCTTGATTTTAGTGGCTTTAAGGTCGATCTTTTTTTCCTAACTGGCATCACCCTGGCTGTTTATTTTTATGCCATTATTGGCAAAAAATACTCATTTAGTCGTAAAGAAGGTCTCGGCCTTCTCTTTCTTTATCTTCTCTTTGTCATCTTCCAAGCTACTAGAAATATAATCCCCTAACTTTATCTCATCGCCCCGAAATATAAGACCAACAGAAAAATCAGTGTTATCATTCCAAAAATTAAAATAGTTTTTATAAAAAGGTCGAGAGCATCTTTCTTTTTATTATCAAAATAGAGAACAAAAGGCTGATAAAAAAACAAATACGCCATTACTGCCACTAATAGAGTCAGCACAAACAAAACTGTCACTGGAGCAAAAAAAAGTATCAGGTTTGTTTTTTAATGATTGCGTTACCAAGTTCATAACAGTCACAACCAAAACAATATACGCTGAAGCTCCAAGGGCATTAAAAAAGGGGTTCTTAGACATATAACCCAATTATATCAATTTACTCTCGCCAGCTGGGTCGATTTTCGAATTATTTGTAAAATCACAATTCTTTTGTAAATAGGTATGTTGTATTTGCTTTAGGAAAAACAAATTTTATCTCCTTGTGTAATTTATTATTTAGGATTTTTGTCTTAAGTATTACCTTTGAACCTTCCTTGTTATCTTGTCGCCAAATCACAGGATATTCGGGATATTTTTTTAATATACAGTCCATTGCCTCTTTCTTATTATTTCCAGTAAGTTGAATAAAAAATTCTGGAACATAGTTATTTTTTAAATAAAACAATTCGGCGTTTGAATCGGCTCCAAGATAAATATTATGTATGTTATGTTCTAGTGCTCTCTTTTCCACTGCGCGGAGCATTCTACTACCTATACCTTTTTTTTGAAAAGTTGGATCAATATAAAACTCTCCAATCAGTATCCTGTCCGTTTCCAGAGTACCAAGTAAAACCCCAATCAACTTATTCTTAAAATATACAGCGAGTAATAAATCAGGCGCAAGCAAAAACTGTTTCGCATAATACTTCTCGTTTCGTGGATGGTATTTTGACAGTTTTTGCCCACTCTTGGCGAACATAAAATACTCAACAGCTTCACTCTTACTACTTGCTGATCTTATGTTTGTTTGTGCATACATTATATATATTCTACTATATAGAATAGTCTCAAAGCTCCCCCATTTGGGATACTACTCGGATAGAAAAGTGGATTAAAACTTACTTATATTCTCCCAGTAATTCTCTTTGTCAATTATTGTCCAACTAGAATTTTTATATAAACCCCAATCTTTTGGCTGTTTTTTGTTTTTGCTTTTTAGTTTGATTTCTATTCCTTTTAATTTACCATCCTTCTCTTCTACTAAATCAACTTCTTGCCCTTCATAGGTTCTCCAGAAATATAAATTTGTTTTATAGCCTAAACCAAGTTGACTTTTGTATTTTTCAGCGATTATGAAGTTTTCCCACAATTTTCCGATATCGTCTCTGATGGCTAATGGATTCTGGTTGTTGATAATTGCATTACGAATACCAACATCAAGAAAATAAATTTTTCTTTTCTTATTCAAAGCCTGTCGCAGATTCCCTGAATAAGGTTTTAAACTGAAAACAACAAAAACTTTTTCTAACAAATCTATATAGGATGCCACTGTTTGTTTACTAATTCCTACTGTCGTAGCCAATTCGTTAAAAGAGACTTCACTACCAATTTGAAGTGCCAAAGCTTGCAAAAGTTTTAAAATAATTTCAGAATTTTTTATTTCATTAAATTTTATAACGTCTTTATATAAATAATTTGATGCTAACTGTTTTATCTTGACTGATTTTTCTTTATTAGAAGTTAAACTCCAGACTCCAGGGTAACTCCCATATATTAACCATTTTTCCAGATCTCTTTCACGAGAAATCTTGTCACTTTTTTGCCAAATTTCTTTTACTGATAATGGAAACAACCAGAACTCATCACAACGACCAGTTAATGGCTCAGAAATTTCATTCGATAAATCTAATGACGACGAACCGGTAACCAATAATTGAATTTCTGGATAATTATCAATTAATAATTTTAATTTTAGTCCGATGTTTAATACTCTTTGCGCCTCATCAATAATCACCAGATTGCTATCACCCATCATCTGTCTTAAAGCCAGAGAATTGTTAGCTTTTTGAAACTGACTTAATACATCTATTTCGTCACAATTTAGATAACCAAAAGAAATTCCAGACTCCTGTGCTATTTTTTGGGCTAACGTCGTTTTACCAACCTGTCTAGCTCCATAAATAATAATTATTTTACCTTTAAATAGACTTTTCTTTATAACAGACTCAATTTGTCTTTTGATATACATATTCCCTAATATATACCAAATTAGGCAACTTGTCAAGCTCAATTAGTGTTTTGGGCTCCCCGCCTTGGACTCAATCAGGACTGCTGTTTGTAAACTAGAGTAATAAACAAACTGGATTTATAATTTTTGGATAAAATTATCTATTTCCCTAAAACTATAGAATTTAATAGTTTTCTCTGAGAATGGTTTCAACATTTCTTCAACACTTTCCTTGTTTATTTGTTGACCTAGTTTATATTTTTTATAGAACAAATGCTTATATAAATTAAACAAATTGCCCCAAGTTTCTTCTTTTCTAGTTAATTTTCTCTTAAAAAGTGTCCAAAACTGAGAAAATAAGTTTGGATAAACTAAACAAATAATTTTGTCTGATTTTTGAATTCCTTCTCTAATAAGAGAACGAGTAGCGCCTTCAACAATCCACGATTTTTGATTATATATCTTTGATATATTTTTTAGACTGATTTCTTTATCCATCGCCACTGAATATTTTTCTCTCCAGTAAAAATCATCAGTTGAAAATTGCATAATATTTAATTTTTTTGTCAGTACCCTTGCAAAGGTACTTTTACCCCGACCAGAGTCCCCTACTATTAAAATCTTTTTAAAATTGAAATTACTCTTTTCTGACATATGAAATTATACAAAAGTTCTAAAGTCCAAGACGGGATACCTAAAATTTAGGTTCAAATATAACTTGCTCCCCTACTGAGATACTACTCGGATAGAAAGGTGGGTAATAGATTATTTTTTGCTCGCTAATTAATAAATTCTATTAAATACTATTTTTTATTCAATTTGTAAAGTATAAATAATAATATTTGTTAGACTAATTTATATACATGGAAAGAACTCAAACAATAACTGCTGGATTATTTATTGATACAAAGACGAGAGATTTGATTTTAACTGGAATTCTAATCTTAATTCCCCTGGCCTGGAACGGACCACAATTAATGATTGGTTCGATTGTAAACATGTTGTTGTGTTTGACCGCCAAAACAAGTCAAGCGAAAAGTTGGTGGATAAAAGCCGCCTTACCAAGCTTGGCAGTAATTATTCATGGAGTGCTATTTGGATCTTTTACTATCTACCTCTTCTATCTGTGGCCAATAATCACTCTGGGCAACTGGGTATACATGAGAATTGGAAAAAGTAATTTAAGAACACATAAAGTGAGTAAGCTGCTTGTAGCTTCGGCAATCAAAATGTTGATATTAATAACTGGAGCAACATTATTATCTCATCAAAAAATTATCCCAATAGTAATGGTGAAAAGTATGGGTATGATCCAATTTATCACGGCTATGATTGGAGGTTTAATGGCCTCGTTATGAATGATTGTCAAGATTTATCAGAACTATTAAAAAATGGCCATTCACTGGCGGCAATGTTGGCACCGTCATTTCCAATTATTTTTAATACGGAAACGATTGTCGGACAATTAAAGCGGGCAGGTTTTCAAAAGGTAGTTGAAGTTTCCCTTGGAGCCAAACATACCAATGAAGCCGTAATAAATGCCTTGAAAAAAGATAAGATGTCAAGATATATCACCAGTCCATGTCCCAACATTGTTAGAATGATTCGAACAAGATTTCTTGAAGCTACAAAATACTTGACCACATTTATTGATTCACCGATGGCGGCCACAGCAAGAGAGGTTGTGAAAAATTTTCCTGGTATACGACCAGTCTTTATCGGCCCGTGTTTGGTTAAGAAGTTGGAAGCGGCCCAGGATTGTCCTGAGTTAAATGTTCTTTGTGTAACATACAAAGATTTACAACAGTTATTTACAGATTTGAAAATTACCGAAGAAGAAACAGATAAAAAAACTTCTTTTGATTTGATCGGTGATATCACCAGACTATATCCGGTTTCTGGCGGGTTGACCCAAAGTAGCGGAGCTAGAGATATATTAAGTGAAGATGATATTGAAGTCATCTCTGGCAGTAAAAATTTTGAAAATGCCATAGATCGATTTCTTAAATCTGATCATCTCCGACTACTTGACATTCTTTTTTGTGAAGGAGGTTGTATTAGTGGACCAGGAATCGATAGTTCTTTAACCTTAGAAGAACGACGGGGAAAAATAACTGATTATTGGGATAAACAAAAACCAATATCGAATCGTAAAATCTAGCTCCCCGCCTTGCCTGCCCGTTTACCCGCCTTTGGAGGGCCTTTGGAGGGGACTCAATCAGGACCTATGTGGGTGGAATTGAAAATTAGAAAAATACAGGCATTATGTACACTGTCTAACAATTAAATCAATCATTTTATTTGAAGGACCTGATAAATATAATGATTTATTCTGATCAATTATTGTTTCAATTGCTTTTTTCCTCCAATAAAAGAATTCTGGTTTATCTAATGATGGTATATAACCAATCAAATTATAACTTTCTCCACCAGTAATAGCAGTTACCGAGCTTCTTACATATCTAGTAAGATTTTCATATAAATTAAGTTTATTTGATAAATCGTTGTCAATAGGTCTATACATAAGTTCTTTTTTACTATCGTCTACATGAATCTTATAAATATGACTTATATTTGTTCTCCCCTTCCCTAAAGTAACATTTAAATCATTAGCATTAACAACTATTTTTTGTGACCAGGTATCAATTCTTGACTCAGGAAAAAAATTCAAAAGAAAAGGCAAACTGCGTGCCACTGACTCGGATCTAAAATTAAAAAATTTTGTTCCACCTAAACAATAAAGCCCATTGTCGTCAAATCCAACCACCGCTAAATCATTTGAAAAAAGTTTTGCTCCATTTTCGGAACATAGTTTAGTTGTGAGAGTGGTTTTTCCTGATCCAGATTCGCCAAGAAATAATATTCCTTGACCATTTAGTTCTACACACCCCGCATGAATCGTAGCTGATTGTTTTGCCTGACGCTGTTGTTCAATTAACGGGTACCCTGCATATAGGATTGTTTCACCCTTTCGCATCATATTCCAAGGATAATTAATTTTGACATTGTTCATTCCATATTCGATCGTTTTTCTCTCATTGTCGTTATAATAAACACAATAATCACTATTAGAAAGATCTCTGGAGATAACTAGTTCTGGTACCCATTTAGTATAGGTGCTATCTTGAAATAAACTTAGCAAATCTACTCTACTTCTAAAGTTAAGATCTACCCCTGCTGAGTTTATAGAACAAGAATATTCTTTTCTGTTCATTTAATTTAATAAATAATTCTTGATTTTAGGATTTCTAATAAATAATCCTTCTGCGTTTCTTCTTTAATAATGTTTTTTATTATTTTTCGGTCTTTATCCTTGTCTGTATAAACAAACAGATTCGAGGGAGGTAGTAGTGAACATTTGTTTTTTGTCACCCCAACTATTGTATTTTTTATTCCTGTTTCAGAGTATATTCGACTCGAAATTCTATTTAAGACATAAGCTAAAACTCTACCAGTGTGATAAAAAGGATTCTTCCCAAAAGGAGCTTCAACAGAACTTGGTCTAAAAATAGATATAACACCATTATAATAATTACCTCTACCAACAGCACCTTCTTCTCCTCCCTCTATGCAACTTCCAAGCCCTAGTATATATTTTCTAGGCAATTTTCCATTTGACGGGTTAACCTTAACCTTGGCAACAATTTTATTTTGTTTTAAAAAATTATCGGCACAGATTTGAAGTTTATTTTCAATATATGCAACTTTATTAAAATAATCATTTTCAGTTTTAATAAACCTAGAAATTACCGGAACACAAATAGTGCAACAAATCATATCTTTTTTCCTAACACTCATTACCTTTATATCTTGACCGTAAGATTTATATTTAGGTTTAATATTGTCGGATGAAGTTTTGATCCAAAAAAAACGCTCTAACTCCAGAGTCAACTGTTCTGTTGTTGTTAGGGGTGAATAAGCAATGACCACCGAAGTATCATTGGCATACAATTTTTTTTGTTCAGGTAAATCATCGACACTTCTTGGTCTATACCATTGCGGATTACTCATATTGGGCATGTTTTGTGTGGAATTGTAAATTATATTTACATCCCTTTTTATATTAATATTTGGAATTATCATCTTTAAATAATCCTTTATTGCTTTTTCTTGAATAGCTCTTACCTCTATTATATTTTCTCCAAACATATCAGAAAACCTGCCGTTAATTACTATTTTTATAGGTTCTACCATTTTTGTTTCCCTAAACTTGGATAGAAACATTCCACCGCCGATATAAAGTTTATCAACATTATGATGAAGCACATATCCAAATTCCTTTAGACAATATTTAGAATAAGCAATTGATATAGCATTCGCCAATGCATCAGCCAGGCTATCTGGATGACCCAATCCTTTTCTCTCCACAATTTCAACATCAAATTTTTCGGGATTATTATATTGTTCTACAAATAATATATTGCTTTTCATGTAAGTTTAGCCTATTATAACTTATAATATAATAATTTCAATATAAAATGATTTCTATTTTAGAAAAATCAAAATTCGTAAATATTATTGTGTCAGTTGCAATTAAAAAAGGCCAAAAATATATTCTGGTTAGAGAAACAAAAAAAGATATAAAGGGCCTATGGAATTTTCCTTCAGGAAAGGTTGAATTTGGTGAAGGTCTTTTTGATGCTGCTAAGCGAGAAGTTAAGGAAGAGATTGGCTTTGATTGTGAAATTACAAAATTGACAGGGATTTACTTCTTTTACTGGGAAGATATGCCTGGGCTGTCGATTAGATTTAATTTTTTGGGAAAAATAACTTCGAACAAACAAAACATTCTGGCAAATGATATATCCGAAACATTCTGGTTTAATATGAAAGAAATTGAGGAGTTGGATAAAAACAATCAATTAAGAGGCAAGGCAACAATAAGTCAATACAAAGATTTAAAAAGAGGGAAAAATTACCCCAGTGCTATTATTTCAGAAATTTGATATTTAAAAATATTTTTTCTTTGTTTTTGAGAACAAAGATAAAGTATTTTGTATTTTTTCTTCAGTTTTATCATTATTCCAGTTTCTAGATTCTGTCACAAAATAGGCAATTCTTGCAAAATATAGTGGTAGAATACTTTCAATATATATTTTCTTTTGAGACTCATCGTCAAGATCTTGGTATTTTAATAAATATGAATATAATATATTTATCCAAAACTTGACGTCAAATTTTTTGTCTGGGTAATCATAATTGAGTGTTTTTTCAATCTCATTTACAATTTTTTTACTTAGAATTTCCCTAATAGCATTTCTGTATTTTGGATACAGACGTTTAAAAGTTTTCCATAAATTATTTGCATTAGCCTCGACTGGCGTTGGTTTTATATTTGTTACTTTTCTAAAAGTTTTTACATTTAAAGTGTTATTCCCTTGCCAATTACTTTTATTGGCTACTAGTAAATCGAATAATGTTTTTACAACTTCTACAAACATAATGCCTAAACTTTTTTCTGGAAACTGTGGATCTTTGATTGTTTTCCCGTGATCTTTTGTACCTAAAAATACCTGACCGATTTTGAACCTATTTGATATGGCGTTTAATGAAAGCCATATATCAATACCAAACATATATACTTCAGGGTTAAAGGATGGTTTTTTTAGATAAAAGTTAACGAGCTCTTTTGAAATACCAAAATCACCACCAATTGGTTGTCTTAAGTTTGCTCCAAAAAAACTACTAACAAAGGGATAAATAATATGATTTGTTATTAAACTGTCATATTTATCACGAACATAAAATGGTCCAATAAAATCAACTTTACCGTTTAAGATTGGCTCACAAAAACCTTTAACCCACCACGGTTTAATACTTCTTAAATCAGCATCGATAAAAAGAACAACATCTGGCTTTTTCTTTTTTATTATATTTAAACCGATAAAGATTGCCTTACCTTTAGTTATTCTTTTATTCCCTAAATGTAAAATTACTTTATCTCCCAGACTATTAGCTGTTTTCAAAATGTTTTTTTGAGTTAACCGATCTGATGAATCGACAACTACAATATAACAATCGGAATTTTTGAAATATTTCTTAGCCCCCTTTGAAATTGTTTTTATCACACCATGAATTGCATCTCCCGGATTATATGAAGGTATTACTACCCCAATTACATTGGTTTGTTTATTTTGCATAATTCTGTAAATTTTCCAGTAAATATGTTATTCAATCTTCTTATATAATATATTATATCCCATCTTATGAGTTTATTTAAGTTTTGCTCCCCGCCTTGGAAGAAATTAGGTACGCGGTGTGTGGAATTTAAAAATTAATTTTATTTTTTTTATTTTCCAATTCATCAACAATATATTTAAGGCATACCCCATAGTCATCACTTCCATTAAATAACTTGCCGATTTCTATAACATCCAATTGATTCATTTTAGAAATTTTTTTTGCTGCAATTATGATACTTTGTTCATCTGTTAAAGGACTAAGCGATTTGACTTGCATTAATCCATATGTACGATTATTAGATAGTTTCTCTAATTTTCTTATCCACCATGGACGATTAATATTTTCAAGAATAGCTATCCCCAACACTATTTTTTTATCCAGATGATACCTGTCACAAACAGTAAGAATATATGGAATATGTTTTCTAATTGATTTTAACTCTCTATCTAGATTCACAGAGGCTTATTAAGCTTACTTAATAAAGCATAGATGATTAAAATCCATAGCGCGTCTACAATCCCCTGTTTTGATGGCATATATTCTACAAAATTTATATTATTTGAAGCGGAAAAATATGCTCCTATTCCGGAAAGCAAAATGAAAGAAATAAAATAGAAAAAATATATAACATATATAGAGCTTCGTTTTTCTTTTAGGTTAATTTTTTCTTGATTATCTCCATTATAGGTAGCAATGCTAATAATCGCAGGAACAATATTTATTAAAGAAGCAATCACACCTATAAATGCATAGTAAAGAAATGAGTAGTTGAAATATTTATTTAATATTTGATGAGCAAAAAAAGCTATAACAAATGGAGGTAAAAACCTAATTAAAAAAACTTGATAAAAAGAAAGGTGTTGTGGAATACCAGTTATTAACTCAAAAAAAGAATAATAACTTTTTTTAAAAATTTTCCTTTGCAGAAAATAAAATATTCGTAAAATAAAAGAAAATCCTAAAATACAAAGGGTAAATAAAAAAAAGTTCATAGGTAATTTTATACCAAATGATTATAAAAACTTAATTTACAAACAAATATATCTGTGGTGTGCAACCAGTCTCTAGAACGATTTTAGAACTTTTGGGAACGTACAATTAATAAAATCACTGTTAGATATTCAATTCAGTTTCAATCATTTGCCTGGCAATATACCTCAACTCTGGCAAAATTAGTAAACAGTCATACCAATTTTCCAAGTCATCAGGCGAGGTCTTTAATAATCCATTTTCTGTTATAGAAAAATGGGCAATCGTATCCCTAAACTCATTTTCCACTTTTTGCTTGACTTCGCCAAACTTTTTTCCTGAATGAAGATATCCCCCCGGAACTACTTCCCTTTGTCTTTTAGGATCTACTCCGGTTTCTCTTTTCTTTGATCTGATTGCATATACGCCCTCAATAATTTTGTAAAAACAGAATAATTGATAAAAAGGCGAAAAAATAGAATTTATTGCTTCCCTATAGACAGCAAGTAAACCTGCCTCAAATTGTTTAAACCCAATATTTTTTGAAATATTTAAAGGTTTTTCCACTTCTTCAGATAAGGCAATGTATCGTATTATTCCTGTTCTTTGCTCAGTAATATCCACTTTTTTAATAAATAATGATGTATCTAAATTAAACGACAACAAGCTTAATATTGGGGCTACCCCCTTATAAGCAGAAATAAAAGCATCTTTAAAATTGTTAGCTTCTAAATCACTCATTTCTATATTGCCCAAGAATCCGTCATTATTAACCCTAATGTTGAAAAACAATCCAGCTTGTCTATCGTTTTTAAATTCAAACCTTAAAGTTTTAATTGCTTTGATAGGATCTGTATTTGGGTATCTTGCTCTAATATAAGAATCGCCATCCAATTCATGGGCTGGTTTTATTTCGTTTGTTGTAAATATCAATCCCGGTTTTCCTAATGTAATAACTAAGTTATATTTCCCTTTAGATCCCAATGGCTTTCCAGACCTTCCCTTACTAGTTACTGGGACTATTGTGAGTTCTTGCCAAGAGGATATGGAGGGTTTGCTTATATTGGTAGAGACTGTGTTTGACATACAAAACTATTTTACATCGCGTTGAAGTGATGTAAAACTAAAGCTTCAATAATTCAGAGAGACTTATACCTAGTGCACGAGCAATATTGTAGGCAGTTTTAATTGAAATATTCCTTCCCTTTTCAATATCCCAAAAGTAAGCTCTATGTAAGTTTGATTTCTCAGCTAGTTGTTCTTGGGTCAAACCTTTTTCTTTACGCAAACACTCAATCCTTTCACCAAATCTTTTGTAAAGAACTTGATAGTTCATACGTCAGATTAGTAGGTTGTAAGGTATATTTTTACCAGATATATCTTGCTTTTATATAGATACTGGGCGTATCATCAAGATAATTCTTCAGTTTATGAATACAGAACCTGGGTCAAATAAACCATCAGTTAAACCACACAAAGGGAGGTTGTTTAGAAATATCTGGCTTGTTTCTATTGCCGTATTTGTTCTTTCAGTGACAGGAACGATGGCGAATATTGTTACGGATGAAAACGAATCTTTTGGTGCTGTAGGTATTTTTACATTGATTTTGACAGTATCTGCCATTATGGGTTCAATTTCCTTTTTGATATGGATCTTCAAAATTGGCAATAAGTTTATTAGAGTTGTAATTTTGGCTTTGGTGAGTTTATTTTTATTTTTATTTTTTATTGCATCGTTGGTACGTTATGCGATAGTGGATGGTAACTTAATGGAACCTAGTTTTAAGCACAATGAAATTTACCTAGTAAATAAAATGTCATATAAATCAGCTTCTCCACAAAGAGGCGAGGTTGTTTCTTATACTTTAGGTAATGGGGTTGGTGAGTATATGGGTAGAGTGGTTGGTTTACCTAATGAAATGGTTATTATAACCAAAGGTGAGATTGATATAAATAAAAATAAATTAGATGAACCTTATGCGAATTGGGCTAATTGGCTGGATAGCGACAAAAAAGAAATTAGTTTAAAGAGTGATGAATATTTAATACTACTAGACAAGAGAACTGAAAAAATAAATGTAGTAAATAAACAGAATATTATTGGAAAATTTACTTTTAAATTCTGGCAACTAAATAAATAACGTGTTAAAAAAATATTTAATTAAAATAAATGACAAGGTGCACGAATATGGACTATTTATTCTAATAGGACTTTTTATATATATTGCAATAATGTTAACAAGTCTAAATAACTCTCTTGAAACTGCAAAAATATCAATAAATGCAGTAGGTAGAAAAATTCCCTATCAACCCGAAACGGTCTCCATAACGGAGATGTTTGACAGAGTAAATTTTAGACATGAGTTTGATAATATTCAATATCGGCTAGAAGATATTAAAGATGCTTTAGATCTTGTAGAGATAAATACAAGGCAACAAAACAAACTCTAATAAATTGAAAAATAAAATAGTTATCCTTATTTCAGCTCTCTTAGTAGTGGGTTTTGGATATTTCCTAGGATATACAAATTTTCTTTCTACATCTAATAAGGTGGAGCGTAAGTTAGCAACGCAGACAGAAAGCTCACAAGCAATATGTCCCTATTATGTAAAAAAGGTTTTCCAAAAGAATATTTTTCAAATGTATCTAATGAAGTAATGGTGTCTTATCCCCCTTCTTTGATCACTTCTAATGTTGAAATAACTCCTGTTAAAGAACAGTTTAATCCAATAAAAGAACCTTTTGGAGGTGATTTTTATACAATCCAAAAGGGTGCAAATCCCTGGACTGAAAGTAAATTTGATGTTGATAACGATCAAAAAGACGAGAGGATATTATCTGCTAATACGGCCATGAATCACACTCCTAATTTGGCAGTAATTGTTAAGGATGGATTTATCATTTATAAGATTCAGGGAGCCAATATAGATATTTCTGAGGTTGGAGATCATAACGGCTTCTTTTTAAGCGAAGTGATTGATTGGAATACGGGAGAGTATAGAACCACAAGATATATTTATAAAGATCAAGAATTTACTCCTGTTTGGTTTCAAACTTCATGTGCAATTAGACCTCAAAGCGACTAATCCTTTGTGTGTATAGAGGGACTACACCCATTTGTGCCCATGTCTAAGCAACTCATCAAGGCTAGGGCTGTTCCCTTGAAGCAAAGCAACACCTACTCAAAACCAATGCTATTGACAAGACAAATCATAGGCAACTCCTGTGCAAGTGTAATGACTATATAGCTCCAGACTTCGCCTAGTATTCTATACAGAATGTTCCCTTCTGATTTAGTTGCTGCGTTCAAGGTTCAGTTAGACGAGCTAAAGAAAATTATAGAGAATCCTACAAATTTAACAATAGTGGAGGCATCAAATGGAAAATTTTGCAGATTGGCTGTATAGAACCAGAATGAGAAGGGGTAAATTCATTAGTCAGCAGGTGCTAGCTTTACGTTCTGGCTATTCCAGGACCTACACATATCCTATTTGGAAACCGGCTATTATCAACCATCTAAAAGGTGCAGAAGGGCTCTTATGGAAGCGTTAGAAATAAAGATATTAAATACTTTCAATAATGGTCGATAAACCTGTTTATCTGTAATTAAAAACTCCTGATTTTTTTAAAACTTTCATAATTGCCTTATATCTTTTCTCTGATTGCTCTTGCCATATAAAGTGAGGGTCTTTGTTGGCATATTTATTCTTTAGAATTCTTAGTAATTCTTTATAAATATTTATTAGTTCAGTTAGCCCTGCTTTTCCACTGGGAAACTGTTTGTTATTGAAAGAAAAATTGTCATTAATAAAATTTCCGAAATCTGATATTGGCTTACTGATATTATTCTTCTCGTCTTTGATACTGAGAAACCCAAGACATCTAGCGTCAATATGTTCTAAATGATTTCTTATGGTTCTAATATCGAAAGCTTTTCCTAATTTCTTAGCCAGTATTTTTATATCAGAGTCATTTAATTCAGAGGCTAAACGAGAAAGTAAAATGAAAACTTTATCAATACAGATGAAATAAAAATGCGTATCATTAGCTAAGTAAGTAAGATTGTTGTTCCTTCCCATTTTTCTATCATTTATTCTTGTTAGAATTGCCTTTCTTATTCTGTCCAATCTTCTCATCTCAATAATGGCACCATTCACACTCTTTTCTAAATTAGATAACAACAAAAAGTAGTTCATGCTCTTTTGCGAATCTTTATCAAGCGAGAAACAGTATTTTGTTGCTAAATCAAACATGGTTATTGTTCTTTGGGCTTGGGAAAAAATATTAATGTGAGCCCTTCAGAATATTTAACAAACTTGTTATAAACATCTTCTATCTTTGGAGTCTCTTTCATTAAGGATTGTTCGGGGCTACCCAGGTTGAAATTACACACTTCCTTACCATCTTCATACTTTATGTCCAAACTTTGTGGGAAAATGCCTAATCCAGTCCACCTATACTCACTTATTCTATGCAATAAACCGTTTCTTTGAGAAATAAGCCATTGAATATCTTTGTCCTTTTCAATCTCATTTAATTTAAGAAATAGTTTATCCGAAGCCTTTTGTTGCCTTAAAAAGTTCATTAAAGCACCAAAATTACAGCTCTTTTCCGTGAGTGGCTCTGAGTATTTTTTATTTCCACACTTGGAACATCCTTGAATTTCAAATTTTCGAGTACCTAAATTTACAGGGTGCAGGTAATATACCAGTGCTGTAATCGCCAGTTTATCTCGAATTGCTGATAACCTTACAACAGCATTTTCCAGAAAAAAAGTTAGAGTTTCTAAATATTCATATCTATCCAACTCCCCCTTATTCAATTTGTCTACGAAACTCTTATCTTTCAACTTATCCACATAGTCTCTATATGAGGAAAGACTCAATTGAGCAGATTTAAGCCAAGATATAACATCGTGGAAATACAGGCTTACTTTTCCCTGAGTAAGTTTTCTTTGACCCATTATTAATAACATTGGATGAATTCTTTTAAAGTCAATGTTTGGAGCTTTCAAAATGGTTTTTTGTTTTATTTCCATATTTTATTAATCAATCCATTCTGGTCTTATTGACCAATCTTTACGAGGTAATATCTCTAAACGGCTAGTGGCTAGTGTACTTCTCGGGTCATCCATACCAATTGAAAAAGTATGTTCTCTTGTCCATCCTGGAGGAGTTTTACCTAATGGAATTCTAAGAATAACCCTTGTTAGAAATGACTTTGAAATATCTTGGAGAGGTGCTAATTTTTTCCAAACCATCACGTATTTATCTTCATGCCAGCTAGAATATTCGCCGTGAGCAAGCTCTCCTCTGATACTCCAAATACTATCCTTGCCTTGAAAATATTCCTTGATAATTGGATGCTGTGCTCCGAACACTCCTTCCAGAGCCCTTTTAAGATGAAATTTGATTGAGCCTACACCTTCAAAATAGACCACTTCAACCATTTTCTTTAAGTCTGTCGAAAAATATTTATCGTAATATTCCTTAAAGCAATCTGAAAGTCTCTTATCTCTTGAGTCCTTATCTTCCGGTTTAAATCCATAAGTCTCACTAGCCTCTAATTCACCATTTGCTAATTTCATAGCTAAACCTTCAATAGCAATGTGATAACAAAGGAAGGCATTTAATGGATTCTGGGTTAATATACCAAGTTGATACCAACTAACGGCCGTATCAATAATTGGGTCTTTGGCTCTTTGAGTCTCCTCAATAATTTGATTGAGAAACTTCATATCTTTACTTTTAGGAGCACCTGCCCCAGGTCTGTGATTTGCAACCGCGTACTTTAAACTCCACCTAACCTCGTTATCAAGAGAAAAGGCTAAGCCTTGCATGGCACGTTGAATTGTACTTATCCCATCCTTTATTGTTTCAATAGACCCATCGGCGAGCTCTAGCCATCCGTCATAAATATGCTCATTAAGAAATTCAGGTTCAGTGCCAGTAGCAGTTAAATTTTCTAGCTGTACATTTCCAGTTAAAATAGTATGTTTATCGGGAAGGTTTATTGACATCTTGGCTACAAATTCAATTGTCCGACAGCCAGTACAAAACATATAGAAAAGAATTCCTTGAACTCTTTCATCTTTCGATAAGGACATTGCTTCCTGTTCAAGTTTTCCAAAATCTCCTGGATAAAGAATGGGTTTCCATTCTCCAGTTTTGTTATATTTTCCTTTAAGCCCCAATTCATATAATCGTTTATCTCCAACCCTCCACTCATCAATCAATTTATCAATAAAGCCAACCTGAAAACCAACACCTGAATCGTCAAGCATTAGGTTAATAACTGAAGTACTTTTTTCATCCCTGGTGAATTCAGCATTAGAGCCATTAGAAAAGTACATTTTAAATCCGTAAAGTCCAACAATATCATCAACCAATGTCTCCAGTACCTCAAATCTCGGAAGTTTATAGAAGTTAGGTGCATGCTTAAAGGAAGATAGTTCAGAAAAATATTTATCTAATAATACCCTTGTAAACGATAGCCATTCATTGCTTTTGCCATCTCCTTGGACAAAATCCTTTTTTAAGGATTCTTTAAGTTCCCCGCTGGTTAACGGTAATACTGATTGCACAAAATCACTTGAGCCAAATAATAGATATGGTTTATAGCTCTGACCAATGTTTACTAAAAGTAGATTTCCGATAACTTGCCAGACAGCCTGAGATGTAACAACTTGTTTTTTGGTGAGCTTGGCTGACTTTAAATCGTCTCGGAGGACTAATAATTCATCTTTGACGTAGGATTCGATAGGGCCTGTTCTTACAAGAGTAAAAATGTATTCGAGAATATTTTTCTGTCTTGCCTCATCGAACAGTTTATTGATAAGTTTATCTTTTGACATACCATATTTAAATAGTAATTTTCGTTCTTTATTCTAACTATCCGAATTATAACTCTATCTTCCTCATTCTGATGTACCGTTACTTTAATAACCTACTACAATGCGATGGAAAAAATCAGAGATGTAGTGTGTGAATTTAAATCGCGTGAAGTTTGTCTTCTTTGTTTATTTTTGTAAAGATATTTGCTCAAAATATTTATTTTTCAGACATTGAGAGTAAACAAACTTGGCATCTGAAACTTTGTTTTTGGGAATATCAATATTGAAGTAAAGGCAAAAAATTAAATTATCAATTTGGTCTTTTATTTCTTGTTGTTTATCAAAATCAATTATCGGTAATGATTGCAATTCGGATAAAGCGATTACTTGCTTATCAAGTTCAATCCCTTCCTTATTGTAGTTTGCCTTGATTATTTTGCTCACCAACGAGGAATCGTGTTTAATTGGTAACTTTAGTATTTCTCCATCTTTTTTTAATATAAGTTTTTCAACATCAACATCAACCTTATTAAACTTTTGAGTAAGAACTCCTGAAAAATCTACCAAGTCTGGTAAAGAAACTTTCTCTAAATTCAACAGTCTCTCCACCAATTCGACAATCGTATTTTTCTGGTGAATATTTCCCTCAGAAATAATAGGGGTTCTGACTTGGTCTTTGATTATTTGCAGACTAACTAAAATTGTTCTTGTATCTTCATTTGCAACCTTTACAAAATTTGAAAGTAAAAATCGAGTTATCTTAGAATTGAGAACTGCAAAAAGATAATAGATTTCTTTCTGATTGTCTGAGGCAATTCCTAAAATTTTATTTCTAGCCCATATGATTTGCTTATCTGTATAAAAAAATCTTTCTGTGTTGTTATATGACCAAATAATTTTGTATTGAACGTCTAAAAATCTATACCCCTGACTTCCTTGCCTAAGTTGGATAAACATTTCTTTGCTTTTTTCCCGAATATTTGGCCAATATCCATTATTACTTTTAATTGACCAATATTGATTATTCAATTTTGGGCATTCGTAATTTTTTTCTCCTGATTTCGGTTGAGAAAGTAGTTTACGTTCGTCGATACTATACCCTCCATCGAAAATAAAATTACTGTGATATTTTTGGGTAGCTAATATATGACTGTAATAATCTACAAAATCTTCACTATTTCTTAAATATTCCTTATGGAATTCAAGAAAAGAACTATCCAGTTTAATAAAATTCCAATTAGCAAGACTTTGAACCAGGTGTCCTTGAAGTATTTTCTTCTTTTTCGTTTTTTTGTTTTGTTTAATGTTCTCGAAGATACTGTCTATATCCTCGTCTATACCTGAATAATTAATTACTTCGACTTCGTGTGGGTCTGAAGGAATTGTTCTTGAGACAATAAAAATTAAACTTGATGTAGCAACGGGTTTATTTTGTTTTAAACCCCTACCTAAAAACATTTTTCCACTAAAGGTAATAATTTTTTCTATTGTTGTGTATTTTGCAAGATGAAACCTAATAACATCTAAATCAGCATTAATAAGTACAGTTTGGGGAATAATGTAACAAAGTTTTCCGCCATCTTTAAGCAGAGATAAACCCAATGCGATAAAAAAAGCATACAGATTGGGATTTGGGCGGTATTTTTTGGAGTTATTCGGTGTACTGTGAAGGTTTACGCCGTAAATATTGTTGAGCTTTGCCTTTCCTTGCTTCATCAACTCAAAAATTAGTACCTTTTGCTTAGCAGAGTCATTGTAGGAGATATAGGGTGGATTGCCGATTACATAATCGAAACGTTTTCTAGAGACTTCTGCGTGATTTTCAAGACTATTTTTCATTTCGTTTAAGTCGCCTTCATCCCGAACATAGCTTGAATAGCCTAGATTTAGTTTTTTCTCAAACATGTTGAAAAATGAAATTTGGCCTTTATTTTTTCCAAATTCAACATTTGTATCATTTATAGTGTTACGGAGTGCAGTGTCTAAAAATTCAGAGATAGAATCTCTTGTTTTAAAAACCTTGATTTTTTTATCTACTGGATTGTTATATTTCTCATTGATAATCAACGGAAGCATTCGCATTAAAATACTCATTTCGGCAAGATAAAGAGGAAATTCTTCAATATCCAATCCAAAGATACAATTTGTTACTGCTTCTTCAATTTTCTTGGAGGTTTCTTCGCTTCCGTTTTTAAAACCTTTTACTATGGCGTTTGTTGCCGAATAAAGGAATGTGCCACTACCACAAGAAGGGTCAATAATTGAAATACTGTCTTTATCGGATATATATCTTTTAGAGACTGTTTCAGGAGTGTAACCTATTTGCTCCAACATAAAATTAACTACTGCTGGGTCGGTAAAATATTGGCCTTTTTTACTTTCATCATAGAGCTCTTTTAGGTAGTTTTCGTAAATGTAGCCAAATATTTCATTTTTAACATTAGCAAAATTATATTTTTTAATAAAAATAAAAATATCCAGCCAAGGTGAAACATCAGAAAGGTTGTTTTCAAGACTATGATATAAGTCTTGAATCTTATCTTTAATAAAATCCTGTTCTTTAATGAAAGGATGATATATATTTTTTGATATTTTAGTCGATATCCCTTCAATGATTCCGAGAATGTCTTTGTACCTTCTGTTTCCAAGAGATTCGTGAATTTTTATAACGACGGTTTCAAATTCGTTAGCAAAATTATCAAAATCATTATCAACTAATGTTTTATAAAGAATAAATTGGATGATATAAGCATATGTAAGTTCAATTGCTCTTTTTTCCTTTTCTTTTTTGTCTGACGCTTCGACATATCCTTCAATTTGTAATTTATTTTTAAATGATTGAATAAGTTTTGTTATATCCTCAAAAAACAATTGTCGACTGTTTTCAACACGTAATTTAGTTTCTTCAATTAAAGCTAATTGACCTACTTTTTCAAAGAAGGAAAGATAATAAAATTCCGGTTTTATATATTCTTTCCAAAAAATTGGAAATAGTTGGGTATTAATCAATAAATTGTCTAAGGTAAAAGTTTTAAAAATGTTGTTATTGTAAAATCGCCATGTAAGACCGTCAGTTAAAATGCCATAATGTTTATCAAAATCTTTTTGATAATTAAACAGTTGGGTTTCCCCAGCCTTAATATTTCCGTAACATTCAACTTCAACCGGTATGGCTATTTCCGAGTTAATGTAGATATAAAAATCTGCTTTTCGACTTTCTTTGGCTTTTTTTTCGTAAATAAATTCATTTTTTCTATTCTCGAGTTTGGTAGATAACTTACCTTCTTTTAAGTTAAAAATTTCAGACTCAAAAATATTTTTTACAAAGCTTTGGACTCCTGTTCCAACCTCAGTGGTACGATAAAATTCACTATCTTTTTGCCATAGAGTACGAAGTTCGTTTAATGTTTTTTTCATAGTTTTTTTAATTAGTTAGTTATTTCTTTTTACTCCTCTTTTGATTCTTTTGTTTAATATAATTTTCAATATCTTCTTGGCGATACCTTCTATCACCAATTCCACGTCTAGTGCCAATCCTAACTGCTTTTAATTGACCTTCATTGTCCCACCGTCTAAGAGTCCCTGGATTTACTTTAAGAACTTTTGCTGCTTCTTCTAGTGTTAATAGTTCGTTTGAATCGTCTTTTTTCATACTTTAATAATTAATGAGGCAATTACTTTTAATTATACACTTCTTATTGACATAAAGTGAAACTATTGTATATTTAACTTAGTAATAGTTTAAGTTTTAGTACCCCAAATGGGAGCATCGAGCTCAGAGTTGAGTTCTTGTGCTCTCTTTTTTTTTGCCTCTAAACAGTAATTAGTTTGCACAAGTCCAACGCTAAGTCGAGTGACCGTAAAAGGTCAAGGTTGAGAAGGTACAAAGCTGAGAGTAACAGGTACTCCTCAGCAATCAACTTTGGCCGTGGTGCAAACCAAAATCCAGCACTTTAAACATATATATCAGGCAGAGTTAAATTACCCATCTGTCTTGGGTCAAAGCCTAAAAGATTTACACCCTTTCTCACTTAGGACAGTAAACGGTGAGGTGGAATACATAGTGATGGATACAACGAGGGTAGTATCCTCCATCAACAGCGATGTTAGATGGTAGCTATGGAGCCGCATTGGATGAGGTGGAATTTATTTTCCGCCAAGGGCCTTTGTACGGTTACTTAACAATTGAGACTAAAGTTAAGTGTGAAATTGTCTCGCAAAAACTAGGCGTCGTGATATAAAAAATTTAAAGCAATATAAGTTTATTAAAAATATCTTTACATGGAGATATCTATTAACGTGTAAAGGAAAGATGGGTTTAGTTAACGATTATGTTGATAATATTTATAAAACTATCGTTTTTATTGACACTAAACTTATTGATTAGTCTTCTACAAAAAGAGTAATAAATGAGTAATCAGCTATAAAAAGATAGAGTTCCCTCATTTAATTAGGGAAGTGGATATATTTACCATTAACCCGCCATACGATAAATCATTTATTAGTCTTCTCCTTAAATAAGGGGGGAGATAAACAGAGAAAAACCGTCTAATTGCTGAACCTCATAAGCATTGTTGAACAAAGATATAAAATGCATCCTACCCACCCCCCCCTATCGCCTAATAAGTTCAGTCGTTTTCTATTATTAAGTATCTTATAATTATTTAATAGTTTAATAATAAATTATTATTCAAAATGATGATATTACTCCTTGACATAGGGTTAAATAATGTTTACACTGATATAAAGAACTTGACAATACTTCAAGTGTTTTCAAGAGCTTATAGTTTTAGAGTTAGGTACAGTTTCAGTTGGCACAGTTGGTGCCTTTTGACTGTACCTTTTTTGGTTTATAAGGAGGTTATTTATGAAATCAATAATAAATAAGGGAAATAAAGATAAGTCAGAAAAGTTAGTGGATTTATTTGTTACTAAACTGGTAGAACTTCGTTTATCAGAACTAGGCATGCCTTTTATCCCTGGCGTATATCCTGCATGGCAAAGAATTAAAAGTTTTATCGAAGCCAGAGCATTAATTGTTAATCCAAAAGGGAACATTGTATGAAAAAAGCAGTAATCTATATCAGGGTAAGTACTGAGGAGCAAAAAAATGAGGGGGAAAGTCTTGAGGTTCAAAAAGACCTTTGTGTCAAATGGGCAAGAGAAAATGATTGTCAGGTCGAGGGCGTCTATGATGATGGAGGCAAGAGCGGGACAAAAACAGTTGGTAGGGATGGATTGGACGACATGATAATTCGTTGTCAGGAAGACGATATAGACTTTGCTTTAATTATTGATACAGATAGAATCGCCCGTAACGAATTTGACCATTTTAATATAAAAAGAGAGTTAAAAAAACATGGAACACAGTTAATTGCTGTAAATCAGCCGATGATTGACGACAGTGCCGAAGGAATGCTGATGGATGGAATGCTTGCTTCGATAAATGCTTTTTACAGTCGTCTAACTGGGAGAAAGGTTAAAAAATCACTTGAAAAGAAATGTGAGGAAGGCTGGTGGCCAGGGTGGGGCCCACTTGGATATGTCAACAAAAATATAGGTACTATTGAAAAACCAATTAATATAATTGAAGTTAATCCTGAATATGGGCCCAAGGTTACTGAGATATTTAAACTATATTCTACCAACCGATATTCTGTTGACGACCTAGTGGAGATGTCTTACAAGATAGGTTTAAGGTCAAAAAATGGCAAGAAACTCTGTCGTAACATCTTATATTTCATGTTAAAAAATGTTTTCTATACTGGCAACTTTAAGTTTAAAGGCAAGATTTTCAAAGGCAACCATAAACCATTAACCACTCCGGAAATCTTTGAGTCTTGCCAGAGGATAATGGATATTCACAATAAGCATGCGTGCCGGAGAAGAAAATATAAATGGCTTTTAAACGGTTTAGCTTTCTGCCAGGAACATAATTCAAGACTATTTGGTGATTGGGTCAGCCGGAGAGGGAGGGCCTACTATCATGGTCATGCCCACAAAGGATGTAAACGCTATTTGTCGCTTTCAACTCTAGAGCAGAATGTATCTAAACATCTTCAAACAATCCAATTTACTGAAAAATTCACTAATAGAGTAATTGAGAAAGCTAAAGAATTGGTTAAGCAGTCGAGAGAAGTGAAACAACAGGAAGTCGAAAACGTCCGAAACGCTATCAAACAACTGGAAGTAAAAAGAAATTCTCTTGAAGATAATTTACTGGACGGAACTGTAGATAAAGAAACCTTTAAAAGGAGACATGATGAACTAGATATACAAATTCAAAGTTGTGAAAATAATATTGCCACGATGGAGAACCAGGGAGGTTTAGATATTAATGTGGTCGTTGAAATCGTTAGTCTGATGAAAAATATCAGACAGGAGTATGATAAAGCGAGCTTTGAAGCAAAAAGACATTATTTATCGATGTTTTTTGAGAAGTTGTGGTTTGACGAAAAGGGAAAAGTTGTTAAGTCAGAGTACACGCCCTTATTTCAACACCTGGTCGACAACCAATTTATCAGAATAAGAGCGAACTGGCTCCCCCTCTAAGATTCGAACTTAGGACCAATCGCTTACAGGAAACCCTCAATTTTAACTGAGGCCTGGACTATCTTTTCATCCCGATAAATCGGGAGCCGGAGGCTTAAAGGTGTACTCACCTAGTCTCTGCACCTGCTCCAATTTTTATTGGAGATCGGCTCAGGATTACCATATCCCAACTTTTGTAAGGACTTAGGCTTCCCTGAATTCTTCCGGAGTTTCAATCTCAATTACTCAAGAAAGCTGCGATTTTTAATTCACAGGCGAGCGCTCTACCACTGAGCTAAGGGGGAATAAAAATTTTAAAAGAGCTCAAGAATTATAGCATTCTAAGTATCAGGTTAAAACACCCTTAATCCACCCCAAGATAAGCCTCAACTTTAACACATCATAATACCGAATTTTAATAATTCCATATTTATGAATATTTTTTCTAATTTTTTTGCTATTAATTTTATTTTTTGCCACATATGTTTTTCCAAACTGTTCTTTTTTTACTCCCAACAAATCAGACCAATATTTAATCGCTACTTTCTCATTTAAATTATCATGAAGCCATAAACTACACTTTAAATTTTCTTTGCCTATTTGACAAAATTCCTCAAACCACCTTACCATAAAAACCACCGTATCTGGATCAGAATTGGTAAATTCAACCCCCGATCCAGTTTTAGAACCTTCTCCCTGATAAAAAGCAATTCCTAACATAAATTTTTCTCTTTTGTTTAGAGTTCCAATTTGTTTTATTCCTTTCTTCAATAATCTTTCTTCCGATAAAATTCTTCTTCTTTGATTCGTTTTAGCTCCCCTGATTGATCCCAAAATCTGACCTCTCTTTCTATTCAAGTTTAAAGCTAAAATTTGCTTTTTTGTTAATTCAATATCCCGACAACATCTACATATTGTATCCTTGGAAAGTCCAGTTTCTGTTTTGATTTGATTATAAGAATATCCTTTCTTGCGCAGTCTTTTAGCTTTTTCTTTTTCTTCCAATTTTCCAAAGTATCCCATCTAAAAATTATATAATAACGAACAAAGATATACAAGGTAAAGCCTAATTAAATAACAACAAGCCAGAGAAAAGAAAATAAAAAAAACAATAAAAACTAAAATAAGATCTTAATCTACTTTAATAATCGTTTGGCCAACTCGCATCTCCAGTTCTTCGTTTCCCCTTATTCTTTTTCAATTCATTAATTTCTGATCTTTTCATACCAGTCGGTATTCTACCCTTCTTTCTTCCATTTTCATCTATATAATCAACAGCCTCTACTCTAGCTTTTGGCAGATCAAACAATCCTGGCTGTAATTTTGTTTCTTTATTAGGCATAAATTATTTTTTTAAATTTA
>CAZJUH010000003.1:37812-49175 GCA_964549165.1 uncultured Gammaproteobacteria bacterium | reverse complement strand
TCACCTGCCCGCAGTTGCTAAAGCAACAGCTTTTGCAGGCGGGACACGACGGCAAATTGTTAATATTATACCCTAAATTAGGTAATTATTTAAGTTTTATACCAGTTTCACCTGCCCGCAGTTGCTAAAGCAACAGCTTTTGCAGGCGGGACACGACGGCAATAGGATATTTTACCTTAAACGCACTATTTAACATCATTTTTGATAAAATATTGTACAAATGCGGGTATAGTTTAGCGGTAGAACGAAAGATTTCCAATCTCTCGGCGAGGGTCCGATTCCCTCTACCCGCTCCCATCCTTCGCTAAAGCTACGGAATGGCGAAGCAAATAATTAGATTAATGGTTGAATAGATAAATAGTAATTTAAAATGGCTGTTTAGCTCAGTTGGTAGAGCGCATCGTTTACATCGATGATGTCGGGGGTTCGAACCCCTCAACAGCCACCCTTCGCTAAAGCTACGGGTTGGCATGCCACCCAGTAAAACAATAAATTAGCGAAGCCACTTTTGCGATATAATACATAGTTCTTTTAAAATTTGCCGACGTGGTGAAATTGGTATACACGTACGCTTGAGGTGCGTATGCCGCAAGGTGTGGAGGTTCAAGTCCTCTCGTCGGCACCAGAAAAATACTGCGGGATCGTCTAATGGTAGGACACCACTCTTTGGAAGTGGTTATTCTAGGTTCGATTCCTAGTCCCGCAACCAAATTAATTTAAAACGAATATTTGAAATATTTGCCTTTGTCAGGGCGGCCACGGCAGATCCAAAGCTCATTGTTTTTAGGAGAAAAGACAAGAGAAGCAATGGTTTCATTACGGCAAATTGATTCGCAGTTGTTACTGGTGTCTGAAAGCAGGGAAAAAATATTTTTTAGATTATGCTCTTTGCTTTTTAGTAAATTAGTGGCTTTGTTGAATCTAATTTCGGAACTTTTAGAGCGGAAGCTTTCTATTTTTTGTAGCTCTGGCGAAAGAAAATGATTAGTGTGGACGAAGGTGTTGCTTTTAATGTTGTTTATTGAGATTTTTGAAGTGGCCATTTCGATATTAATGATTTTATCTTTTTGAACTAAAACATGATTAAAACCAGAAGCTAAAGGGATAGACTTAATTAGATCAACTGCCTCGCTAATATTCTCACAATCCAAAACGGCACGAGCTACAAAATTTTTGGGGATTCCTAAGCCACTTTCCGAATTTAACTTATTAATACACTGAACTAGACCGTGGCTATTTGTCATGGCGACATCACCAGGAAGAAGGGTATTGTTGGCGAGGCCTAGAATTGATGTTTTGCCTAAATTTGCTTTTAAAATATATAAATCTTCTATGCCCTCGAGAATCCAATCTTCGTTGTGGCCAACTAAAATGGAATTATTTTTTTGAGAAACGATGGTAGTGCAGTGATCGTTTTCACTCGAGTTGATAAACAAATTATAAATTTCGCGGCAGTTATAAAAAAATAAATCCTTAACAGAAACTCCGGATCCCTCCGACATAGCCTCTATTTCGTCAACAATTTCCGGTAAATATTTTTTCGTAATTTGAAAATAGGCGTCTACTTTTTTTAAATACTTATTGTAACTTGGGATATTGTCTTTTCTGGATTTTATTCTATCTTGAATCGCTTTTTTAAAACGGTGACCAATAGTAAAGCCCAAATCCCGATGATTGCCCTTTACTTCTAAAACGGGAAAAATATTTTCCATAAGGATTAGTTTACCTTAACAGTTGGAGTAGCGGAGGTGGTGGTAGTGGGAGAAATTATAGTTTGGGTGGGTAGAGTCAGAGGGCTATTTTCCATTCTTTTTAAGACATCCCAGTCAATACTCTCGGCATAAATCCAGGCAGCATAGCCAAGGAGAATAAAAAAAGACAGTAAGAGAAAATAGCCAAAGGGAGTGATTTTATTTTCTTCCATATATTTAGTAATTTCTAGAGATAGTATAAAGGATAGGATATTTTAAGAAAATAGTTGGGGATTCTTCGAGTAATATTTTTTGAAATTCTAAATAAATCTTTTTGCGTTCTTGCTGGTCAAAAGTCTGCCTTCCCTCCTCCAATAGTTTATCAATAGGGGGATGATTGATTTTGGTAATATTTGTTGTTGTTTGAGTCGAATGCCAAAACAAATACTGATCAGGATCATTTAAGATACTGCCGTAAGCGAGGATTACATCATAATTTTGAGTATCAATCTGATTACTGATTTGAGCGTTAACTTTTATGCCGAGAATTTCTTCCCAGCTTTTTTTGATATCGTCAGCGAGGTCTATCAAGCGACGGTCATTATAGGTAAGATTAATGGATTCAATTGGGTTATCTTTGATGAGTTCTTTGGCTCTGGCTTCATTAAAAGCATATTCTTTGACATCGGGATTGTAGGCCCAGGAGCTTGGAGAAATTGGTGAGAGGGCTCTTTCGTTTAAGTCTTTTGTCTTTGGGGTAGCATAAGCCAGGGCTTGCCTAAACTGCTTGTTACTAAATTTTTCGGTGTTGATAAAAATGGCTAAGTATCTTTCATCAGTTTTTATATTTTTCGTAATGTTTATTTTTGGCCAATTGTTTAGATTTTCAGGGGTTGAACTGGTCTCGATCTGATCAACCTCCCCGATCTTAAAAGCATTCACAAGATCAGTTTCGTTTTGATAGAAACGGTAAAGGAGGGCGCTTCCTCTAGACCTGAGGCTTAAGTTTTTTAGATAACCGTCTTGGTACTGGAAACTATCAACTTCAAATTCTCCCAGTCCATCAAAATTTTTCTTGATTAGAGGCTGGCTAAGAGTTGAAAAAATAGGGGCAAAGGGCTTTTCAGTTTGAATAATGAGATGATTTGAGTCCGGAAAAGAGATCTTTAGACCAGCGATTTTATAATTAAAATCCGATGATTTAAGTGATTGTTTACTATGCCATTTAATATCAGGGTTTAATTCAAAATAATACTGAGTCTGGTCGTTTTGAATGTCAAGACTTTTAACGAGAGGTGAGATATTAAATTTGTTATTGCCGGTATTTATGGTTAGTCCAAAAGATATTTTTTGGCTAATCTCGAGTGGTAAACTACTACTAGTAAAGAGACCTTCGATGCCTATTTTTTGAACTGGATGATTAATTTTTTTATAAAAATTTATTAGACTTTGACGAAAAATAATTAAGGAGCTGCCAATAGCGAGGCTGATGATGAAATACAGCCAATTTCTTTTGAAATATACGAAAAATAATTCGAGCTTAAAACGTAATTTCGTGAGCATTTAAATCAAAGATTGGATGACTGAAGAGATTAAAAATAAGAGAATGGTAACTAAAGTTAAATTAAAAAGTATTTTTTCCCAACCACGACGCTGAGAGACAGTTTCGGAAAGAATATTGTTATTTTCAGTGCTTCCTTTTGATTGCATAAAGATTAAACTTGATAAAAGCAGGCAGAGAATTATTTGAATAATGGTGAGAGAAGTGTTCATAATTTTTTAAAAATATAAAGAAAAGTACTGATGACGGTTGAGGTAAAGAGATAGGCAAGAAAGCCACTTAGTGAATAGTCGAAAATCCGTAGAGAATTAACACTAAAACCGGAAATCAAAAAAGCGGCCAAATAGAGACCGAGGGTGTTTATAACAATTCGAATTAAACCGAGAGTCAAAAAAGTAATAGGTAAAAGTAATATTTTGAGAATTGGTTTGAGAATTAACTCAAAGATGGCCAGTATTAGGGCAACTTTGATAATAGTTTCGATTTTTGGTGAGAAGCTTAAATTTGACCAAATTTCATTTTCGATAACGAGAGCGAAAGCCAAAAATAAAGTGTATTTAAGTAGTTTTTTCATGAGTAAGACTCGTAATTATTATACCGCTTATCGATAAAATAATAAGGCTTAGAATGATAAATATTCCTAAATTTATAAAATGAGGGGGATAATTTAAACTTTGGTTTGAAGTTTGACCTTCTAAACTAGTTAAGACAAAGGTTATTTTTTGATTGTTAGTAGAAAGTGATTTTAAAAATGAAATTTTGGGTAGCTCAATTTCTAAGGTAGAGTAGGGTAAAATTTTTTCTATATTTTGGGAAAAAGAAATTTTTTCAGAGGAAATAAAAATATTTTTTTGGGAATTAGGCGACTGATTTTGGAGGACAAGCTTATTCTTTTTAAGAGAGACTGAGGGAATTGTTTGTTTATATTCTAAATCCTCCTTAGCAAAATCAATAAAGACTGATTTTGTATTTTGATCTTTTTGGTAAGATCCGGCCGGGAGGGGGTATTCACTGTTTAGGCCGTGAGTCACAAAGATGATGTGATTTAAGTCTAAATTATTAAAATAATCGATGCCGTTTGTGGTTTTTCCCCAAGTCGGATCAATAGCCTTCCATGATTTTGAGTTTGAGTCGTAATATTCTGGCCAGGCATGAAGAATATCATTATTAAGATTTAGAGGTTTAATTTTTTGATCAGTTGAATAGGCAAAACCTTGAATTTCCCTTGCCGGAATTCCTTTGGCTCGGGATATGGTCACAAAGAGGTCGGTAAATTCAGTACAGAGGGCATTTTGAGGACTCTTCAGGGCCTCGATTGCGCCGAGACGACTAGAACTATTTATTCGGTTGTAATCGTAGTCGAGTGTTGAGATCACAAAATCATAAACTGAGCGAGGTGAGGTTATTTTATCTAAGAGAGATTGGATTTGAGGATCGTCAGAGGGCCAGAATTTTTGAGGCCCAAGATAATTTTCGATATTGTTTGTTGTTTGGGGTAAATTAATTCCAGTTTTAACTTGACCACTGGCAATAATATCAAGTTCCTCGTCCGGATTGATTTCGTATTTAGCGAGCCAGTTGCCATCTAGATCGATGTCGATAGCTACCGGTGGGGGAGAAATCGATTTGTAATAGACCGACTGAGAATAGGTTTCCGGAATCAGGGCAATTTCAGAGATAACCTTGTTTGAAGAGGGATTCTTTAAATGATAATTTAGAGTAAAATCAAAAAGTTGATAATTACCAAAAATAATTAATATTTTTGAAGAGGAATTGTTTTTAAAAGTGGTCGTGTTTTGAGTTAAGGCATCTTCGAATTTAGCGCTGACTGAGGCAAAGGAAAGACTACCAAACTCAGAGGGGGTTTTTAAACTGACCTCACTGCTCGTCGGGATATTTTCAACTGTTTGAGGAAGGATAATTTCCCAGGTTTTTCCCTTATTTTTGGCTAAATCCGAAATACGATAAATTAATTTAAAATTGGTGCTTTGGTTTTTGCCAACCTTGGCCTCATTAAATTTTAGCTTGATGATACTGGTGCCATTTTGATTTGAAAAGTCGCTTAAAATACTCCCCTGTTCATCGCTGGCACTTAGATCGCTGAGAGGCAAACCCTGAATCTGAATTTGATACTCAGTTGGATAAATTTGAGAAAAATTATTTGTCAAAGTGATTTGATGGGTGACAGTGGCCTGTCCTGAGAGAGAAAAAAAATATTCTATCTTTTCGGAGACTGTAAATTCTGGTGTAGCCTGACAATCAGCCGAAAATAGAAAGAAAAAAATAGAACTTAGAAATACTATGGCAAAAAACATAATTTAATCTTATCATTAATTTAATAATTGACTTCGGGTATTATTCGTGTAAGATGAGACTATGCCAGCTATAATTTACAAAAGACAAAAGGAAATTTTAGATTTAATATCGCGCTCAATAGATAAGTATGGTTATGCGCCAACTTTGACCGAAATAGCCCAATCTATGGGTTTATCTTCACTAGCAACTGTTCATGAACACCTGTCTACTTTGGAAAAAAAAGGTTTAATCAGACGTTACCGGGGAGCGGTTAGGGGGATAGAGCTGCTTCAAAAGGACGAAGATAAAAACAATGTAAATAATATTGAAGTGCCCGTGCTAGGTTTTATTGCCTGTGGAGCACCAATAGAGGCTTATCCGGATCCAAGCGCGACTTTGATGGTCTCATCAACCTTAATTAAGGCTGGTGATAAATCTTTTGTACTTCAAGCCAAAGGAGATTCGATGATTGATGATGGAATTTTAAGCGGAGACTTTGTGGTGGTTAAAGAACAAAAAATGGCTAATAACGGTGACATTGTGGTGGCAGTCTTAAAAAATGGTTTCGCTACCCTCAAAAGATATTACCAAGAAGCGACTCGAGTTCGTTTGCAACCAGCCAACTCTACCATGAGTCCAATGTATGTCACTGAAGTCGAAATTAGAGGTAAAGTAGTGGCGGTGATTCGACAATTCAATAACTAAACATGCTCTATCTTGTCGCAACACCAATTGGCAATATAAAAGATATCACATTGAGGGCTATCGATACGTTTGAAAATATCGATATTCTTTTGTGTGAAGACACGAGGAAGACGGGATTTTTACTAAAAGAGCTAAAAATTGCTAATAAGCCGAAATTAATATCTTTTTATGATGAAGTTGAAAGACAAAAAATTCCTCAAATAATTGAGATGCTAAAAGAGGGCCTAGAAGTGGCTTTAGTGACTGACGCTGGCACGCCGCTCTTATCTGATCCGGGCTGGTTTCTTGTCAAAAAGTGCCAAGAGATTGGTCTAAAATATACTTCTGTGCCTGGACCAAATGCCTTAATAAATGCGTTAATTTTGGCGGGACTGCCAATGGGGAGATTTTCCTATTTGGGATTTCTGCCCAAAAAAGAAGGAGAGAGAAAGAAAATTTTAGAAAAATTTAAGCAAGTTGAGGGAGCAAAAGTTATATATGAATCCCCTCTTCGGAGTGAAAAATTAATCAGTGAAATTAAACAGATTTATGGCGACAAAGTAGAAATAAAAATCCTGAGAGAAATGACAAAAAAGTTTGAAGAAATAAAAAGTGATTGGGACGGAGAGCTTAGGGGCGAAGTGGTGATAGTCTTTTATTCTCCGCCCAGGCAATAATTTCTCGAGTGCGATTAATAGCATCTGGTGAGACGGAGATTGAGGTGATACCCCATTTGACTAATTTCTCGACTAAGTCAGGATAATTACTGGGGGCTTGCCCACAAATACCGACCATAATACCGCGTTTTTTGGCTTTGATAATTAAACGTTTTAAAGACCAAAGAACTGAGGGGTCAAGCTCATTGAAATCTTTGGCTACTTCCGAGTTGTCACGGTCAAGGCCAAGGACAAGCATAGTGAGATCATTACTCCCAATGGAAATGCCGTCGATACCAACATCAATAAATTTATCAAGAAGAATGACATTGCTCGGAATTTCAGCCATCATAAATAATTTAAAAGAAGGACTACGAAGGAGGCCGTTGTCGGTAATAATTTTTTTGACTTTTATCAGTTCCTCTGGAGTTCGACAAAAAGGAATCATCAGCCATAAATTTTTTAAATTATATTTATTTCTGACAATTTTGATGGCTTCGAGTTCCATTTCGAAAACATCTGGTGAGTTAATGTAGCGGATGGCTCCACGAAATCCGAGCAGAGGATTGGGCTCCTGGGGTTCGTATAATTTTCCCCATTTTAGATAACGATATTCATTGGTTTTGAAATCGGTGGCACGGTAGATGACGGGCCTCGGATTAAAATTTTTGCAAAAAGAAAGCATGCCTGAAGCTAATTTTTGAATATATTCTTTTTGTCTATTTTCCTGAATCATTCGCTTTGGGTGGATACCAATATTGGCAATCATAAATTCGGCTCTAAGAAGACCAATCCCGTCTACATTTCTTTTGCTAATTTCAGAGGCTAGCTCTGGCTCCCCTAAATTGACATATAATTTTGTCGCCGTTTTTTGAGTTGATTGACTCTTTTTTTTTGTTTTATTGGTATTTTGAGTTTGATCACCTGAATAAATTTTACCAGTAGTACCGTCAACAGTGATAATGTCACCTTCTTTAATTAATTTGCTACCAGTTTCAGTGCCGACGACGCAGGGAACACCAAGTTCGCGGCTAACAATAGCGGCATGAGAGGTCTGACCTCCCCTATCAGTAACAATCGCATTAACTTTTTTCATGGCGGGGACAAAGTCGGGAGTGGTCATTTGAGTGACGAGTACCTGTCCTTTTTGGACGCGATTTAATTCTTTGGGGGAATTTATAATAATGGCAACACCGGTACCTGAGCCTGGACTGGCAGGGTCTCCGCTTATAATTGGTTTTAAATTTACATCGATTTTGTTTTGAGATTCAAGATTTTTTTGGCTAACATCGACAGTAGTTATTGGTCGGGTTTGAACAAAATAGAGTTTATTTTTTTCGATGGCAAATTCAATATCCTGGGCTTTACCATAATGATTGTGAAGTTTTTGAGCCAGTTTACCAATTTTTATAACCATGGGACGGTCAATTTTTGAACGATTCTGTTTGTATTTAGGAACAGAAACTTCCTTGTTGGTATCTTCAAAGCGGGTTAACTGAATTTTTTGAGGGACATGATTTTCAAATATAATTTCCCAGTTTGACTTATCAAGAAGATACTGGTCGGGGGTGACAATACCTTGAACGATATATTCACCTAGTCCCCAGATAGTTTCGATGACAATTTCTTTTTTATTGTTGGTGACGGGATTAAGGGTAAAAGCAATACCGGAAATCTCACTTTGGACCATTTTTTGAACTGGAACAGCGACGCCAATTTTGAAATTATCGTAGTGATTTTTTACTTGATAAAAAAGTGAACGGGAAGTAAAAAGACTGGACCAGCAAGCACGAACCTTGTTGACAACGTTACTTTCTCCGAGAACGTTTAAAAAAGTGTCTCCTTGACCGGCAAAAGAGGCATCAGCACTATCTTCGGCGGTGGCTGAGGTACGAACAGCGACAGGGACATTTTTTAGACCAGCAAAACCACAGAGTTTTTTGTAGGCAGTCATAATTTCAATGGCAATTTCTGGGGGGAGAGGTGACTGCTTGATTAATTTTCTAATTTTGGCTGAGGTGGAATTAAGCTGAGATGGGTCATCGACATCGATGACATCGAGAAGGGCTTTAATCTTTGGTTTTAATTTATTAGCTTCGATGAATTTAAAATAAGCCCGAGCGGTAACACAAAAACCATTGGGAACGGGGATGCCTAGGTTATACATTTCACCTAAGTTTGCGCCTTTTCCTCCGACAATATTAACATCTTCAAAATGAATATCTTTAAACCAGAGGAGATTTTGATTATTAGTAGCCACGGTTGGGTAAATTTCTAATAGTCTCTGTTTCATCGGGGCGCTGGGTATCATCTTTGAGTCTGAAGGTTGTGCCTATTTCTGGAGTCGAAGCTTCAAAAAGTCGACAATCAGTAATAGCCTCAAAGCGGTGTACGGTACCGGGAGTAATGGTGTATCCCTGACTATCTATCATTTTTTCAGTGGTTAGATTTGATTGATCTTGGCCCCAAATAATATTTGCCTCTCCTGAAAAAAGACAAAGAGTTTCGAGTTTTTGGTCGTGATATTGAAGGGATAAACGTTTACCGGCTTTGATTTCAAGTATTTTAGCGGTATAGGGTAGATCGGGAGGACTGAGAATTATTTCCCGACCCCAGGGCTTGTCTATGATTTGGGCAGTCATATAGAAAATAATAGCAGAAATTAGGGCCTCGAGTCGATAAGAGAAAGAATTAGTTTTTCAAGACTATTCTCTTTGGATTGGAGTAGCTTGCCGGTTTTTGATTGATAATCCAGTTCAATTAATTTTAAATACGCCTCTTTGAGTAATGTGGGGGAAAATTTTGAATAGGTAGTTAGTTGACGCCGAAGATGATTTTTAAACCAAAATAGAATAAGTTCAAAGGGTAGAGTCAAAGTTAAATTTTGATATTTTTTGACAAAGTCAATTTTATTTTGAGGTCTGATTGAATCGAGGGTACTAAATAAAACTTCGGGCAAAACAAAAAATTTGACTGTCGATTTTGGAAATAATTTTAATTTAACCGCTTCGATTTTTTTATCTTGCCAAAATAAATAGTCTAAATTTGGGCGGGAATTGATTAATTTAGAGACGGTGTCAAGCTGGGGTTTTAAAAGAGAAAACAGATTTTCGATAATGACCACTTTTATTTCTGAAAAGAGGGAGGGGGTGTTGATAAAACGATTAAGAGAATCAATATCAAGAGATTTACTATTTTGGTGGAATTTTTCGTGTAATTTATAATTATTTAACAGCTCAGAAAATTCAAGATAGCTTTGAGCGGTATGATTGCCGTGAAAAATATAAATCACAAAGAAAGTATATCAAGCAAATTGGTATATAATAAAAACTTGAAAATAAATGAAAATTAAAATAATTACTATAAACTGTTTCGACACTCCCCTGTCACCGAGGAGAACAGCTAGGATTGACCATCTCGTTTCGGAAGTACTTAAGTTAAATGCCGACATTATCTGTTTCCAGGAATTAATTTTTTTAAAAAAAGTAAGAAGAATTTCAAAAACTTTTGAAAACTTGGGATACCATACTTTTTTAACTCCCGGAAAAAGAATAAACAGAGGTGGCTTACTTTTTGTTTCCAGATACCCGATTGTGAGTAGTGAATATGTAAAATTTAAAAGCCAAGCGACTCCCCTTTCTTTTCAATTGACGGACAGATTTTTAAAAAAAGGTTATCAAAAAATTAAATTAGAAGTTGAGGGAAAAAATGTCACAGTGGTTAATACCCATCTTGTTAGTCTTTATAAGCAGGTTTCGGGTAAGGAAAATAGAGTTTTATTAAAGCAATTTTTAGAACTTTTAGAAGGGATTGGGGCAGAAAGAGAAAGAGCGATTGTGGCCGGTGATTTTAATGTTTCTTTTACGGAAAATTTATATAAAGCATTAGAAGAGAAAACTAATTTATTTGATCCGCTCAGAGATAAAAATATAATTACAGTGTCCAAAGAAAATACCCAAAGAAAAAATTTTTATAAAATTAGAAAAGATAGTCGACTTGATTATATTTTAATTTCGAAAGATTTGAAAAATCTAAATCACAAGGTGGTTTTAAACGATTTGTTTAGGCTGAAAAGAAAAAACATCCACCTTTCCGACCACTACGGGCTGATGATGGAAGTGGAGGATTAGAGAAGCAAAATGGTGACTCCAGTGGGAGTCGAACCCACGATTATCCGCCAAAGGCGGAAGTCCTAGGCCACTTATTACGGATTGTGACCTTGTTTCACATTCCTGTGCAAAAATTAGTTCAAAGGGTGCGTTTGATTTATTTGACTTTGTTTCTTCATGATTGTGTTGATACAAACGTCTCTCGAGACAATTAGTTTGCCCGGTATACTTCTTATTATTCTTTAAACTATTTAGCACATATACGAAGTACATGTGACTCCAGTGGGAGTCGAACCCACGATTACCTGGATGAAAGCCAGGTGTCCTAGGCCACTAGACGATGGAGCCAGATTTTTAATACCATCCG
>CAZJUH010000003.1:0-37712 GCA_964549165.1 uncultured Gammaproteobacteria bacterium | reverse complement strand
TAACCCACGATTATCCGCCAAAGGCGGAAGTCCTAGGCCACTAGACGATGGAGCCAGATTTTTAATACCATCCGTAACCCACGATTATCCGCCAAAGGCGGAAGTCCTAGGCCACTAGACGATGGAGCCGTGGCTGCTTATTTTAGCAAATTATTAGACTTCTGAGTAGATTTTAAAATTATTAAGCCTATTAAAATAAAAATTATTGAAATAATTTGGGCGATTTTAAAAGAACCAATTTGCCAAGTATCGCTTCGAAAAAATTCAATAAAAAATCTGATTAGGCCATAGCCGATTAGATAGAGTGAAGTAGTTGAATAGTTGATTAGTTTTTTAGACTTAAGAACAAAAAATAAAATTAGATTTAAAGAGGCTTCGAGCCACCAAGTGGGAATTTCATTATTAAATAAATTACCAATTCTACCGATAGCCTGGCATAGGGGCAAAATGGGTGTAATCGAATCTAAAATTTTTAGAAAAGTAATTTTAGAAAAATAAGAATATAAAAAAAGATAAATTACTCCAGCGACAAGAGCTCCGTAAATACCTAGTCCCCCATTCCAGGTGGCGTAAATTTGATTTATATTTTCCGAATAATAATTCCAGTAGTCGATGACATGGTAAAGTCGAGCGCCGATAATCGAAAAAAATAAAAGCCCAAAAATAAAAAGATTTTCTTTACTTTTGGAAATAACTTTTTGATTTTGACTAAAGTATCTAATTCCGACGATGATGGCAAGACCAATGATAAAACCGTAAAGATGCATTAAGTGGGCCCTGCGAGGATCGGACTCGCGACCAATTGCTTAAAAGGCAACTGCTCTACCACTGAGCTAAGGACCCTTAATCAATTTTTAATTATCAATTTTCAATTTTCAAAACAGGAAAAGAAAATGATAAAAAACAAAAGTTTATTAAATGCTCCTGGCGTGGGGATCACGCAGGAAATATAATTTGGCACTTCGGAGAGTGCGCTTTGGGCTACGCATTTTTTTGATTGAGGCAATCCAAGGAGAATTAATTGGAAAGATACGCTCAACTCTAACTCCATCGCTGGCGTTTTTGGCAACTAAAAAGTTTTTATTTTCAGTTTTGCCACTGATGGAGATGATAATCCCGTCAAAGGTTTGGAGTCTTTCTTTGTCTTTTTCCTTAATTTTATAATTGACTTTAACAGTATCCCCAACATGGAATTCTGTGTCTTGATGAATAAATTTTATGGCCATAAAAAAATAATCTATAAACTTTGGTATTTTATATTAATTTACGCAGGCAATCAATATCTAAGAAAAGGATGGGAAAAATATTTCATCAATTTGGGTCTTAAGATTGTCGTTGTAATCAACTCCATAAGAGAGGGGTAGTTCTTTGCCGTTTGGGAGAACAATCAGACCACTGTGACCATTTTGATTTTTTTTAAGGAGGCGATCTAGGTCCATAAGCTGAGACTGGGAGGTGCCCGGGGGTACTTTTATGACAAAATCGTAATTAGATTTTGTCTTGGGGGTGACAGTAGAGAGTAAATCAATGAGGATTGATTTGGCATCATCGCGGAGTGAAATTTTACCCTCGAAATAAAAGGCCTTATTTTCCTCAATTATATCCTTGTAATTCTCGTAGGCTTGGGGAAATATGACCGCCTCTATTTGACCGCTTTCATCCTCGAGGGTCAGAAAAGCCATTTGGGCATTATTCTTTTTGGTTCTAATGTTTTTACATTTATGAATTATGGCGGCAAATTTGACCTGGCTATTATTGTTTTTTTCGTGTAAATCTTTTATTTTTAATAAATTAGTTGAACTGAAAGTAGCTAAAATTTTACTGATGGGATTTTCGGTGACATAAACACCAAGCAAAGCTTTTTCGAGTGATAATTTTTCATTTTGAGACATAGGCTCAATTTTCATAAAAACATCTTGTGGAACAACAACGGGAGTGTCGGAATTATCAAAAAGCCCAAACTGACCAGTGTCTTTTTTGTTATTAAGTTTACTGCACTGATTTCTAATTTCTTCGACTGAGGCCAAAACAGCATTTCTTTCCCCAAAACTATCAAAAGCGCCAACTTTTATTAAACTTTCAAGAACTTTTTTATTTACTTTTTGGCCGTTGCTACGAAGACAAAAGTCATGAAAATTTTTGTAAAGACCGTTTTTGTTTCTTTCTTCAACAATCAGGTCGATGGCAATATCACCAACATTCTTGATGGCAGAGAGACCAACGCGTATGGCCAGCTTATCTAAAGAGTCGGGATTTTTTTCGAATTCAAAGCCTTTGTGGGAATGATTGACATCAGGAGGGAGAATAATAATCCCCATATTTCGGCATTCTTCGATACCATCACTAATTTTTTCGATGTCATTCGCCTCGGCAGTGAGCAGGGCACACATGTATTCAACGGGATAATTTGCCTTCATGTAGGCGGTTCGATAAGCCAGCATGCCATAGGAGGCGGCGTGGGCTTTGTTGAAGCCATAAGAGGTAAAGGGTTCGATTAATTTAAATATTTCCTCAGCTTTCTTTTGGGAATAACCATTTTTAACACAACCATCAATAAATTTAATTTTTTGAGCGGCCATTTCTTCAGGAATTTTTTTGCCAATGGCTTTTCTAAATTTATCAACTTCGGTCCAGGAGTAGCCAGCCAGCTCGATGGCAGTGTAAAGACAGTCGTCCTGGTACACGAGTAGACCATAAGAGCTTTTTAAAAATTTCTCCATTTTAGGGTCAAAATAGGAAATTTTTTCGGGGTGTTTTTTTCTTTCGATGTACTGTGGAATAATGGCCATAGGACCAGGCCGGTAAAGGGCGACCATGGCCATTAAATCTTCAACCCGATTGGGTTTTAGCTCTTTTAACCATTTAGTCATTCCCTCACCGCTTAGCTGAAAAGCACCCATGGTGTGGCCGGCGGAAAGCATCTCAAAGGTTTTTTTGTCGTCGAGAGGGATTTTTCGAAGGTTGATTTCAATGTTTCTGTTTTTTCGGACATTAATGACGGCTTGACGCAAAAAAGATAAGTTTCGAATTCCTAAAATATCAAATTTAACTAAACCAACATCTTCACAGGCGTGCATTTCATACTGAGTGATAGGTTTTTCACCCCCGGTTTCAGTCTGAGTCGGGGAAAAGTCATTTATTTTGGTAGGTGAAATGACGATAGCACAGGCGTGAACCGAGATATGTCGGGCACAGCCTTCGATTTGCCTGGCGGTATCGAGAATTTTCTTTGAGTCAGCGTCAGTATTGTAGAGTTGTTTTAAATCTAGGGTGGTATCGAGGGCTTTATCGATACTCATGGGAAAACCCTGAGAGCCAAGAGGTATCAGTTTGCTGATTTTGTCGCCAATAGCGTATTCATATCCGAGGGCCCGGGCGGTATCACGAACGGCGCCTCTAGCCATCATCCGGCCAAAGGTACAAATTTGAGCAAAGGAATCGGCACCGTACTGCTCGATTATGTGAAAAAGCATTTGTTGGCGCTGATCGTCGGCAATATCAAGATCTATATCAGGGGGTGAAGGCCGATCTATATTTAAAAATCTTTCGAAGGGTAAATTGTAAATCAATGGATCAACGGTAACAATGTCTAAAACAAAGGAGACAAGAGAGCCACCGGCACTACCTCTGGTGTTTGTTGGGGTATCATTTTTTTCACACCAATCAATAAAATCGCGCATGATTAAAAAGTAGGCAGCATAGCCTTTGGAGCAAATAACGTTTAGCTCATAGTCGAGACGCTCTTTGATTTCAGAGGTAATGACTTCATAATGCTCTTTGGCGCTAGAATAGACCATTTCCGTCAAAGTTTCTTCGGCGCTTTTACCCTCGGGGAGTTTAAATTTAGGGAAATACCACTTTCCAATTTCAATGTTTACCTCACATTTATCGGCAATTTTTTGAGTATTTTCGATACTTTCGGAATAATCTAAAAATTGCTCTGACATTTCCTCTGGGCTTTTGACATAAAAGTCCGGAGTTGAAGCCATGCTTAGACGATTGGGAGTTTTGATATTGGTTTGAGTATTAATCATGACGAGGACGTCCTGGGCAAATGCATCCTCGGGTTTTAGATAGTGACAATCGTTCGTAGCGACGAGTGGAATACCTAATTCTCGGCTGATTTTAATTAGGCCCTCGTTGGCCTTATCTTGATCTTTTAGCCCTGGATGACGCTGAATTTCTAAGTAATAATCTTCGCCAAAAAGATCTTGAAATTTTTTGGCGGTTAATTTTGCTTCTTCATAATTATTATCTAAAATATTTTGCGCCACTTGCCCCTCGGTACAAGCACTCAGGCAAATTAAACCATCGTGGTATTTTTCCAAGGTTTCCCAGTCGATGCGTGGTTTGTAATAAAAACCTTCTAGATGACTAACGCTAACTAGCTTCATTAAATTTTTGTATCCCTGATTATTTTTGGCTAGCAAAATTAGATGATAATTTTTCCGATTTTGAGAACTTTTTTCAAATCTAGACCCCTGACAAAAATAGACCTCTGAGCCGATGATTGGTTTAATATCTGCCTTAAGACAGGCTTTATAAAATTCTATGGCCCCGTATAAATTGCCATGATCGGTGATGGCACAGGCATTGCCTCCTTGCTCTTTGATGAGGGCGACCAGCTTTTTTATCTTTGACAGTCCATCCAGAAGTGAATACTCGGTATGAAGATGGAGGTTGACGAAAGGCATATAAAGATTATAAAGTCTAAAACCTAAAATCTAAAGTCGAATAAACTAAGTCAAATAAGGAATATCCTAACAAAATGCGGTAATTACATCATGGCCTCGAGGGCTTTGATGCGGTCTTTGACGGGAGGATGAGTGGAAAACATTGAGGCAATTTTGTTTTTGGTGAAGGGATTGGCAATATAAAGCGAGGCGGTGGCGGTTGAGGCTTGTTTAAAGGGGGTGGTGTCGGTACTGATTTTTTCTAAGGCACTGATTAAACCTGAAGGCTGGTGTGTAAGAGAAACACTTGAAGCATCGGCAAAATATTCCCTACGTCTAGAAATGGCCAGCTGGATAAGTTGAGCGATGAGTGGGGCAAAAATAATTAAGACGATGCCAATTATCATAAAAATTCCCGAGCCTTCACGCCGATCATTATCGCGGTCCCCTCCCCAAAGCATTCTGCGGCTCGTAAGGTTAATTAAAATTGAGAGAGTGCCAATTAAAACGGAAACAACGGTCATCAAAAGAATATCATAATTTTTGACATGAGAAAGTTCGTGGCCGATGACTCCTTCAAGTTCGGTGCGGTTTAGTTTGTTTAAAAGACCGGTAGTGGCACAGACTACGGCGTGTTTGGGATCGCGGCCAGTGGCAAAAGCGTTCATGGCATCAGATTCAATGACATAAATTTTGGGGACAGGAATTTTGGCAACCATGGCCAGGTTTTCGGTGACGGTATAAAAATCAAAATATTTTTTACGGGTAGCGGGAATGGCCTGATTGATGGCTAAAACAATCTTGTCGCCGAAAAAATAACTGCCAAAAGAAGAGGCAAGTGAATAAAAAATGGCGATAGGCAAAAAATATTGGCTGTCAAAAAAGTAGCTTAAAAAGTATCCCACAATGAGGATAAAAACGACGAAAAGAATGATGATTAGCCAGGAACGCCGTTTATTACCGGCAACCTGTTCGTATAGATTTGTCATAATTTAACTTCGGGATTTTTTGTTTCGTTTTCAGAGACGGAGGTGACATCCTTGGATGTGGGGGTCTCTAAACCGCTTTTACTTTGAAATCCGAAAAAGGGGGCCAGCCAGAGGCCGGGAATAGTGGTAATTTTGATGTTAAAATCGGCAGAAAGATCAATAAAGGTGCGACGGGCATACATAATTTTGTCGGCGGTATCACGAAGTTCTTCCATTAAATTACCGACCAGACCGGCAGATTTTATTTCAGGATTGCTTTCCATAACCACTTTAATGGAGCCCAGAGCTTTGGTGATCAATTTTTGGGCTTCATCAATTTTGGTACCGGATTGGTTTTCAATGGCAGAGTCGATGCTTTTTCGGGCAGAGGTCAGGTCTTCGAAAATGCCTTTTTCCTGTTTCATATAACCTTTGACAGATTCGATTAAATTGGGAATTAATTGGCTTTGGCGTTTGAGCTGATTGCCAATTTCTTGAATGGCGGCATTGATTCTGACTTCGGTGGTGCGAAGACCATTGAAAAAGCCGACTAAATAAAGAGCGAGGAGGATGAGGATGCCGATTGCGATTATCATATGGTTAATTATAGCACTTTATACTTTTCCAACTCCCCTTCCCCGAGTCTTTCCGGTGGTGGAATAAATTTTAGGCCCAGAAAATTGTAGAATTTCGCCTCATCGGCGAATTTATTAATTTTACCAGTTTTTAGGTCTTTTATTCCATATTCTGACAATGAATAACCCAGTTTTAGGGCATGGCGACGGAGTAAAATGTTGTGTTGGCGGGAACCGGTAAAATGTTGAAGGAGGGCGCCAAAAGAAGCCTCGGGTTTAACCATCAGGTCGACGTGGATGTCGTTGAGTAAACGGAGGCTGGCCTTATTTTTACCCCTGGCGATGACCTGAACGATTTCGGGATATTGGAGAAAATAATTAACAATATCTTCCGGATCATCGGAAGCGGCGGCAATATCGATATCGCCGACAGTGTCGGAAAGACGGCGAAGAGAGCCAAGGGGAACAAATTCGGTGTGGGGAAAACGGCTGTGAAGGTAAGAGATAACTTTATTGGCCAATGTTTGGGCTGTTTTTAAGGGCATACGGCTTTGACGGCCAAGAAAAGAAAGAGTGTTGTTTAAAATAGATTCCTCTGATTTTTCGCCAAAAGACGGGATATTTTTAATTTTACCTTTTTGGCAGTAGAGAATTAATTGGTTTAGGGCCCGGGAGGGATCTTTAGAAAAGTTTAGGGTTTCGGTTAATTTATGGGCGATTAGGGGGCCGATGCCGTTAATTTTGGTAAAAGTAAAAACGGCAGGGTGAATATCTTTGAAAACGGGTTTTAAACGAGGGTAAATTTTATGGAAACGGAAAAGATAATCGATTTTTTTCAAAATTGAGGGGCCAATGTTGGGAACGGCATCAAGATTTTTAGGATCTTTTTGCCAAAGATTATATAAATCTTCGGGGTAATTTAAAATAGTTTCGGCGGCGTTTTGATAAGCCATGATGCGAAAACGGTCTTTATTTTTTATTTCGTAAGCAGTGGCAATTTTACTTAGATATTCTGAGACTTGGTAATTACTTAATTCTTTTGACATATTTAAATTATAGTCGCTAGTGCTATAGTTGACAAAGGCATATGGAATATTTGGAACTTGAGATGGCAATAAACTGCCCAGGCAATTTTTCCTCTGGTAAATCAAGAGTATCTTTTATTGATTCAGATATTATTTCAAATGATCAAAAAGGTGAGATAGGAAAATTTGTTGTTAGAATGACGATGCTGAATAGATGTAAAAATTTAAGTCCAAATAATAGATGTAATTTAACGAATGAAAGTTGTGTTTTTAAAGAACTTATGCCGATTGAAAGAGAAAATTTTGAAGATGAGGAATTTGATGATCAAAATTATTGATGATAGGAGCAAATAAAAGATAGATAAAAGAGAGGATTTTTGTTATAGTACTGAGGCTAGAGGACCCGTGGTGCAGCGGTCTAGCACATCCGCCTGTCACGCGGAAGATCGTGGGTTCAAATCCCATCGGGTCCGCCTACGCGATTATCATCGCTTCGGCGGATAAATCCGCAAATAAATCCCATATTTTTGGGATTTTTATTAAGGAAAAAGATCGAGGGGGTTGAGCCAAAGAGATAATTCGGATTTTGACTCGACATAGCCGCGAAAATCAAGTTTTGAGCCTTTTAATACGGCAAAATGGAGATGTTTGCGTTCACCATCGGTTTCGGAGCTGTATCCTGTGCCTAAAACTCCAATATTACCACCTTTTTTGATAATGGATTTATTAGGAAGAAGACTTTTTGGCCGTAAATGACCATAGATTCCAACATATTGAGAATATTGAATTGCGATAAATCCACCATAGCCATTTACTTTGCCAGAATAGATTATTTGGCCATCGTCGATGGAATATACGGGAACATCACTTATTACGTCAACATATTCAACATCAACTGCGGTATGAAAGCCGGTGAATTTTTCAGGTTTAATTGGTGAATTATGAGGGGTAATGTAGGTACCAAAAAATTTTTTGGTAACTCTTGGCTTAAATTCAGAAACAGGTTCAAACAATTTATCTGTTATGGGGCTTGGTGTTGGCGATACTGAAATTATTGGAGCTAAAGTAGAGAATGTCGAAATTTGGTGTTTATTTATAAATATTAAAAATCCGGAAAAAATGATGATGAGGATTAATAAATACTTCACTCTTAATTATCTCACTTTATTTTATTTATTCTAAAATTCCATCGAGATTGGTGTCGTAGAGAATTTCTTCGGCAACTAGGCGATAATTAAGAATTTCATTTTCAGTAAACCAGAGCTTTATTTCATCCTCGGCTTCTTTGACTGAACCGGAGGCGTGAATAATGTTTCGGACAGCTCTCTTGTCAGTATCGGCAGCTGAATAAGAATCAATGGTGTAGTCACCTCTGATGGTTCCCGTTACTGATGTAAGTGGTTCAGTGCCACCGGTAATTTTTCTGATGACGCCAATGGCATTCATTCCCTGCCAAATCATGGCGACGACTGGACCACTCGTCAAAAAATCAACCAATTGTTTTCGAACATTTTCAGCCAGTTCAATGGGATCTTCGGTTGGTGGAGTTAAACCTTTAGCTTTCCAGGATTCAATTGATTTTGTTCCGGTTTTTAAGGCCCACTGGGGATCAACGGAATAGTGGTTTAAAGCCTGGTCTCGGGTAGGAATGACCATTTTTATGGCAACCAGTTTTAAACCACATTGTTCATATCGTTTTATTGATTCACCAATTAATGCCCTTTGAACACCATCGGGTTTAATTAAAACTAGTGACTTTTCTTGTTTATTGTCGTAATTATTCATAGTGAGATATTTTGAGGCTTAAGTGAGAGAATTTCAACCATTTAATTATATTGACATATTGACGATTGTCGATATAATCTAAACGTGGATAGAATTTATAAAGCATTATCTGAAGTTAATCGACGTAAAATAATATTTTGGCTCGGTCTTGGTGAATTAAACGTAAGTCAAATCGTTAGTAAACTAAACTTATCTCAAGCGACTGTTTCCAATCATTTATCAATTTTGAGAAAATCTAAACTAGTTGATTTTAGAATTAAAGGCAAAGAGAGAATATATAAGCTAAATTTAGAAACAGCGAATAATTTTGTAAAAGAATTACATAAGTTGATGCCTACTAGTGCTACGAGTATAGAAAATGAAATTATTATACGGAGATAAATAGCCCTTTGAGGTTGACTATAGGTCAAAAATTAGGTATGTTTGCTTATATGAAGAAAAACATAAAAAATCGCTGGTTTAAATCAAAAGATGATGTAGTAAGTATGTTTTTGGGTTTGGCGGTAGTGGTGGCCGTGGGTGGTTTTATGGTTAATTTTATTGAAAAAAGAAAGGGAAATATTGATATCCCTGGGGTAAAAAATGATTTGAAAATTGAAGAGCTGGCTCAGTCAAAAGAAGGAAATTTAGCCGCAGATGAGGTAAAAGTAGTGGTCAACGATTCTCTTTGGAAAATTGCTGAAAGGGAATATGGAGATGGTTTTAAGTGGGTAGAAATTGCAAAGCTTAATAATATAAATAATCCAGACCTAATTGAAAGTGGGCAAATTTTAAAGTTACCTCAAATAGAAAAAGTAATGGCCAAAAGTGAAGAAAAAGAAGATAGGGATTATAAGGTGGTCAGAGGTGACTCGCTTTGGAAAATTGCGGTCAGAGAGTATGGTGATGGCTATCAATGGACAAAAATTTGGACGGATAATAAAGATAAACTCAATAGTCCTGATAAGCTCGAAATTGGAATGAATCTTCGCCTCCGTGGTAAAATCTAGCTTAGTGCGGCTATGGTTTAGTGGTAAAATGAATCCTTCCCAAGGATTAGTCGAGGGTCCGATTCCCTCTAGCCGCTCAGAGCGCCCCTTTAGCTCAACGGTAGAGCTTTGGTATCGTAAACCACAGATGTCAGTTCAATTCTGGCAAGGGGCTCTGATTAAAGGTAAGATATAAATATATGCCAGAATTTTTTAAAACAAAAAATAGATCAAGGCTTGATCGAAAACAAGACGAAGAGATAACCAAAAAAACAGTGGTTCTGGGAGGAGTCACGGTTTTAATCTTTGTGGCAGTTTTAGTTTTTGGATTACCCTTACTTATAAAGTTATCGGTACTCCTTGGTAATTCTAAAAGTAAATCCACGGATAATGAGGAAAAATTACTTCCTCCTCTGCCACCTAGGCTGGTTATAAATTTTGAAGCGACTAATAGTGCCCGCTTTTCAATTTATGGAGTGGCTGAACCAAATGTAGAGGTTGAGCTCCTAAAAGATGATTTATCTCTGGGGAAAGAGATGGTTGACGAAAAAGGTGGTTTCTCTTTTACTAATATTACCCTAGATAAGGGTGGAAATACTTTTACTGCCATTGCCTCAAAAGAAAAAGAAGGACAGAGTGAACTTTCAAAAGCAGTTACTGTTATCTATGATGATCAACCACCAAGTCTGGTCATGAGCAATCCGGTTGAAGAAAAGTTAACCGTGGAAAATGCTGATTTTGATATTGTGGGTAAAAGCGATAATGGGGTCAGCGTGATGGTTAACGGAAAATTGGCGGTAGTTGACGATGAGGGTGGATTTAAATTAAAAGTCCAACTCAACGCCGGTAAAAATAATATGGAAATTGTGGTGAGAAATCCGGCCGGAAATGAAACAAAAAAAACAATCGAGCTTACTTACGATATTTAAATTCGAGAGCGAGAAAAAAAAGAATCCAGGGATAGAGGAAAGAATTAGCAAAGAGAGAATGAACAAAAACTGCCAGAAGGAGTGACTGCCAATAGAGGGAAGAAGCATTAAGAGAAGAAATAAAGATTTTAGAAAAAAGAAAAAGCCCTATTAGGCCTGTAGTGATAGCAATGGTTAGGAGTGAGCCGTCAAAGCCTGAAGCTGCATGAGAAGTACTACTTGTCCTAATAACAGGTAAATTATTGTAGCCAAGTCCGATGAGTGGAGAGGTAGAAAATAGTTTTATGCCTTCTTTATAATTAACTATTTTTGCCTTAATGGAGGAATCTCTTTCGAGCTTTGTCCCCTCTCCGGGCATACGGGGGAGAAGAATAATAGTAAGGAAGATAATTAGAGTAGTAGATAAAAAGATAAATAGTTTTTTAGTTTTAAAAGAAATATAAGAAAAGACGATAAAAAATGAAAGAAGTGAAGAGCGGCTATAGGTCAGGGCGAGGCCGAGATAGGGAATAAAGATGAGTAGTTTATTAGATGAGTAGTTAAAATATAGTTTTAAAATAAATAGTAAAAAGATAAGACCGATAAAAGTGGGGTCAAAAAAGGTACCGAGCAAACGATAAAGATGTGGATCCCAGTTAAGGGCGGAAAAGGCGGTAAAATCAGGCCAAAAAAGATATTGAATAAAACCAAAAATTAAAGTCGCCCATAAAATTAATTGAAAAAATCTGTTTAATTTATCATCAGTTTTTAGAGGAAAAACAAAAAAAGATAAAAGAGAGATTAGGCGGAGCCAATAAAATAAACTAGAAAAAGAAAAAGAGAATTTAAACCAATTAAAGATTAAAGTGAATAAAGAAAAAATAATAAAATAGATGGCCGGATGCTTTAATTTGTTGAGAATATTTTTTTGACAGAGGAGGTTGAAAAAGGCGAGTGGTAAAAGAGTGAGGCTAAATAGAGGAAAGGAAAAATTTAAGAAATTAAGACGAAAGAGTTGACCAAAAAAAAATAAAATTAAAGTTAAATAAAGAATTATTTTTGTGATAAGTGCCATAGTTTAGAGCGGACAAGAAAGCTGTTAAATGATAGAGATAAAGATAAAATAAGACCAGCAACTCCGTCTAAAAAACCTAGTTTTAAAAAATAGAGATCGATTAATTTAAATTTGGGGTAAAAAATTATTTCCCATAAACTCGTTTTCTTTTTTTGATCAAAAAGCTTTTTGGCTCTGATGGTGGAATATAAATTAATTTTTTTCAAAAAAGAGTTGAGATTTTTTATCGAATAATGAAGGATTGTTTGATTAGTATAAATAGTAGTGGCGCTGCTTTGCCAAATTTCGTGAACGGGCTTGATAAACTTACCTTCGTTTTTATTAAATAATTTTATGGGTTTATCGTGAAGACACTGGCCATGAGAAATGGGGTGGTTTAAATAAATTATGTTTCGTTTAAACGAATAATTATGGCCATTTAACAGTGGTAAATTATTTAAATAAGTGATGGTTTCGGTGGTGGGAGTTTCGTCAGCGTCGAGAAAGAGAACCCAGTCGTTTTTACACTTTGATAGGCCAAAATTGCGCTGGGCAGAAAAATTATTATCTAGTTTTTTGTTAAAAATATTGATAGATAAACTGGGATTAGCAAATGATTTTAAAATTTTAATTGTATCGTCAGTCGATTCGTCGTCGACGACGACGATTTCATCAAGAAATTTCAAATCGTGAATCAATCTCCCCCACTCCTTTAGATTATCTTGTTCGTTTTTGGTGAGAAGAAGGAGGGAGACTTTAGGCATTTGGGGTGTGGGTAAAAAAATGATATGTTTTTAATAATAATTCTTCAATTGAAAACAATGTATTAATAAAGAAAAATTTTACAGGTGATAAATAATTTTTGAAATATATTTTTCTTGATTTATACCAATATTTTAATATGGTTTTGTATTTACTGTTATTACTTAATCCTCCAATGTGTGTAATTTCTGAATTTGGATCGTATATCACCTTATATCCAAGAGAATTAATTTTATTTCCAAAATCAATATCTTCAAGATACATAAAATATTTTTCATTAAATAAATTTAATTTATTGTTAATTTTCTTTCTTAGAATAATATAAGCGCCGCATATTGATTCAACTTCGATTGGTTTTTTTTGTGTTGTCTTAATCCAAAACTTATTAGAAAAACTATTATTTGGAAATATTTTTTTAAAATTAGTAAATTCAAAAATAGCAGTAAAAAAACCTGCTTTTGAGTTTGCACTAGGTGTATATTTTTTGTTCTTTGAATTTTTGATTTTTCCTCCTACTGCGGCAATTTTCTTATCAGATATTATCAATTTTATTGAATTAATCACCGAATCGTTTTCTAAGTAAGCATCAGGATTTAAAAGTAAAATAATATTATTTTGCGCAATTTTAATTCCCTGATTTACTGCCTTAGAAAATCCTAGATTCTCTTTGTTTTTGATTAAAATAATATTATTAAATTGTTTAAAGCTAGGATCTTCATCTGAGTAATTATCAATAACCAGTATTTCGTTTACATAGTTCGATATTAATTTGAGCGATCTTAATAACTTTATCGTTTGTATACGTGAATTGTAATTTATTATTAACACACTAATTTTGTAAGATATTTTACTTATTGACATTGGTTATTGTTGTTTTATATTTATGTAATGAAAAACACAAAATTGTTTTATTTAAGTATTTTTATAGGTTATTTGATTTTATCACTTGTCTTTACGTCTAAGGTTATTGCTACTGATTTATTTTTCGATGATTTTTCAAATAACAATTTGAATCAGTGGACGAAAGTTGTTGGAAATGTTGGTAGTACCACAACCTGGATTCCTGTTCAAGGCAAGTTATACAGCTATGTGGGAAGAAAAGGATTTGCTTATCTTTGTGCAAATACCAATGCAATTTTGAATGATTATATTTTTGAGACTGAAGTAAAAAATATTTCTGGTGTAGATCAACAATATATTTTTCGAGCTTCGCCTGACAAAAAAAATTATTATCTCGTAACTTATCGCTATAATGATTCTTCTTGGCCTCAGGATAATAATAATATTAAATTATATAAAATATATTCTGGCGGATTTAGATTGTTGGGTATTTACCCAAGTCTTTTAGTTCCTCGTAGTGTAAATATTATTCAAAATATTCCTCACAAAATCAAAGTTGTATTAAACCAAAAAAATATAAAAGTATATTTTGACGAGTTGGCCCTTATTGATGAAAATGATGAGGATGGGAATATTTACATAGATGGAGACTTTTGCTTGATGACTTGGGGTGGTGATTATTCTGGTATTTCTGAAAATATTTTTGACAATATAAAAATTAAGGATAATGTCAGAAATAAGGTGGTGATACTGCCGGGGCTTGGGGCGAGTTGTTTCTTGTAACAATAGTTTTATCAAAGAAGGGTACAGAGTAATTTATAACGAGTTTATTGGGAAAAATTTCAACGTAATCAATATATTTATCAAAGAGTTCTTTTTTCAGGGGATAGATAATTTCCCTGATTCCTTTTAAGTTTCCGGGATTAATCGTTTTAAGCCTCTCAAGGTGCTTGTCTAGGTCTCGAGTGATTAGTGATAAATACTTTTTAGATCCCTGAAGTTTCTCGACCTCATCAAGAGCGCTGTTAAATCTAGCGATTTCCCTAATTGTTAAAGTGGTTTTTTCTTTGAGTTCTGTTTTTAGTTTTTTCATCTCTTCATCGGTATAGTTGCCTATCAAGTACCCATGATTAAGTTGAAGCATTTGGCTATCGTATCTTTTTAATTTTTTGTTTAATTCGTCTATCTTTTCGTCTTTGCTTTTATAGTCAATTTTTAGTTGAGAAATCATCTGATCAATTACTCGGTTTATCTTATTTGGATTGATTAATAGATTAACAAGATTCCTTTGGACATTACCCTCAATATCTTCAGCGATAACTGTTTTATTGCCACATCCCCTTTTTCCCTTTTCGTCTTTTACATGATTGAAAGAGGTGCAACGATAATAAGCATAATCTTTCCCCTTGAAAGCACTACCGCAGTAGTTGTGACCACAGATTCCACACTTCAATTTTCCTTTTAAGGCGAATTTGCTTTTGTTCTCAGTGATTCTTTGCCAGGTGATTTTTTGTTTCTTAATTCTTTTTTGGACATCACTAAATAATTTCTTGCTAATAATGGCCGGGACTTTAATCGAAATCTTGCCCTCATCCTTTAATCGAGTAATTTCTTTACTCTTTCCTTTGACCTTAATAGTTTCACTTTTACCATAGACAAAATTGCCGATATAAGTTTCATTTCTTAAAATATGATTAAGAGAAGAGACAGCCCAATTTACTCCGGTCCGAGTCCTCCCTCTTCGTGAAGTGGGGATTTTATTATTGTCTAGATGATTAGCGATAGCGTAAACAGCTTTACCTTTTGAAAACATTTCATAGATTTCTTTAACAATTTTGCTCTCTTCAGGATTCTCTATCAGTTGTCTAACCTTGATAACTTTACCTGAGGGATAAGTGAAATCTATCTTCTCGAAAGTGTAACCATAAGGCGCTTGGCCGCCACTAACGATTGCGCCATTCTGTAAGAGAAAGGCTTTACCGGAATACATTCTCGACTTGATAATATCTTTTTCATAACTAGCAAAAGAAGCCAGGACGTTTTTAAGAAGAGTATCGGTTGAGGCGTTTCCGGTTGATGAGAAGCCGACATATTCAGTGACAACTAAATTATCACTACACATTCTTTCAATCTTGGTATAGAGGTGTAAATCCCGAGCCGCCCGGTCAATGTTTAGAAATATAATCTTTCCTCCCCTATTCTCTCTGATCCACTCTTCAAGTTCTAGCAGTGCCGGTCTATCTTCTACTGTGCCACTAATACCCTCATCAATAAAAAACTTTGAAATTTGGTAATTCTTTTCCTTGGCGTATTCTTCAATTTTCGACTTCTGAGCCGAGACGTCTTGATTCTTAGTTGAGCACCTAATATAACTAACTATCTTCTCCTCCATACAATCATTGTTACAAACAACAATACTCCTGTCAAGAGGTAGCAAGGTATAAAAACAGCCCCTGTAGTGCCCTGTGAGCGATGATTGGGAGAGGTGTGCTATCTTTTAGGTCTTGGCCTTTTTCTTTTCAATCAGCTCTTCTATTTCTTTGGAGACGTGAAGGGCAGTTCTTAGAGGAGGTTCTTTACCATTGAGCCAGAGAGTAACGTATTCACGACTGTGACCAATGTATTCAGAGACTTTCTGATGAGTTATTTTTAAATCTCTAAGAGTCTTTTTATAGCGTGAGAGGTCTCTAGGATTGATTGTCATTAGTAAATAATATCACCAAGTTATTAGTTTTTACTTTTAGGACTTGCCATTATGAGAACCCCGGCACCGTCATTGGCATAGGCGCAACCGTAAACCATGTATGGTAATTCAAGGGTACTCTTATGTCCGGGAGATCCGAGCCAGAAGTTAATAGCATTTTGAGGGGTACTTATTCCGGTTACATATAACTCGCCTATTTGACCAAATTTAGGATCTATATCAATTCCCTCGGCTTTTAACCATTCTTCAAAACCCTTGTGGCCACTGTAAGGTTCTTTAATTGAAATCCATCTCTCAACTAAATTGTCACAGAGTTTCGGTTCGATGGTTAAAACAGGTAAGTTTATGGATTGCCGATACTCATTAACGGCAGCAAAGAGCTGCTCTCCATTGTATTTATAATCAACTTTAGTGATGAAATAGACAATAAATCCCCCAGCTATAATCCCTAATACTCCAAAGATTGCTAGGATGATAACTATAACTTTAAGTGGTTTCTTCATGTGTTAATAATATCACTAATATTTTTATCAACTCTCTTCTTTGTCTTTAGACATTTTTTCAAGTTTGTCAAAAGGAATAACATTGTCTAGTGAATGATCGACTTTATTGGCTATTTCTTTGAGTCTCGGATCAATTTGGTCAACAGGAGTCTCTTTGATGGCTTTAACCATCTGATAATCTGTACTAAAATTATTTATTTTAGGTGCTTTATTGGCAATTTTAAATATTTCTACCATAACCTTAGAAGTAAAAATGATCTTTTTTACTGCCTTCATTCGTTTCAGTAAGTATTCATTAATTTCTTTCTCATCATCCGTATTTAAAATATAGCTAGTAATAAACTTTGCTTCTTTATAGTCTGGTCCTGTTAATGGTATTACTGGTGAATTTGAATATATATGTTCAGCAATAGTTCCTGAAATAATTATATTTAAGGCTTTTATACAGTCTGATTTATTTTTAATATTTTGAGGATTTACAAATGTAGTCCCAGCATGAATTCCATCAGATTTTATGGAAATAGATTGATAACCATTACCCCATTTTTCAGAAGCCCACGCATGACCAGCTTCGTGTAAAGCCACTAGATTCTTTTCCGGGGGCAGTTTATTTTGTGAATTGTTGTCCACTATTTTTATATAAAAAGGTAACGGCATTCTCAATAAGTTGAGAAGAACTAGTTTTTTCCTTAACTGCCTTGATTTTTAGCATTTCAATGACATCAGCGCTAAGGTAGATGGTGAATTTTTTCTTCATAGGTTACGAATATTTTAACTATAAGTAGTATAGCATATCTACTGCTTGACGTAAAGGATTAAATATTGTATAATTGAAGGGTAAGGTAAATTAATCTAATGCCACGAGGCAAAACGAATAATGCCGGAGCGAAGAGCCCCGGCTTTTTTTTTGGACTAATTAGCCTTTAGGAGGAATTTAAAAATTTATTAATGTATGACTGATGAAAATTTCACAGTGAAAAAATGCCCGAATTGTAACGGGTTTACAACGGTCTCTTACGGAAAACGTATTTGCCCGGTATGTAAAGGAAAGGGGGTTCTGATCATAGACAATATGACCGGAAAATTAATAGTTGATGATGAAGAAGGACAGAATGAACCAAACTCAACAAACTTCTAAAAAGAGTTTTCTCTTATATTCCGATGCCTATGGCTCAATCAAAGAGCTATCACAGGAGGAAAAGGGAGATTTACTCGATGTTATTTATCTCTATTCAATGGGCGAATCCTTAATCGAGATGACTCCAATGGTAAAACTAGCATTTAGTTTTATCAAAAGGTCGCTTGACAAAGATACCGAGAGATACATCTCAAAATGTGAAACAAACAAAGAAAACGGAAAACTCGGTGGAAGACCTAAGAAACCCAAAGAAACCGAACGGTTATTGGAGAAAGCGAACGGTTATTCTAATAACCCAGAAAACCTCAATACCAATACCAATAACAATAATAAGAATATAAAGAGAGACAACACTCCGAGACTCGACTTTGAAAAACTAGCGCTTAAGAGTTCACAAATCAAAAACCATGCCTGATAAATATATATCTCTTAGTGGGAGCCAACTAGTTCCCTTAGCTGAACGCTTTAATCCGAAGGAAAAATACACCGAAATACAAACAGGCTTTAAAGGTATTGATTCTATTATCGGTGGCTTAAGAAGCGGTGGAGCTTACCTTATCGGTGGTGGGAATAAGTCCGGGAAATCATCCCTCTTAATGAACATCTTAAACCATCGGCTTAAAAGTGGTATGAAGGTCGGCTTGATAAACACTGAGCTTACCGATCAAGATGTCATTAATCGAATGGCTGGAATCTGGCTAGATAAAGACACCGAAGAAGTAGAAAAGAACCCGAAACTGGCTAAAGACTGGCTAGAAGTCAATAGTAGTAATTTCTTATATGCCGGGATTAAAGACTTAAGCCGGGGGAATGAACTTAACTTTGATATCGCCATGAAGCATGCGAAAGATTTTGCCTTATCAGGATGTAAGTTGATCTGTCTCGATAACCTCTCTACCTTTTCGACTTCTCTGATCCAGGGAAAACAGGGATGGGAAGTATTAAACAACTGTCTTACTAAGCTAATCAACTTTAGCAAGGAAAACGATGTTATCACTATTCCGGTCTTACACACTAAAAAGGGTGGCACTTATAAGGAAAACCCCGAAGGAATCAAGAATCTAGTTAAGGAAGGCTCAATCGATAAGCTCTTTTCTGATTCTATAACGGTTGTCACTAAGCCTTCAATCGATGACGTCCATGGAGGCATAGCCCTCTCTCAATTGACAGGGGCGATTCTAGTTTGGCGACCACTTCAGTTTTACAACGATTCTCAACTCTCGAAACAATCTCAGATAATCCTTGAGCAGTTTAGATACTGCGCTGATGGCGGAGTCAAGATGGATTATGTCGGGGAAAAGAAAATCTTCCATGAAGTGGGAGAGAGTGAGAGCTTCGAGAACTACATTAAAAATTATAAAGACGAATTATGAACATTCAAACATTAATCGCAAAAGAGCCTGAAATCAGGCATTTAATTAATATCGCTAAAAGCAATTCTCATGCCCGGTCGGATATCAAATATGAACTTTGGTCGAGAACTTTACGACCTCAAATTGAGACTTGTTTATATCGGAATCAAGAGACTTTTAATTATTTCGATCTAGTCATTCGAACAGTATCGGAGGCTCTAAAAATATGAAAACTTTAATGAAAGTAATTGATTTAAATTTTCTCTTAGGAGTCTATCTCGGACTACTGACCATCTTAGTAGTTATTTTTTTTATAAAACTATGAAGCACTTTAAACAAATAAAACAAATAAAAAAACAAACTGGCTTTATTTGGAAGTTTACCTCTCAAGGGAAAGAGACTAACACAACCATTTCCGGTCAAGGCATTACATCCTTAAAGCAATCTTTGGAGGCATTACTAATTCAATACAAAAAATGAATCTAAGAATTGATAAAAAATTTGGTAAACCATTCTTCAATCTTGAAAAATACTCAGGGTGTGGAATAGGAGGAATGGGTGAAAGACGGAGGCTCCGATTAGGTTTTTATCCTGATTTTGACTACGCTTTAGCGAGAATCAAATATCGAATTAAGTGTGCCTCTCTAGTCGGGAATACTAAAAAGGTTAAAAAACTCTTCACTGATTTAGAGTTACTTAATGAGGCCAAAAACACTTTTACTCAGGAATACATAAACAAAAGGCTTCAGGACGCTGTTAAGAGATTCAATCTAAAAAGCTTATGAAAAACTTTCTAATAGGATTTTTGGAGGGTTTACTTTATCCGTTTTTTATTATTCTTAAACTCCTATGAATGAACCAGCCTTAAAAGAACCAAAACTTAACCCTAAAGAACATCTTTTTCTCAAGTATTATCTCGATGTCAAAAATAAAGAGACGTTTGGAAACAGTACCCTCTGTGCTATGAAAGTATGGCCAAATCAAAAGTATTTTTCTGCTGCGGTTACTGCTTCAGGCATACTAAAAAAAACTAAAATTTTTTTGATTAGTTTAATGGAGGCTAAAGGACTCTCACAAGGGAAATTAATTGACAAACTTAACGAATGGATTGACGCTAAAAAAATATCTACTTCACTCACAGAGCCGGATAAAATTACCAATGATTGGCAAACTCAATTAAAGGCAGGGGAATTAATCATTAAGCTGATGGGACTTGATAAGCAAATTCTCAATCAAATGAATCTTCAAGTTGATGTTCAACCAATACTCGGATCAATGAGAGCCGATGGAGATTGTGATTATGTGGATAGTATCAAGGATTTAAGAAAAGAATATGGCTTCGATAATCAAGTCGAAACAAACAAAGAAACAATCGTTGAGGGTGAGATAACTAAGGAAGAAGCCAAGGAAGAAACTAAAGAAGAAACCAAGGAAGCTCCAAAGGAAGTCCTTAAGGTCGAGGAAGAGGAAGAAGAGGAGGAAGTACCTAGCTATAACGAGGTTGATCCCCGGTCAATAGTCTAATTCAGCTTCAAATTTAGCACTCTATCTTTTTACTGCTAAAAATGATAAAATATAGTATCTAACTAATATTCGAGTTCTCTCGGAACAGAATAGGTTATTAAGACTTGGAACCGCAAGGAATTCTTTAAATTTTAACCCGTTGGTACCCGCATTATTGCGATGTATCTAGCGGGTTTTTTTAGTATCATCGCTTTTATATATTAATAAACAATTATGCCAATTCAATGGTCAAAACAGTCTCAAGTCAATAGTGATATAAAAATGGCTTCTTTAAGTAGAAGGGTTACAGTTTTAAATAAAGAAAGAGAACCATTTGGACTAGTAAACAAGCAAATTAGCAACACAAATTTTGGAAAAGCCCCAACCGCAAAAGAAATTGCTAAAGCTAATGGTGGAACCGTTGCTAGTAATGTCGATATTCAGCACATGAAATAAAATGGACGAATATATAGATGGAGTTAAACAAGCTTATGTAAACCCTTATGGCGATGATTCTGATGTCGCCTCTAAGTGTACCGCTTTAACTTCAAACATTAACGAGTCGGCCTTGAATGGTATTAGAGAATACTTTGGAGTTGATAAAGATAATCTCGAAGATGAAGAAAAGATTAAAGAGATTAAAAAAATCGTAGATCCAGAGAATAAGTTGAATGCTGATGAGATTATCGAACTCTTTGACAAGCTACTTAAGAAATCTGGCCAGAAATGGAATAACTCCAAAATTAACCAAGCCTTATCACTGGTGTTAATCATGAACTCTATCTCTAAATTTACTGATTCATTAACTAAAAATGAAAAGTGAAGTTAGGCGATGTATTTTGTGTAATGGAGTTTTAAAGGATGGAAAAAGCCATTTTCATCCCACGATAAGCACAGATATACAAACTGGTGAAAAGAAATATTATTCCCCGTTTTTTGATAAGCAAGGAAAGAAGTTTGACACCTATCCAGAATTTAACCTTTTTAGCAAAGGAAATTATTAAAAATTTAAACCAATATGGACGAAGATTTAAAACAAGTTTTAGAGGAAATTAGAGACGCTGCTATTGACGAATCTTTAGCAGAAACAGAGGAAGAACCTCTTGAGATGAAGGAAGCTAAACCCTGGTCTCAGGTTACAGAGGAAAGATACCGCCCTGAATTAGTCAAACGGGTAGAAGCTTTAGAGCGAAACAAACAATCAGAGGATTCAAAACTTAGAAACATGTCATCGGAGGATCGTAGGATTTACTTATTCAATCAAGCTAAAAAGACCGGTTCTTCAAACGATTGGACTCAGGTCATTAAGCAATTAATCTAACTATGGGACTATTTAATCCAAATACAGGATCGTGGAGTGTCGGAGGCGTTCAGTTACCAGATTTTGGTGTTACCGAGACACTAAGTAAAATTGTAGGTGTACCTACCACTTATCAAGGTGGTTCTAATTTATATGGCGATTATCCAACTACACCGGAATACATTGCTAACATTAATCAGGCACAACAGCTGGCTGATACTAGAGTTGCTAGTCCAGTTACTTACAAGGCACCAACTACTAATACAAATACTAACACTAACACTAATACTGGTGGTGGTAATTATATGGACTATTACTCTGGTTGGGACGCTAATCAAGCTCTTCAAGACTTTAATAAAGTCTTTGGAGGAGATATTAATAAACTAATGACTGCTCGTGGAGTCAATACAGGTGGTACAAGTGGTCCATCTCAAGAGGAGTTAGCTCTAAACGCTTCAAGAAATGCTTTTAACTCGGCTTATGATCCGGTATATCAACAACTTGATTCAATGATTGGAAATGTACCTTCATACCAAGCTAACCGAGAACAGCAAGTCAATGATTTATACGGTTCACAACAGAATGAAATAACTGGGGCTAGAAACAACTCAATTTCTGCCTTAGACGCTTCTCGAACCAACGTGGCTACTAAACAAGCTCAATCCGTCCGAGACCTTCAAGAGAACATGCGTAACATGCTTCAAGCTGGGAACATTCAACTCGGTATCGGTGGAGCTGGAGATTCATCTGCTGCCAACATGTATGCCTATGCCTTATCGAAACAGGCTGGGAGAAACAGCGCTGATATTTCAAATCAGGCAAGTTCTCAATACGCTGCTATTGACTCTCAGGGCCAACAAATCAGGGCTGTCGCTGATGACAACCTTGCTAAGCTTGGTACTTGGAAAGTCACTTCCTTAAACTCGGTCAAACAATGGGCGCAAGATCAAATCTCTTCCCTTGAAAGTATGAAGCTTAATGCAACAGCTGAAAAAGCGAAGGCATTAGCTGCTAATCAAGTAAATGTTATTAACCAGGCTTTGTCTAATCTTCAACAGATTGATTCTCAATATACAACTTGGCAGTCTAACTTAAACAACTGGGCGCTTGAGCGTTTGGCTTCTCTAGATGACGCTAAGGCTAAGATGTCCGGATATGGCAATTATTCAGCTCAAGATATTGTCGCCAAAGAATTACAGGGTATGAATGGTACTGCTTCAGGTGTTACCTCTTCGGCCAATATGACTGGATATAACCCATGGCAGAAACAAAAAGACGAATACACAAGCTTCCTTAACAATTACGGGAGATAAACCATGTACGGAATTAAAGATATAATTTCTTCTCTAAAAAAGAAGAAAGATGAAGTATTTAATGACGATAAAGGGTGGATTAGAGGTGGACAATTTACCCCAGGGAAACAAGTACAACAAATATCTAATCAGGCTACTCAATATTTTAATCCTACTTCTAATAATGGCCAGAACTTTTGGAGTGGTAAGGGTGGACAGATCTTAAGCGGTCAAACTAATATTCCCAAAGTATCTCTTCCAAGGTTTAACTTTAATTCAGCTAATCCGGTGGTTAATTCAGCCTTAAAAATACCTCAGTTTGTCGCCAATTTACCGTCTAACTTTATTGAAGATAATATAAATATCCCCTCTAATTATGCCCAAGGTATAGTTAGAACCGGTGCTGATTTAGGTCAAATGGCTAGAGGTCAGCAATTATATTCCCCTTTTAAACTAGCAGTCGATTTTGCGCCAACAGCAAACGCCATGTTAAACATCTCTACTATGGGGATAGGAAAACAAGCTATTGGAAACTTAGGCAAACAAACTCTCAAACAAGCTGTCCTCTCTAATGCTATACCTGGAGCTAAACTGGGCATAGGTTTTGGAGGATTGAGTGCTTTAGAAAACTCTAGAGACAAAACATTTAAACAAGCTCTTCCGAATATTGCTTTAAGCTCAGCAGTTGGCGGAATTGCTGGTGGAGTAGTTGGTGGAGGTCTCGGAGCTGCTGGTTATGGTTTAAAGAAACTATTTTCCGACTTTACTCCCCAATCTACCATTAATAATGACGATTTAAAGGTAAAAGAACCCACTCAGTTGAAAATAAACGATTCTAGGGCCTCTAGTGAAGTCAATGTTTCTCCCTTCGAATACGCTAAAAATGAAATGAAGCCACTGGATTCAAACACTAAGGCCAATGCTAAATATATTTTTGGTGATAACCAAGTACCAAGCTCTGAAAGAAGTTTAGGCTCTGCTGAAAGACTAAGGACTGGGGACAATCCCCTATTAGCCAGTCAGGAATTAGTCGATCACCTGAATAAAATTGACGTTAAAAAGAAAGCTAATGTTATTGACTATCTTCGGACTCCGGAGAATGTCTTAAAGAAGTTTGGCATGGAAAAGGAAATGGGACTGTTAAGGGTGGCACAAGACAACTACTCAAAGGAATTAAAGACTGAAATCAATAGAGTCTCTGCCTGGCAAAAAAGAGTTCCCGATGCTGAATCTAGCAAAAGAATCTTTGCTTATCTCGATGGAGGAAAAATCAAACTTGATTCACAGGAGCAATTAGTAGCTACTGAAATTAAGTCATATCTGAATAAGTGGGCTGATAGATTAGACCTTCCCGAAGAATCCCGAATTACATCTTACATTACACATATTTTTGAAAAGGGGGATGTAGAGGCTGAATTTAATCCCGATATCGCTAAAATGCTAGATAACAAAGTCTCAGGTTCTGTATTTGATCCTTTTACCCAAAAGAGAACCAACACTACCGGATACGTTACCGATGTTTGGAGGGCGCTGGACGCTTATGTTAAAAGAGCTACTAGGAAAGTCAATTTTGATCCGGCGTTAGATAGAGTGGAGATAGCTGCTAATAAGCTAGACCTTGAGAGCTATAAATACGTCCAAAAATATATCTCAGGGGTTAATATGCGTCCCACTGAATTAGATAATTTGCTTGATAACACCATTAAATCAGTAGTTGGCTATAAATTTGGAGGGAGACCTACGGCAAACATAACAGGTCAAACTCGACAGACTATGTCTAGAGCTATGCTTGGTTTAAATCCCGGTAGTGCCTTAAGAAACTTATCACAGGGAGCTAATACTTATGCTGTTTTAGGAGAAAAATATACCTTAAAAGGTTATCTTTCCCTTGCTAAAAATATGGCCACTAATAACATGAAAGAACTCTATGATAATGGGGTTTTAGACGAAGGATTGGTTCAAGACCGATCATTTCATGCTGTTAAATCTCTAGCAGAAAAGATTGATCCGGTTCTATATTCTCTATTTCAATGGGCGGAAACTGTAAATCGTGGTTCTGCTTACTGGGGTGCTAAATCTAAAGGTTTGGCTTCTGGTATGAGTGAAGTAAACGCTATTAATTACGCTAAATCGGTAGTTAGAAGAACTCAATTTAGTTTTAAAAAGATTGATGTTCCGGTGGCTCTACAATCAGACCTGGCAAAGACTGCTTTACAGTTTGGATCATATTCACTAAAACAGGCTGAGTTTATTGGTGGACTGATTAAGAGTAAAGATTATGCTGCTGTGGCACGCTTGACTGGTTCTTCTTTAGTCTTTATGGCTACGTTAGGGAAGTTAATCGGGATGAAACCCGAAGAGCTTATTCCTTCGATTAGTTTGACTCCCCCGGTGGTTCAACTAGGCCAAAATATTGCCAACACATATACTTCAATTAAGGGTGGTAAAGCTGGACAAACAGTCCAAAACTTAATGAAAACAGGAGCGATGGTAATTCCTGCTGGGACTCAAATAAAGAAAGCCTATGAAGGTTTAAAAGCTGTCGGACAGGGGTACTCAGAAACTCCTACTGGCTTAGTTAGATTCCCGGTTGAGCAATCAACTCCAAACTATATTAGAGGTGGATTATTCGGTCAATGGAATCTTCCTGAAGGTCAGCAATATTTCAAGGACAATGTTAAACCCTTAAGCGAAAAACAAAGCCAAGTGTTTAAAAGTTCTTCCAATCCATTCTCGACTTACAAGGAAATAATGGCTAAAAGAGATGAAACTAGAACACTTAATAAGGCAAAAGACCAAGTTAGGGAAAGCGGTACTTCTCAATTAGTAGGAGCTAAATTCATCTACCTTGATGGCAGTGATGTAAAAACTATTAGTCTTGATACCTCAGTACCGGAGTTAAAACTAACCGGAGAAAAGGAATTAGATAAGGAAGTAATAAAAGCCTACAACAGCGATGTTTCAGCCAAGATTCGGGCAGTTACCATCCTAAGCGAACACAATCAAATTACTCCAAAAGAAGCTAATACTTTAATCTCCAATCTAAGAACGAAGAAGGCAAAAGCGTATTCTTCTTTTACTGCTTTCAAGCTTGGAAAAGTACCTAAAATTAAAAGGATTGCCTCGGTTAAACTTAAAACCGCTAAGAAAATAACTTCTAAAGCTTCATCGATTAAGGCTAAAAAAATAGCCATGAAAGCTATCAAGCCTCAAAACATCAAAAGCCTTCAAGCTAGTCTAAGAAAAATACTAGCGCAAAAATACAAGCCTCCAAAGAACGTCTATTATGGAGGAAAAATAACCTAGACCTGGGAGAGTCATTAATTTAAGGACAGGCGTTGCCTCGTCCCACTTTGGCTCTCCCTTGCCGAGGGTTCGATAGATACTATAAGATGAAACCCCTGTTTTACAGATAAGGTGTGATTCAAGGGATATCACACTTACAACGTCGTAAAATAAACATTTTCGACCATGTTTTTAAACTTAAGTCAAAATTGAGTTTTCCTATAACTGCCTGGCTATTTCAAAATACTATCTTATAAGTTTAGTTTTTTCTCGTCTTACTTCAATTTAAGTTATAGGCCTTGCCAGTAACTTCTCAAGTAATCCCTCTATCCCTGATAATCTCTTCTCTAAAGAATCGAGTCGGGAGTTATCTGTCTCCGGCTTATCTCCCTCTTCAATCACACTTCTAAGTAAACTATCGTCGTAATGAGCATAGTATTTAACCGTCGTCGAGATATCAGCATGACCAATAATTTTGGAGATTCTATCAAGGGGGAAATCTTTAAGCTTATGGCAAACGAAGTAATGTCTAAAGGAATGGGGATGAACTTCTCTGTAATTCGTAATCCCGGCCTTTCTCGCTCTTTGTCGGATATTATGAGCAATCGACTTTCGATCCATCGGGCCACGATATTCTCCAAAGACGTAACCATGGGGGTATTTAACCAATTTCTCTAGTCTTTCATAAGTTTCTTTAGTAATAGGGATTTGCCTTTCAGAGTCGGTCTTAGCGTTTTCCGCCCGGACAGTTATTGTCTCTTGACTCACCTCTCCCCATTTAAGCTTTAATAGCTCCCCCACCCTCATACCAGTTACACTTAAAAGATAAATAGCGGTTTGGTAACGGTAATTTACAGCTTCAGGGCTAACTATGCCGCCATACGCCTCGACTGCTAAGATTTGCTCAACTTCAATAGGAGTTAAAATTCTCTGCTTTTTATAAGATTTTTTGAAATAAGAAAAGTCTCTTAGACAATCAGTCTTCAGATAACGGTCAAGGTGTTTAAAAGTCTTGAGGTGCTGATTCATGGTCGAGTTACTGAGTCCTGATTTCTCCGTCTCCTCAAAATAGTCGATTACATTTTCTTTAGTAAAATCTTTATTATTGAACCATTTTATTACTCGATTAAAAATACCCCGATAACTAGAGTCATTAGACCGGTCTAGTTTCCTATCGGTATAAAGATATCTTGAGAAGTCCTCCCAGTTTATCCTAACCATAGACTTCCAATAACCATTAATAACAAGGGAAAGAACATTTCTGCTACACTTATAGCAGACTGTCTTTCTCTGGCGAGAGGGGCAGTTTTTTTTAATAAATAATCAGTACCTACAGGGCAGTATGATTGAATCATTTTTCTCCTTCTTTAAAATAATAAATTTATTGGCTATATAAGAGCTGTTTTCGAGTTTTCTTCTTTCGAGAGAAATTTTAAAATTGCTTATAAGCTGAATATTTTTATTCTTCATATTATTTATGTGTAGTTTTTACACTTTTAGAAGTAACTTTTTTACACTTCTGCTTTATTCGGCACCTTAGGATATAAATGTTAGTTTTGCCTTGACCTCTTCTCTTAGATTCAAGATATCCGGACTTAGACAATTCTTTTAGATATTTGATGACTGATTTTTTGACTACTCCCATTTCAGTCGCTAGTGTTTGCTGTCCAGGGAAACACCTATTCTTTTCCCAGGCGTATCTCAAAAGCATGGCATAGGTCAATTTGGCACCAGGGGTAAGCTTCTTATGTTCGAGAATGATATTAGGCACTTGAGTAAATCCTCCGGCACTGAGAGGATCAAAGCCCTCAAGGATTAGGCCCATTCTAGCCTCAAGCAGTGATGAGATTAGTCGAGGTTTCATATACCGGGATTAAATGTTTAAACAGGTTTTCAGGATAGTCGATAGTTTGGGAAAATCTTAGTTTGTAACAAGGGACAAGGTGTCGGGGCGAGCTGGAACGCGGCGGCGATACTGAGCGGATCGACGTCTCCATCTTTTGAGTGGACGATGACGCCTTTTGTCAAGAATTATGATTTATTGACGGTGGCTCTAGAAAACAATGGTCTTGTTAAAAATAGCGACTATTTTATTTGGAATTACGACTGGCGTAAACCACTGGAGCAGATTGTTAACGATTTTAACAATTATATTTTAAGTTTAAATCTGGGGGCCGGAGAAAAAATAAATTTAGTGGGACATAGCCTTGGTGGTTTAGTCGCTAGAGTCTGGACTCAGGATAATCCACTACGGGTAGAACAGGCTATTAGTCTCGGGAGTCCCCACTATGGTTCTTTAAAAGCCTATGAAGCCTGGAACGGCACAAAGATATCTGATTCGGTTGATGTGGCTTCAATTGCTCTAAATGTACTGATGCAACTGCAAAAGAAAAATTTTGATACAACGGTCGAGACTTTGAGACGATATGCTCCTATTTTTTTTGATCTCTCCCCTACTTTTTCTTTTTTAAAAAGAAATGGTCTTAGTGTTACGACAAATTCTAGTCAATATTTACTATCAAAAAATAATATTGTGTCAGAGGTGGGCGATAAGCTCTTAACGGTTGATGGAGTTGGTGTTGAAACTAAAGAATGGATTAACTTAGGTGAGAGATCTCTTTTTGACAAGGTTCTTGGAATTTGGGAAGAGGGTAGACCACTGTCTTATCTTAATGGAATTGGCGATGGCACGGTTTTAAAAAAGAGCGCCTTGATTTCTGAAGCAGATAAGCAGGAATTTAATTCTAATCATGGGGAAATTGTTGATAAATCGGTAAATTTAGTCTTAAATCGACTTGATCTCGGAGTAACTGTAAATCAAAACACTTCATATCCTGAAAAACAATCTATTTTTTATTTAGGGTCTCCGGCCATGATGAGTGTCAATTGTGGGGGAAGTGTAACTCATGATATCGAGGGTTGGATTATGATTGCTGATAAAGACCTTGACGCTTGTCAGCTTAGTTTGACGGGTAAGGATGGTGGGGGTCCTTATCATTTGGTCAGCGGTGATAAAGATAGTTGGCAATATTTTGAGGGTGAAATTGATGATCAGGAGATACTTAATTTAAGCAATGAGGGAGTTGAGAATCAGTGGGCAATGCTGAGGAGAGCAGTAGTTGAGGTGGGAGCGACTAATATGATTGCCCCCATAGATCAAAGAAATATAACTCTAAGTATTGATGAATATATAAATTATAGAAAAAATAAAAAAGTATTTAAAAATAGTGAGGACATACTTAATAATTTAAGAATAATTTTAAATAAGGGTATTTTTTCAAATACAGAAATTAAAGCTATGTTTTTAAAGGCTAAGGCGAGTCAATCTCTCGTGCAAACAAATTTAAGACTTCTGGCTAGGCTTAGAAAAATTCCAACTTACTCGGCTTCAATTAATAACGAACAGGCGAATATATTGATGAAGGAAGGGAGAAATTACGCCGCTAATTATTTAGCTAATAAATTATATGAAATAGTATGGAAGTAGGGTGTGGCCGCTAAAGGGATCGAACCTTTGACCTTTCCAATGTGAATGGAATGCTCTACCACTGAGCCAAGCGGCCTAACTTGAGAAATTATATCAAGTAAATGATGGTATTTATTTAAACGAAGGGTTAGACTATAAATTATGAAATTTAGACAAGCTTTTTCTCTTGGTTCTTTTATTTTAGAATTTGTCCAATCGATAGTTTTAGCCCTATCTGTTTTTGTTTTAATTTATCTTTTTGTGGCCCAGCCTAATCAGGTTAAAGGAAGTTCAATGGTGCCTAATTTTACTGATGCCGAATATTTACTTACAGATAAACTTTCCTATCAGTTTGGGGTTCCAATGCGGGGGGATGTGGTTATTTTTAAAGCTCCTCCATCTGAGCCTTGTGCTGAAGACGAATGTGAATATATTAAAAGAATAATTGGTTTGCCGGGAGATAAAGTGATGGTTGAAAAGGGGCAAGTATTTTTGAACGGTAAAGAGCTAGATCAATCGTTTATCCCCGATAATTTTGTGACTGATTCAGGTTCTTTTTGTCAAGAAGGGGTAGAGGTTGAGATACCTGAGGGAAAATATTTAGTCTTTGGTGATAACCGGTCGCATTCTCGGGATGGCCGTGAATTCGGTCCAATTGATAAATCTTTAATTGTTGGAAAAGCCTTTTTTAAATACTGGCCAGTGAGTGAAATGGGTTTAATTCCCACTATCCGTTTTTAGGTCTTTTTTGCAGATTTCTTTATAGAGTTCTCCCAGCTGTTCGAAACGTTTTTCCACTGGCCCCTGAAACTGAAAGACAACTCTAGTGTAAATATTGGTCTGAGAAATTTTCACTTTAGTAGTTTTATTATCAAAGATTGATTCAAGATCACTGCTGATATTATCGAGGCGCGATTTTAAAAACTGGGGGATATTTTCTTTATTAATTGGAATTAAACCTTCGTCGATTTTTTGTCTCATGCGACGGGCAATTTCTTCAGCTCGGCGAACTGAAGCTTTTTCTTTAAGAATTACCTTGTAACCTTCTATCATCAGACGAGTGTCGCCAATGCCGCTGAGGGCTCTGGCATGCCCCTCAGAGATTAATCCAGAGAGTAAGCCGTCCTTAATGGCATCGGGAAGACTAAGAAGCTTTAAAACATTAATGACATAAGGAACACTTTTACTGACTTTTTTGGCAATGCCATGATTGTCGAGTCCGAATTCTTCTTTTAGGCGCAGAAAAGCCTTGGCTCTCTCGATAGGGTTTAAATCTTTGCGCTGAACATTTTCGACAATAGCCATTTCCAACATTTGCTGAGGAGTGGTTTTTTTAATAATTGCGGGAACATATGATAATTTAAGAATTCTGGCTGCTCGCCAACGTCTTTCACCGGCAATTATCTGATAACCGGCTGGAGTCTGAGCAATAATTAAGGGCTCTAAAATGCCGTGTTCACGGATGGATTCGACCAGCTCTGAGATTGAATCAGAATTGATAATGCCTCTCGGTTGAAGTGGATTCGGTTCGAGCTGATTGGTGGGAATTTGGGTAATATCTTTCATGGCTAAAGGTTACTATGAAAACCCCCGTGAAAAAAGAGAGATGAACTATATCAAAATTTAGGCTTTAATGACGGAAACGACTTTTTTACCCAATCTGGTGAAGAATTTAACAATGCCTGGTCGAATAGCATAAATGGTGAAATCTTTACCAGCTTTTGTCCCTGTACCACTGTGAAATTTAGAGCCAACTTGACGAACAATTATTTCGCCAACTTTGATTTTTTGATCACCAAATTTTTTTATCCCTCGTCTTTGGCCGGGACGATTTGATTTTTGATTGGTTTTTCCTTGTGATTTGGTATGTGCCATAGATGAAAAAAATTCTAAAGTCTAAAGTCTAAAAGTTAATTTTTAATATTTTAATGTCGGTGAGCTGAGCCCGGAAACCTTTGGTTTTTCGGTATCGTGATTTGGCTTTAAAAGTAGAAACCCGAAGCTTCTCACCTTGGTAATCTCTGACACTTTCAAAATCAACGGAAGCTCCTTTGATTGTTGGAGTACCCACTTTTACTTTATCATCGTCAACAGTCAAGAGGACTTCAGTAGTAGATTTGATTGAAGGATCCAGTTTATCAACTGTAATAATTTGATTTTCTTCAACTTTATATTGTGAGCCGGAAATGGCAATTACCGCATATTTCATACTTTTCGATTATATCATAGGATAAATTTTTAGGCGGAGTAAATAATCCCAAGTGAAAAAAGTAAAGACATGATTGAAGAACCCCCCACAGACATAAAAGGGAGAGGGATGCCGGTAACGGGTAGAAGGCCTAGATTCATGCCAATATTGACAAAGCATTGGGCCCAGATTTCGATGGCGATACCCAGAGTAAAAATAAATAAAGGTAAATTGTTGTGGGTATTATATGCCTTTTCAATAAGGGTTTTGATAATAAAAAAATAAGCTAAAATAATCAGAGAAGTGGCGAAAAATCCCAGCTCTTCGGTGGTAGCGGCAAAAATAAAATCGGTGTGTTTTTCAGGTAAAAATAAAAGTTGGGCTTGAGTTCCCTGGCGATAACCTTTACCAAAAAGTCCCCCAGAGCCAATGGCAATTTTAGACTGAATTAAATTGTAACCCTGACCCAGGGGGTCAGCGGTGGGATTTATAAAATTCATTATTCTTTCTTTTTGGTAATCACGGAGAAGATAGCGGTAAGCCAGAGGTGAGAGTAATATAAAGAATAAGCTCAAAATTAGGCTAAGTTTTAAGATTTTGGGATTATAGAAAATTGCCGGCAACATTAAAATAAGGATGGTGACAGCGCTGCCTAAATCCGGCTGAAGCATGACAATAAAAACTGGAATTAATAAAAATAAGGGTTTTGTTGATGTAGCTATAAAAAGCATTAAGGGGGCTTTAACAATTTCACTTGGCTGGAGGGTAAGAAAACCAAAATTGATCCAGCGGTGGGAACCTCGGGTTAGGTTACCTAAGATTATTGGTAAAAGAAGAAGGAAGCAAGAGAAAAAAAAGATAGACCAGCGGTAGGCTTGTGTTTGCTTTGGATTAATCTGGAGACCGATAATAAATAGAACAATCCCAATAATCCAAGATAATATTTGTTTTAATAAAAGTGAAGGTGCGAGGGAACTAATCATTAGCAAATTAAAAGAACAAAGAACGATGAGACAAATAATTAAGGTAAGGGGAAATTTTTTTCTCATTAAATTTTTTCTAATTTTAGCTCATTTCCTGTTTCAATCGAATCAGCTAAGGTTTTAGCTAAAATTTGGGATTCATATTCTTTTGGCCAGTTTGGAGCGATAATTTTGATTCTATCTTTAACCTCAAAACCCTGATTTTTTCTAAGAACTTGAATATTTCGGACAAAATCGCGATATTCACCTTCAGCGGAGAGCTCGGGAGTAATATTAGTATCTAAAATTACTTTAGTATTTTTTTCTTGACTGATGCTAACTTTTTTAACATTTAGCTCCTGAGACATTATTTCCGAGAGGCTATTTAGATACTCCTCCGAAATCACTACTGGACAACATATAGTTAGGGTTGAGAGAGGCTGTCTAATTTTTATACAAGCTTTTTGACGCTCCGAGTGGCCCTGTTGACATAGATTTCTAACAAGTTCCATATCACTTTCTAGTTTTTCGTTGATCTCCTCTTTGCTCGCCACTGGCCAGTCGGACAAATGGACTGATGAATTTTGATGGAGATTAAGGTATAATACTTCGCTCAGAAAGGGAGTAATCGGCGCCATTAGTCGAAAAATGTTATCAAAAACAAAGAAAAGGAGGGGGAAATTGTCGGTTCTTTCCCGGCTACGGCGAATGTACCAGGTAGAGAGATCACTGACTAGTTTTTCGATAGCTGCGGTAGCCCGACTAGTATTATATTTTTCTAAATTAGTGGTCACAATTTCGATAGTATGATTTAGACGGGAAAATAACCATTTATCAATAGGTTCAGATAAATTATTGTAGTTAAAGGGAGTAGGCTGCCAGTTTTCTATATTGGCGTGCTGGGTAAAAAAACGATAGGAATTCCAGAGGATTAAGAGAAAATCGCGTTTGACCTGATCGGCAATATTGTAGCCAAAATTGACGCTAGTATAGGCTTTTTGTTGACAATAGAGCCATCGCATAGGGTCAGCTCCCATTTTTTCAATAGCATCGTCAAAGGGAATGCCATTCTTTTTGGTTTTACTCATTCGCTCCCCTTTTTCATCTCGAACTTCGGCATGAGTCACGACACTTTTATATGGCGCCTCCCCTTCAAAAACAACACTAAAGAAGAGCATGGAATAGAACCAGAGACGAATTTGTTCGGTCATTTCCAAAACCATTTCAGAAGGGAACCATTTTTGCCAGTAAGTCTTGTCCTCAAGATATTTGAGGGTGGAAAAAGGGACAACTCCAGCATCGAGCCAAACATCGCCGACATCTGGGATACGTTTGACACTTTGGCCGCATTTAGGGCATTTTATTTCAATTTCATCAATCCAGGGGCGATGAAAAGAAGGTAATTTATCGACGAGCTCAGGATGAATGGCTTTTTCGCTTAATTCTTCTTTAGAGCCAATGACTGTCAACTCTCCACAGCTACATTCGTAGAAAGGGAGAGCGAGTCCGTAAAAACGTTTACGATTTATCATCCAATCATCCATAGAATCAAGCCAGTTTTGCATACGGCGGCCAGTATATTTTGGATGCCAGGAAACTTTTTTGGCAGCCTCTTTTAAAAGAGGTCTAATTTCATCAGATTTTATAAACCAAGAATCTTCGAGGCGAAATAAACATTTAGTTTTACAGCGCCAACAGTGAGGGTAACGGTGGGTTATTTCTTCGGTTTTAAAAAGTAAGTTATTGTTTTTTAAATATTCTATAACTAAATCATTGACTTTATGGGCGTAAAGACCGGTTAAATCACCATATCCCTCTAAAAAATGCCCACTGGAATCAAGAGGGGCAATCATATCTGAATTTAATTTTTTACCAAGCTCAAAATCTTCTTGACCACATCCCGGAGCGATGTGGACAACGCCAGTCCCCTCGCTCGGATTGACCTCATTCCAGGTGGTGACATAGTGTTTGATGTTTTGTTGGGCGGGGATATTGTAGAGAGATTCGTATTCTAGATTTAATAAAGAAGCCGCATCAATATTTTCGTAATCAGTTAGGCCGAGTCTATCGGCGGCGATTTTGGCAAGATATAAAACTTGGCTTTCAAAATTAGCTTTGACGTACTGAAAATCTGGGTTGATGGCTAAAAGAACGTTGGCGGAGAGGGTCCAGGGGGTGGTGGTCCAGGCCAGGATATACTCGTTTTGCCTATTTTTCAGCTTAAATTTTAAGTAGACTGAAGTATCAATATCCATTTGATAAGCATCACTTTGTTCGTGCTGGGAAAGACCGGTTTCACAGCGAGGGCACCAGGTAGTAGCGCTTTTCTTTTTGATGAGCCAGCCTTTTTCGTAAATTTTTTTTAAAAAGTGCCAAATATATAAATTATTTGTTTGAGAATTGGTGTAGTACGAATTATCCCAGTCCATAAACATACCAAGACGTTTTGACTGCTCGGTTTGGATTTTTGAAAATTTATCGACTCTGGCGAGGCAGGCTTTGGTAAAATTTTCGACACCAAAATCTAAAATATCTTTTTTGGAATTAAAACCAGCTTCTTTTTCTACCTCAACTTCTACCCAGAGTCCCTGACAATCAAAACCGTTTTGAAACCTCTGGGCAAACCCCTGCGCATTTTTAAATCTTTGAAAAACATCTTTAAGAGTTCTCCCCCGGGCGTGGTGAACTCCCATGGGATTGTTGGCAGTAATTGGACCATCAATAAAGGAAAAAATTTTTTTGGAGGAATTATTTTTTTGTAGATATTTGTTTAAAATATCGTTTTCCTGCCACCACTTTAGAATTTCTTTTTCAATAAGGGGAAAATCGGGAGTGTGTTGAAGCTCTTTAAAGTAGGCCATAATATAGGAAATTATACAATAATCTTAGTTGTTTTTTCTTAAAAAGGCGGGAATGTCAAATTCATCTTCGATATCGATGCCTTCGGGAACCTCTTGGTCAGCGAGTAGATTTTGTAGTTTAGGATCGATTTCTTTTTTAGTTTCAGTTTCAACGTCAAGAAGGGGTTTTTGTAATGATAAGGATTTTTTATAAGAGGAATAGGTTGAAGATTTGCTGGGGTCAAAACCAGTGGCGATAACGGTTACTTTAATTTTATCCGTAAGCTGTGGGTCAATAGAGGCACCAAAAATAACATTGGCATCGGGAGCGACGTGGGCAGTGATGGTTTTTGCTGATTCCTCGATTTCTGACATGGTCAAATCTGGTCCACCAGTGATATTGATGAGGACTCCCCTGGCACCGTCAATATTGACCTCAACTAGGGGTGAATCAATGGCGGCCTCGACGGCGTCCTGAGCTTTATTGGCTCCCTCAGCTTCACCGACTCCCATCAGGGCTGAGCCGGCGTTGTTCATAATAGACTTGATATCGGCAAAGTCGAGATTGATTAAACCAGGTGAGGTAATTAAATCGGCAATCGCCCTTGTCCCTTTGGTTAGAACAGAATCAGCGATTTTAAAGGCTTCAAGAAGGGTGGCCTGCGAATTTACCACTTCCATCACCCGCTGATTGGGAATGACAATTAAAGTATCAACGTGTTGACGGAGACGAGAAAGACCCTCATCGGCTTTACTCATACGCCGGGTGCCTTCAAATAAAAATGGTTTGGTGACGACGGCGATAGTTAAGATTCCTAGTTCTTTTTTGGCAATCTCGGCAATAATTGGAGCAGCACCAGTACAGGTACCTCCACCCATGCCACCGGTGATAAAAAGCATATCGGTTCCCTCGAGCACTTCCTTGATTCGTTCGTGTGACTCCTCGGCGGCCTGCTGGCCAATAGAAGGATCTCCGCCAGCGCCGAGACCTTTGGTAATTTTTTCGCCAATTTGGATTTTAATGGGAGCAAGGGAATTTAAGAGAGCTTGGGAATCGGTATTGATAGCCACAAAATCGACACCCTTAATCTCCTCCTCAGAAATCATTGAGTTGACAGCATTATTGCCTCCACCGCCAATGCCAAGGACTTTTATCTTGGCAAATTGACCAGTGAGTGTTTTAATTAATCCCATAGAAAAAAAGAAACAATAACCAAATTACAAGAAACAAAAAAAGAGAAAGATAATTTTTTTAAAAAATAACTAGTCATTGATTCTTATGGCAATAGTGGTTCAATAAAACTTTTTAGTTTTTCAAAAATACCATCAAAAGATATTTTTATTTTTTTATTTGAATTTTTAGATTTGGCAGTACTTTTGCTATTTTGAAAATATAAAATAGTGCCGATGGTACTTGAGAAAGCTGGATTGGTAATGTCATCAACTAGGCCACCCAGACGTGGGGGCTCGGCGATTCTGACTGGTAAAGGAATAATATCACTACAAACCTCTTTGGCTAAAATGGTTTGGGCTCCCCCACCAGTGAGAACGATGCCGGCAGGGATAGTATTTTTAAAATCATTATCTTCTATTTGGTCATAAATAAAACCAAAAATTTCTT
>CAZJUH010000002.1:78835-113701 GCA_964549165.1 uncultured Gammaproteobacteria bacterium | reverse complement strand
GAATTTTATGGCCTTTGTTAACACCAAATACTTTGTTGTCAGCGAGAAAATCTCGAATTTTAATGAAAGTAAAACCGCCAGTAGAAAAAAGTTCAAAAGCATTGATAATAAATTTAGCTTTTTTACTATCGACGACAATCGTTTTGGATTGATTGATAGGATGGTAATTTAAGTAACCAATTGGTGCTTTGTTGGGCCACTCCCCTCGCCTGATTTTTTGACGGTTGCCCCGTTTAACATTCTCACTTAAATTATCAACATAATATTTGCTCTGTCCAAAGGCGATATTTAACATAAACTTGCCTTGAGGTGTGTTATCAAACCAAAACGAGGGAAATTTTAGGTCGAGGAGTTTGCCGGTATCGAGAAGATAGATGAGTTGACCGCCGTCAATTGAATTACGAGCTAAGCGGTCAGGATGCCAGGCCACAATCCCCTGCGCTTTATTACCCTCGAGAAGCTTAACCATGCGATTAAATTCTCCTCGACCTGGACTCTTGGCGGTTTTGCTTTCAATTATGTATTCAAGAATTTCAAGATTTTCTCTCAAGGCGAATTCTTTAACTTCGGCAATTTGGGCTTCGATTGATAGAATTTGACGATCAGGCTCATCAGTAGATTTACGACAATAGGCAATATATTTCATAAAATTTTTTGCGTTTCCTACTTTTTATTGTACGCCAAAATACCAAAATGACGGATTCTTGGCGCTGGCCAACGGTGCGGGCGTGGCCTGCGCCATCGCTGAATTTTATGATTTGTCTATTCTGTTTGGGCTGTACGTACAAATTCGAACGTATTTTAAGAATAAGTAACTCTCGCCCCGCTCGTCCCGTCGCCGGTCGGGACGAAAAACGCGGGGCTCGATTGAACAAAACTGTCGGCTCGAAACGCAAAAAATTTTAAATATTTATTAAAAAATCAATCAATGTGACGATGTAAGTGTGTATTTTAACTAATTACGACCCTTGTCTTTTTTTTAATTTATATTCATTGTTTATGCAATCTTCCATTATGTACCCTTTCTCCATAATCAAATCCCTTAGTTTATCTGCTTTTGTCCAATCCTTATTAATTTTTGATTTAATTCTGTCCTCTGCCAATTTAATGATTTCACTAGGAATAACGTCTTCTAAATACTTTTTATCCAAGGACAAGCAAAAAATTTTATCCCAACCCAAAATGGTGATTTTTTTGTTTTCTATATTTACGTTTTTATCTTTAATTAATTTCCACACAAGAGCAATAGCTTCTGGCATTGCTAAATCGTTAGAAACCAATTCTTCAAAGTTCTTTTGATAGCTAACGTCAATTATTCCATTATCTGGCCATTCAGATACTGTTTTTCTTAATTTTTTGTAAGTTTCGGCTACTATTTCTAGATTCCCCAAAGAGAATTCCATTCCTTTGCGATAGTGAGTCGTTAAAAATAAATAACGGTAGGATAATGGGTCAATCTTCTTTTCTATTAATTCTTGTGCTGTAAAAATATTTCCTAAAGATTTTGACATTTTAGTTCCGTTTTTTCCCATCACCCAGGCGTTATGAATCCAGTAGTTTGCTGTCTGATGACCAAAAGCACCAAAACCTTGTGCGATTTCATTGGTATGATGAACTGGAATATGATCTATTCCTCCTGTGTGAATATCAAAATGATTACCCAAATATTTAACAGACATAGCTGTACATTCAATATGCCACCCAGGAAAACCAATTCCCCAAGGACTTTGCCATTCCATTTGACGTTTTTCGTTTTTTGGAGAAAACTTCCACAAAGCAAAATCACTTAAGTTTCTCTTTTCTTTGTTTACCTCATCTCGCTCTGTGTTTTTAATTTCTTCTAATCTTAAATTTGCAAACTTAGCGTAATCGGGAAATTTACTGGTATCAAAATACACTCCATCAGAACTTATATAAGTAAATCCGTTTTTTTCGATAACTTCTATTAATTTTATTTGTTCTTGAATATAATCGGTAGCAGCACAAACAACATTTGGTCTATCAATATTTAGTAACTTTTCACTGCCAAAAAACTGATTTTTGTATTTTTTTGCTAATTCCCATACTGAAATACCTTCCTTTTTTGATCCTTTTTCCATCTTGTCATCACCAGTATCAGCGTCTGATGTCAAATGCCCTACATCGGTCAAATTCATTACATGATTGACCTCATAACCGAAGTACTTTAGTGTTTTAACTAAAATATCAGCAAACAAATATGCATACATATTACCGATATGTTGATCCCAATACACAGTTGGACCACAAGAATAAATCCCAACCTTTCCTTTCAAAATTGATTTGAACTCCTCTTTTGCTCTTGATGCGGTATTATAAAAATATATTTTTTGGTTCATGTGTATAAATCTAATACATTAACTTCTGAAATTATATCAAAACTAAATGCCACACCTCTCTGTTGATGTAGTGCATGAAGCTAAACCTAACTTAATATCATGATTATGTTAGAATTATGCTTAAATTTAGATTAAAAAATTGTAGTTTTTGAGACCATTCTTAAAAACAAAAACAATAGTTTTAGAAATGGATGAAACAAACTTATAACCATCTGAACTTGCCCAACGGGGAGCTTAGAATCTCGATAACTAACAGGTGCAATATGAACTGCTTTTATTGTCATAATGAAGGACAAACAAAGAGTTATCAACCAGATATGACTTTTGAACAATTCTTGCAAATTATGGATGAAGCGAAAAATTTTGGATTAAGAAGCATCACATTTACGGGTGGAGAACCTCTCTTGGCGAAAGATTTTTCCAAAATGTTATATTGGACTGTTGATAACCTTGAATCAGTAGATGTTTGCACTAATGCAATATTAGTACCAGATTTTATTAGTGAATTGTCTTACTCAAAAAAAATAAATCTGACAATTGGTATAGATACATGTGATGTAAATAAAATATCCAAACAGTCGGATCGTGGTGAAAAATTTTTAACTATCGCCAAAAACTTAAAACTATTAACACAAAATGAAATAAAATTTAACATAAATTCTGTTTATAGCGGAATAAATAAAAAAGAAATTGAGGAAATTGCAGAGTTTTGTTTAAGTAATAAATATGATTTAAGAATTATTGAACTTGATACTTACTCGTTCAAGAACACGGGCCTAATCACCCCAGAATTCAAGTCATTAATAGATCATATTTGTAATAAATTCCAGCTCGAGATCGGCTATGCCCATCCAGGTAAAGGATATTTTGGAATGTCAAAAAACAATATCAAAGTGAATTTTTACAATGCTAAATGCCACACCCGAGATTGTGCTAATTGTGCCAAGTGCATGTTTAGAATTGACAGTCTTGGAAGAGCAGTTCCTTGTTATTGTAGAAAAGAGAGAATAGACTTACTATTGGATAATCCTCAAGAGGCTTATAAAAAATTTTTAAAAGCAATATATTTGCTTGGGCTACCTCCAGAAAAAGATCTTTCTTTGGTTTAACTGAGGCTAGTAAATCTTAGTCAAAATCTACGTCCCAGCTCGTCCCCTCTTTCTTATCTTGAATACTAATTTTGTGTTGCAACAAGCTGTCTCTTATTTTGTCTGATGTCTGATAATCATTAGTCCACCTTGCTTTCTCTCTAATTTTTAACATTGAATTAATTTCAAGTGGAGTTATATTTCTCTTTTTTAATACCATATTCTTCAGTAAACCTATATATTTGTCTGGATCTTCATCCAATATCCTCAAAATATTGGTAATATTCTTGAATTGTTTTGTAAAACTAGATAAGATCTTGTCTTTATCATCGGCATTCGTACTTTCTATTAACTCATTTAATTTGCCAAAAACTATAGATAAAACATCAATAACTTTAGGAGTATCAAAGTTATTATCCATTGCCTTTTTGAAATCAACCTCTAAAGTTAAAATTTCTTTGAATCTTGTATCTATTGTTTGGTTGACACTATTAAGTTCTGTTCCTGTTTGAGATTGATGGTGTTTAATTTTAGCCAAAATACAATAGAAATTGTATAATTTTTTTCTTACTGATGTAAGTAGCTCTGGACCAAAATTTATTGGAGTTGTATATTTATAAGTCAAAACTGACATTCTTATTTCATCTGGCATGTAATCCTTGAGTAAATCTTTGATGGTTGAAACATTCCCGTGGCTACTGCTCATTTTCTGACCATCAACATTGACATAGGCGTTATGGATCCAATAGTTAGCTAAAGGTTGTCCAGTGACAGCCTCACTTTGAGCTATCTCGTTTTCGTGATGAGGAAAAGTTAAAACAACTCCACCTCCGTGAATATCTATCGTGTTGCCCAAATAATATTTGGCCATTGTAGAACATTCAATATGCCAGCCAGGACGACCCGGTCCCCATGGTGAATTCCACGAGGGTTCACCCGGTTTTTTGGGTTTCCACAAGGTAAAATCATACGGTTTTTTCTTATTTAGCGAGGACTCCTCGCTAAACATATCTTTCGTTTTTCTTCTTGATAACTTTCCATATTTCTTAAACTTATCAATACTGTATAAAACCTCCCCATTTACAACGTAGGCGTAGCCTTTATCTATTAACGTTTCTATAAAATCAATTATCTGTGGTATATGTTCTGTCACTCTTGGCTCATGAGTCGCCTTTCGTACTTTAATCCTTTTTAAATCCCCTGATATTTTCTTTATATATAGATTACTTATTTCTAACGGATCTTTGTTTTGATCATTCGCCTTTTTTATAATCCTATCATCAATATCAGTAAAGTTTCTAACGTAAATAACCCTATAACGTAAGTATTCAAAGTAATTTCTAAATATGTCGAATAAAATTGCTTGTCTCGAGTGTCCATAATTAATATCATTACAAGACGTTATTCCACATGCATAAATTTTTACTACTTTCGGTTCCTTAGAAACAAATTTCTCAGTCTTCCTTGTTAACGTATTGTAAATTTTCAGCATCTTTAATTGTGATTGCCTATAAAAAGTGATGTCTAATTTCTACTAAGTTTGGTCAATCTTTTACATATTTTGTCCAAATATCGCATAAATTATATGGATTGTATAATTTTATTAATTCAATGTAAAATACTTGCTACATACTAGCGTGTCGCGGTAGTCAAGCGGTTAGACAGCGGTCTGCAAAACCGTTCAGGTGGGTCCAACTCCCACCCGCGACTCATAAATGTGTTTTCAGTGCAACTGAAAAATAGGAAAGTTCTGGAAATCGCGCGCGCAAAAAAATAATTTTCAATCGAGCCCCGCGTTTTTCGTCCCGACCGGCGACGGGACGAGCGGGGCGAGAGTTATAACTTCTTAAAATACGTTCGAATTTGTACGTACAGCCTTAACCCATCTTTCGCTAAAGCTCCAGAATGGTTATACTGGAGTATGTACTATTCTTACATTCTTTTGAGTTCAAAATCTCATATTTTCTACTACGGATACACTTCAGACTTAATGAATAGGTTTAATCTTCATAATACTGGCAAGGTGTTTTCAACAAAACCATATATTCCGTGGAAATTAGTATGGTATGGATCATTCGATAGCGAGCAGGAAGCAAAAAATTTTGAACAATATTTAAAAAGTGGTTCGGGTAAGGCATTTGCCTATAAAAGGCTTGTATCTGGAGTTTTAAAGAAAGATGTAAAAGCTCGACAGAATCTGAGGTGTTCCATAGCCGAAGGCGAAGGACACCATGTGAGTTAACAGAATTTATTTTGAATTTAGTTCATATTTTCCCGGGGGACAATTTTCGAGACAATATTTAACGATATCTTCCCTATTGTTAATAACAATATCAACATTTTCGGATACTACTGGATTACGCCTAAATTTGGGAGTAATCCAGCGAATGTCACTCAAGTAGCCAATAATTAATTTTACTCTTGGCTTAAAAATACGACTTCTTAAAAACTGATTATATATATTTGAGGTGTCTTCGTTTAATTTATTTTCATCTAAAAATTTCTTAATTTCTTCTTGTAACTCAGTTAAGACACAGCGACTGGTAAAGCCAAAACCAGATTCTGCGGCAGAACCGTCATCAACTTGCGGGCCATCTAAATTTACAACCGTGATTCGACTATTAATTACTCGCTTGTAGTCATAATCATGTAATTTTTTACCCGCCTCTTTCTCTGGTAAATTACAGTAATCTTGATATTGAAGACCATCAATATGGGGGTTAAAAACGGTATAGCCTGCTTTTCGAAACATGTCTGCCAAATTATCATTGTGAATATTTTCTTCTGGATTAAAAAGGGGGCCAGCAATATATACTTCAGGATAATTAATTCTTTCCGACATTTGCGATTATTTTATCATAAGTAATTTCATTTTTTATCTTATATAGTTAATTTTAACCTAAAATATTTTTTACAATTTATGATAGATAAATGTTGATATGATATTATTTGAAGTATGGAATTTCGTTCTAAAGAAATAGGCCAGGCGGCAGAAGATCGGGTTTTTAATATTGCAAGTAAACAAGGTCAAAATGTAAGAAAAGAGACACCAGAAGAGGATTACTCCCAAAAGACTGATTTGACAGTAGATAGCACCCCTATCCAGGTAAGTTGTCAGCCAAAATCGAATGCACAACGAAAAGCTTTATCAAAAAAAGGGATACTTCCGGTCGTGGCAGGTAGAAATGTTAGCGATGAAAAAGTAAGAGAGCAGTTGTCAAAAATAAAATAAAAATATTTTTTTAGATTTAAGAGCAGGGGTGAGACCAGGAAAGGGATAGTCGTTACAAACAACTCGCACTGAATGATTAAGTTTTTTTTCTAAAATTTTTTGGAGACGCTTCATCAAATGAGGAAAGAGATAAACAGTAATGATGGTCGCCTGATTAAAATCAGCTTGCCAAAAACTTTTCCACTTAACCGAGGCAAGTTTTTCTAATTTTAGTTTTTTGATTAGCTGGCGCGATCTGTAAACCAAAAAAGGGTTTATTTCATAGCCGATGGCCCGAGTTCCAAGACGGGCAGCAGCAATTAAAATTCGCCCGTCACCCGAACCAAGATCAATTAATATATCTTTTGAAGTGAGCTTTGAAAGCTTAAGCATTTCTTTGACACTAGTATCAGTAGTGGGATAGTAAACGGCTCCGGGCTGAAGGATAATCGTATAGATTTGATAAAAGAAAAAAAGAAAGCTAAGGGAGAGGAATAAGAGAAATAAAAGAAAATATAACATTATATATAGAGTAGCATTTGTGGATTTGCGCTATACTAAATTATGAATTCAATTGAAGAAATTTTAAACAAGCCATATTTTATTATCCCCTATTTAATATGGATAACTCTTTGGAAAGGCTTGGCACTATGGAAATCAGCTGGTAAAAAACAACTACCTTGGTTTTTAATTCTGTTGACCATAAATACTATGGGGCTTTTGGAAATTGCTTATATTTTTTATTTGAATAAGTGGGATATTGATAATGGGAAAACATTAAAAATGTTAAACGAAAAGTTTAATAAGATTAAAAAATAAGATATTATTATTTTTATTAATTATTTAATTTTAAATGAAACTAGAAAACAAAGTAGCCATTGTGACAGGAGCCGCCAGCGGCATCGGCAAAGCCATTGCCATGCTTTATGCACAGGAAGGCGCAAAAGTAGTTGTCTCTGATATTAATTTAGAAGCGGCGGAGGCAGTGGTGGGTGAAATAGAGTCGGTCAGGGGATCCGCGATAGCAGTAGCGACAAATGTCGCGAAACAAGAAGATGTTGATAATTTAATTGAAACAACTATTAAAAGCTTTGGAACAATAGATGTTGTCGTAAATAATGCTGGAATTATGGACAATTTTATTCCCATAGCTGAATTAAGTGATGAGCTTTGGGACAAAGTAATGGCCGTTAATACGACTGGACCAATGCGATTGATTCGAAAAGCAATGCCGGTATTTTTAGAAAAAAAGAAAGGAGTAATTATTAATATCGCCTCTATCGGTGGCCTTCAGGGTTCAAGAGCGGGGGCTGCCTACACCGCCTCAAAATTTGCCGTAGTAGGACTGACTAAAAATATCGGCTTTCAATATGCGAAGGAAGGAATTAGATGTAATGCCATCGCCCCGGGCGGAGTCAATACCAATATTGGAAAGACAATTGACAATCCAAGTAAATTTGGAATGGAAAAAGCGATGTCGGGATCGGCAAATAATCCAAGAACAGGTGAACCACTTGAAATTGCTCAGGTAGCTTTATTTTTGGCTTCTGACGATTCGAGCTTTGTCAACGGCACGGTAATCACGGCTGATAGTGGCTGGACGGCTTACTGAGATTTTATTTGCTATTTAAAATTACTTTTGGATCAAGAGCCCAGCTGCCTTCGTGGGTAACGATAACGGGATTAATTTCAATTTCATGAATCTCGGGATAATCAGTGATTAACTGGCCAAGAGTCAACATTATTTGATAAAGACTTTTAAGATAATAAGGAGGATCATCGCGATAGCCCGAGAGAAGTTTATAAATCTTGCTTGATTCGACTATTTTTTTTACTTTTTCTGAATTAAGCGGCAAAAGGGTTAGATTTGAATCAGCAAATATTTCAGCATATTTACCCCCGGCGCCGAAAAGAAAAACTGGGCCGAAAATTGGATCTCGTTTTATCCCGAGAATTACTTCAACTCCACTGCTAATTTGTTTTTGAATTTGAATTTCGATTTTTTGAGAAAGATCATTTGCTTGGGTGTCAATAATACTGGTCATTTTTTCAAAAGCAGCTTTTAACTCTGTCTCGGAATTAAGACTCGTAATTACCCCACCAACATCGGTCTTGTGCAAAAGCCCAGGAGAAGATAATTTTAGAACTAAGGGGAAAGAGTTTTCCCGATAAAAAGCCAGAGCCTCGTCGAAAGAATTTATTATTTTACTTGGTGGAACGGGAATATTTATAGATGACATTAATCGACTTGATTCCTGATTATCCAAAGTAGGTAGTTTTGCCTTGGTAGCTGTTTCAATAATTTCTTTTATTTTTAATTTATTAATTAAATTTATTTTTGAAGAAATAAAAGGTATTTGAGATTGCCTCCATTTTTGCCAATGCCACATAGAAGCAATGACTTTGACGGCTCTCTCGGGATAGGGGTAATTGGGAATTTGAGACCGATAAAGAATTTCTTGACCAGTAGCAGTGCTACTCCCACCAATAAAAGAACAAATGACTGGTTTTGGATATTTTTTAGACAAGCTACCGATGATTTCAGCCGTTTTTTCTACCTGAGTCATAAGTTGGGGAGTAAGGAGAACCAAAACAGAATTTACGGTATTTTCCCGTAAAACTATTTCTAGGGCCTGACCAAAACGCTGCGCCAGGGCATCACCAAGGACATCGACGGGATTGATGATTGAAGCCATTCGAGGGAGAGACTCTTGAAGTTTTTGTCGAGTTTGAGAACTGAGGGTGGCCATTTCGAGACCTAGACCAGAAATGGTATCAGTCGTCAAAACAGCCGGTCCACCGGCATTGGAAATAATAGCAACTCCAGGACCAGAGGGAACATTGGTCCAGGAAAAGGCCTGCGCCAAATCAAAAAACTCGCCAAGCTCCTGACAGCGAATTATCCCCGCCTCCGAAAGAGCAGCTGCCAAGACTTTATCTTCACCGGCAATTGAGCCGGTGTGAGAACGCATAGCGGCCACCGAAGAGGGAGACTTGCCCGGCTTTAACATAAATACCGGACTGAAAGGAGTAATTTGTTTAATAATTTTTATAAAATCTTGTCCATTTGCGATTGATTCTAGATAGAGAGCGACTGGTTTTAAGGAAGCGTCGGGGAGAGTAAGCTCAGGTAACCAGTGCTCTAAGATGTCATTCTCGTTAATTACTGATTTGTTACCAATAGTTACCAAATCATTAAAACCGAGACCGGTACTTTGACACCAATCAAAAAGACTAGCGGCTAGAGCTCCAGATTGAGAAATAAATTTTAGATTACCCGGATTTGTGACCACTTGACCAAAGGTAATGTTGAGAGAGGGATCAGTTGAGGCAAAACCTAAACAGTTTGGACCCAAAATATTTATATCAAAATGAACAGCGACTTCAATTAATTTTTTCTCAAGAAGTTCACCTTCTTTTCCAACCTCTTTAAATCCGGCCGAAAATATGACAACATTTTTAACGCCTAATAAGCCACACTCTTCAAGAACATTAATGACCAATTTTGCCGGAATAGCTATTACGACTAGATCTGGAATCTCGGGTAAAGCTGAGAGACTGGGATAAAATTTCATCGAGCCAACATTTGGAATAGTTGGGTTAACAGGGTAAATTTGTCCACTAAATTTTGAAAGGATAATATTTTTTAAAGCAATAGCGCCAACTTTTTCAGGAAATTGAGATGCCCCCACTACCGCGATTGAGCTCGGGTTAAATAATTTTGATAAATCACGGGACATAAATTAGATTAGCATAAATAAATCATAGATTGTGTCTCTCCTAGCCAGTAAGTTTTGATAACTTTGGGATTTTTGAGGATAAAAAGGCACAAAGATAGGAAGATACTAAAACTAAAGAGAAGGATATTAAGGGATTATTGAGAAAAAAAAGTGGTAAAAAATTCCAAAATATTTCAATAAAAATAACGTGGACAAAAAAAACAAAAAAAGAATAGGAGGCTATTTTTTTTATTAAAAGAGGATTCAGTTTAATTTGTTTACCAAAATAAAACAAGAGACTACTAAGAGCGAGGGTATAAATAAAAACGCTAGGTCGCCACTGAGAAGAAAATGCCAGATAGTTTTGAGTTTTGAAATAACGAATGAAACCCTCAATAAAAATATCTATTGCCAGTAAAACAGAAAATATAATATATATTTTTATATATTTTTTTATAAAACTTAATATTTTATCCTGATGATGACTAGCCAGCATCCCAAAAATAAAAAACATAAAATTTAACAAAAATACATTGATGGGATGGGTAAAAGATAAGGGCTTAAAATAATAATCAATCGACAATAGAGTAAATTGAACAATCAATAAGATTATAAAAAAGAACCAATGACTAATAATATTTAAGTAATGAGAAAGAAGCGGGTAAGTTAAATAAAAAATAAACAAAGTGGGGACAAAATAAAGCTGATAAGAAGAAGAGCCAATAAGTAAAGCTTTTATAAATGAGTCAGAACTGTGGGGATATATAAAATAGTAATAAATTAAACTCCAAAACAGATAGGGTAGTAAAAGCTTGGAAAAACGTCTTTTTAGATAGGGTAAATATTTAAGATGGTGAAAATAATTATGTTCTAAAACAAAGGCGGAGATCATAAAAAATAAAGGGACGGCAAATCTCGAGATCTGATTTAAAAACAGGGCAAAGGGGTGGGAGACCAAATCATATTTTGAAAAATCTAATATTTTACTGGTAGTGTGAATTAGGACCACAGAAAAAATTGAGACAGTTCTGAGGATATCAATTTCGGCATGATACCTATCTTCTTTATAATCTGCCATAAGTGAAGTGTAACAAGAGGAGGTAAATAATTGGTATGATTAAATTGTGTTTAAAAAAATAGTAATAATTATTGGGTTAATAAGTTTAATCTTCGTTTTTGGTTTTTGGGCTGAAAATCAAATAAAAAGGATTGATTTTAATATAATTAATGAAAAAATTCTGATTACACCAACGCCAATCATTATGGTGAGTCAAAGAGAAAAAGTGAGAGTCTCCAAAGTAATTGATGGGGACACAATCGAGCTGAGCGACAATAGAAAAGTCAGGTACATTGGTATCAATAGTTTTGAAATGAACAACAAGAGACCTGAGACAAAGTGCCTGGCTCAAAAGGCAAGCGAGGCCAACAGAAAATTAGTCGAAAATAAAGAGGTGGAAATGGAAAAAGATATTTCTGATACGGATAAATATGGCAGGCTTTTGAGATATCTCTGGATAGATGGGCTAATGGTGAACGAAGAATTGGTTAAAAATGGCTGGGCTGAGATTAGCAACTTTCCCCCAGACATTAAATATCAAGAAAGGTTTAGACTAGAACAAATTAAAGCCGAGCTTAATAATTTAGGAATTTGGGGAAATATATGTCGATAAGAAAAACAAAAATAATTGCCACGGTGGGTCCGGCTTCGGAAAGTGAAAAAATATTACAAGAGTTGATTGAAGGCGGAGTGAATATTTTTCGCTTAAATTTAAAATATAATGAAAAAAAATGGCACGAGAACATAATTAAAATAATTCATATAATTGGAGATAACAAAATCCCAGTTTTTATTGATCTTCCCAGAAGTGATTTCGAAATATTAGAAGAAGCTGATGCGATTGCTCTTTCATATTTGAAAAATGCCACTGAGATTGAGAAACTCAAAGAAAGATTGAAACGAAAAAATATAGTGAAACCAATTATCGCCAAGATTGAAAATTTGATGGCAGTTAAAAATTTAGAAGAAATAGTAAAAGTAGCCGATGGAGTGATGGTGGCCAGAGGAGACCTCGGGAGAAGTGCCCCGATTGAGGAACTTGCCTTTTTTCAGGAAAAAATTATCGATGAATCCAGAAGACAAAATAAGCCGGTAATTGTCGCCACAGAAATGCTACTGTCAATGACAGAAAAGGATATCCCCACCCGGGCAGAAGCCAGCGATGTGGCTCACGCAGTTTTTGATGGAAGCGATGCGATTATGCTCTCAGAAGAAACGGCGATAGGAAAATATCCCAAAGAAGCGGTCAAAGTAATGGCTAAAATAGCCAGATTTAGTGAAGAAAATGGAATTATAAAAAGAATTGAAAACGATACAATAACTTTTGCTGATTCACTTATTGAAGCCGCTGTAGATGTAGCCGACAAAGCTGAGGCGATAATAGTTTTCACCAAATCAGGATCATCAGCCAGAAAATTAGCTAATCATCGTTTAAAAATGCCTATAATCGCCATTACTGATGATAAGTTTACTTTTCAAATGTTAAATTTTTCTTTTGGTATAATCCCCTTTTATCGAATTTTGGATCAAAATAAATACGGTAGCGACAATAAAATATTTGAAGAACTGCTGGCGCAAAAATTTATTAAAAAGGGGCAAAAACTGCTAGTAATTCACGGTAATAACTGGCTCGAAAGTGGCTCGATAAATAATCTTAGTCTACTGGAAATTTAATTTTTGTAGTAAGACTTGATTTGGAAAAGAATGTAAAAAGAGATAGCTCCACCAATAATAAGTGAGCTAAGATTTAGGGATAAAAGGCTGGAGAGAATAGAAATTAGCGAGGCGTAAAACATAAGCTCCCATGATTGTTTGGTTCTCTTAAGAACCCCTGGAATTGCAATGGCTTCAATAATTAAAGTGGCCAGAGCAAAAATTCCCCAAAAGGAAAAATTAAAAGCAGCTCCAAAACCACGAAGACCAAAGGCAAGTGAAAGACTGGGAAGAGTTAAAACGATGGCTAAAATTATGAGATAAGGAGAGTATTTAACAATAAGCTCCTTGATATTTTCCGGCATTGGAGGTGCTTTTTTGCCAAAATATAAGTCTAAAGTCTTCTCAACTTGAGTTAGATATTTATTTTTTATCATTACCTTATTCTATACTTATTCTTGAGACTCTGTCAATTTGGCGAAGTTTGCCATTTCATTGCCAACTCTAAGAAGTGACTCGAAAGTACCAGCATCCTCCCAAAGACTGTCAAAAACATTGACTTTCATTTCCCTATTTTTTAGATAAATATTATTTAAATCGGTGATTTCAATTTCACCTCTTTCTGAAGGAGTAAGCTCGGAAGCGAATTGGGTGACACGGGAATCATAACAATAGAGACCAACAACGGCGTAATTGCTTTTTGGTTTTTCTGGTTTTTCTTCAATGCAAATGGCTTTCATGTCCTTATCGAACTCAACCACCCCAAAGCGCTTCGGATCTTCAACTTTTTTGGCAAAAACCATGGCTCCTTTTTCAAAAGATTTTATTTGAGCCCCAAAAGAGGGATCAAAAATATTGTCTCCCAAAATCATGGTGATATTGTCCCCGTCAATAAAATTTTTACCAACAATAAAGGCATCGGCGAGACCCTTTGGTTCTTTTTGAATAGCGTAACTAAAATGGACGCCAAATTCGCTGCCGTCGCCGAGAAGATTTAAAAATTGACCTGAATAATCTGGGGCAATGATAATTAAGATGTCTTTTATCCCACCCTGGATAAGCGTATTGATTGGATAATAGATCATCGGCTTGTCGTATACAGGCAATAGTTGTTTACTAGTAACGAGGGTCAAAGGACGGAGTCGGGTAGCTCTCCCTCCAGCTAAAATAATACCTTTCATAAAATATTTAATTAATAACTATTTATTTTTTTTCCAAATAATTTTATTATAGACAAACCAATTTAAAGGAATAGTTAGAGCGAAAATGGCGATAACCTGATAAATTAAAAAGTGATCACCAAAAAAATACGTTAATAAACTAATTACCCCCGAAGGGATGGCAATACCGGTAATAGCGGAAGAGGCGTTGAAAGTTAAGAATTTAGTGATTATTTTATCGCTACCAGTAATTTTTTCTTTGGAAAAAGTCCAGAGATTGTTCCAGGTAAAATTGGAAATTATGGACAGCTCGGCCGCTAGGGCATTAGCGATTCCATTGAGAAGAGAGACAGATAAAATAACTGGTCCAAGTAAATTTTTAAAAATACGGCCGCCAACAATATTGACGATAAAACCAATCCCACCAACGATGGCAAATTTTATAAATTTTTGGGTTAAGTCATCACGCCAACGGAGCTTGAGGGCGACGAGTAAAATATCTTTGGCAGTTTTAGTTTCTATTTTGGACTTACCGGCATTGCGAACATGAAATTCTAGAGGAATTTCTTTGTATTTAGCGCCCATTTTTAAGGTCTCGAATAAGAGTTGAAGTTTATAGCCAAAGCTTCGACTAAGAAGTCGATTTCCCGTCCAGTCTAAGTTCATTTTGTCAATAAAACCCTTGACCCGAGTGGCTTTTAAACCAGTAGTGGGATCGGTAACTTTAAAAAAGTTTTTGAAAGGAAAAAACATAATGAAACGAGCGGTAAAACCACCAACTTCAGAAAAGAAGACCCGTTTGAAACCCCAACCCTTGGGATTGCTGCCACCCTCTATTTTGCGAGAACCGATAACATAGTCATAGCCTTCGTCTAAAGCACTGAGCATCACCGGAATGCTTTCCGGAGGATGTTGAAAATCACCATCAAACTCAAAAACAAAATCGGCTTTAAGCTCATCCATAGCATACTTAAAACCCTTGAGGTAAGCAGCACCTAGGCCATCTTTGCTGGTTTCGCTCAGTAAAAAAGTATTTGTATATTTTTTTGATTTTTCTTCAACTATTTTTCCAGTACCATCAGGTGAATTACCATCAACAACGAGGATTTTCATATTCCACTTTTCTGGTAAGGTGGGAAAGGTTTTTGTGTTTAGATAATCAATCATTTGACCGATATTTTCGGCTTCGTTGTAGGTGGGGATAATGATGACGGCGGTTGACTGAGTCTGATTATTATTTGACATAGAATTATCTTAGCATAATGTTAAAATATGACATGAGATTTGATGTTATTACCCTATTTCCCGAAATGTTTGAGGGAGTATTTGATAAAAGCATAATTAAGCGGGCCAGAGAAAAAAAATTAATCGAAATAAAATATCACCAAATGAGACAATGGAGCTGGAATACATACGGAGCTGTCGATGACCGTCCCTATGGGGGAGATGTGGGAATGTTAATTAGAGTTGATGTGATAGACAAAGCAATAAAAAGTCTAAAGTCTAAAAATCTAAATTCTAAAGTAATATTAACGAGTGCGAGGGGGAAAAGATTTGAGCAAGCAGATGTCAGGCGTCTCTCTAAAGAAAATAATATAATTATAATTTGTGGCCACTATGAAGGATTTGACGAAAGAGTGTCAGATCTAGTAGATGAAGAAATTTCCATTGGTGATTATGTTCTAAGTGGTGGGGAAATCCCAGCGATGGTGCTGATCGATTCAGTCTCGAGGCTACTACCCGGAGTACTTGGCAAAGATGAATCGAGTGAAATTGAAAGTTTTTCCGATGAGTCACGTCAGATTGAGTTTCCTCAATATACCCGGCCGGCTGAATATGAAGGAAAAAAAGTTCCAAAGGTGCTCCTCTCTGGTGATCCTAAAAAAATAAAAGAGTGGCAATCAAAATCCCTCTCGGCTACGCCGCATCTCCCTTTGAAGAAAGGGAGAAAAAACTAGATATATAAAGAATAAAATATTTTTATTCTAGAGTAGTGAGAGCAATAATAACGGCAAAAATAGCCAAAAGTAAATATTCGATAATGATTGAAGCCTGTAAATCACCTCGGCGGTAATGATGAAAGAGGCTCCAAAGAAGATAAAGAGCCGCGGTGGCATAAATAACTCGACGCTGGTTGTGGGCATCAAAATTTTGATTGAAAAAGATAAATAAGATAAAAGCAATAATTAAAATAATGGTCAAGATAACATAATCGAAAGGATTTTTTTTGATTTCTTTAAAAATTATCATCTTAAAAAATGGTTCCCTGCTGACCAAAAATTAATAACATAAGAATAATCAAAAGAAAGCCGATATGGCTGGCTGAAGAGCCGGTAAAACGAGGAGTTTGGTTTTTTAAGGTAATATAAGAATCAATAAATAAGACGACAACAATTAAGGAAAAAATAATGGTGCCGATAATCTTGCTGATTAAAAGTGGATTAATGACTTTGCCAGTGGCGTTTAAATTGACAACAGTGTCTCCTAAAGACTGGGTAGAAACAACGAGCTCGGGCTCATAATTGACGACAACTTCTTCGCTTGAAGGTAGTGGTTCAGATTTTTTGGCGACGACGGGAGCGTTTAAAGGCAGGGCAAAATGTTGAACAACGAGGGTGGTTTTGACACCGTTTAAAATACCGTTGACAACCCCTATGCCTATCTCTTGATATTTAGGATTTATGATATTATCCCGATGAGTGGGGGAACTCATCCAAGCTTTGATAAGACCTTCAGTGTCATAAAAATCTTTGGCTAAATTTTCTCCAGCCACCGAATACTGATAACCCGCAGATTTAAAAAAATCCCAGGGAGTTTTGCCCTCGGGAGAATTGTGGGCCCAATAATTACTTTTAAACATATCCTGGGCTTTCGCTGTCGCCGACTGAGACAGGGTGGCATTGTATTTGAGGGGGACTAAGCCTAGTTTTTGGCGCTGACTATTGGTCTGCGAAATTACCTTATCAACGGTAATTTCTGAGGAATAGCCCAGTATTCCCGGTTTTAAAATAGTCAGCGATTGAATAAAAGACTGGTTGAGTAAATAAAGAGCAATAAAGATACCTAAAAATGAAGGCTGGAGTAAAAGGGCGCGATGATTGTTTTTTTCCTGAGGAATAAAGAGTAAAGAAATGAATTTCGCCACATAATCAGTATAACTATGTTTTTCGCTTTTTTAAAGAGAAGAGGAAGGGCAATAAAAACGATAGGAGATTGTTAATATAAAAATAATGGTAGTTTCGGCAAAGATATTTATTTAAATAATAGTCAGCCAGCAGTGATAAAAGTGAGACGAGAAAAGAAATAAAACGATAACGATAAATAATAATATTGACGAGTAAAGCTAAAATAAAAGCGTAAGGAAAGAGATTAAAACATTTTGTCGCCTTGGCCGCTTTTAAAGAATTGGGTATTGAGGCAAAGCTACTGTTTTGACCTAAAATAGCTGGGCGAAATGATGAAAAAGATAAACTAGATAATCTTTGACCGCTAGGGATAGCGGAAACAATCTCAGAAAAAGGACCGGGGGCGCAGAAATTACCGGTTCTGATTTTAAAATAATAGGTAGCATCAGCCGAGAGATTATTAATTGTAAAACTAGTCGTCCCCCGACCACCAATGTTGGCATTGGCAAAAGTAGCCGCGTGTTTCTGGGTGGAATAGCTGATTAGATAATAAGAAAAAATATCATCTGTTTCATCCCAAGTTAAAGTGACTGAATTTTGACCCGGGGTAGCTTTAAGATTTTTCGGATAGTTTAAGGGGGAAGAGTTATGACAACTGTTAACACTGTCCCCTCCTTCTCCACAAATAAAATTTAAGTCAAGGTCATAAAAACTTTTAAGTAGCTCATAATCATTTCCTAACGACTGGTTTAAAGAAGCCGTCCAGAGATAATCTTTAGATTGGTAACTATCAATATTACCTAAACTATGGTTTTTATTGTTTACTAAATCATTAAAAGAGCCGGCAGTTTTTAAGCTATTTTTATCAGATATACTAAGCATTTGGACAGCAGAAAAATTGTTTAAAAGAGAAGTTGATTTTAAATTAAAGAACAAATTACAGCCATCAGAACGTTCATTAATTATAGTTAGGATCTGTGTTTGACTAAAACCGGGAGCAATATTTTTTTCATTAAAAAACGATAAGTTTGTTGATTTTGAACAAGAATTTTGATTACAAGTAATAATTAAATCGTTACCTGCAGTTGAGGGACTAGATAATAAAAATAATAATATTATTAAAAATATTTTTGTCATCAATCAAAAATAAATGTTTGAGGGGAGAGAGTACTAAAAGTAACGACAAAGCTATTACCAATACCCACTGATGGCAGGCAAGTGCCGCCACTGCTACAGGTGCCAAGAAATAGATCTCGAGTGGATATTCCATTGGGATCGATGGTAGCTGGCAGGATCTGACCAAAGATTTGCTGTGGTCCAGAAATATCAGAATAATCAATGGTATAAGACATATCAGACAAAGTAATCCCTAGGCCAGAGACAGATAAAGTAATTTTGGAAACAGAAGGTCTAAATTCTAAATTAACAGTCGGATCTTCGGTAATTTTTACCCAGGGACCAAGACCATCGACACTTCTTTGCCAAGAAGCAATGTTCAAATCATCGACATTTTTAGAATCAATTAAAATACTATCTTTAAATAATTTTATTTGTGAAATATCCGGAAGCTGAGTAGATAAACTGAGAGCCAAAGATTGTCTAGGTGGAAGGTTGCCGACCAAAGATATCGCTTGGCTGTCACCAACCGAATATGAATATTTTGATAAATCTTGAGTCTCCCCCCAGCTGTTGTTGAAAAGATAAATGGTGTTTTTATCAATCTTGTTTAGAACTAGAGGAGATAAAACTATAATGGACTGGTCGTGATTTATTTCAATGTTTTCACTGGAATCTGAGGAGGAAAAATCTAATTCGTTTTCACCTATAGCTAGGGGTATTTCAGTGGGAGTATCAATAATTTCAGATCCCAAATCAGTGACCAAAAAATTGACAACACTTGTTTCTCCAATTCTGGTGTCTAAAGACGAAAAAATAATATCATTAAAAAACACGTAAGAATTGTAATCATCCCCCTCGCCGGTGTCGGTTAAGCTAAAAAGGATTCTGAACTTTTGACCGGCAAGGTGTGTGAGACCGCGACTTAGAGAAATCCAGCCAGTGTCGTAGTTGAAATCATCACTATTTAAATTGCCGACATTTAAGATATTTTCTAAAATATTAAGACCCGTAATATCGGTTAGACTAACAGTAAAATGATCAAAGTCAGCAATGTCATGGCTCAAAAAACGATAAGAAAAAGAGAGGGTCGATGAGGCTGAGGCCGGCAGAGAAACAAGATGAAAAAAAGACTCAGTCCCGCCAATTGAGACCGAGTCCGAGCCCAAAATAAGTGCTTCTTTATCGTCGACAGTCACTAAGCGATAATCACATTGAGAAGTAGTTGGAGTCCAGTCATAATAGTTTTGACCAGAATAAGTGGGTGTTGGTAATAACTGATAATTGAGATTGGTGGTTGGAGGAACCGTGTCAACTTTGATTTGATAAGTAAAATAATCAAACTCTTTAACTTCGACATTGCCGAAATTATCAGTCGCGAGAGTCATAAAACTATAAAGCCCATCTCCTGCTGGAGAATTAAAATGAAATGTCCCTTCTGGGCCAGAAATTAACTCCGGAAACTGCTCCCAGCCACTAAAGTTATGAGAATAATAAAGTTTAATATTAAAAACAGAGTTGTTGTCAAAGGCTGAAGCGCTAATATCAAAACTTCGGATATTCCTAGTAATGTTATCAGCTAACGAAAGTGTAGACTCGGGAGGCTGAAGCTCGCTAATAGAAAAATTTAGACCTGAAGTAACCGCTCTTGAAGAGTAAGAGGCTGAAATATGACGAGAAGTAATCGTTAAGAGAGTAAAAACACTAATTAAAAATATGAGAGAAGTATGATTATTGTTTTTGATAAAAATTTTTTTTATTTTTAATAATTCTGAAAAAACTAAAAAAATAGCGGGAAGACAAATAAATAATATAAAGCCCAAGGGATTTTGAACAAAAGCAATAATTTTGCCTAAATATGGAAGAGAAAATAGATAGCGACCCTTGATAGCATTTTCCGTCAAATCCCACTGATCAGGGGTAAGATTATGGTCACCTTTAGTGGAAAAAAGAAGGGGTGAATTTGATTTGATGTCATCGATACGATGTAAAATAGTTTCTTTGGGACTTGATGGAGAAGTGAAAGCGACAATGTCGCCAACTTTTAAAGAGAAGGGGTCAACTTTTTTGGTCAGAGCTAGAGAGCCAGATTTCACCAATGGCTCCATTGAACCACTGGTGACGATAAAAAACTGGGGTAAATTTTTAAAAGGTAAGAGTGGCGAAAAGATTAAAAATAGCGCCACTAAAAAAAATGCCCTAAAAAAATTGGCCATTTTTTAAAACTACTGCTGCGTACCCGTAAAATTAAATGACAAATTGGAAAGAACTTGACCAGCATCGGCATTTTCAACCCCACTCAGACTGACTAGCATTCGATAATTTTGAGTACTACCAATAGCCAGAGAATCAAGAGCAAAGCCAGTATTTTTCCACTGCGATAAGGTACCTGAAGCAATATTGGTCCAAGTCGAATCAACTAATTTCTGAAAGGAAAGATTAATTTTGCCACCAATTGCTCCCCAAGCAGTTTGGTTAGCGATGGGAGAAGAATCGACAAGCTGGGTAAAAATACTCAGACCGATATTTGACAAACTGACATTTTTTAAATAAATATTCTGAGCATCGGAAGTAAAATTGGGGGCCATGTTTTTATAAAGTGAAGGCAAGCTGATTGAGCTTGACCAAGTACTACCATTAGAACTTATTTGAAGATTGGCATTGCCAGTACTAAAAGTTAAACCACCGATATTGGCAGTAGAAGTAAAAAGAGCATAAGCGGAGAGAGAAACGCTGGCAATAATTAGAGCGATTAAGAGAAAACTAGAAAATACTTTCTTCATGATAATACAAATAATTAATTTGTATAAAAACAAACATCATATATGTTAGTTCTTTTACATTATTAATGTATAGGAAAATGAAAAGACCGTCAAGAAGATGTTGAAATTAAGCCCGGTTAATTGTTCCGATTATGTTTAAATAGTCGTCGGAGGATAAAATAGAAGGGAATTAAAAGGAGTAGCCACAACCACCACCATTGCGCCATGTTTTGGGTTGATACTCCCAGAATATTTGAGACTGATGGGGTAAGTGTTGGAGTTGGAGATGGAGTTATGTTATTAGTTGTAGTTTTCCCCAATACTTCTGGAGTAAAACCTGTGGCTGGAGTACCAGGCTCGATATTGGCGGCTCCGGCAATTGTGCCCGTATTAACTTCATTACTTTCAGCCCCTTGGTTTTGGGCTTCATCAACAGCTTTGACGATAAAATAATAGTTACCAGCACCTAAACCTCTAACAGTATAAGAGGTAACATTGCCAACTCTGGCACCATAAATTCGACTACCGGGAGTGTTGCCGTACCAGATAATGTAATCTTTAGCATCAGAAATGGCATTCCAGGATAAAGTGGCTGTACCGGCAGTGGTACCAGTTAAAGCGAGAGTGGGAGCAGTGGGACCAGTACGGTCGACTTGAAGATTAATAGAGCCATCTTTACTGCGACCACTTTGATCGAAGGCAACAACTTTGACATTCCAATTGCCTTCGGTTAAATTGTCAATTTCAACTTCAGTAGTACCTGAGCCAACGGTTTTAGAATAATTTATTCCATTTAAGCTCCACTGAACTTCATATTTATCAATACCAGTATTATCCTTAGCAAAATCCCATTTAATTTTTGAAGTTGAGCCGCTAGTTGGATTTGGATTGGCGCTAATATTTTGAGGACCATATTCTAAATCTGTTTGGTCCCAGGCAATATTTTTAATTCCAATTTGAGAGATATTTTGGGCCTTGTCTATAGCCCGATAATAAAGAATAGAGGCACCTTCATTTTGAAGTTTAAAGGGTGCTGAATAAGTAGTCCAAGGGCCAGTATCTGAATTCCATGAATATTCAATTTTGTCAAAATTAACGTCTGTTTGAGTAAGAGTGATTGTTGGTTGAGTTTTGTACCAACCGTTTGAGGCATCGCCAACTGCTGGATTGATGGAAAGATCAACTTCATCAATAGTTTTGTCTAAAATAATAGTTAATGTATAAGTATTCTCCGTATTACCGGCATTATCGATTGCATGGGATTTTATGGTATAAGTGCCATCATTTAAAGAAGTACCAATTTGATAAGTCCAATTGGTGGTACCAAGGGCAACAACAGGTGTTTCAGTAACTTGCCAAGCTGAACCATTCCAATATTGATTATTAGAGGAGTTTTGGATAGTTAATTCAACTTTATTTATTCCACTTAAAGAGTCACTGGCAGTACCGCCAACATTGCCATTCCAATCACCGCTGTAAACAATTGAGTTATCGCCATCATTGGGTGGCGTGGTAATAACACTTTTCGGATCGGTAAAATCTAAATTAGCAGGATTTGAAGTAACAGGTGTTGTATTACAGTTTCCGGCCACATCGCAAACATTGGGAGTAACTGAACATGTTTGAGCCGAACCTTCGATAGTAATATCACAAGTCACCGTTCCACCAGATACAATTCGGTTTGTATCAGTATAGGTAAATGTTGAAGTTTGAGCACTTTTATACCATCCAGAAAAAGATGTTTGAGAAGTGAGAACTGGGGCAGTATTATCAATTATCCTTTTTTGTGCAGAAGATCGATTAGAAGTATAATTATCTAATTGATCCCTAGCTGCAACAGTAATATATATTTGTTCTTGATTCCATCCAGAAGGAACAGTGTAGGTTGTTTCATATGTATCTCCAGAAGAATATCGCATCAATATACTTTGTGGAGATGGTCTGCTATTGTAAGCCTCGTTGAAGCTAAAGTCTGCTGATACTGCTTTAACGCCGCTCAACTCATCAGTCACTGTTGCACTAATAGTGATTGTATCTCCTGCTTTTATATATTCTGCTGGCATACTATCTTTTTTTATTGTTATGTTAGAAACTTTTGGAGCACTCCAGTCAACTATGAATTGACAACTATTTTCTATTCCAACCTCCCCTCCAAACCAGCTAGAAGTATTTCTCGCTTTATCAACGGATCTTAATTGTACTCCATATGTACCTTCTCTTGGAATTGTCCACCATGAAGAATCAAAATAATTTGTATCGAATCTTTTCTCTACTAGTCCAGATTGACCATTAGGTGCATCAAAGGATGAGTATTCAAAATGGCTGAATGAAGGATCATCGGTTATCTCATTCCAGTGGACATCAAGATGTTTTGTATTTGTATAGCCACCACATTGGATGTCCTTGTTGTTTACGACATCTCTGAAATATATTCCTGTTGGAACAGGGGGTTGTGTGATGTCATATGTAATATTACATTCATTACTCCAACTGGAAGTTTCCTCACCTGTATCAGGAGTATTATTATTATTTGCATCTACATAAGCTCGAACACGACTGTTCCATTCTCCCTCTATTCCGTTTGCTGGGTTGCCAAACCATAAAAATGAAGTATTTGTAACAATATACCCAGTAGTATCAGTCCACCAGTCACCTGCTGGGGTTTTTGCCTGACGCTGGTATTTTATATTTGATCCAGCAACAGAACCCCAAACATGACTCGGAGTGTTATCGTTAGTATATCCGCCACAAGCAATTTTAACTGGGATTTCTCCAGGATTAGAAGTTTTACTAGAAACATTCCATCCGGAATTAGTTGGTGTTTCAATAGTTGCATATTTAACAAAACCATAACCAGTATTATCTGAGACATCACAAACTCCGTGAACATATGGTGAAGCAGCACAGTTTTGGTTTATTGTTGCTTCAATTTGATTAAGATCACTCTGATCTGAAACCGGCCAAGTATTTACTCGAGCATCAACCTCTTTTCCGCTTTGATTCCAAATAGCAACTCCCCCGGAGCTAGAAAATGTGTTGCCGTTAATTGGCTGTAAGAAGCTACCCGAGAAGCTACCAATATTGATAAAGGCGTAGGTAGAACCATTAAATGTATTGCCAGTAATACTTATATCTTTTGCTCCCCAAAACTCAATAGGCCTAACGGAATTATTAAAAGTATTATTCGCAATACTTGCACTGCCACCATTTAAATAAACTCCTGCAAATGATGGATCCGTAATAGTGTTGTCGGAGAAAGTTGTAGTACCGGTTACCCCTCCATCTTGTTGAAAAGCTCGTGTTCCACCATTTATTTTGTTATTGCTAACGGTATTTATTCCAGGAATACTTCCTGTAAAATAAACATCGTAGAGATTTTTTGGCCCAGAAGTTAGTAAAGTAATAGTATTTCCATTTATAAGATTATTTTCAGAGCCATTATCAATATAGACACCTGCATTAGCATCAGAAGTAGATGTAATTGTATTATTTAATACAGAGTTATTATCTCCATTACTAATTAAAACGCCTTTATCCGTAAAATTGATAACTTTATTATTTTGTATAGTTACATTGGAGGTTCCGCTTTGAATAAGTATTCCACTTGTTGCAGTAGTTGCATCAATTGTAAACCCATCTATAGTCATAGAGGTTGTGGTTGTACTATTGTTAATAGTAATTACTCCGCCATAGTAAGGATCATTTATAATTGTTGTGTCTGCCCCAGAACCAATTAAATTCACAGCTTTCCCGTTAATTGAAAGATATTCATTATAGGTTCCCGATGCAACATTAATAGTGTCTCCGTCATTAGCAGTATTAATTGCTTGTTGAATAGTAGGGAAACATGTTGTTCCTGGTATTGTCCCAGACAAAACTATGTTACAATTAGCTTGACTATTTGGATTAACCATTACAAATATCGTAAAATGGTCGAGGTTGGTGGCGGTGACGGAGGTGTCGGTATTAATAATAGTATTATCAATTTTCTGGGCAGAGTCTATCTTAGAAATATCCTCGGCATATTTAACATCGACTGTTTTTCCAAGTGAAGAATTCGGAATTGGCAAAGATAAATTATAGGCAAAAGAGCCGTCGGTCATATCGGAAGTTATGTCATAGGCTTTGTCGGAGAGTGATCCAGTTTGTTCAATTTGTTCCCTGGTTAAGGTTATTTCTTCTATTTTTATATTGCCAGAATTCTCAGGAAGTTTAGTGAAAATTAACTTTACCCCACTATTTTGGGGAGCAACATATTCTTTGTTTAATTCTATTTTTTCAAATGTCCATTCTGAACTTTTTTTATTTTCCAAAAAATTGTTTTCTTCATTGCTTAGGTCAAATTGAGATGAATCCCCTTCTTTAATGATAGTTAAAGTATTATTTTCGAGAGTAAAAGATTGAGAAAATATTTGATCAGCAGATGATTTTATTTTTAAAACGCCACGATTGACATCTTGGGGTAAACATACTGAATTAGCGGAACAGGTACCCAAATAAAAGGCTTCTGATTTATTGGTGGCAGCTAAATCAATGCCGGCAATAGCATCAATCTTATCGACACTTTTGTAGAATAATTGATATTCAATTTTTTCTGAGGAGTTGGTGGTAATGTTTAGTTTATGGAAAGTGGCGGAATATTCAATTTGAGAATTGAGAAAATTAGTGTCAGTCGCGTAAGCAGGAATGGCAGCGAAATAGGGAAGAAGAATGTTTAGAAAGAGGGAAAAATTGGCCAGAAGAGAGCAGGTCTTTTGGAAAAGTTTTTGATATTGAACCTGCATTAAATTCACTACACCGATTGTAGTATGAAAACTAACTTATGTCAATAGTTGTATAACTTAATCAAAAAATTGATTAATAGCTTTGATTTTTCGAAATTGTTTTAAAATATAAAGACCGATAATAATTCCTAAAAGGTCAATAAATGTATCTTTAAAACGACCGGAACGTCCAACCACAAATGTTTGATGTATTTCATCACTTAAGGCGTATAAATAGGCAATAATTATAGTGGATTTTTTCCGGTAAAGAGCATGATAAAGTAAAATAGCTAAAAATGCATATTCTAAAAGATGGAGAGTTTTGAAAAAAATAAAATGAGGGACAGTCTCGGGAATAATCTGCGCAGTCTGCTGCGTCGAAAAATAATAGATTATCCCCATCCAAATAAAAGCAGGGATTAGGCGGAGTATAGTTTTGGAAAAAGTAGAGGTGATAAAAATAGGATACTACCCGCAAATAAAAATGGCCAGGAGAAAATATTGGTATCAGGCTTTACCTCTCTTAGGGTAGAAGCAGGATAATAATTGACTGAAGCGGAATTATCGGTACAGTGGGGACATGAAAAATTTGAAACGCCAAGAACTTTGGATTTAGACACTTTTGGAGTAATAATCGGAGCTTTTATATTTATTGTTCCCATTTGATAATCATATAAATGAGAGGAGTCGACTTTTTTGAGATGAAAAGAGAGGGGGTACTCCCCTGGGGGTAATTTTTTGGAAACAGAAAGAGGTAGGGTTAACCAGGAATAACCATCTTTAAAACTGCTAAAAGGAAAATACGACGAGGAAAAAGGAAAAATTAAACGCAGAGAAAATAAGTCACTCGATTTTAGAGAAAAGACCAAATTGAAATCTTCGCCGGCTACGACAGAGTCGGGGACAAATTCTAAATTTAATAAAGGCGAAATAAATGTTTCTTTAAATTTAGAGGAAGTGAAAGTTTCAGTGGCGGAGCAAAGATTATTTTCTTGGTTTTGACTGGCATCAGTAAAACACCAAGTGCCGTTTTTCTGGAAAGAATAGCTTTTATTTTCGGCTGATTTGGGATAGGTAACACTACTATTTATAAAAATTACGGTATCACCATCGTTATTCAGAAAGCCGGAAGAAAAAGAATGGGTAAAATAAGAAAAGGGAGAAATAAAAACATCATCTGAAATACAACGTGATTTTTTAGACTCGTCATAAAAACAAAGATCTATTAGAGAAATTGGTTCAGAAGAGGGGTTGTAAATTTCGATCCACTCGTTTTGACCGGTATCGGGACTGGCCATAATTTCGGTAATAATTAAAGGATTGGCCGGGGTATCAACTTTGTCCACCCCGGTTGGAATTGGAATTATAGTGGGAACAATTTCCGGTGTAGAGGTGGGCGCTGGTAATAAAGAAAGGATGTTAACAAAAGCGCTGTCGTAGACAATATTATGTTTATCACTTTGGGCAATTCTGATTTTTAAACTATTTAGATTATTGGCAACATTAATTTTTGCCGAAGCAGTGGCTAAATTATTTACAGAATCTAAAATTACCAAATTAAGACAATCGTCATAACGGCTGGCGCAGGAGGGAAAAATAGAAAGGTCAGTATTGGTATCACCAACAATTTTATAGTGGTAAGTAGTGCCAATTTCAGCAGAAAAAACATTAAAAGTAATGGGAAAAGTGTCACCAACAATTACAGAGTTTGGGTAATTGAGGATTAAAACTTGGGGGGCCGCATAAATTTTTGGCACTAAAAATAGTAAAATTAAGAGAAATATAAATATCACTAAATTAGTGTAACAAAAATTACTTTAGTTTATTAAGAGTAATCTCAATTTTGCGAAGAGTCCCCTGCTTTCCCAAGGCCGGTAAACATTCAACCACGGGTGGGGTAAAAGCAGAGCCACAGATAGCGACCCGAAAGACCATAAAAAATTCGCCGGTATTCCAGGAATTAGTAGAGATTAAATCGAGAAAATTAGTGTTAATAGTTGAGAAGTTAAAAGTTTTTAAATTTAGAATTAAATTTTTTGTTTTGTTTAACATCTCAGTGGCTAGTTCCAGAGAAGTACCTTTTTTAAGTAATAGTTCTTTGTCGTAGTCGATATCTTCGAACAAAAATTTAGTAGTTTCCGGAAGATCAGAAAATTTAATCAAACGGTCTTTTAAAACCGGGACCAAAATTTTAATTTGTTCATCGGAAGCTTGGGGTAAAAATTGCTTGAAATACGGGAATAAATCTTCGTCGCTTTTTTGGCGAATGTAAAGACCATTAAAATAATCGAGTTTTTTACGGTCAAAAATGGGAGATTTTTGATGAAGATGTTCAATACTAAATTCCGTCACAAATTCTTCTAGAGTAAAAAGTTCACGATCAGTGCCAGGATTCCAACCAAGAAGCATTAAAAAATTTAATAAGGCCTCGGGAAAATAACCGTCATCTAAAAATTGTTGGGCGAAAACAGAACCAAAACGTTTACTCATTTTTCCACGATGGGTAGGATCTAATAAAACCGTCAAATGGGCAAATTTAGGAATTTCCCAATTAAAATATTGGTAAAGAATTATTTGTTTTGGGGTAGAACTTATCCACTCTTCGCCACGAAAAACGTGAGTAATTTTCATTAAATAATCGTCGACCACCACGGCAAAATGATAAGTGGGAATACCATCGGATTTAATTAAAACTTGGTCGTCAAGATCATTGGTATTGAATTTTATTTCACCACGAATAAGGTCATTAAAAACAATATTTTGGTTATCTGGCAAGCGCAGTCTGATGACATATTTTTCACCGGCATCTAGTTTTTGTTTGATTTCCTCAGGGGTTAAATACAAACAGTGACGATCGTATTTAGGAACTTTATGAGCCGCTTTTTGAATTTCACGCATTTTGGTCAACCTATCTTCAGTACAAAAACAGTAGTAGGCCAGGTCTTTATCTAACAATTGCTTAATATATTTTTGATAAATATTAAGACGCTCCGTTTGAACATAGGGACCATAAGGGCCGCCAACATCGGGACCTTCGTCATAATTTAAACCAAACTTTTTAAAGACATCGAGAGCTCTTTGAGCGGAACCTTCAACTAAACGTTTTTGATCGGTATCTTCAATACGCAAAATAAATTGACCATTATTTTGCTTTGCCAAAGCATAGGCATAAAGCCCCGTACGGAGAGTACCGATATGAACTTCACCAGTAGGACTGGGTGCCATGCGAGTGCGAACAGTAGACATAAAGTAATTTTAACATCAAAAATAAGGTAAAATAATTTAATGTCTTTGACTCAAGTTGCTTATACCAGCAGAAATGCAATTAAATACGGAGGGATAGGTCTCGTCGGATTTTTGTTTTTTTACTGGGGAATGGGACTGGCGATAAAAGCCTACCAGACAGCTCATCCCCCTTATGTGGCCCCAACAGTCAGATACGGGACTATCGATAAAGTATTTTTTCCGGAAAAAGAATTTCAAAAGAAAGAATTTGTGGCCGAATTGCCAAATGATGTTTTTCCAAATTACAAAGATCAGGCTAACGTCTATTTTATTTATCGATCAAAAAGTATTATCGGTGCCCTGGAAGAAGGTAAAAAAACAGCCGCAGCGATGAACTTCTTCACTGAACCAAAAGAAACGGGAATTGGAATTTATGTTTTTAATGATACAAATACCGGCAGAAGCCTGACAATGAATGTTCTCCAAAGCAGCTTTAAAATGAGTTACCCGTATTTAACGGATCAATTGCTACTTAACCCTGAGCAAATGCCAAACAAAGAGCAGGCAATAAGCACAGCCACCAACTTTCTTGAGCAAGCGGGAAAACTGAACCCCGATCTGGCAGAGGGAGAAAAAAAGGTAAGTTTTTGGAAAATAAATTTTGATGGTTTAAAAGAAGTAACGGCCATTTCAGAGGCAAATATTATTAGGGTTGATTTTTTCCGAAAAAAGTTAGTAGAGGATTTTCAGGTAGTAGCAGTTGAGGTGGGCAAAGCACCTGTTTCAGTCCTGATCTCTGGCTCAAGCGTGGCCGCAAAAAAAGTAGTGGAAGTTAATTTTCAACATGTCAATGTGGATACTTCCGAAGCTTCTTCTTCGACTTATCCAATAATTACCAGTAAAGACGCTTTTGACAATTTAAAGATGGGAAATTACTGGCCAGCAAAAGATAGCAGCTCAAATAAAGTGATTATCAGAAAAATATATTTAGCTTATTTTGAACCAGTTAACTTGACCCAATTTATGCAACCGGTTTATGTCCTTGAGGGTGATGGTGGATTTGTCGCCTATGTCAGAGCAGTTACTGATACATACGCCAACTAAGATTTTCTTTGGCCCAGTTTAAAAGTATTTTAGTGTCATTAAAACGATCTTCACTCTGAGCGACGACAGAAATAAGAGAGTGGCCGTTGATATTTAAAAGACCAATAAAACAGCCGCTGGCTTCGGGAGTCCAGCCGGTTTTTAGACCCTCAACCTCAGGAACTACCCCTAAAAGTTCATTAGTACTAAACACTTTATATATTTTTTGGCCATAAATATCGCCAAGATCCATAGATTTAATTTTGACAAAGTGACGCAGAGTGGAGTTTTGAATAGCAAGGCGAGCGAGCTGGGCCAAATCATAGGGAGTGGAATAATGATTTTCATCGTGTAAACCGTCGAAGTTAACGAAATGGGTGTCTTTAAGACCATATTTTTGAACTAAAGCATTCATCTGGTCAACAAAACCGCTGATGCCCTGGGGATAATGGTTAGCTAAATTAAAAGCGGCATCATTGGCAGAATCGATTAAGAGACCGGCAACTAAAGTTTTAATAGTGACTTTATCTCCCGCTTTTAATTCCATAACTTTACCATCAATATAATCCTCTGAAATGGTTATTACTTCCTCAAGAGGATAAATATTGAGGGCAGTCAGGGCAGTGGCGAGTTTAGTGGTTGAAGCGGGATAAATCCGTGAATGTTCATTTCCGGAAGCCAGGATTTGATTAGTGTCGTTATCGATCAGAATATAATAATTGGTTGAAAGTTGGGGTTTATTTAAGTTTGTAATTACTGGCTGAGGAGGATGCTTAAAAGAAAAAATATCGCTGTTTTTAATGAAGCGAAAAGAGCTCGGGAGAAAAGTTAAGATTAAAGCTAGACCTAAAAATAAACCATAGTAAAAATAAGGGTTCCTCAGTAGTTTTAACAAGTTCACTTGATTCAATTTATTTTTTTGTTTTTTTATCAATTTTAGGTAATCTCTGGTCGACTCTTTCCATATCACGGGGAAAAAGAGATGCCTCACGAATATTTTCTAAGCCTAAAATATTTTGAGTAATCCGCTCGAGACCAATCGCGAAACCACCTTCAGCGGGCATTCCATATTTAAATGCCTGTCCATAGGGAAGTTCAAAGTTGTCTGGGTCTTGACCAATCGACTTTAATTTTTCCCGAAGCTCATCGTAATTACTAATTCTTTGACCGCCAGAAATCCATTCGACGCCTCGACCAATTAAATCAATGGTTAAAGTTTCCTCGGGATTCTTCGGATCAGAAAAGGAATACCAGGCTCTTTTTTTGGTATAAAAATGGGTAATAAAAACTATTTCACTGCCATATTTCTCCATCGACCAGCGACAAATTTCCCGCTCCCCCTCTGGATCCATATCCAGCTCATTTCTGACATCTCGACCAGTACGTTCATAAATAATTTGTAAAGCCTCTTTTAATTTTATGGAAGGAGTATTTTCACACGTTTTGGGAATGGTAACACCAAAATTATTGAGAATGTCCTGATGTTTTTCAAAAACAGCTTTAAAGATAGCTTTAACAGTTGAATCCGCCATTTTTATTAAATCAGTCCAATCTTCCAGAAAACCCATTTCACAGTCAAGACTAAGGTATTCAGTCAAGTGACGAGTGGTAACAGAAGGCTCAGCCCGATAGGCATGGGCTAGGGTAAAAACTCTTTCGAAGATAGAAACCATAATTTGTTTATAGAGCTGGGGACTTTGAGCTAAAAAAGCTTGGTGACTAAAATAATTGACAGGAAAAACCTCGGAACCCCCTTCAGTCGAGCCGGTGACAATGGTCGGGACGGAAATTTCGGTAAAATCATTTTGGATTAAATGATCCCGAAAAGCTTTCATGATAGTGGCCTGAACTTTAAAAACATCGGTTACTTTTTGATGTCGAAGCGATAAAGCCCGATTATCGAGTAAAACCGGCAAAGAAACATTTAAGTCTGGTTGATGGATATCAAAAGGTAATTCGGTAGCGGCTTCAATAAGCTTTAACTCGACAATTTCCATTTCGATTTTGCCGGTAATAATTTTGGGATTAAAATACTTTTCATCACGGGCCCGAATGAGTCCGGTAATTTCAACCACTGATTCAACCTTGATTTCACCTAAATCTTTGCCCCCAACTACCTGAATAAGACCGGAGCGGTCACGGATATCAGCAAAGGCTAATTTGCCGTAGCTACGGATAGAATTTACCCAGCCTTTGATGGTAACTTTTTTACCAATTTCGGAAATAGTATTTTTAATTAAGGTTCTAGTCATGGGGTAATTTTACCGCGTAATTATTTCCTTTACCACTAACTGGGGAAAAGTGTGACCATTCCAGGTATTGGCGTCGAGAGAGGCAACGAGATTAATGGTGTCCCCTATTTTTAAGTCGTTGTCTAAATCAGCTTTTTTAAAAGCAATGGCATCCACGCCAACAGTTTCGCCCGCCGATAGCTTCGCAGTCTTGGCGGGCTGGCAGTTAGGCGGGCAGGCCACACCTGAAACTTTTAATTTTAAGTGAGATTGAGTTTGGCCAATGATTTTTTTGGAGTCTATCTTTAAATTTTCAAATAAAAATAAAGGTTCGGGATTTCCCAGACCAAAAGGCTCGAGACTCTTTATGAGTTTTATATTTTTTAAATTAATAGCGGAAAGGTCCATTTTAGCGTCGATAGTTATAGATTTTTGGGGGGAATAGTTTAATAGATATGTAGAGAAGTAGGTAAATAGTTTTTTTTGAAGTTTTGGGATATTTTTGTCTAAAATAGAAAAACCGGCGGCGCCGGGGTGACCTCCCAGATCGACGAATAATTTTGAAAATTTTCGGAGGACTTCAATGATATTAACCTCCGGAACAGAACGGCACGAACCCTTAGCCACCTCACCATTTTTTGCAATAATTACAGAAGGTAAGCTATATTTTTCAGTCAGGCGACCGGCAATTAAACCGATAATTCCCGGATTAAAATCGTCGGCAATAAAAATCACTTTATTTTTTATATTAATGTTTTTATCAGCGATATCAATCGATTCTTTTTGTAAAGATTGCCGCTCCTGATTAAAATCATTTAAAACTCGAGCGTATTTAGCCGCCTGAAGAGAGCTTTGACTGCATAAAAGGCGCAGGGCATCGGTGGGATCGGAAAGACGGCCGACGGCATTGAGACGGGGGCCAAGTAAAAAACCCAAATCGTAAACCGAGAGCGAATCTATTTTAACTCCCGATAATTCCATTAATTTTTTTAAGCCCGGAGAGGGATTTACTTTTAGTTCCTGTAAACCGTGAACGACAATCGAACGATTAATTCCGGTAAGCGGTTGACAATCAGCAACCACGCCGAGAGCCGCCAGAGATAAATCGGCAGTTTTTGAAAAATTTTTGGCTAAAAACCAGGCCAGAGCCGAGGCGGAAGTATCGACAGAATGATATAGGGTATCAACATTTTTTAATTTGCCAGAGGGGAGGTGGTGATCAACAACAATAATTTTTATATTTGGATTTTTAGCCTTTATTTTGGCAAACTGGGCATCGGCGACAATGCCATTATCGACGGTAATTAACAAATCAAATTTTATCTTTTTTTCGGATTCAAGGCGAAAAAATGATTTGGATTTAAAACCATAACCATCTTTTTCCCGGTGTGGGATAAAGGGAAAAACATTTTTATTTAAAGGATATAAACTTTGCCATAAAAGAGCGGTGGAAGAGAGACCGTCAACGTCATAATCACCATAAATTAAAATATTTTTTTGCTTATCTAAATATTTTTGAATTAAATTAACAGTTTTTTTTGAAGATAATTTAGACTCGGGGAAAGGAGGCTTTAAGAAGCTGTCTATGTCAATAATTTGGCGGTTTTTTAAAAGCAGTTTAAGAATAGTTTCTCCTGGAGTTTGCCGAGTAATAATGGTGTCACTAAGAAAATTTAATTTGGCTTGCATATGCCTATTGTATGCTATAATTTGAAGACCAGAAAGCATTACCTAGTTTTTGGTCAGTTATTAGTAAGGTTAAGGAATCTTAATAAGATTCGAAAAAAATGGCAAAAAAGCTTTTCGTAGGAAATCTTTCCTACAACATGACAGATGAGCAGCTGAATGCGGTGTTCGCACCCTTTGGCACAATCGTCTCCGCAAATATAGTTTTCGACAAATTCTCCCACCGAAGCAAAGGTTTCGGTTTCGTAGAATTCGAAACTGAGGAAATGGCTCAAGCCGCTCTATCTTTGGATGGCAGCGAGCAAGACGGTAGAAATATCGCCGTAAAAGAGGCATTACCTCGTCCTGAAAGACCCCAAATGTAAATATAATATTTATTATTTGATCTTTAAACCCGCCGATGAGGCGGGTTTTCGGTGGAGAAAAAATATGTCAGTTTAAGGTAAAATTGGATATGGAGAAAAGACAACTTCCCGATAAAGTAAAAAATATAATGAGGAAGGTACTTGAAAGCGGTGGCCCAGCCTCCGCCAAGGCTACGGCGGGTAAAAGTGAAATTTATGTCGTTGGCGGAGCCGTAAGAGATTGGATATTAAAGAAAGAAGTTAGTGACTGGGATTTTGCGACAAA
>CAZJUH010000002.1:0-78735 GCA_964549165.1 uncultured Gammaproteobacteria bacterium | reverse complement strand
CCGTAAGAGATTGGATATTAAAGAAAGAAGTTAGTGACTGGGATTTTGCGACAAATTTAACCCCAGAAAAAATGAAAGAAATTTTCCCCAGAAATTCTTTTTGTGAAAATAAATTTGGGACTTTTAGTGTGGTAGTTGGCAAAGACGAAATATTTGAAATTACAACCTACCGCAGCGAAGAAGGCTATAGCGACAAAAGACATCCCGATAAGGTCAGCTGGGGCAAAAGTTTAAAGGAAGATCTCGAAAGAAGAGATTTTACGATTAACGCTATGGCCCTCGATATCGAAGGTCAAATAACTGATCTCCACGGTGGGAGAGAAGATTTAAATAATAGATTAATAAAAACGGTAGGTAATCCAGATGACAGATTTTTTGAAGACGCCCTGCGGATGATGAGGGCGATTAGAATTGCCTCTCAAATAGGCTTTTTAGTCGAAGAAAAAACTTTCGAATCAATTCAAAAAAATGCTCATTTAATTAGAGAAATAGCTGGAGAAAGAGTTCGGGATGAACTGTTTAAAATACTTCTTTGTAAAAAATCCGGAGACGGAATTCGGCTGTTAAAGAATAGCGGGTTACTCGCCGAAATCATGCCGGAGCTACTGCCGGGGGTAGGGATGGGACAAAAAGGTCATCATATTTATGATGTTTGGGACCACGAATTGGAATCTTTGAATAATTGTCAAAGCAAAAATCCGGTTACCCGCCTGGCTTGTTTACTTCATGATATTGGTAAACCGATAGTAATGAAAGAGATTAAGGGTGAAAAAACTTTTTATAATCATGAAGTGGTTGGATCAAGAATGGCCGTTAAAATCGGTAAAAGATTGAGATTATCTAAAAATGAGCTGGAACAGCTTTTTATTTTAGTGAGATGGCACATGTTTACCGTAGAGGACACTCAAACGGATAAGGCAGTGAGAAGATTTATCAGAAATGTTACCCCTGAGTATCTCGAGGAAATGATAGCTCTGCGCCGGAGCGATCGACTGGGGTCCGGCGCCAAGGAAAGTAGCTGGCGATGGGAACTGTTTAAAAAGAGACTCATTGAAGTGCAAAAACAACCATTTTCGGTAAAAGATTTAAAAGTAAACGGACTGGATGTTATGGAAATACTGAAAATAAAACCGAGTCGCAAAGTAGGTGAAGTCCTCGATAAAATTTTTGCCGAGGTCGAAGAAAAACCGGAATTAAATGTGAGAGAGATACTTCTAGAAAAAATAAGAAAAATTATTTAAGGTTTTTTCTTTTGGTTAAAAGCATGAGAGGGATAGCCACGCCGATGGAGGAATAAGTTCCAGAGATGACGCCGATGAGCAGAGCAATGGCAAACCAACGGGTACTGTCCCCGCCCAAAAGCACTAGGGCACATAACATAAAGATAATGGTCATTGAGTTGTTTATCGAACGAACAATGACCTCTGAGACAGCTTTATTTACTAACTCCACCCAGTCTAGGCGAAAGCTGAGACTTTTGAGTTCTCGAATCCGATCAAAGGTAACTATGGTGTCGTGAACCGAAGAAGATAAAGTCGTTAAAATGGCGGTGACAAAAAGGGCGTCAATTTCAGCCCCAAAAAAGTGACCTAAAATAGAAAAAGAACCAATGAGAATTAAAGCGTCGTGAAGCATGGCGATGACTGCCGAAGTCCCAAAACTTAGATCTTTAAAACGGGAGCCGATGAAAATTAATAAGGAAATAGAGGAAAGAATTATGGCCCAGAGGGTTTTGGTCATTAGTTCTTTTCCCAGAATTGCACCCAGAGTCTCGAATTGGAGATCGGTAAAATTAGGGTCGACGCTTTTGAGAGACTGAGTTAACTGTTCTTTTTGGTCAGAAGAAATATTACCGAACTTTAGGGTATATCTATCTTGATTGGTGGACACAGAAATCAGTTCCAATTTATTTTGAGAGAAAATTTCCTTGAGTTTATCAGTGCCGGGTTTTGAAGGTAAGGAAACTTGCCAAGAGGAGCCACCGGAAAAATCAACTGAAAGACGGAAACCCCAAAAAACAATGGAAAAGATGGAGGCCAAAATTAAGAAGGAGGAAATAATCAAAAATAAAGGTCGAAATTTCATGATATTCATAATTTAGTTGATTAGTTTAATAGTTTATTAGTTTAATAGTTAATTAGATAATTATTGTTTTTTTCGAGCTAAAACTCTTAAGAGATTGCGGGTAACAAAAACTCCAGTAAAAATACCCAGAACTATTCCCAAAAGTAAGGTAACAGCAAAGCCCCTGACCATACCCGAGCTGTTGAGAAATGACCAGTTAAAAGGATTAAATAAAATTAGGGCGGTGATAATGGTGCAGGTGTTGGCGTCTTTGATGGAATTCCAGGCCCGGCCAAAACTAATTTCCAGGGCATTGTTCCATGATTTACCAGCCCGAAGCTCTTCTTTCATTCTTTCAAAAATAAGAATATTACTATCGACAGCCATACCGACAGATAAAATAAAACCGACAATTCCGGGAAAAGTCAGGGTTACTGGAATAAGACGATAAAGAGTTAGGGTAATAAGACCATAAATGATAAGACCGAAATTAGCAATTAAGCCTAAAAATCCGTAATTGCCAATCATAAAAAAGGAAACTAGGGCAAGACCGATTAGCCCAGCTCTTATCCCTTTGTTAATTGAATCCTGACCAAGAGAGGCGCCAACCTGAGACTGTTGAATTAATTTTATGGGTAAACTAAGGGCACCAGCATTGAGCTGAGCGGAGAGAAATTTAGCTGATTTAATATCAAAATTGCCATTAATAACTGCCTTACCATCGGGGATAATAACCCCTACTTGAGGAGCAGTAATAATCTCGTCGTCAAGCAGAATAGCGAGTCTTTTGTTTAAATAGTCAGTGGTCGCTTTTTCAAAAAGCTTGGCTCCCTCCGAATTAAATTCCAAAGAGACCTCGATGACACCAGTATTGGGATTGGGCTGGGGCAAGGCTTTTAAAAGATGAGAACCATTAAGGCCAGTGTCAACTAAAATATCATTTAAAGTGGCGGTGGCCGTAGCCTCTGGAGGAAGATCGATAATTCCCTTGAAATTAAGCTGGGCGGTTTGGCCAATTAATTTTATGGCCTGATTAATATCGGTAACTCCGGGAAGATCAACGGTGAGACGGTAATTATCACCTTGATTTGAGAGCTGAACGGTGGCCTCAGAAACCCCGAATAAATTAACGCGGCGTTCTATATTAGTTTTTAAAGATTCGAGAGCCTGGGGTAAATTTTCTTTGCTTGTTTTTGAAGTATCAATCTCAAATAAAAGAGAGGCCCCACCGGCGAGATCAAGACCGTAACGCAGGTCTAAATTGGGTTTAAACTGAAAAGATCCAAGATTAAAAGAAAAGCTCGGACGATAAAAAGTGCGACCAAAAAGAGAAAAGTTGGTAGGTAGATTAACGATTAAACATAAAAAAGTCGTGGCAATAATCGACCAAAAAATGGTAAGAGTTTGGCGATTATTTTTCAGCATAGCCGAGGGATAGTTGACGGGGATGACCGCTAAAAGTGTAAGTAATTGAAGTTTTGGAAGTAGAAATTTTGTACTGAGCCAAATCCCCTTCTTTAATATCAAAAGATTTGATGATTTTGTTGGGAATGGTTAGAGCCAGTGAGTTTCCGGTTTTGATGACTTTTCTAATTTTATCCATTTAGTTTTCGAGAAGAGCAGGGTTACCAATTATAACAAAGGGCGAAGAAAGGAAGAAATCGACGATAAAGGGATCTCTTTTGTTTTGACGAAGCTTGAGCTCCTGGTGATCCATAACCATATAATTTATTTCGACATTACGCTTTTTTTCTTCGGCAGCAATGGCATTTTCAACGGTACGAATGGGTAAATCGCCAACAATTATTAAATCAATTGAGTCCGGTCGGGCTTTTTCCCATAAAAGAAAATGATAGGAAATTAAAAGAAGCCTCGCCTTATCAAGCTTCTCCGCGAGGTCAGAATTTCGATAGGCAAGTAAAAGAAGTGAGTTAAAAAGATGGTGATGAAGATTCGGGGTGTAATAAAGGCGATTGCCCCGGCTTTCGGAAAGCAAAATATTGACCTTTTTAAGGTTAGCTAGTTCACGGCGAACTGAATTAATTTCTTCACCAGAAAGTCGGACTAGTTGTCGGACATAAAAAAGCTCTTTGGGATTTTCAAAAAAAATGCAAATTAATTTACTTCTGGTTTTGGAAGTTAAGATGGTATTAAGAGAAGTTTCAACCCTCATAGCTAATTTTATTGCCAAGGGGCAATATTTCTACCCAGATTTGACCAGGAACAAAATTAATTTCTTTGCCGGTAACTTTATCTTTAAAAATGGTCCGAGCCTGACGATCGGCCTTGCTCCAGGTAATTTCAGTTTTTTGACCATTACTAAAAGAAAGACCGGTGCCAGAACCGACAACAGCGTAGAGATTGTGGGCATGTTCATCGATGGAACGTGACTCTTTGGCAAATTGAATAATTAAGTTTTTGGTACTAAGTTGCTGCTGATTATTAAAATCAACGACAGCTTCACCACCATTGTTTCTGAGATAACGATTTGAGGCAGCATCGTATTTCCAGGTGACACCGTAAGCTTTGTCGCCCCAGAAATCAAAGCTGATAGTATTGACTGTAGCACCGGTAGATTTGTCTTCGGCTGTAAAAAGCCAAGGCCGGAATTTTTTATCCCAGGAACTTTTGTTTATTTCAGTAAGATTCGTTAAGCCTCGACTAGCAGCCACATTCCAAAGCTCGGTTGTAGAACAGTACATCGTATGCTCCGTATCCTTTGTTTCTCCGGTTCGATCCGGTTCACGGCGACAAGCTTTGTAAGACAAGGAAAACTGAGATAAATCACCCCAAGTACCCTTGTTGTTCCAGCCGTACTTTGAAATTTGCTCAATGGCCTGGGCTTTAACATTCGTAGTACAAGGACCACCGGGGGTAGCGGCCGAGCAGTTGGCTCCGCCAACATGGGCATAAAGTGGATAATCGGCGTATTCAGAGGCTAAATCAAGAAAATAGGTCCGAGCGGAGCGGACTGGACCAACATCATATTTTTGGGTTGAAGTTTGAGTCGCATTACAATAAAAGACTGCCATAAATCTAGTAATACCACCCTCGGCGATAGCTTCATAAACCACATCGGCATTCATCAGACCGGATTGAGGCCGGGAATCAAGATGATTTTCGATTATCACCGTTAAAGGTCGGCGAGTCGACCATATATTTTTAGCTTCGATAGAAAATTTTTCCCCATTAATAGGACAAACTTCAGTTTTTGGACCTTCAAAAACTAGATAACCAGTTTGGACTGAAGCGACAGGTGTTGGAGTCAGAGAGGAAGTTTTTGGGCTGCTTTTGACGGGAGCAAGTGAGGCAAATAACAGATAAGAGGCAAAGGTGCCTATAACAAAAACGAGGGAGTAAAGACTTGTCTTTAAGATTTTTGAATTCATAATAAATTAACTACTAATAGCTTTTAATATAGCCGATTTTTCCTCTTTTGACAAAGTTATATTATCACCTTGACCCTTTTTTATGGACTTGGCGTAAATTCTGGTAAAAGAACGGTGATGAAGTGAGGTGAGCAAAATGCCCGAATTTTCCTTGTTTAATAGCACTAAAATGAAACTTTGATCGCCACCAACATCATCAAAAGGATTAAAACGAATTAGTTTTATTTTTTCAAGGCTACCAGCTGTTTCTGAAATTTGCTTGTTTTCGGGAGATAAATGACGATATTTAGTTAAAATAAGATAGAGAAGATAAAGAAAGCCGAGAAAATTAATAATAGTAAAAGTTAATAAAATAGTTTGGGACATGGTTTTAGGTAATTTTAACAAAATAGGCCATGTTATACTGAAGTTGAATGAAAGAAGTGAAAATGGAAAAAAATGAATATAGCCAGTACTTACGTAAAGATTTGTTTAAGAGCTTTTGGCTTAGTTTTGTGACTATTGCAATCCTAGTAGCTTTGTATTATGTTTGGAGGTGAGTTAGCTTTAATTATTACAAGGAGGTGAACAATTAATGGCAGTTATTAAATTTTATTCTGTAAAATCAAGAAAGTCCGTAGAAGTCGACGTTTCTAAAGTCAAAAAGGTTATGCTTAAAAACGGTAGACCAGCAGCTGAAGCGGTTGATCCTGAAACTGGAACAAAAATGTTCAAAATCCTATCCGCAGCTGATGCAGCTTTGTTATAAGTAGTTTCTTTAAAAATCCCCCCGCCGTTGCGGGGGGATTTTTTGGTAAAATAGAGTACTTCAAAGAGGTTGAAGGGCTTGACTGACGTGAGTCGCCTCCGCAAGGAGCTACGGCGAACTGAAGTAGGAAAGTCCGGACCACAAATAACACGGAACCTGAAAAATTAAGGTAAGGCGTAAGCTTTAGGCTCTGCTACAGAGACGAGACGACAGACCGCCTCCGCAAGGAGCTACGGCGAGTCGAGGTGAAACGAGCAACCTTCCGGTGGAAATCTCAAATCGAGGCGTTAATATCTAGTTACTCCGCCATAGGCGGACAAGTGAGAGTCTCAGGTAGAGAGAATAGATAGATGGCCCTTAAACAGAAACCGGCTTAACAATCTCTTTGAAGTCTAGTTTTTATCAGTATTTAGGGCTCGATAAATAGTTTCAACCGTAATATATAGTGGCAGAGCGATAACAGCCCCGACCACACCCCCAAGCTTGGCACCTGAGGCAATCAAAAGGATAGTAATTAAAGGATTAATTCCGATGGCTTCTTTCATTATTTTGGGAACGATAAAATTGTTTTCGAGCTGCTGAACAATTATCCCCCAGATAACAGCGAGAACACCAGTAATCGGTGATATTGTCAGACCAAAAATACCGGCTAAAATAGAGGTAATGGTCGGGCCAATATTGGGTACAAGCTCTAAAATACCGGCAATAATTGCCAGAGGTAGCGCAAAATTTACTCCGATGATGACATAACCAAGATAGGAAAGAATCCCAATAATAAGCATCAAAATTAGCTGGGCATTAACCCACATTCCGAGACGTTTTTCGAGTTGGTCAAATACAGCAATGGCCCTTATTGATCTTTGACCAAAAATATTTTTTAGATATTTGTCAAAATTTTTCCTTTCCATGAGAAGATAAAAAGTAATCACAAAAAAAACAAAAATAGAAAGGATGTTGGAAAAAATGGCGACAACAAGAGAAGTAATATTGTTTGGAAGATTTTCAAGTATTTTTAGCTGAGAAGAAAAGTCAACAAAATCTAGTCCTAAAATATCAATATTTTTTAAGGCGGTCGGCAAATTTTTAATCAATACTGTTGACTGATCAACAAGATAGGGAATAACACTAACTACCGAAAAACCCAGAATAACTATTATGAAAAGATAAACAATTAAAATGGCTAAGGCCCTAGGAATTTTTATCTTTTCCAGCCAATTTATAGCGGGATGGAGACCTTCCATAAAAAGGAAACAGAGAAAAACGGTGAGAATTAGAGTGCGCAGCCGCCAAAGAACGAGAAGAGAAATTAAAAAAAGAACAGTGAAAATAATAGTTCGGTAGGTAATTTCAACTTTTTGAGCTTTCATGACAAATTGTACCATTTATTAACCTTGGTAAAAATCTTTGACTTAAAACTAGAATTAGAAACATCGACAAAGTCAATATTTTTTTGTTTTTTAAACCAAGTAAGTTGACGGCGAGCATAGGCATGTTCGTCAAAAGTCCATTTATTTTGACAATTTTTCAGTAGAGACGCATCATGATGCGTCTCTACAAAGTATGGACGAAATTCTTTGTAAGCCAAAGTATTTAAGCCCGGATCAGACCAGGAATATTGTTTTAGAATTTTTTTTATTTCGTCTAAAAGACCTAAACTAAGGCGTTTTTGCACCCTTGCATCGATACGAGGATAGAGGAAAGAGGTAGGGGCGGTCAATGATAAGTGTAAAATATTAAAATTATTTAAATTTTTAGAGACGCCGCGCGGGGCGTCTCTACTGCTTAATTTTATTTCTATTTTCCGGATAAGACGGTGGGGATTGTGTTTTTCGGAATTATTTAATTTGTCGAAATTATTTTTATCTAAAATTTGATAAATTTTTTGAATGGTTGGAGTTGATAATCTGTTTAAAAAAAAACGTAAAAATTTATTTGGTTTTATGAAATAAGTAGATTTGTCAGGATTAACAATGGCATCAATATATTGGCCGGTGCCGCCAACGATAATTGGCAATTTATTTTTTTTATGAATCTCGGTAATTTTTTGAAAAGCTAATTTTTGGTACTGAGCCACGGAAAAAGACTGGTCGGGAGTAATTAAATTGATTAAATTAATTATAATATTTTTGGGATGATCCTTGCCAGTGCCAATATCTAAACCCTTATAAATCTGTCGAGAGTCAGCGGAAATTAACTGGCCATTATATTTTTTGGCTAGTTTTATAGCAAGATTGGTTTTGCCAGTAGCAGTCGGACCGGAGATAATTAACAATTTACAATCTATAATCTTCAATTTTAAATTTTAAACATTAAATCTAAACTCAACAATATCGTCGGGGTGCATAAGGTAAGTTTTACCCTCGTGACGAAGTAAACCCTTGGCCTTGGCATTTTCCCAACCATTATTTTTGACAAAATCGTCGAAAGAAACAATCTCGGCCATGATAAAACCATGCTGGAAATCAGTATGAATGGCGCCGGCGGCCTCCGGAGCTGTGGCGCCTTGCCGAATAGTCCAGGCGCGCGCTTCTTTAATCCCGGCAGTATAAAAAGATTGGAGACCTAAAGTTTCATAAGCTTTTTGAATAACCCGTTCTAAACCGGATTTTTCAACCCCGAGTTCTTTTAAATAATTTTTTTTATCTTCCGGTGAAAGCTCAGATAATTCGAATTCGGTTTTGGCAGATACCGGAATAACATCATAATCTTCAATTTTCAATTTAGAATCTTCAATGTTTTGATAAGAAGATTCGTCAACATTAGCTAAAATAAAATAGGGCTTGGCAGTGAGAAGAAAAAATTCTTTTAACAAAATTTTTTCGTCATCATCCAGATCAAGACGAATTGCTAATTTTCCCTGTTCTAAGGATGTTTTAAGTTTTTTTGCTAGAGCATATTTTTTTGATTTTAACTCAGGGGCATTGTTTTTATTGCCATCTAAATATTTATCTATACTTTCTAAGTCTTTGATTATCAGCTCGGCACAGATGACCTCAAAATCACCCTGAGGATCAACACTCCCCTCTTTGATAATGCTTGGATCAGAAAAATGACGAACGACATGACAAATAGCATCACAGTCTCTAATATTGGTTAAAAATTTATTACCAAGACCCTCTCCAGTAGAAGCTCCCTTGACAAGCCCAGCAATATCAACAAATTCAACGATGGCAGGAATTATTTTAGTCGTTTTAACAATATCAGCCAGGACTTTTAATTTTTCATCAGGAACTTCAACCACACCAACATTAGGATCGATAGTACAAAAAGGATAATTGCTGGCGTCGGCAACTTGACGACCGAGAAGAGCATTAAAAAGAGTTGATTTCCCGACATTGGGCAAACCGACAATGGCGATAGAAAGCTTGGACATAAGGGTATTTTAACAAAAATCCCCTCCCGCAACGGCGGGAAGGGATTTTGATTGCTTCGTTAACACTCGCAATGACGCGGGCGTATTATTTGACCATTTTCTTGACTTTGGTGCCAGGAATATAGCGAGGCATGCGACGAGCCATAATTTTTTTGGATTCTTTCGAACCGATGGCTTTAATGGTTTTAGCCTTGAACATTTTGGTTTTGAAGGTTCCAAAACCAGAAAGTTTGACGACTTCGCCTGAGGCAAGAGCCTTCATAATTTCATTTAAAAAGGTCTCGACAGAAACCTTGGCAGCTTTCTTACTGAGTTTAGCTTTTTGAGCTACGACTTCGATTAGATCTTTTTTGGTCATTTTGTTTTAAATTTATAATCCATTATCATTATTAGCTACTTTCCAATAAATTTCAAGTATTACTCACCATTTTTAACCGCAGATTTATTGATTTTGCTACCGATAATAGTCGAAGATGTCCTAAGCTCTCGGATAACTGTCACTTTTATTTGACCAGCCCATTTGGCCTCTTCTTCTAGTTTATCAGCAATATTTTGGCTAAGTACCGTAGCTTCTTCATCGTTGACAGTTGAAGGCTCAACAATAACCATAACCTCACGACCAGCCTGATAAGCAGCGACACTGATAACCCCAGGAAATCCCTTGGCAACCTCTTCAATATTCTGCATTCTTTTTAAATATTCTTCGTGAACCTCATAGCGGGCTCCAGGACGAGCTCCAGAGGCGGCATCGCCAAGATATACGAGGACAGACTCAACCGAAGAGAAGGGCTTGTCCTCATGATGCTCAGCGACCGCATTAATCACAGCTTCTGACATTTTATGATGACGAAGTAAATCAATACCAAGCTCAACATGGGTGCCCTCCTGATCGGTAACAACCTTACCAATGTCATGAAGCAAAGCTCCGAGCCTTACGGTATTAACATCGGCCTTTAATTCGTAGGCCAAAGCTACCGCAATTTTGACGGCTTCAACGGTGTGCTTGCCCAAATTTTGGCCATAGGAAAATCTAAATTTATATTTTCCAATCTCTTTAATTAAATCAACTGGCAGTGAATAAACACCTATTTCCTGGCAAATTCGCTTACCTTCGTTTAACAAAATTTTATCCATTTCGTTTCTAGTTTGAGCGACTAATTGTTCAATTTTTACCGGCTGAATTCGACCGTCTTTGATTAATTTTTCTAAGGTTAAACGGGCAATTTCCCGGCGAGTGGAATCGAAAGAAGAAATGCGAATATCGTTAGTTTCATCAAGCTCAATTTCAACTCCCGTGGCCTTTTCAAAAGCTCTAATATTGCGGCCTTCTCGGCCAATAATTTTCCCTTTTATTTTTTCATCGGGGAGGGTAATGGTTGAAACGGTGTATTCAGCCACATAATCAGTGACCCCATGAGTCAAGGCTTCTGAAAGAATTTCTTTGGCTAGTTCGTCCTGGCGGGCACTAAGATCATCTTTGGTCTCATCTATTTTTTTGGAGAGCCATGAGGTCATTTTCTTTTCAACGCTACTCATCAAAAGCTGCTTGGCTTTTTCAACGTCAAGACCCGAAATATTTTCTAATTTTTCAAGTTGTTTACGATAGGTTTCATCAATCTGATCGATTTTTTTCTTGAGATCGGCCTGTTGAGTGTCCAAAGACTGCTCTTTTTGAATTAAATAATTTTCTTTGTCGTTGAGTGATTTAAGTCTTTGAAAAATTTCGGCTTCTTTGGTCTTAGCTTCGGTTTCAAGTCGACGAGCATTATCAATAATTATTTTTGCCTGAGCCTCAGCCACCGAATTGTCAATTGAGGCAGAAACTGGGGCAACGCTTTTCTTTGCTTTTTCGACTTTAGCTGATTTTTTTGGAGAAAAAACAACTCGATTGTTGTCGGCATCATCAAGAGCCGGAGTAGAAATCGTGTCAGAAACAGGTAATTTGGAACTAGAAGAATTTAAAAGACTCTTAAATTTTGAAAGAAACGAATTAAACATAATAAACCTCCACACCTTTTACTTATCGGCAAGAATTACTCTAAATCCAGCGGAAAACCAGAAAAGAATAAATTTGAGTACATTTTAGAGTTGATAGTAAAAAGTGAAATATATAAATAAAGAATTAATTTAAACAATGATAGTTTACTTGTTTTTATCTAATTCGTCAATTATAGTTTTAATGTCATTATAGGCAAAACCTTTTCGGAGTAAAGAAGCTATTAATTTGTTTTTAACAGTGTTATCCGAAAGATTTAAAGATATATATTTTTTCTTGAGCAAGATATCTCTTATATTTTGAATATCACCCTCGAGTTTATTTTGAGGTAGGGTTAAGTGATAAAAAGAAAAAAGCCTCGATAAATACTGGCGTGAATGTTTTTTATTTTTTCGAAGAAGATAATCTGAAAAAGATATTTCGTCTAATAAATTCAAAGAAGATAGTTTGTCAATTATTTCCTCTGATAAAAACTGATAATCTCCCGTTAATTTGTATTTCTTTTGATAAAAATATAATTTTTGCCTAAGTTTGGGTAATAAAGTTTGACTTATTTTGGGAGATAAGGCGATTTGATTTAAAGAATAATTATATAGAAGATAATAAATAGAGCTGGTTTTTATTTTTTCAAAAAGATCATCACTAATATCTTGTTTGGCTTTTAGACCTAATATGAAAACATCGTCAGCATAAAAAGGCAGCTTGAGAGAATTGCTAAATATTAGCCAAACCCGATTTTTAGTCCTGCGACTCGACAGGAGGCGTTGAAGCTGTAGTGGCATTGCTGATATCACTTTTAACTTTTTCCCAAATTTGCTTAGTTAGTTCTTTAGTTATTTTAGGATTTTCTTTGAGATATTTTTTGGTACCTTCACGACCTTGAATATTTTGATCACCAATTTTGAAAAAAGCTCCAGATTTAGTGATAAAACCGTGAAGAATAGCCATATCGACGAGAGAACCATTTACCGAAATACCTTCGGTATTCATAATATCAAATTCGGCTTCTTTAAAAGGAGGAGCGACTTTATTTTTGACAATTCTAGCCCGATGCTGAGACCCGATTGATTCTCCACCTGGAGTTTTGATATTGGCGATTTTTCGGACATCAATGCGCACCGAGGAATAAAATTTGAGAGCGAGGCCGCCAGGAGTTGTTTCCGGATTACCAAACATAATGCCGATTTTTTGGCGTAATTGATTGGTAAAAATAACCACCGCTTTTGACTTACTGATGGCACCAGTTAATTTTCGAAGAGCTTGAGACATGAGCCGGGCCTGAACCCCCATCATAGAATCCCCCATCTCACCTTCAATTTCGGCCTTGGGAACCAGAGCGGCCACAGAATCAACGACGATAACATCAACGGCATTTGATCTAACCAAAGTCTCAACAATTTCTAAAGCTTGTTCACCATTGTCTGGCTGAGAAATTAAGAGATTATTAAGATCAACACCGACAGTGGCGGCGCGGACTGGCTCGAGAGCGTGCTCGGCATCAATAAAAGCAGCCGTACCCCCCATTTTTTGAGCCTCGGCAATGACATGAAGAGAAAGCGTAGTCTTACCTGAGGCTTCTGGACCAAAAATTTCCGTGACTCGACCACGAGGTAAACCACCCACACCTAAGGCAATATCGAGAGGTAAACAGCCAGTAGGAATAACTTCAATATCCATATCAGTGCGTTCACCCATCTTCATAATGGCACCCTCACCATAGGCTTTGGTAATTTGCTCCATAGCCAGACGTACGGCTTCGCCTTTTTTATCTTGAAGGGAAGAATTGGTATGAGAAATTACAGATTTTACTTTTTTATTTTTCATAGTTAAGTAATAACAGGCGTGACAGTATCAAGTCAAGGGGCAAAACCGAAGAAAAGGCGAAGAAACATCTCGTTGACGAAGTTGTGACAATAGAATATATTGACGTTTAGATATAATTATGGGGAAAATAAACAAGGCATGAGTAAATCAGCTGAATGTTTCGAAGAGAAATTCAGCATCGAGTCGCATGGAGCGGCGGGAGGAATTGTGACCGGATCACTCCATAAACTAAGGCACGGAGAAAGTACAATTGTGATTGACGCTGGTATTTTTCAAGGAAAGTACGATGCTTTTTTGCCTGACGGAAAAAGCCGAAACGCCGAGGATCTTGGCAATACAAAAAATATCACCGATATTTTATTAACTCACGCTCATGCTGATCATGTAGCTAGGCTGCCACTTTTTTATAAAAAAAGCTCTACCCCGAGAACTTTAACAACGGAAATGACCAGGGAACTAATGGAAATAATTCTTAAAGATTCGGCGAAAATTCAAAAAGATCAAGATAATCTTTATACCTGCGAGGACATAGATATGGTACTTGGATATGTCAATACCGTCAGAATGGGTCGACAAATAAGAATTGGCAATAAACACGACAAATTGTCGGCACTCTGGACCTACAACGGACACATCCCCGGCTCAGCTTCAATAATTATGGAAAAAGAGGGACTTTCGGGGGGGATCTTGTTTTCAGGTGATATTGGCAAAGAAGTTCAGGCGATTTGTGGGGGCTGGGGAGAAACAAAAGAAAGAGACTATCCAAAAGATTTGCCAATAAAAGCCCTCTGGATAGAGTCAACTAATTTTGATAGAGAGTCAGTTAATTTTGATGAAAAGTATGAACAGTTTCTTGGCTCAATAAATAAAATTTTAAGAGATGGTGGATCAGTCGCTATCCCGGCGATATCAATGCAAAGAAACCAGGAAATAGTAGAAATAATTCGCTACGCCCAAGAAAAGGGGGATATTCCTCAAAATACAAAAATTTACAAAGATGCCCCTCTAGCTTCTAAATTTGAAGAGACCTATGTGGCAGATTCAGATTTGTTTATGACGAGCAGATTTGGTAACGATCCTGAGTTTTATAAAAATTTATTAAGCAGTAAAAAGCGTTTTGAATTAAATAATTGTCAGCTAGTTGCCAGCAATAGAGAATCGGTAGAAATATCTCGCTCTTTGATAGCCAATAATCAGAATTCAATTGTAATTACGAGTGGAGGTATGCTCGGTCATGGTCGAGTCAGAAATTATATTGATAAAAATTTTGGCACAAATCCTAAAAACGGCATTATTTTGACCTGTTATCAGGTCGAGGGGACCGAAGGGCGAAAATTGACTGACCAGGGCTACCTCATTAACAAAAATGGCACTAGAGGCGCAAAAGTTGAACATTTAGATGTTTTTACCGGACATATTAGTGGCGAGAGTGACACTTTTAAGTATATCAATAGGTTTAATTTAAACGAACTGGAAATAATTGGTATTATCCATGGGAACAATAACAATAGAACAAAAATGGCCGAGGCCTTTAAAGAGAGGGGGTATCCAGCTCGAGTAGTTTTGCCTGAAATTGGAGAAAAGATTGAATTTACTTTGCGTAAAACTTAGAATTAAGATACAGATTCCAGGTGGCCAAAGTAATACCGCATTCGATTTTACCGGAATTAATATATTTTTTTACCTGAGTTGTCGATAATTTTATAATTTTTTGAATTGATTCATCGCCTTCTTGGTTTTTTTGGCTAAGTAAATGTTCATCAACAGTTAGCGCCAAAAAGGAGTGAACCGCCACATTTTCGTGTCCAGGGGCAACATAAAATTTGCCAAGAGATACCCATTTTTTGGCACTAAGACCGGTTTCTTCTTTGAGTTCTCTTTTGGCATTAGTTAAGTAGCGATGGTCATCAACAACTCCGGCGGGAAGTTCATAAATATATTTTTTGAGAGGATAGCGGTACTGACGAATAAAATAGAAAAAACCGTCTTTGTCTTTGGCTAAAATAAAAACGGCGGCTGGCTTACTTAAAAAAGCATAGAGTCCTTCTTTGCCATCTGGCCGAATAACTTTATCCTCGTGGATTTTTATCCACGGATTTTGATAGACAATTTTTGATGATAGAGTTTTCCACGGAAGATGAGACATATTTAAATTAAGTCAGCCTAAAGTGCTTTGCACATTATGGCTGACCCGCTTCAATGCGAAGCTTTGAGCGGGTCGGGAATACAGGATTCGAACCTGCAACCTCACGCACCCCATGCGTGCGCGCTAGCCAATTGCGCCAATCCCCGCCTATGCTAAAGCTACGGCGGGCATGCCCGCTTAAGATACTACAAATTAAGCCCGCTATAGTTTAGTCAATGTCATCGTATTCTAACACGATTTTTCTATTGACCTCGGAAAAGAAAAAAGAAAAGAAGGGAACGGAGATAATAGGCGGCCTTTTGAAATTTAGGTAAGAGATAAAATGGCAGAGACCAGCGATCGTAAACATTTTGAAGCTTTAAAGAAATAAAGCGACCATTGTCTCCACTAAAATTATCGGCGGACAGAGGATCGGAAAATTCGATTTTAAATTTAGGCATAATTTTGCCGATAAAAGGGAGAATACGGATAAAATCCCAGCTTGAAGTGCCACTCACATGAGCCATAATAATTTTGGTTTTCTGCGGATATTTCAAATTTTTGACAATGTATCCAACCCCTGGCAAAAAATCACGACCGTTTTCAGAACCGCCAGTAGGAAAAATGCCAACAAGAGAACCTTCGTCAATTTTAGTAGTTGCTAGGCTAATACTTTTAATATTTTTTTGATGAGCCACTTCTTTTGAATACTCAGGAATATAGTGAAATTTTTTAAAAAGTTTTAATTTCCAATCAGGATGACGATAGTCTTCAACCCGGTGATTAATATAAACAGGAATGAGATATTTATTAATAGCTGGTAAAATCGACCATAAACCATGCATAACCACTAAATATGTTTTGGGTCTTGGGGGGAGAGCGGCCAGGAGAAGTAAAACATCAGCCTGGGCAGGATGATTACAAATCAAAAGGACCGGATCATTTTTTAGGGCTTCTTGTGTTTTCGAAGAAAGATTTATCGTAAAATTGCGAGAAACTTTTTCAACAATGGCTCTTAAAGTAGAAGAAAGATAATGGTGTTTTAAATCTCGATTAATGGGCCGGAGAATTTGGCGAAAGCCAAAAGTTGAATATAAGGAACTGGGCATAGCTTACTAATATATCAAATATAGAAAAAAATGCCTAATTTATGGCTTTGGCAATGTAGAATAAAAGTGATATTCTATTAATTCAATGGTAAGTGAAGTAATTTTTGATATTGAGACTAAAAAAATTTTTGATGATATCGAGGGATATAATCCGGCTGATTTGGGAATTTCAATTGTTTCAATTTACAAAAGAAAACTGGATGATAATTTTGATGAAATAGAGGGAAAAATAGAAAGCTTTTTTGAGCAGGATTTTGACAAAATGTGGGTTTTATTTTCAAATGTAGACCGAATTATCGGCTTTAATTCTCTTCATTTTGACGTCCCGGCGCTAGCTCCCCTAGCTCCCTATGATTTTAAAAAAATAAATCATTTTGATATTATGGACCATATTAAAAATGCGATAGGGTTTAGATTAAGCCTTAATTCAATTGCCGCTGAAACACTGGGTCATGGCAAAATTGATAATGGCTTAAACGCGGTTTATTACTGGCAAGAACACACCAAAGAATCTTTGGCTAAATTAAAAAAATACTGCGAAATGGATGTGGTTGTTACCAAAGAAGTTTATGATTTTGGTTTGAAAAATAAAAAATTAAAATATATTGATAAATGGAATACCCAAAGAGGCTTTAAGGTTAATTTTTCCTATCCCAAGGTCGAAATGGTGCCGCAAGTGGGTTTATTTTAAAGTATTTTGCTCCCGCCTTCCTTATCCGAACCCGTTGTATCTTTATCCAAGACATAAACATCAGCTTTAAAATCATCAAGTCCAACAAATTTGGCTTCGCCTTTGAGAATTGATTCATAAGGACGACAAGCACGGCAACCGGTTTTGCCACTGGGGCAATCAAATTTACTAAGCGATTTTTGTAATTTGATTCTCTTGGCAATTTTTAGAATTTTTTCCTGGGCCTCTTTTACATCAGATAATTTTTTTGGAGTCAACTCGTCGCTACTATCAAGATACCAATAAGAAGCGGCAGTAACCTCACGATTTTGACAATTTTTTACGAGAAGATGGTAAATAGGCAGTTGTAGAGAATCTTCCCCTTCTTCGTGACGAGAGGTTTTGAAATCGATAATTTCGACACTATCACTATCAGGATAATATTTGAGCCAGTCAATTTTGCCACAAAGAATAATATTGTCCTCCTCAGAGAGCCAATAGTAGGGTAGATCCATGTTTATTTTAATTGCCAATTCCCCAAGTGGACCAGGATTATTGACAACTCGGCGGATCATAGCCTCGCCTCTTTTTTTATAGTCATATTCAATATTTTTATCAAAGAATCCCCCCTTTTCTCCAGAGATTTTTTTCCATGAATTTTCAAATTTATCAAGAAGGGGCTCTTTAAAACGGAGATCAGTTTTGATTTCCGAAAGAGATTCGATAACTTCGTGAACAGCTTGACCAAGAGCCAAAGGAGGCGACATCAGTTTAATTTTGTGGCCACTTTTGGAGTCTTTATAGATATTTTTGAGATAGTAAGCCCGAGGACATTCGAGAAAAGTGGAAATAGAAGAATGGGAAACCCAAAGAGCGGTGTATTTATCCGACATAAAATTCATTATACTATGCTATGCGTTTAAATAAATTTTTGGCCGAGGCGGGAATCGCTTCTCGAAGAGGATCGGATAAATTAATTGAAGAGGGAAGGATTAAAATTAACGAAACTATAGCTAATTTGGGTGACAAAATACAGGGAAAAGAAAAAATATCACTTGACGGTCTTGAGATAATATCCCGCGAGAATAAGGAATATATTATGCTTTATAAACCGGTCGGAATAGTATCAACAGTAAGTGATGAAAGAGGACGACAAAAAGTAATTGATCTTATAAAAAGTAAAAATAGATTGTATCCAGTAGGAAGACTCGATAAAGACTCAGAAGGTTTAACGCTGCTAACTAATGATGGTGATCTGGCTTTAAAATTGACACATCCAAAATTTCACTTAGAAAAAGAATATGAAGTAGTCCTCGACAGAGAAATAAAAAATAATAAAATTAAACTTGGCATTAATAAAATTGCGAGAATCGAAAAAAATAAAATAAATATAATTATGTTTGAAGGTAAAAAAAGACAAATCAGAGAAATGTGCTGGGAGGCCGGACTAAGAGTCAAGAGGTTAAAAAGAATTAGAATTGGAAATTTGAAAATCGGAGATTTAACTCCCGGGGAATCAAGACATTTAACCCCCAAAGAAGTATCAGATCTTAAGCAGTAAAATTATTGATTGATAGCATATAAAGATTTCGATTGCTAATATGTTATATTTGTCGAATGAATAAAAAAATCTGTTTAGTATTAGGAAGTGGGGGATCAAAGGGATTGGCACATCTCGGAGTCATAAAAGCCTTAAGGGAAAACAATTTTGAAATTACACAGATAGCTGGCACCTCAGTCGGAGCCATGATTGGAGGTTTGTACGCAGCTGATCCGAATGAGAAAAATTTAGAAAAAATAGTTGACAAAATTGGTTATTTAAAATTGTTTAAAATACTAATGGAAAGGCCAACAAAAACAGCACTCCTGCGAGGGCAAAAAATGGAATCATTTTTGGACGAACTATGTGGAGAAAAAAGGGTTGAAGATTTACCAATAAAATTTAAAGCGGTTTGTGCTGACCTTATCACTGGAAATAAATATGTTTTCGATAAAGGAAAACTAGCTACTGCCATTAGAGCCTCATGTGCAATTCCCGCTCTTTTTTCTCCAGTTAAGTTTGAGGATAAAATTTTAATTGACGGTGGAGCGGTCAATCCAATTCCCACCTCCGAAGTTGAACCAAGTCCTGAAGAAAAAATTATCGCGGTGGGGCTTTACAGCAAGATATTTCCAAAAAATTATGGCAATATTTCCCGAGCTAATATTGTAAAAATGGCTTTTTCTTCAATGCAAGTGATGATAAAAAAATTATCAATTCTTGACCTGGAAAAGGCTGACATAAAAATACTACCGCCAGTGGAAGATATAAATGTATTGGATTTTGTAAAAGCAAAGAAATATATTCAAATTGGCTATGAGACAACAATTAATATGATGCCAGAGATTAATAAATTATTTCGATAATTTTTTCCAAGTAAAAAAAATAATTAAAATCAATAAGAATTTTTTGGTTACTATATTATTATAAACTAGAATATAATATGAGACATGAGCAATGAACCACTAGCCGCCATCCTTAGACCAAAGAATTTAGACGAATTTATTGGGCAAAAACATTTAGTAGGAGAAGGAAAACCGCTGCGCCTCGCTATTGAAAATCATCAAATATTCTCAATGATTTTTTGGGGACCTCCGGGAGTGGGGAAAACAACTCTGGCTAAAATAATTGCTAAAGAAGCAGAGGCTGAGCTATACGAAATGTCAGCCGTGTCGGCGAGTAAAGATGATATTAGAAAAATAATTTCATCAAACAATCCCGGATTAATAAAAAAAATTTTATTTTTAGACGAAATCCACCGTTTTAATAAAGCCCAACAAGATTTTTTGTTGCCTTATGTGGAAACGGGAGCTCTGACTTTAATCGGAGCAACAACTGAGAACCCTAGCTTTGAAGTAATCGCTCCCTTATTGTCCCGGTGCCGAGTTTTTGTTTTAAAAGAATTATCAGAGGAAGAGATGGGGGAAATCATAAACAGGAGCCTAAAAATTTTGAAAATAAAGATGACCAAGAGTGCTAAAGAGTGGCTCGTCAATATGGCTAATGGTGATGCCAGACAGGCTATCACCATGATTGATAATGCCTCAACTTTGTATGGTGATTTAAAAATAGAATCTTTAAAAAATGCTCTGCAAAATTCTTTTTTACGTTTTGATAAAAAGGGCGAGGAACATTACAATACAATTTCGGCGTTTATCAAATCGATGCGGGCCAGTGACGTGGATGCGGCACTTTATTATCTGGCGCGAATGGTGGCGGCGGGAGAAGATCCGAAATTTATTGCCAGAAGAATGGTGGTGTTTGCATCGGAGGATATAGGTCTTGCCTCTTCATCGGCATTATTAGTAGCCAACGCGGTTTTCCGGGCGGTGGAAACAATTGGTTATCCTGAGTGTCAGGAAAATTTGGCCCATGGAGTGACATATCTCGCTAAGTGTCCAAAGGACCGAAGCGCCTATGACGCATTTATGAGCGCCTTAAAAGATGTCCAAACTTACGGCAATTTACCCATTCCCCTATCAATTCTTAATCCCGAAACAAAGCTGATGAAAGATTTGGGATATGGAAAAGGTTATGACATGTACACCAAGGAAGATTTACTGCCAGAGAAATTAAAAAATAAAAAATATTTTAGAGAAAAGAAGAAATAAAAAATGAAACAAGCGCCCGGGGAATTTAGCCGAAAAGTAGTGGAACTGGCCTTATCGATTCCGAAGGGAAGAGTGACGACATATGGTTTACTGGCCGTCGCCGCGGGAGGACATCCGATTTTGGCACAAATGGTAACCAGTATTTTATGGAAAAGTGATAAAAGAGACGAGGTGCCGTGGCATAGAATTGTTTATAGCAGCGGTAAAATTTGGACTGACCCGAAAATAGATAAGAGCCGTCGGAAAATTTATAAAGCCGAAGGAATTAAACTTGATAAGAGCAACCGAATAATTGATTTTGAAAAATTAGTTTATATTTTTTAACAATGTATTTTGTATATATTTTGCAATGTAATGATGGGACTTTATACACGGGAATTACGACTAATTTGGAAAGAAGAATTGAAGAGCATAATTCGTCTAAACTTGGCGCAAAATATACCAAGGCCAGACGGCCGGTAAAAGTGGCCTTTTCTGCAGAATTTGCCGATAGATCAGCAGCTTTGATTGAGGAAGCCAGAATAAAAAAATTAGATCGTCAGGAAAAAATTAAATTAATTAAAAAGCCCCTAAATTTTTAGGGGCTTTTATTAAGTTTAAAAAATATTAGCGGATAACGATTTGAGAGTTTTTCTGGAGTTCACTAAACCAGGTGTTGACAGCCGTATTTTTTATTTCGGTGGTTAACTGAGTTTTGGCAAGTTCTTGAAGCTGCTCCTTGGTGGAATTAGCGGGTAAATAAGATTTATTTTTTGTTAAATATTCGTCAATCTGGGCCTGAGTGATCTCGACATTGGGATTCGATAATTTTTCGGCAATTTTTTGAATTCGAATTTGGGCTTCTAGATCTGATTTAGTCATACCCTCAGCACTTAGAGCGGCTTCAAGCGTTTGACCTTGTTCAACTATTTTGGCTTCGATGCTGGCGATTTCAGTGTCAATTATACTTTTTTCTATTTCAATTCCCTGCTTTTGAGCTTCTTGGTAAATCAAGGCTTCATTGGCCATTTGTTTTAAAGTTTGTTTTTGATCGAGCTTGATTAAATTTTGAAGATAGGCAAGTCGAGAGATGGGTTTGCCATTGACGGTGGCCACGACTCCAAAGCGGTAATAAAGGAAAGCTAAAACAGCAAGGGCTAAAACAACAATAAAAGGAGTGAAATTAACTTTTTTTACAGGTTGAGTAATGACGGGAGCTTTTTTAATTGTTTTGCTAGCAGTTTTTTTGACAGTAGTTATTTTTTTCATGCTTTGAGTATAACACCTTCGCTTTTTGAAATAAAAGAGCTTGATTTTAAGGCTCAATAAAGGTCAGGGCGTAACCTTTTTGATCGGCCCGGCCAGTGCGGCCGATACGATGAATATAATCATCATAAGTAGCTGGCTGATCAAAATTGATAACGTGGGTAATATCATGAATATCAAGACCTCTAGCGGCCACATCGGTCGCCACTAAAATATTGAGACTGTCGTTTTTAAAGGATCTAATTGTAGTTATTCGCTGACTTTGTCTTTTGTCGCCGTGAATAGAACCTACTTTAAAGCCTTTTTGTTGTAAAGATAAATAGAGTTTTTCGGTATACATTTTAGTCGACGCAAAAATAAGAACCTTTTTAAATTCTGGTTTTTTTAACATGTCGCAGAGAACTTCTTCTTTTCGATAACGTTCAACTTTGACAACGTTTTGGTCAACGTGAGAAGAAGTGGTAGTAGTTTTGACGGAAACCTTAACTGGATTCGTCAAAAAAGTGTCAATTAAAGTTTCTATTTTTTTATCGACAGTGGCGGAAAAAAATAAAGTCTGATGTTTTTGAGTTATTTGAGAAACAACTGATTTAATATCAGCGACAAAACCCATATCAAGCATCCGATCGACTTCGTCGAGAACGAGTGTGTCAAACTGAGCAAAATTGATGACCCGACGACGACCGAGATCCATCACCCGGCCCGGAGTACCAATAATGACATTGGGACCACGACGAATATCCATTATTTGTTCACGCATAAAGGCACCGCCAATAGCCAGAGCTAAATACACCTTAAGACCAGGAGTAAAGCAGCGGAAATCATCTTTAATCTGCTGAGCCAGTTCACGGGTCGGAGCTAAAATTAAAATTCTTTTGTGGGGGTTTCTAATAATTTCATTAATTAAAGGTAGGGCAAAGGCAGCGGTTTTGCCGGTACCAGTATTGGCGACACCGAGAACGTCACGGCCAGCGATAACTTCAGAAATTAACTTATCTTGAATTGGAGTTGGTTTAAGATAAGAATTAGCCTTGATATTGGCTAAAAGTTGGGAATTAAAATTAAAATCGGAAAAAGAATGAACAGGATTAGTTTCCTCAATTTTAGTAAATTCCTCGGCTTTTTTAATAAAAAGGGCCGGATTAATAATGCTGCCAAAACGACGATGGGGAGCACCACGGGAAGGCCCAGAAAAACGAGGGTGTGAAGAAAAAGCGCGAGAAGGACTGGAAAAATGAGCAAAGTGGCGTGCAGGACGAGAAGTAGTATTTTGTTGATACATAATAATTGATGAGCATTTGGCCCACAATTATTCAAGCACAACTAAAGAGGTGCAGGAAGGCGTTCGCAAATCAGAGAGTAGTTTAACACAGTTAAAATTAAAAGCAATGTATAGTAGAATAGAAACATTATGAATAAAGTATGGACAATCAAAATTGCTGGGCCGGCAGGAACAGGAATTAAGTCGGCAGGTCTCTTACTTGCCAAAATGTTAAATGAAAGCGGATATTTTCTCCAGGATTATTCGGAATATCCATCTTTAGTCCGAGGAGGACACAATACCTATCAGGTTAGTTTTTCGGTTGATAAGGTCTACTGTGTTCACAAAAAATTAGATATTTTTATATCACTCGTTGCTGGACACTGGCAAGAACACGAGAACGAATTTAAAAAAGAAACATTCGTCTTTGCCGATAATGACGGTAAAATAGATATTCCTTTTAAAGAAATGTGTAGTGAGCTTGGGGGAAATCTCTATACCAATACTATTTCCCTGGGGCTACTTGCTTTTTTACTTAATCTAGATAAGAATTTTGCTAAAAAAAATATTGAAGAGGCTTTTGGTTGTGATTCTATCAATTTAAAAGCATTTGAAATAGGATATAACTGGGCTGAGAAAAATTGTCAAAAATTACCTATAGATAAAGGTAATAATGCAGAAAAAATGATCATCGTTGACGGCAACGAAGCGGCTGGGTGGGGGCTGTATAAAGCGGGTCTTCAGATGTTCGTGGCCTACCCCATGACTCCAGCTTCAGGCTTACTCCACTTTTTAGCCAAAAATATTGACGAATTTAAAATCAAGGTAATTCATCCCGAAGATGAGATTGCCGTAGCCTCAATTGCCTCAGGCGCTTCAATGGCAGGAGCTAGGGCGGCCGTAGGCACCTCAGGTGGTGGTTTTGCGCTCATGACAGAAACAATCAGCTTCAACGCTCAGGCAGGACTAGGAGTGGTCTATTTCCTCTCCCAGCGGCCAGGTCCAGCCACCGGGATGCCAACCTGGACGAGTCAAGGAGATTTACTTTTTGCGGTGCATAGTGGTCACGGTGAATTTCCTAAAATAGTCTTTGCCGCGGGTGACCATGAAGAAGCCTATGAATTAAGTAAATTGGCACTAAATCTGGCCAATAAATTTGATATTCCCGTGATTATGCTTTCTGATAAAAACTTATCGGAGTCCAGTGCTAATACAAAAAATTTTGATAAAGAAAAAGAAGAAAAAATTGAAAGTCTAAAAGCAATCCCTGGAAAAAGGCAAAAAATAAAACTATATAATAGCTATGAACATAATAATGAAGGATTTTCGGTTGAAGGAGCAATGGAAAGTAAAAAAGCCGTTGATTTAAGATTAAATAAGATAAAAGATATTTTGACGGCGATGCCCAAAGTAAATCTTTATGGAAGCGATAAAGCCAAAAAAATTATTGTCGCCTGGGGCTCAAGCAAGGGAGCAATTTTAGAGGCCTTAAAAGAAATGAATAATAAAGAAGATTACGCCTTTTTGCAAATCAAGGGAATGTGGCCAATTGACCCTAAAATAGGTCAAATAATTAATGCTTTTGATGAAAAAATATTGATTGAAAATAATGCAACGACACAGCTCGAAACACTGCTAAAATCACAAATGACAGTTGAATTTACTAAAAAAATATTAAAATATGACGGAAGACCATTCTTTCCGGAAGAAATAAAGGAGGCTCTCAATGACTAATTGGCGATCAGGGGTTATCCCCACCTGGTGTCCGGGATGTGAAGATTATGTTATTTACGCAGGACTTCAAAATACTTTGGCAAAAATGAATTTAGATCAAGACAAGACGGTAATTGTCTATGATATTGGCTGTATCGGTAATATGGCTGATTTTGTAAAGGCTTGGGGGGTTCATTCCCTCCATGGTCGATGTATCCCGACAGCGGTGGGAATAAAACTAGCTAATCCCGAGTTAAATGTAATTGCCATTGGTGGAGACGGGGGAATTTATGGCGAAGGACTTAGTCATTTAATAGCCGCGGCCAGATTAAATATCGATATTACCGTAATCGTGGCCAATAACCACCTCTATTCTCTGACGACAGGTCAAAGTAGCCCGACGACTCCAAAGGGGACAAAAACAAAATCGACTCCAAAGGGTGTCCCTAGTATCGCTTTGATACCGGTAGAACTGATTAAAACCGTAAATCCAGAAGTCGATGCGGAGCATATTAACTGCAAAGAACCTACAAAAGTTAATGAGGCGATGGAAAGGGCGATTTCTAAAAAAGGTTTTCATCTTTTAGATCTCGAACAGCTTTGCGTTAGCTTTGGAAAACAACTAATTGAAAAAAAATCTTCAGCCAAAGGCGGATCCGCCTCTGGCGGAAAAATCTAAAACCTAAAGCCTAAATTCTAAAACCTAAAAAATATGAAAAATAAAAATAAAGAGCTTTTGGTAGTGTCGGAATTTTATGTTGAGGTAATAAATTTTGAGGCGCGCTTTAAAGCTTTAAGAAAAACAATCAAGAGTATTAAAAAATTTAAAGAAATTCAGATTACGGGCAAAATTGCCGAGGCCTAAAGAACAAAAAACAAAGTCAGAGATAAAATTAGGGTGTAAATACCGAAAAACCAAAATCTGTTGCTAGTAAGTGCTTTTTCAAGAAAGTTTAAAGCAAGTAGTCCAACTAAAAAGGTAACAATAAAAGCCACAAGATTGTTTAAGGTTAGGATATTTAGAGATAAGATATTTTTTATTTCGAGTAAAATTGCCCCAAATGTGGCAGGAATAAATAATGAAAAAGAAAAATTAAAAGCATTAATTGGCGAAAGACCTAAAAGAAGGGCGGAAAAGATAGTTCCCCCACTTCGAGATACTCCCGGGAGAAGAGCAAGAGCTTGAAATATACCAATAATTAAGGCTGATAAATAGGTGATTTTTTTATCTTGTTTTTTAATAAATTTTGTAAAGAGGGTATAGAGGGCGGTGATTAAAAAGAAAAAAGGAAGAAGTTTAGGATTAATAAAAATAGTTGTTATGTAATCTTTTAAAAAAAAACCAGTAACTATGACTGGAATTGAACCAATAAAAATATATTTTATATTTGAGAAAAAATATGAGAGTCTTTTTCTGAAGAAAAAAATAACTGAAAAAAAGGTAGCAAGATGAAGATAAATATCAAAAGTAAGAGAAGGGGAAAAACCAAAAAGATATTGAACTAAATTTAAGTGTCCATCAGAAGAAATAGGCAAAAATTCGGTAAGACCCTGAACAAAAGCGAGAATTAAAGATTGGATTAAAGACATTAATTATTTTAACTCTTAAGAGTTCTTATTGCTTTTGGTAATCATCTCGACTGAATGTTCAAGAGACTGAGCCGTGACAACCTGGCCATTGTTAACAAAGTAGATTTCGTCGGCATTTTTGATGGTATTTAAACGATGAGCAATAATAACCTTAGTGGTATTTTTTGGTAATTTATTAATAATTGTTTGCAACAAGCCCTCGGTAACAGTATCAATATTAGCGGTAGCTTCATCCATAATTAATAATTCTGGCCGGCGGATGATAGCCCGGATAAAAGAAATCAGTTGTTTTTGACCTAGACTAATGCTTTCACTGTTATAAACAATTTTAGTGTCAAGGCCGTCTTCGAATTTATTAATTAAAGAATCTAAATTTAATTCACTTAATAATTTTTCCAGTTTCTTTTTAGAATATTTTTTGAATTCCAGATTGCCGTAAACAATATTCTCCCCGACCGTACCGGTAAATAAATATTGTTCCTGTAAGATAAAGCCAATTTTTTGGGATAAATCTTTGGGCTGATAAGTACGGATATCACAATCGTTGAGATAAACGGTACCCTTTTGGGGATCGTAGAGCCGAGACATGAGCGAAGCAATGGTACTTTTACCACCGCCGGTAGGACCGACAATGGCGTAAGTTTTGCCTTCTAGAAAATTGAAATTAACTTTCTTCAGAACCGGGTTTTCTTCGTCGTAACCAAACACTACATTTTCAAAGTGCATCATTGATTTGGTATCTTTTTCCTTAGATTCGGGTAAAATTTCCATGTCCGATTTCAAGTGCTGAATTTCAAAAATCCGGTTCCAAGCTGCCAGGGCGGTTTGAACTCCGGCCCAAAGAGAGGCCATTTGACGAAGTGGTCCATAAAAACGATCGGTATAACTTAAGAAAGAAATTAAAATACCGATTGTCAGTTGGCCTTGAGTGATCAAAAAAATTCCATAAAGTAAAACTAATAAAGTAGCCAAATTGCCAGAGAAGTCATAGATGGGGCCCATTAAATTGTTAGCAATACCGGAACGAAAGGACATCTGAAAATTTTCAGTGTTGGAATGATTAAAATTTTCCCGAAAATAATCACGGCGGTTAAAAGAGACAATAACTTTAAAATAATTAAGACTTTCGGAAACTTCGGCGGAAAGACCACCCAAACTTTGTAAACTGAGTCGATTGCGCCGGGCAATCCAGGGAGAAATAATTGAAGTAATAATAAACAAAAAAATAGCAGCGGATAAAGTCACCATAGCCAGACGGTAGTTGATAAAGAAAATAAAGATACCAATACCAATAAGAGTAAAAATATTGCCGACAAACTGGTTTAATTGTTGAGAAAAGAATTGATTTAATTTATCAGTGTCGTTGTTGATCCGAGAAATTAAATCACCAAGTTTATTTTGATTGAAAAATTTTAAAGGCAAGCTTTGAATTTTGGAAAAAAGGGAATTTCTGAGCTTAAATAAGATATTTTGGCCTAAAGTACCCATGGTGCGAACCTGAATAAAATTAGTCGCAAAAGTGATTAAATAGATTCCGGCCAAAATTAAGGAAAAATTAGTGAGGCCATTTAAATTTTTTTGGATGATAAAATGGTCAATGGTATAACCCAAAATAAAAGGAGCGGCAATGCTGGCCGCAGAATTAACAGCGATGGAAATGGTGGCAATAATTAATTTTGATTTTTCATCCTTTAAAATGTGCCAAAATTGACGGGCTAATCTCCAAAAATGAAGTTTTTCCCGAGTGTCTTTATCAAAAAATTTTAAGGTGTAGTTGGTCATGTCAAATCCTGCTGTGAATTATAAATTTGTCTGTATTCAGGAGATTTTTTCAGAAGAGAAGCATGAGTGCCCACCGCCAAAATCTCTCCTTCCATGACTAAAATTATTTGATCGGCATCCAGGGCAGAAGAAATTTGCTGAGTGATAATCACTTCGGTGGTTTCGGAATAATTTTTGTCTAAATTAGCAATAATCCTTTTTTCGGTATCTTTGTCAACCCTGGCAGTAAAATCGTCCAATAACAAAATCTTGGGATTAAGAACCAAAGCCCGAGCTAAAGTAATTCTTTGTTTTTGACCACCGGATAAATTGTTGCCCCTTTCAGCAATTTTAGTATTTAAACCATGGGGTAGAGTCTCAATAAAATTTTTAAGCTCTGCGGTCTCAATGGCTTTATTAACAGCACTAGGATCGTTTTTATTCTTAAAATTAATATTTTCCAAAATAGTAGCATTAAAGATGGAAGAATCCTGAAAAACCAAACCAATCTGACTGCTTAAGCAATTTTGGGAATAGTCAAAAAGAGGGACATTATCAATTAAAATTTGACCGGAACTCGGTTTTATTAAACCGGCAATCAGATAAAAAATCTGGGTTTTACCAGCGGCAGTAGGTCCAAGAATGGCCGTTTTACGATTGGCTTTGAGATTAAATGAAACGTTTTTAAGAATTTGTTTATTATTTAGGATTAAATTTACATTCTTAAAAACAATATTTCCTTTAATTTCGGTCTCGATATCGCCATAAATTTTTTCAACCGGAGCTTCTAAAACCTGATTAATTCGTTCAAAAGAAACGGCAGCCCGAGCAATCAAATTACTAATAAAACCCAAAACTACGATTGGAAAGATAAGCATTGAGATGTAACTCATAAAAGCGGTGAAAGAACCAATAGTGAAGGTCCCCAAAACTATGGATTTGCCGCCAATTAATAAAATAGCCACGATACTGGCGTTGGCAATCAGGCTAATAAGTGGGACTAAACTGGAAAATAATTTTAAAATCGACAGACCAACTTGCCGGGCTTCCTGGCTGACAGCGCTAAATTTTAAGAATTCCCATTGTTGAGAATTAATAATCCGAATTAAAGAGGAAGCAATAATACTTTCGTTAATAACTTGGTTGAGCTTATCGATAATGGACTGGGAGCGGAGGAAATATTTTCTGATTTTGTGAAAAATAAGAATGAAGATAACCACAATAAAGGGAATAATTGATAGAACAATCAAAGCTAATTTCCAATTAATAGAAATTAACAAATAAGTGGCCCCAATAATGATAATGATGGAAGCAAAAACCTGAATTAAGGCCTGAGAAATAACCAGCTTTATATTGTCGACATCAGCGATTAAATTAGTTAGCAATTTTTCTGGAGTAAACTGATGAATAAATAGATAGGGTTGATTAGAAATTTTATTAATTAATTTTTCCCTTAAATCACGGGCAAATTTTTCTGACAAATAGGTTTGTAAAATACTTTGAAGAGAAGAAAAAACAAAAATAAAAACAATAATCAAGGAAAAATTTCTAATAAAAGTGACGGGAAGAGAATTATTTGATCGAAAAACGTCGATAGTTTGGGCAACAAGCTTTGGAAGTATCAGATTTAAGCCATTAGAGGTAAAAGTGACCGCCAGAACCAGAAGAATAAGGCCAGTATAAGGCTTGGCTAATACAAACAACTTAAGATTACTATTAGAACGTTTTTCGGCCACTTTTTATTTTACCACTAGCTTAACGCTTTGGAGATTGCTTTTGGCGTCTCGCTTTGCCACCGGTACCAACCATGCGGCGTTCGCGAACACGGGCATCGACTGTCAGTAAATTAGCCTGGGCTAAGGCTAAAGTCATATCAGGATTACTTTTTTTGAGGGCGCGAGAAATAGCTAAAATTAAAGCAGCGAGCTGGCCAGTTTTGCCTCCACCAACAATTTTAGCGCTAAAGTAGTATTTATTTAGAGTCTCAGTGGTAACAAAGGGTAAATCTAAACGAGAGAAAGTGAGAGGAAAATATTTATTTAAAGGACGAGAGTTGATACTTGATTCACCCTTACCTTTAAATAATTTTAGAGTCGCCACGGCAGCTTTGCGTCTGCCGAGAGCATAGACATAAGTGGTTAAGTTTTTTTTTGATGTTTTAGAAGTAGCCATATTTTATTTACCTAATTTTTCAGCATATTTATGCTCGGCGTTAATAAATATTTTTAAACGACGCATTCTTTTGGCCCGAAGATGATTTTTGGGAAGCATACCGTAAACAGCAAATTCGATTACTTTCCTCGGGTCTTTCTTTAAAAGATCTTTTAGAGATAACTCGTTTAAATTGCCGGTATAAGCAGTGTGATGATAATAAATTTTTTGTTTTAATTTTTTGCCAGTAACGACAATATCTTTAGCGTTGATGGCCACGACATAGTCACCATCATCACGATGATAAGAGAAGGTCGCTTTATTTTTGCCCATTAATAAGGCTGCAATTTCAGTGGCGACTCGACCTAGAGTTTTACCCGATAAGTCAACTAATATCCATAATCGAACAGGATTGCTTCCTTTTAAAACTGTTGTTTTAGCTTTCATTTTTTAGTCTCCTTCTTTGCGACTGCTTTCTTGGCAGGAACTTTCTTTTTAACTTCTCCGCCTGAGGCGGATCCGCCTTTGGCGGATTTTTTTTCTTTTTCTTTAATGACGGGGAGACTATTTACCTCTTTGATAAAACTTAATCGAACAATTAAAGCATTATCCCCTTGCCGGAATTTTACATTTTTTAACTGAGTAAAGTTTTGAGTCTGGCCGGGAAAAGTAGTAGAAAAAGCTGTTACTATCCTATTTACGATATTTCGATCTTGAAAAAAGGTAAAAATATAGCGACGAGAATTTAGGTCGGCCTTGACGGCGGCGAGGGCAATTTTTTCTGCCAGAGGCAGGATAGATTTGGCTTTGGTAACGGTCGTATTGATAAAACCGTAAGTAAACAAAGAGCGCAGCTGAGATCTATACAGATTTTTTCTTTGATTAATGGTCCGACCTAAATGATAGCCTGCAATTCGATGTCTCATCTTATTTATTCCAGGAAAAGCCCTTTTCCTCAAGCCAGGCATCAATAATTCTTAATGATTTTTCACCGACGTTTTTGGCTTTACTGACATCGGCTCTACCGGCCTTAACTAAATCGTTAATGGTCGAATAATCAGCTTTTTTGAGGGCGTTGGTCACCCGAAGAGGTAATTCAATTTCTTCAACTGAGATTTCAGCCATTTGGTTGATGGGCATAGAGTCGAGGGTGATGACTTCGTCTTCGAATTCACGAGTATCAACAATCTGGTCAAGGGCATTAATTAAATCTTTGGCGGCCATTTTTAGGGCAGTGAGAGGCTCAATTGAAGCATCGGTCCAAATCTCCATGGTTAATTTATCGTAATTGCTCTTTTTACCAAGACGAGTGGGCTCAACAGTATAATTGGCTTTTAAAACGGGAGTAAAGGTGGCATCGAGGATAATTTCACCAACAATATCAGTTTTTTGTTCACGAGCCAGAGAATAGCCAACCCCACGCTCAACCGTCATTTCAATTTTAAGGTGGGCTTTGGTGTCGGTTAGAGTAGCGATGACCTGATCTGGATTAGAAACCTTACAGACAGAGCTATCAGCAATATCAGCGGCAGTAACAATACCCTTGCCTTTTTTGTCTAAAATTAATATCGTAGGTTCTTCCTTGGCATAGGCAAATTTAATCTTTTTTAGATTGAGCGAAATTTCGACGAGATCTTCTTTTACCCCAGGTAAAGTGGTAAATAAATGAGTGGCACCATCGATTTTAATGTGAGTGATTGCCGCACCGGGAATAGTGATTAAAAGAATTCGACGAAGACTATTACCGAGGGTGTGACCTAAACCTCCAACAAGTGGAGTAAGCTCAAACTTGCCATAAGTGGAAGTTTGTTTAATGGTTTTAATATGAAAGCGACTAGTATCGATCATAGTTTTCTCCTTTTGTTATCTTGAATAATATTCAATAATTAAATTTACATCGATCCCGTTATGATTCTGATCGATGATGGGAAGGGCAATGATTTTGGCGCTGGATTTGGATTTGTCTAAATCAATCCACTGCGGAGCCTTAAAGTCCTTATCGGCGTATTTATAAGTTTCGCCATTTTTTTTAAGATTTTTTGCTTTTAAAGTAATGACATCCCCTACTTTTACTAAATAAGAAGAAATATTTAAAACTTTACCATTTACAAAAACATCTTTATGACTGATTAACTGCTTGGCGTGACTTCTGGATAAACAGAGACCAGATAGATAAATAACATTGTCCAGTCTTCTTTCGATAAGAATTAATAAATTTTCACCGACCAAACCTTTTAATTTTTTGGCGGCGGTGTAATAATTTTTGAACTGAGTCTCGGCAATTCCATAAAAACGCTTAGCTTTTTGTTTGGCTCTTAGTTGAATCCCATAATCGGTGGGCTTTCGACTTCTTTTGGTACCGTGCATTCCAGGCCTGACAGCTCCTTTCTTTTCAAGGGGACATTTAGGAGAAAAACAACGAGCGCCTTTTAAATAAAGTTTTACGCCTTCACTACGGCAAAGTCGACATTTAGTATCAAGTGTACTTCTCATGGTAATTTTTTTTAAACTCGGCGGGCCTTTGGAGGCCTGGGGCCGTTGTGAGGAATGGGGGTGACATCGGCAATGAGATCGACTTCAAAATCTCGCTTGGCGCGAAGAAAACGAAGAGCGGCATCTCGGCCGGTACCTGGTCCTTTTAGATAAACTGCTAATTTTTTAATTCCAATTGGTCTGACAGCCTCAAGAGCCTTTTCGATAGCAGTGGTGGCGGCATAGGGAGTCGATTTACGAGAACCCTTAAAGCCACACTGACCAGCACTTGACCAGGCGAGAGTATTGCCCTTAATATCGGTAATAGTGACGATAGTATTGTTGAAGGTTGACTGAATGTAAAGTCGACCTTCGGCCAGACTTTTAACAACTTTTTTAGCCTTGGGAAGAGATTTAGTTTTTTTTCCGCCTGAGGCGGATCCGCCTTTGGCAGAGACAGGAGCGGTAACGACAGGAGTGGTATTTGTTTTTGTGGTTGCCATATGGTTAAAATTTTATTTTTTTGCGACGTCAGCGGCTTTTTGCTGGGTTTCAATTTTTGCCCAAGCTTCCTTGGTAAGAGAACCGACTGTTTTCTTTCTACCCTTGCGAGTACGAGAGTTAGACTTGGTTCTTTGACCACGGACAGGAAGAGAAACAATGTGCCGGATTCCACGATAACATTTAATGGCTTTTAAGCGATCAATATTTTCACGAATTTCTCTTTTTAAATCGCCTTCTGTTTGAAAATCTTCGAGAGCTTTCATTAAAGATCCGATATCGTCGCGACTTAAAGTTTTTATTCTGGTATTTAAATCAATACCAGCTTTTTTGGCTAGTTTAATGACATTTTTGGGACCAATACCATAAAATCGAGTCAGAGCCACCTGCGCTCTCTCATTATCAGGGATTTCAATTCCGGAAATTCTCATAAAATTAACCCTGTTTTTGGGTGTGTCTTTTGGTGGAACAAATAACTCGTTTTATACCTCGTCTAATGACGATTTTACAATTTTTGCAGCGGGGTTTTATGCTTGATTTTACTTTCATAAACTTTGGCTTTGGTATTGTAACCTAAACTGCCAGTAATATCAAAGAGTAAATTTAATAACAAGAACTTAACCGCGGTAGGTTATTCGACCCTTGTTGCCGTCGGGTGATAAAACAACCGAAACAGTGTCACCGGCAAGGCAGCGAATATGGTGCATTTTTAGTTTGCCGGCTAAATAACAGACGATGACACGATCGTCTTCGAGCTTGACCCGAAATAACTGATCGGGTAAAACCTCAGTAACAGTACCTTTGACTTGTGGTTCTTTCATTTAGAGTTAATTAATAATTTATCAATTTTCTGACAGATATCGCTAAAGATAGGTTCAACGGGGTGGTTGCCGTCAATGTCAACAAAAAGGCCCTTTGATTCAAAATATTCACGAATGGGAGCGATACCCTCATCGTAAAATTGCTGACGGGAAGCAATAGCCTCGGGAGTATTGTCAGTTCTATTCTCATCTTGAAACTCAACGCCAAGTTTGGCACGACGAGTAGATATTTCCCCAAAAGTAACACTTAAATGAATTAACAAAGAAAATGGCAAGTCTTTTTTCTTTAAATAATATTCCATATATTTGCCTTGATTTAAAACCCTGGGGAAACCATCGATGATAAAATTTTGATTGTTTAAGGTGTTTAGTTTAGCAATTAAAATATCAAAAATTAAATCGTCGGGAACTAATTTACCATTATCAAGATAAGATTTGGCTTCATCGCCAAAACCACTATCAGCGGCAATTTCATCTCGAAGAAGCTGGCCCATAGATAAATGGGTTAGGTTATATTTCTCCGCAATTAACTTGGCTTGAGTTGATTTGCCGCAGCCGCTCGGGCCAATGATAAATAAATTTAACATTAAAAACCCTTTGTCCCTTCGGGACATTTCCCTTCAAAAGGGCAATTAATTAAATTATATTTCATCCTGTCGATTATTAATTTGAACCTTTAAATCTTCTATAACGGTATTTAAGGTCATTAATACTGCTTCATTATTATACCTAATAGTTTTAATTCCGAGACTAGATAAAATTTCGTCCCGACCATCGTCATGATTTTTTTGATTAAGATGGGAATCTCCATCAATTTCAATGTCTAGTAATAATTTTGAGCAATAAAAATCAAGAATAAATTGATTTAATGGTTTTTGTCTCAGAAATTTATAGCCTAAATATTTTTTCCGTAAAATCGTGTTCCAAATTAATAATTCAGCTTTAGTTGGATTTTGACGATTTACTCTCGATAATTCTCTTAACTCAAGAAGGTAAGGATTGTGTCCTCTTTGAGTAAGTAAATTATTATTAATTTTCATAAATTCCCTTTTTGAAGGGGAAAGCCCCGATTTATCGGGGAAAGGGTTTTAGTAAGTTAGTTTATCGTAATTATACATTTGAACCACGTTTTCAATTTTACGATTTAACTCTAAAATAACGGAAACAACAATCAAAACGGAAGTACCGCCAATACTAAGTGAAGTTATCCCGGTTATTTTTTGAATGACAGAAGGAATGACGGCAATCATGGCTAAAAAGAAGGCACCGATGAAAACAACCCGATAAAGTAAATATTCCAGTCTTTTTTCAGTAGCTATCCCGGGACGAATTCCAGGAATAAAACCGCCTGATTTACGAAGCTCTTCGGCAACATCTTTTGGTTTAAAAACAACAGTAGAATAGAAAAAAGTAAAGGCAATAACCATGACAAAATAGGTAAGTAAATAAAGAACACTAGTCCCACTAAAGGCAGAGGATAAATTACGGGCAAAGGTGGCGATAGCTTGATTGCCAACTCGACTCAAAGCTTGACCTAAAAGAGTAGGCAGGGAAACAAGGGAAACAGCAAAAATAATCGGCATGACACCGGCGACGTTTACTTTTATGGGAAGATAGGTTGTTTGAGCTCTTTTAGCGTAAGATACGGGAATCCTAAACACTGCTTCTTCAATAGTAACGACAGCAAAAATAATGGCCACTACTAGAGCCAAGAACAAGATTAGATTGAATAGGGTTTGAGGATTGGAAAAATCAGCAAGACTTAGCGACTGAATGGCAGACACAGGTAAGCGAGAAATAATCCCAGCAAAAATCATAACGGAAATACCATTTCCAATTCCAAATTCATTAATTAATTCACCAAGAAAAATCATAATCATCGTGCCAGTGACCATCGAAGCAATCAGGGCGACAATAACTAAAATAGACTGCTGCCCAATAATATTTTGAGATTTTAAAATGCCGTACATTCCAAGAGATTGAAAGATAGAGAGAGGAATGGTAATAATTCTGGTGTATTGATTTAATTTGGACTGCCCATATTCCCCTTCTTTTTGGAGTTCTTTAAGCTCGGGAATGACAAAACCCAAAAGCTGGAGCATAATCGAAGCATTGATATAGGGATTTAGTCCCAAAGCGGCAATAGAAAAATTGGCGAGAGTACCACCAGAAAAAATATCGAGAAGAGATAAAAGCTGATTTTGAGCAAAAAAAGATTTTAATAAAGCGAGGTTAACACCAGGGACCGGAATATGAGCAATCAGACGAAAAAGAACTAAGATACCCAGAGTAAATAATATTTTTTTTCGAAGCAAGGGAGATTTTAAACCCTCTTTATAAAGGGACAATGATTTTGTCAGATAATTCATGACTCTATCTTACCACCTGAGGCTAATACTTTTGAAGACGCTTTCTCCGAAAGCTCAAGACCTTTAAAAGTTAATTTTTTATCAAGATTGCCGGTAGACAAGACTTTGATTTTTTTAGTTAAATCTCTTTTGGTAGTCCTGAGGATTTTTTCGAAAATAGTTTTTTTCTCAACAATTTCACCAGTTTTAAACCAGGAATTAATTTGGGTTAAAGAAACAATATAGGTATCATTTAGGGGCAATAAACGATGTTTTCCCCGTAGGAATGGTAATCTTTTTAACCAACCTTTTTTGATTTTTGTGCCGTCAAAGGTTAATTTGCTGTGACCCCTAACATTATCTCCCTTGGCACCACGGCCAGTAGTGTGACCGCCGACTCCAGAACCAATCCCCCGACCGACACGCTTGGACTGCTTGGTAGTGGTTTTGTTTAAAGAAGATAAAATATCCATATTATTTTTTGAGAATCTCTAACGCTTTAATGGTGGCCCAAACATTAATAGATTTATTTCTTGAGCCAATGATTTTACTGACAACATCTTTGATTCCGGCCAGCTCAACAACTGAGCGGATAGGACCGCCGGCGATTAAACCGCTTCCCTCTTTACCGGGACGAAGAAGAATAACAGCTCCCTTGAATTTTAATTTGATGGAGGCAGGAATAGTTCCATTAATAATAGGAACTTCGATGAGTGATTTTCGACCCCGATTGATAGCTTTTTGAATAGCATCGGCGACACTTTTAGCCCGGCCATGACCAACCCCAACTCGATTTTTCTTGTCTCCCGTAACCACTAGAGCGGTAAAGGAAATCTGATTACCACCTTTAGTTTTTTTAGAAACACGTTTAATTTCGACAACTTTGTCGGTAAATTCACTGACTATTTTTTCTTCTCTGTCTTGGTACATAATTTTTTAAAATTTTAGACCTCCGTCTCTGGCACCCTCGGCCAAGGCTTTTACCCGGCCGTGATAACGATAGAGACCACGATCAAATCTAATAAAGGTAATTTTTTTGACCCCCGCTAGTTTGGCAATGGCTTTACCAACGGCTTTAGCCTGTTCGGATTTGGTGCCCTTGGTCTTTTCAGTTTTGGTGGAGGCAGAAACTAAGGTTTTGCCGTGTTTATCGTCAATTATTTGAGCCCAAATATGACAATTACTCCGAAATACCGAAAGACGGGGAATAGTAATATTTTGAGATATTTTTCCTCGAACTCGGCGAAGACGTCTGGTTTTACTTTGATTAAGGGTGGTCATATTTTTTAAGCTTTGGCGGTTTTACCGGCTTTTAACTTAATAAATTCATTTAGATAACGAATCCCCTTACCTTTATAAGGCTCTGGAGGACGGATTTTTCGAATATTGCTGGCAATTTGACCGACAACTTCTCGATTAGAGCCCGAAACAATGATTTTGGTTTCTTCGTTGACAATGATAGTAATACCTTCTGGAGCCAAAATAAAGACGGGGTGAATATAACCAGCAAGAACAGTTAATTTATTACCGGAAACTGAGGCTTTGTATCCGGTGCCACGAATTTCTAGTTCTTTTTTCCATGGAGTAACGACTCCTTTAACGATATTATTTAAATGAGCCCGAAGTGTGCCATGACTCGAACGGGTTTGCTTATCTTCGGCGAGGCGAGTAACTTTTATTTGATTGTTTTCGACGATAACTTGGATTTTGGGGGGAATATTGTGGCTGAGGGTTCCCATGGGACCGGTAATAGTAACCAGAGAGGCCTCACTTTTGACAGTGACATTTTCTGGGATAATAATAATCTGTTTGCCGATGCGTGACATAAATATTTACCAAATTTCAGCGACAAGCTCCCCGCCAAGTTTTTTGGTGACGGCCTCTTTTTGAGAGAGCAAACCACTGGAAGTGGAAATAATAATTAATGAATTTGGAGTTTTTCCCCAAGGAACGGAAGAAGAAGTACAATAAAGACGGCGAGAAGGTCTCGAATAGATTTCCAAATCTTGAATTCGGGGCTGACTTATGGAAATGAGTCTTTCTTTTGAATCAACAGTAAAATCAGCAATAAATCCGTGTTTTTTAAGTTTTTCCAGAATAGAAACAGAATATTTTGATAAGGGTGCCGAAATATTTTTTCGACCAGCCCGACTACCGTTTTTGATTCTAATTAATAAGTCACATGAAAGAGAGTTAATCATAGGTTTACCAGCTGGCTCTTTTAACCCCAGGAAGGGCGCCAGTGTTGGCTAATTTTCTAAAGCATAAACGACAAAGTCCGAAAAGGCGAATATATGCCCTAGGTCGACCACAAAGCTGACAGCGATTGTGGTAACGCACAGAATACTTTAATTTTTTTAGTTCTCTAACTTTTTTTGCAGTGGTGGCCATATTTATTTTTCAAAGGGAAATCCCAGGGTGGATAATAACATTTTTGACTCCTCGATTGAAGAAGCAGAAATACATAGAGTAACTTCAACTGATCGAATTTTATTGATAACATCGAGATCTATCTCAGGAAAATAAGTTTGATCACGAATTGTGAGGGAATAATTTCCCTGTTTATCGAAAGAATCTAAAGGCAAACCTTTAAAGTCACGAAGACGAGGTAAGACTAAGTTAAAAAGCTTATTGATAAAATCATACATCCGACTAGAGCGAAGGGTTACCTTATAAGCAAGAGGTTCTCCCTGACGAAGTTTAAAAGCCGCAACAGATTTTTTGGAACGGGCCAAACGTGGTTTTTGACCAGTAATGGCCATTAATTCTTTTTCAGCGGCAGCTAAAAGTTCTTTACTTTCCCGACCCTCGGAAACACGATAATTAATAACGACTTTAGTTAATTTAGGCAAAGCATTGGGATTTTTTATTCCCAGTGTCTGAGTTAGTTTTTGATTAATTTCTTTAAGATAAGGTGATATCATATGATTTATTTTTTGCTCGGCATAATAATAGATTTACATTTGCGACAAATTCTTGATTTGTCACCGTTTTTATCAATTTGGTAAGCAACGCGAACTTTTTTGCCACAGCTCGGACAAATTAGCATGACTTTACTAACTTTCAGGACTCTTTCTTTTTCAACAATACCACCTTTTTGACCTTGACTAGGTTTTATATGTTTTTTGAATAAATTTAAGCCTTTGATAATTATTTCTTCATTTTTAGTAAAAACACGAAGAACCTGCCCACTGCGACCCTTATCTTTACCAATTAAAATTTCGACTTTATCACCTTTTTGAATTTTCATATTAATAAACCTCCTTGGCCATAGAAGCAATTTTGGTATAACCGGCATCTTTTATTTCGCGGGCAATTGGGCCAAAGATGCGAGTACCCCGAGGATTTTTTTGAGAATCAATAATGACAGCAGCATTGTCGGAAAAACGAATATATGAGCCATCGGTACGACCTAATTCTTTTTTGGTACGGACGATAACAGCCTTAACTTTTTCTTTCTTTTTGACAAGACCATTGGGCATTGCTTCTTTGACAACGGCGAGAACAGTGTCGCCAATACCGGCCTGTTTGTGCTTTGAACCAATATAAATATGCATAATTTCGAGAGATTTGGCGCCGCAATTATCAGCTGGTTTGAGACGGGTTCTAAGTTGAAGCATATTACTCGGCGGTGCCCGATTTAATAATTTCTAAGGTAATGAATCTTTTGAGTTTACTTAAAGGTCGAGTTTCACGAACTTTAACGGTATCGCCAATTTTGGCCTTGAGATTATTTTCAGCATAAATTTTTTTATTTTTCTTGACTATTTTTTGATAAAGAGGATGGCGAAAGGTGTAGGACAAGGAGATCACAATAGTGCTAGCTATTTTGTCAGAGACAACAATGCCGGTAAAAATTTTTCCAGTTTTGGGAGTAATTTTATCTGTCATTTTGATTAATTAATGTCGAAATTAAGGCTATTTCTGACTGAATTTTTTTAAAAACAGAAGTATCTTTTTGATTGCCTAAATATTGTTTACTCTTGGCTTCCATCAATTTTTTTCTAAGATCAGCCAAATTAGTAATCAATTCTTCTTTTGTTTTTTGCTTGTAGGCAATTTTATCAGTTTTTTTCATAAAATCTTTAGTAAATTATTTTCTTTTAACTACTTTGGTAATAACTGGTAATTTGGCAGCGGCAAGTTTCAAAGCTTCATGAGCCTCGGCCAAGGTAATGCCAGTAACTTCGAATAAAATACGACCAGGACGAATAACACAGACATAACCCTTGACATCACCTTTGCCAGCACCAAGGGGGGCACCAGCACCTTTTTGAGTAAAGGGTTTGTCAGGGAAAATACGAATCCAAATACGACCATTTCTCTTGGTGGCATGGGCAATAGCCCGACGGGCGGCTTCAATTTGATTGCTGGTAATCCAGCCGCAAGTCATGGCTTTTAAGCCATATTCACCAAAGGCGACTAAATTACCCTGAGAATTACCTCTCATTCGACCACGAAATTGCTTTCGGTATTTAGTACGTGATGGTTGTAACATGTTATTGAGTTAAGCAAAGATAAACTTTAACCCCGATATATCCGGACCGGGTCAGACACGGAACTTCGGCATAATCAATTCTAGCTTTTATGGTACTTAAGGGAACTTGGCCTTGATGAAATTTTTCCCGGCGACTAATTTCGGCGCCATTTATACGACCAGAGAGAATTACTTTTATCCCTTTGACGCCAGCGGCCATAGATTTTTCAATGGCAGATAAAACAACGCGACGGTAAGGCATACGCTTAGCAAGCTGAAAAGAAATTTTTTCAGCTACTAATTTAGCTGATAAATCGGTATTTTTAAATTCTTCAACCTGAATATCAATGTTGGTTTTGGTTTTTTGTTTGCCAATTATTTTTTGAACTTCAAGCTTGGTGGCTTCGAGCTCTTTACCACCACGACCAATGACCAGACCTGGACGGGAAACAATTAAAATTAATTTAATTTTTTTAGCTGAACGTTCAATTCGAATAGCAACAATACCCGCCGAAGATAGTTTTTTTTGTAAAACCTGGCGAATTTTGTAGTCTTCGAGAAGAAGCTCTTTATATTTGGTTTTGCTGGCATACCAGGAAGACTGCCACTCGGGAGAGGTGGAGGTGGTTTTTAGCCTGAAAGCAATTGGATTAATTTTTTGACCCATAAATTATTTTTTGACTTGACCTTTAATGATTATGGTTAAGTAACTGTGACGTTTGATGATTATACCTCTGGCAAAATGAGAGCCATGAGATTTATCCATCCGTTTGGTTTTGGGACCTTCGTTGACGGTAATTGTATCAAATTTAAGAGTCTCGGGAGATAGATCGTAATTATTTTTAGCGACAGAAATGGCAGTTTTTAGAGCCGAGACCAAAACTCTGGCAGCTTTGGTATTGGTCAAAGATAATTTAGTTAAAGCAATTTCGGGGGATATCTTCTTGATTGAAGTGGCCAAAAGACGAAGTTTTCGGGGAGAAATTTTTAAATTTTTATCGGTGTATTTTGATAATTTGAATTCGACCTCGGGGACTACTGGAGTGGCTACAACCGGAGTAGCAACTTTTTTTGCAACAACTTTTTTGGTAGTAGTTTTATTAATTTCTTTAGCCATATTTTATGTTTTTTCAATAACCCGCTTAACTATCCGACCATGACCTTTAAAGGTTCTCGTCAAGGAAAACTCACCAAAACGATGACCGACCATGTCTTCAGTGACATAAACTTCAATAAATTTGTGACCATTGTGAACAGAGTAATGATGACCGACAAAATCAGGAGAAATTTGACTACCCCGGGCATAAGTTTTAATAGGAGTGGCATCGTGACTCGCCGCTGTTTTTTTTATCAATTTAGCATCGATGTAGGGACCTTTTTTTGACGATCTAGCCATAGTTTACTTTTTTCTTCGTTGAATAATTAACTTATTTGAGGCTTTTTTATGTTTTCTGGTTTTTTTACCCATGGCTGGTTTACCCCAAGGAGTTTTGGGATTCATACCAATACTGGAGCGACCTTCACCGCCTCCATGAGGATGAGAGTGAGGATTTTGAGCCACACCCCGAACAGAGGGTCGAATGCCACGGTGGCGAGAATCACCGGCTTTAATTAATTTAATGTTTGAATGATCGACATTACCAATTTGACCAATGGTAGCGCAGGCGTTACCAGGAAAAAGGCGAAGCTCGCCGGAGGGTAATTTAACTGTTACCTTGTTGACATCAATTGATTGAATAAAAGCGGCAGAACCGGCAGATTTAATTATCTGCGCCCCACGACCAGCTTGAAATTCCAGGCAGTTGATAGGAGTACCAACGGGAATATTTTTTAGAAGCAACCTGTTACCATCTTTGATGGGAGCCTTGGGAGAAGAGACAATAACATCACCCACCTTTAGGTTGGCAGTGGCTAAAATATAGGATTTAGAACCGTCTTCGTAGCTGAGATAAGCAATGTTGGCACTGCGGTTGGGATCGTATTCAATAATGGTAACTTTGGCTTTAACATCAATCTTGTTTCTTTTCCAGTCGATGAGACGGAGAAAACGTTTGTGTTCACCACCGCGGTGGCGAACTGAAACATGACCCTGAGAGTCACGACCGCTGCGCTTTTTCTTGATGGTTAATAATCTATTTTTCATTTTTTAGGGTTAAAAGATCGATTTTTTGATCTTTTTTAATAGTAATAACGGCTTTTTTACGATCGGGATGAACAATGGGACTACGAGTTTTCCAGTTGGTTTTTATCTTTCCTTTTAAATTAAATAAATTTACTTTTAGAGCGTTGATACCAAAAAGTGATTTAAACTCAGCGGCGACTTGATTTTTGTTAGCTTTTTGATCAACGAGAAAGGAATACTTCCCATTTGACTGGGCAGCGATGGCTTTTTCAGTGACTAAAGGCCTTTTAATAATCATATTTTTATTTGCTTAGTTGTTTTAAGGCGGTGGCCGTAAAAATTAAATAATTTTGTCTCGCTAAATCATAACTATTGAGAGATCTAACTGAGATTAAATTAATGTCGGGAATGTTTCTAAAAGCGCGCTGGACGCTATCAAAATGACGACTGGTTATGATACCAATTTTACGGCTATTTGCCAACGATTCGATTTGTTTTTCGAGTTTTCCGATAAAAGCTGAAGCTGATTTTGTTTTGGGTTCAATCGCCGATAATTTGTCAATGACAATAATTGATTTATCTTTGGCAAATTTAGATAAGACGGATTTTAAGGCTGATTGACGTAGTTTTTGAGATAGACGCATGGGAGTTTTTTGATTACCTCTGGGACCGTTGGCCGAACCTCCGCCCACAAATTGAGGAGCCTTGGCAGTACTATGACGAGCCTGACCGGTACCTTTTTGGGCATACATTTTTTTGGTAGTTCCGGCAATTTCACCTCGGTGTTTAGCGACCGCATGAGCGGCGCGTTGATTGTGAAGATAAATTTTGATGGCCTGAGCAATTAAATCATCATTGATTTTGGCATCAAAAAAAGCAGCGGGAAGGGTGACTTCTTTTATCTTTTCTGCCTGGAGATTATATAAACTTGCTTTCATAATTATTTTTTAGAAATTACAACCCAAGAATTAACATGGCCAGGAACGGCACCGGTGACATAAAGTAAATTCTGATCTTTATCAACTTTAAAAATTTTTAAATTGGAGACTGTAACTTTAGTATTACCGTAATGTCCGGGCATTTTTTTACCTTTAATGACTTTTCCAGGAGTCTGGGCACCGATGGAACCAGGGGCACGAACCCGGTCGGATTGACCGCCGGTAACAGGCTGGCGATGAAAACCATGGCGCTTGATAACACCAGCAAATCCACGACCTTTACTATTGCTGGTCGCTGAAACCTGGTCGCCGGGAGAAAAAACCGTATCGATAGTGATTTCTGTCTTTAGTTCGGGATAAGTTTCGCTGGTAGATTTAAATTCTATTAATTTATTTTTGTGAGTTTTGAGCTGAAGAGCTTCGTAACCGTCTTTGTCTTTGCTTCGGAGTCGGTTGACAGTCAGGGGCCTCGCCTCTAAAACAGTAACTCCTATCCTTTTACCAGCTTCGGAAAAAAGACTAGTCATGTATTTTTTTTGAGTGAGGAATCCAGAAATCATAGCGGTATTACATCTTGACTTCAACTTCAACTCCAGAGGGTAAGTCGAGGTGCTGAAGACTGTCGACAGTCCGAAGATTAGTGCTGAAGATATCAATTAGACGCTTGTGAGTCAAAACTTCGTAGTGATCACGAGCGTTTTTATCGGTATGAGGACTAGTTAAAACTGTAATGAGTTTACGGGCAGTAGGTAAAGGAATGGGGCCTTGAACAGAAGCACCGGCGGTAATCGCAGCCTCAACAATCTTGACCGCCGCCTCGTCAATGAGGCGGTGGTCAAAAGATTTAAGTCTAATACGAATCCGGGTGCCTTTCATTTTTATTTAATAATTTCAGTGATAGCACCGGCACCAACAGTTAGACCACCTTCGCGGATAGCGAAACGGAAGCCCGATTCCATGGCAACGGCTTTTATTAATTTAATGGTAACATGGGCATTATCACCTGGCATAACCATTTCGACACCGTCAGGGAGGATAACTTCGCCGGTGACGTCAGTGGTTCTAATAAAGACTTGAGGTCGATAACCAGCAAAAATTGGAGTATGACGACCACCCTCTTCTTTTTTGAGCAACAACACTTCAGCTTTGAATTCGGTGTGAGGAGTAATAGTGCCGATTTTGGCTAGAACCTGACCGCGTTCAATATCGTCTTTTTCGATGCCCCGAAGAAGCAAACCAACATTGTCGCCAGCTTGACCTTGTTCAAGTTGTTTGTGGAACATTTCGACTCCAGTGACCACGACTTTTTTGGTGTCTCGAAGACCGACAATTTCGACTTCGTCGTTGATTTTGACGAGACCGCGTTCGATTCTACCGGTAGCGACAGTACCGCGACCTTTGATCGAAAAGACGTCTTCAATCGGCATTAAAAATGGCTTGTCAAGTTCACGAATAGGCTCAGGAATATAGGTATCGAGAGCTTCCATTAATTTTTTAATGGATTCAATGCCTTCAGCATCACCATTTAAGGCTTTAAGAGCAGAACCACGGATGATAGGAATTTCGCTGCCTGGATAACCATATTTGGTTAAAAGATCCCTTATTTCCATTTCAACTAAATCTAAAAATTCAGCATCGGTAACTAAATCGACTTTGTTTAAAAAGACGACGAGGGCGGGAACATTTACCTGCTTTGCAAGTAAAACGTGCTCGCGGGTTTGAGGCATTGGGCCATCAGGAGCAGAAACTACCAAAATAGCGCCATCCATTTGAGCGGCACCGGTAATCATGTTTTTGACATAGTCAGCGTGGCCTGGACAGTCGATATGAGCGTAGTGTCTTTTTTCGCTCTCATATTCAACATGAGAAATAGCAATAGTAACGATTTTGTTGGCATCACGAACGGTGCCTCCCTTGGCAATATCAGCGTATGATTTTGCGTTTCCTTGGGTTTTTGTAATAGCTGCAGTTAAAGTAGTTTTGCCATGGTCAACATGACCAATAGTACCGACATTAACGTGCGGTTTGTTTCTTTTATAGACGTCTGCCATATGTTTGTTTTTTGTAAAATATCCGCTTTCCGCGGAAAATTAATAACAATATAATTGTAGCGAAAAACGCTTTAGAATTGTATCAGTAAGGCCTCAGATTCGCAAGATGGAAGTGAAGCCAAAAAAACAAAATTAAAGCTTTTTCGAGTAATTTATCCGATGATAGCACAAAAAGAGAGAAATAAAAACCTTGTAAAGACTCTTAATCTTTTTTGTCGGTGGTTTTGATGGTCAATTTTTCTTGAATATCACGGGGAACGGGGTCATAGTGACTGGGTTCCATGTAAAAAGAGCCTCGACCCTGAGTCAAGGAGCGGATAACAGTAGCATAGCCGCGAACAGCTTCAAGTGGAACAGTGGCAGTAACGGTAGTAAAGCCAAAAGCTTCAGAAGTACCGCCAACTTGACCACGCCTCGAAGAAAGGTCACCGATAACGGTGCCTAAAAATTCTGAAGGAGTCGCTACTTCAAACTTCATGATAGGTTCAAGAATTAAAGGGTTTGCTTGAACAAAAGCGTCTTTAATGGCGTAAGATCCGGCTAATTTAAAAGCGGCTTCAGATGAATCAACATCGTGATAAGAACCGTCATAAACAGAAATTTTGATATCGGTACAAGGATAACCAGCGATTATCCCCTTGGTTAGAGTCTCACGAACTCCTTTTTCAATGGCCGGGATAAAATTGGCGGGAATTACTCCACCTTTGATGGCGTTGACAAATTCCACGCCTTCGCCTCTATTTTTGGGTTCAATGCGGATTTTACAGTGGCCGTATTGACCATGACCTCCAGACTGATGAATATATTTACCCTCACCTTCAGCGTTAGCAGAGATAGTTTCCCGATAAGCAACCTGAGGGGCTCCGGTTTTAACATTAACTCCAAATTCTCTTTTAAGACGGTCAACGATAATTTCAAGGTAGAGTTCACCCATACCGGCGATAATAGTTTGACCAGTTTCGTGGTTATATGAGACTTTAAAAGTCGGATCTTCTGAAGATAGACGATTTAGGGCAGCTCCCATTTTTTCCTGATCATCGGCAGTTTCCGGTTCAATTGAGAGGGAAATTACCGGTTCGGAAAATTGAATGGGAGACAGAGAAATGGGGTGAAGCTTGTCACAAAGAGTGTCACCGGTAGTTGATTCTTTTAAACCAATACAAGCAATAATTTCGCCAGCATAACCTTCTTCTATTCCTTCGCGTTTATCAGCATGCATAAGCAGTAAACGGCCAATTCTTTCGTTTTTTTGCTTATTGGGATTGTATACTTCTTGACCGGTTTTGACGGTCCCAGAATAAATCCGGACATAAGAAAGAGTACCCACATGAGGATCAGATTGAACTTTGAATAAAAGACCGGAAAAAGGTTCTTGATTTTCCGCTTTTCGACTGATGACCTCGCCCGTTACAATATCAAAACCCTCGGTGGGAGGAATATCAAGAGGTGAAGGAAGATAATCAACAATGGCATCCAAAATGGGATGAATTCCCTTGTTTCGCCAAGAAGCACCACAATAAACTGGGAATAATTTTCTATTGATAGTCGCGTGGCGCAAAACCGCTTTTAATTCAGCGACAGAGATTTCCTGATCACTTAGGAATTTTTCCATTAAAGTCTCATCTTCACTGGCAATTTTTTCAACCATAGCCGCCCGGGCTGCCGTGGCTGCCTCTAAATATTCAGGAGTAACATCTTTGACGGTAAATTCCATACCTTCTTCATCTTTATCATAGACAATCATTTTCATCTCCATAAGATCAATGACCCCCATAAAATCGTGCTCTTCGCCGATGGGATAAACCACTGACACAATCGGAGCATGAAGTTTTTGCTTGATAGACTCAAGGGTGGCCTGAAAAGAAGCGCCAATCTTGTCCATTTTATTGACATAGGCGAGGCGAGGAACTTGATATTTATCAGCTTGACGCCAAACAGTTTCGCTTTGCGCCTGAACCCCAGCATTACCGTCAAAAATCATAATGGCTCCGTCGAGAACGCGAAGAGATCTTTCTACCTCAGCAGTAAAGTCAACGTGCCCCGGAGTATCGATAATATTGATACGATAATTTTTCCAATAGGTGGTGACACAGGCGGATTGAATAGTAATCCCTCTCTCCCGTTCCTGAATCATAGAATCGGTGGTAGTAGTTCCCTCATCAACAGAACCGATTTTGTGGATATTGCCAGTATAAAAAAGCAAGCGCTCAGTAGTGGTGGTTTTACCACCATCAATATGAGCGATAATGCCGATGTTTCTAACTTTATCCATCGGGACGACTCTGTTTTTGCTGACTTGAATAGCTTCTGCCATAATTTTAGTTTTATTAATTGATTTTAAACATAGTATCATAGCATAAATGAAGTCGAAAATATTAGTGGTGGGCGGAGGAATTACTGGACTTGTAGCCGCTTATCGGCTATTACAAAAAAAATATCAAGTAACTATATTTGAAAAGAGCGAGGATTTGGGTGGACTTTTAGGCGGATTTAAAATAGAGGGGACTAATTTGGAAAAAGCCTATCATCATATTTTTAAAGGCGATAAAGAAATAATCGCCTTAATAAAAGAATTAGGCTTGGAAAATAAATTGAAATGGTATGAGAGTAAGACGGCCCTTTACTACGAGGGGAAAGTATATCCTTTTGCCGGAGCCATGGATTTATTGAAATTTAAGCCACTCAGTTTAATTGATAAACTGCGACTGGGTCTGGTCAAAATATATCTCGAAAAAAAAAATAATTGGAAAAAATTTGAAAATGTTTTAGCCTATAAATGGATGAAAAAATGGTGTGGAGACAGAGCTTATCGAGTTGTCTGGGAGCCACTGCTCAAAGGTAAATTTAGTGATAGGTATAAAGATATTTCAATGGCCTGGATGTGGGCTAGAATTCATACCAGGGGGAATTCGAAAGGAAAACCCGCCGACGCCAAAGGCTTTGGCGTGGCAAGGGAATATTTGGGATATATGAATGGTGGATTTCAACTGATTATTGATGAACTAGAAAAGAGAATCAAAAAGATGGGGGGAAGAATAGAGATGAGAAATGAGATTTTAGATTTTGGAAAATTAGAAAAAGAATATGACAAAATTATTAGTACGGCGCCGATAGAAAATATTGGTTATTTGGGAGCGGTAACGGTAGTTTTTTCTTCAAAACAAAATTTAAGCAAATTTTATTGGCACAACATTAACGACACCAAATCCCCTTTTCTGGCTTTTATTCAACACACTAATTTAGTTGGAACAGAAAATTATGGCGATAAAAATATTTATTACATGGGAACATATTTACCCCAAAATCACAAATATTTTACCTGTAAAGATGCTTTGATTGAAAAAGATTTTTTTGGATATCTAAAAAAAATTTTTCCTGAGTTTAAGGAAAAAGAAATTGAAGAAAAATTTGTTTTTAAATTTAAATACGCGCAGCACATTGTGACCACTAATTATCAATCTTCAATCTCCAATCTTCAATCAAACAATAAAGTAATTCAGGCGAATTTTGCGATGATTTATCCGGAAGATAGAGGGGTTAACTACGCGGTGAGGGAGGGAGAGAAAGCTGCCGTTTTAATTCTTCAAAACCGGAAATAGGATTTCTAGGGAAAAAACCGGATTCGGTTGAAAATTTTTGACTTGATAAACTTAAGTTTTTGGCATAAGGACGGGCACCAGGAGTACGCAGATAATCTTCAAGAGATGAGCTTTTAATTAAATCAGCGTTTAAATCAAAAACTTGAGCAATATTTTTGGCCGTATCGTAGGGTGATTGGGAAGTGGGTCCGACAAGATGGTAAATACCATTTGGTTTTTTATCAATAAAAAAGCGCAAACCGAGACCAATGTCATCGATAAAGGTGGGAGTTGTTTTCTGGTCGGTAAACATGGTCACCGTCTCATTATTCTGAAGTTTATTAATTATTTTTCTGACAAAATCGACTTTGGTGGTTGATGAAGATCGGTAAGGAAAGGCAATTCGAACAATAGAAGCGGGGAGACCGGAGTCTAAAATTAATTTTTCGGCCAGATATTTAGTTTCCCCATACCAATCGAGGGGATGAGGTAAATCTTTTTCAGTATATTCAGTTTTTTTGGTGCCATCAAAAACAAAATCAGTGGAAATATGGATTAAATATTCATGATACTCTTTACATAAATCGACTATGTTTTGGGTACCGTTGACATTTAGTTGATAGCAGAGACCGTTTTTATCCCCTTTTTGATTCCAGGCGGCATTGGTATCAGTAAAAGCGGCGAAATGAATAAGAATATTAGACTCGGGATTGTCTTTAAAAAACTGCTCTAATTCCTTTTTATCAAGAATATTGACGCCAGTCTCAAGAGAAGCATCGGCAAAGTTAAAATCTGGATTGAGCTCAACTACTCTCGAACCTACTAAGCCGGATAGGCCAGTCCCTAAAATTTGTTTTTTCATAATAAGTTTTCTTTTAAAATATCGCTTAAATTTGGTAAAAGCTGGTCTTTGTCACTGAGCTTAATTTCACCGCAACTGAGAGGTAAATCAATCTTGAGCGAAGAATCAAAAACATTAACTCCCTTTTCGTTTTGAGGTGAGTAAACCCCACCGGTGACAAAATAAGTGAAGCGGGTGTTATTTTCGAGAGCCAGATAACCATGGGCAAATCCTGGCGAAACCCAAAGTTGATTTTGTTTTTTGGCAGTTAAAACCTCAGTGATGTGCTGGCCAAAAGTGGGAGAATTTTTTCGAATATCGAGAGCAATATCTAAAACTGAGCCCTCCGTGACCATAACTAATTTACCCTGCGTATAGGGAGGAGCTTGATAATGTAGTCCACGAAAAATTCCTTTTTCGGAATTGAATGAAGAGGCAACTTGAATTAAGTTAAAAGAACCACTAGTGGCTTTTTCAAACTCTGAGACGACTAAGGTGGGTGAATAATAACCCCTCGCGTCAATAAAAACTTTTGGCTGAATTTTAAAAACACCCTTTAAATCTGTTTCGCTTATTTGTTCGTAGGGCATTATTTGTTTAAATTTTTATAGTCGTTAAGCTTTTGATAAAAGGCTTCGGCTTCGGTTTTGGCACTACGCCACCATGATTCGTTTTCCTTATACCAGGCAATCATTTTGATAAGGCCAGAATCAAGAGTCTCTTTGGGTTCCCAGCCAAGCTCATGATGTATTCTTTCCCAAGAAACGGCATAATTATCGTGGGCAGGCCGGTCAGCCACAAATTCAATCAGAGACTCATCCCCACCCATTAACTTGAGAACTTTTTTAACAAGATCAATATTGGTTGAAGTTTCTTTAAGACCGCCAATACAATAAGTGTCACCAATTTTCCCCCGAGCAATGACAGACTCGATAGCGGAGCAGTGATCAGTCACATAAAGCCAGTCGCGAAAATTTTCTCCTCGGCCATAAACAGGAATTTTTTTATTATCAATAATATTTGTAATCATCCGAGGAATCATTTTTTCCGGATTCATAAAAGGACCGTAATTATTTGAGCAATTAGTGATAGTGATAGGCAAATCAAAGGTTTTGTGGAAAGAGCGGACAAAATGATCTGAAGCTGCTTTTGAAGCGGAGTAAGGAGAAGAAGGATCATAGGGAGTCTGCTCTGAAAACTGAGCCGATGAGCCAAAAGGAATAGAGCCAAAGACTTCGTCAGTGGAAACGTGATGAAAACGAATATTACCGTGTTTTTTGGCGTAGTTTAATAGAGTATAGGTTCCAAGGACATTAGTTTTGACAAAAAGGAGAGGATCATCAATCGACCGATCAACATGAGATTCGGCGGCAAAATGAACAATTAACTCAATTTTGTCTGACAAAATTGTGTCGACTAAATTTTCATCACAGATATCACCCTGAATAAATTGATAGTGAAAACTACCGTCTAAATCTTTTAGAGAGGCGGGATTAGCGGCGTAAGTAAGCTTGTCAAGATTCACAATAAAATCATCTGGGTGTCGAGAAAGCCAATAGTGGATAAAATTGCTGCCGATAAAGCCACAACCACCGGTGACTAAAATTTTCATGGTATTTAAGGATTAATACTAGGAGAAGCCGAGGGAGTGCTGGTCGCTTTAAGATCTGTACCAATAATAAAAATAAGGTCGTAACTGGAAGTGGCTGATAATTCGGTAACAGTACTCTTAGAAAATTGAGGAATTTTCTGTAAAAAATAATCAGTCGCAATTTCTTTTTTGGCTTGAATCTGATTGGTAGTTTCTTTTTTAGCCCTATTGCCGGTGGTAACGCTAGTAAAACCAAGACTGGTTAACTCCGTCTTGATAGTGGCAGCTTGACCATTAATATCAGTGGCATTTAAAACCTGAATTTTTATGGTTTTACTAATTTCAGCTAAAGTTGGAGTGGGAGCCTGGCTAACAACTGTGGCGCTTATTTCACTGGTCTCAGGAAGTGAATCACCGGCAGGAGTGTTAATTTCAGTATTTTTATTATTTTGATTAAGAACAAACCAAACAATGGCGGCAGTGATTAAAATTGTAATTAAAAAAACAGCAATAATCGGTAAAATATTTTTTTTATTATTTTCCATAGAAATTTGACTTTGAGGTGAATCAATAAGAGGTTCTGTTGGTTTTATTATAGCAGAATTTGGTTTGGCCGTGCCAACAAAAAAGGAAAGAACTGGCAGAGGTAAATTTGACGCTTTTTGAAAGCGCTGGCAAATTTCACTTTCATTGTAATTTTCACCGGGAAAATACTGAGAAGGCTTCGGGTTATTGAAAAAAGCCTGGGAATAATTAAGTAATTTTTTAAGCTCGGGCAAAGTTTTTTTAATAATCGAAGTCAAATAGACGTGACCTTTGCTTGAAAGAATAGCCACATAATCGTGCGTATTTATAGGATAAAAAAAGAAATGTTGACCATTGTCAAAATGAGCGTAAAGCTTGGCAATGGCGGAAGAAAGAGTTTCGAAATCTATAACTTTTAGGCCTAGTTTTTCAAGATTGGTGGTTAGGAGGAGAAATTTTTCTTGATTAAAAATTCGGGTACGAACTAAAGTACGCTCATTGTCAGGCTCTAGATCAAAGGTGACGGCTTCGGGTGAGATTTTGAAATCGACCGAATCTTTGGCTAAAGTAACTACCTCATTTGGATCAAGAGTTGCAATTACTGAATCATAAATAAAGGTTTTGATAATAACGTAAGTATCGTCCAAGATAACGTAAACCTCCGAAATATTATTTTTTTGAAAAAAGTTGGCTAAATTTTGGAGACTGTCCTCAGACTGTGCCTGCCAAAGATCAGTTTCAAAAGAAAGAGTATTGTTGTCAGTTTTATCAAAATAGATTTCAAGGCTGTCTTTTTTAGGCCAGAGAACAACTTTAGGTTTCGAGAATAACGACATTAAAATATCTTAACATATTACCATCTAAGGTGGGCAAAGGCCTTGTTGGCATCAGCCATTCTCTCGATTTCCTGACGCTTCATTATCGAAGCTCCTTCGTTGTTTAGAGTCGCCAAAAGCTCGGCGGCTAATTTCCCAGCAAAAGTGTGAAATTGTTTATTTGGGCGTTTACGAGCAGAGGTGACAAGCCATCTGATGGCCAGAGAATATTGACGAGTGCCTCGAACAGGAGTGGGTACCTGGTAAACGGCTCCGCCGATACGGCGAGGTCGAACCTCAACTTTGGGTTTAAGATTGTCAAGAGCCTGCTCTAGAGTAGTAATAATATCTTCGCTTTTACTGTCTTTTTTAAAAATATCTAAAGCTTCGTAAACTTGTTTTTGAGCTGCATTTTTATTGCCGGCATACATCACCCGATTAATTAATTTGGTAACCACAATACTGTTATATTTGGTATCAGGAAGAACTTCTCTAATTTTGCTTTGACCTTTGCGTGACATAAAATAAAATAAAAATTAAAATCTAAAGCCTAAAGCCTAAATTCTAAATATTTTTAATAAATTTAACATATAATATTAAGCGGAAGCTTTAGTGGATTTTTTCGCGCCATATTTACTGCGGGATTGCTGACGACCGGCAACAGCACCGGCGTCATATTTACCGCGAATAATATGGTAGCGGACACCGGGAAGATCTCGGACCCGACCACCGCGAATAGAAATAATACCGTGTTCGGCTAAATTGTGCCCAATTCCAGGAATATAAGCCGTTACCGTGGCCCGATTACTGAGACGAACCTTGGCCACTTTTCGCAAAGCTGAATGAGGCTTTTTGGGAGTCATGGTTTTAACGACCGTTACCACTCCTTTTTTTTGAGGATTGTAGGTAACAACACTACTATTTTTGATACTATTAAAATTATCCCGTAAAGCTCCGGTTCTTAATTTAAGACGACGAACTTTGCGACATTTACTAATTAGTTGGTTATAGGTAGGCATATTTATTTAATTTCCTGGCTTTTTCCGACAGGAATAAGACGTCCGATAATAACATTTTCTTTTAGACCTATCAAGTTATCAACCTCGGCCAGCAGCGAAGCCTCGGTTAAGACTCCGGTAGTTTGCTGGAAAGAAGCGGCAGAAAGCCATGAACCTGTGGTCAAAGACGATTGAATTAAACCCAAAAGAACTTTGTGTCCTTTTGAAGCTTTGCCGTCTTTGACGTTTTCTTTGGCTTTATCATTTTCAGCTTCATAAACAGGCCTAGTTACCACCTGACCATAAAGGAAATTGGTATCACCTGGATCTTCAATTTTTAGTTTATCGCTCATTTCCCTGACAATTACTTCAATGTGTTTATCGTGAATACCAATACCTTGAGATTCATAAACCCCTTGAATGGAATTTATCAGATAGCGCTGAGCAGCTTCAAGACCCGATACTTCGAGAATCTCTCTGACATCAATCGGTCCAGAACAAAGCTGAGTTCCCTGGCCAACCAAATCACCATCACCAACTAATAGGGTGACATTGCTGGGAAGTAAATAATTGACGGTTTTGGCGGCATTATTTTTGTCTTTACCACTGAGTTTTATTTCATAGCCATCGATATTTTCTTTAATTTTTACCTTGCCGTCTATTTCAGCCAGAGGAGAGGGTAATTTTGGAGTCCTGACCTCGAATAATTCCTGAATACGGGGTAAACCTTGAGTCACGTCAACTCCGAGAACACCACCCGTGTGCTTAGTTCGGAGAGTTAACTGGGTACCCGGTTCACCGACAGACTGGGCAGCGATGACCCCAACGGGAACACCAAAGCCAACGAGCTGGCGACTGGATAAATCCCAGCCGTAACATTGACGACAAAGGCCAATTTTTGATTTACAAGTTAGCGGAGAACGAACATCAACGGTTTTGACTTCGCTGGTCTCAATTATGCTTTGCAGATGATTGTCGACTAAATCACCTTTTTTGGCAATAATTTTTTTGTTTTTGGGATCAATGACATCACTACCGAGAACCCGACCAAGAAGACGACGACCAAAGAATTTTTCCCGACCTTTTTCATTACGATCAATAGTCCAAAAACGAGTTGTACCACAGTCATTTTCGCGGGTAATGGCGACATGAGAGGTATCAACGAGACGACGAGTTAAGTAACCAGCATCGGCAGTACGCAGAGCGGTGTCAGCCAGACCCTTGCGAGTGCCCCGAGTACCGGTAATGTATTCAAACACAGAAAGACCTTCACGAAAGTTGCTTTTAGTAGGTAGTTGAACGATTTTTCCCGTAGGATCAACCATCAGACCTCTCATACCAGAAAGCTGTTTGATTTGATCTTTACTGGCCCGCTTGATACCAGCGGCGGAAACAATGCGAATTGGAGAATCGCTGTCTAAAGTTTCCCAGGTCTTTTCAGCAATACTTTCGGTAATTTCCATCCAGACACTTTGAGAGAGACGTTTTTTCTCTTCATTGCTAATTAGACCCATTTTATAATTGTTTTCAATTTCAACGACTCTCTTGTCAGCCGCGGCAATAATTGATTTTTTTTCGGGAAGATAGCCCATATCAAGCATAGAGAGAGAAAGTCCCGAGAGAGTAAAACCAGCAAAACCGATATCTTTTAAGGAATCGATTAATTTGACAGTTTTTAAACGACTAGAAATTTCTAAAGACTTAACGATTAGGTCATTTAAAGCTTTAGCTCCCGCCATAGGCAGATTTAAAAACTCAAATTCTTTTGGCAAGACAGAGTTAAACCAAACTCGACCATAAGTAGTCTTAATTAGTTTACCTTCGATTCTGACAGCCACTAATTCTCTTAAGCCAATTTTTCCTGATTGATAGGCTAAAATTAATTCATCCTTGTCTCCCATAATTGATAAGTCTTTAAAATCAGACTGAGTTTCTTTGGAAATATCCTCGGAACGGACAGAGGTGATGTAATAACAGCCGACGGCCATTTCCTGAGAAGGAATAGAAACTGGAGCCCCGTCAGAAGGTTTGAGAAGATTTCTCGAAGGCAACATTAAGTGCTTAGCTTCTCTTTGAGCGGCGGCGGATAGAGGTAAATGAACCCCCATTTGGTCTCCGTCAAAGTCGGCGTTGAAACCCTTACAGACACAAGGGTGAAGACGAATAGCCAGACCGTCAGTTAAGACCGGTTTAAAGGCCTGAATTGAAAGTTTGTGAAGAGTGGGGGCCCGGTTTAAGAGAACGTAAGTATTTTTGGTAACTTTTTCCAAAATATCATAAACCTCATTGATACGGTGATCAATTAAATTTTTGGCAGATTTGATATTGGCAGCCAGACCACTGTCCATTAGCTCTCGGAGAACAAAGGGTCGATACATTTCGAGAGCAATTTCCTTGGGAAGACCGACTTGATTTAATTTTAGTTCGGGACCAACCACAATGACAGAACGACCAGAATAGTCGACTCTTTTCCCGAGTAAATTACGTCGGAAACGACCTTTTTTACCCCGAAGTAGATCTGAAAGGGAACGAGGTAAACGCTTGCTACTTTTTCGTTTATTCTTTGAGGCTTTTTGAGCATCAATGAGAATATCAACTGATTCTTGGAGCATTCTTTTTTCATTTCGAAGAATGATTTCAGGAGCGCCAAGTTTGATTAATTTCTTAAGACGATTATTACGATTAATGAGACGGCGATATAAATCATTTAAATCAGAAGTAGCAAAGCGGCCACCGGTAAGCTGAACCATAGGCCGAAGATCTGGTGGAATAACCGGGATATATTGTAAGATGGTCCAGGCGGGACTAATAGAATTTTCAATCATGCCATTTAAAATTCGGATTTTGTACATGATCTTTTTCTTTTTAAGTTTGCTGCTGGTTTTGGCTAGTTCTTTTTTAAGATTTTTTACAGTTTCAGGTAAATCAAGATTTTTTAAGACTTCAAGTAAAGCCTCGGCCCCCATTTTGGCCTGATAAAAAATATCGGCTTTAAACTGAGCTAAGTAAAATTCTTCTTCGTCAGTAAGGACAGAGAGAACTTCCATGCTTTTGATCTTATCTTCAAGAAATTTGATTAAAGATTCGATGCGGTTTTTCTCGCTGGTAGCTTTATTTTCAATTTTTTGAACATCCTGCTTCAGCCTTACCTCACGCTCTTCTTTGGCAATTAAAAGCTGATCTTTATTTTTAATTTTATTGTCAAGATCTTTTTTCTCTTTGGCAGTTTGAGCTTTGAGTTTTTCAATTGACTCTTTTGAGTCAACATCGATTTGACTTTGGCGTTTTTCAGAATTTATTTCCAGATTTACTAAAGCTTCTTTCTTTTTATCGGCGTCAATGGCAGTAACTAAGTATTTTGTAAAATAAACGACAGCTTCAAGCTCTTTTTGGGGAACATCGAGAATCACACTTAAAGGTGAGGGGGTATTTCGAAGGTACCATAAATGAGCAATAGGAGCTGCTAGGGCAATGTGACCCATACGTTCACGACGAACCTTGCTAGTAGTGACTTCAACTCCGCATTTATCGCAAATAACACCCTTAAATCGGATTTTTTTGTATTTGCCACAATAACATTCGTAATCACGGGAGGGTCCAAAGATTTTTTCACAAAAAAGACCATCTTTTTCAGGACGCCAAGAACGATAGTTTATGGTTTCCGGTTTTAAAACTTCACCACTTGACCAGGAGAGAATCTCTTCTGGGGAAGCGAGTTTAATCTCGATACCAGTAAAATCGAGCATATTTTTAAATTTAAACATTAGTTGTCCTCCTTTAAATCTTCAACTTTTGAATCATCTTTTTCTTCTTCAGCGACGGGTTTCATTCCGACAGGAGAAATATCAAGTGCTAATCCAGCGAGTTCTTTGGTTAATACCTTAAATGACTCAGGAATGGCTGGCTCAGGAATAGCTTGACCTTTAATAATAGCTTGAAAGGCATGCGTTCGACCTTCGATATCATCGGATTTGATAGTCAGCATTTCCTGTAAAATATGAGCCGCTTGATGAGCCTCAAGAGCCCAAACTTCCATTTCCCCGAGACGTTGACCACCCATTCTGGCTTTTCCACCAAGAGGCTGCTGAGTAACGAGAGAATAGGGACCAGTAGAACGAGCATGAACCTTGTCATCAACCATATGGACGAGTTTTAGAATATAACCAACACCAATAACCACATCTTGATCGAAGGCATCGCCGGTGCGACCATCAAATAATTTAGTTTTTCCGGTGACAGCAAGACCAGCCTCGGTAAGTTCTTTACCAATTTGAGCTTCACTATATTTTTCGAAAACAGGTACGGCATATTTTTTGTTTAATTTTTGGCCGGCAGCTGCTAAAATAACTTCGAGGATTTGACCAAGATTCATACGGGCAATAACTGAAAGAGGTGACATAACCAAATCAACTGGGGTTCCTTCAGCAAGGTGGGGCATATCATATTCAGGCATAATTCGGCAAATAACACCCTTGTTTCCATGACGACCAGCGATTTTATCACCTTCTTGAATTCGGCGAAGCTGAGCGACGTAAACTTTGACAACTTTATTGACACCAGGATCAAGTTCATCACCATCTTCTTTACCTAAAGTTTCAATTTTGATGACGACTCCACCCTCACCATTGGGAACCCGAAGAGAAGTGTCTTTGACTTCTCGGGCTTTTTCACCAAAAATAGCTCTTAATAGCCTTTCTTCAGCAGTTAATTCTTTTTCACCTCGAGGTTCGACTTTGCCAACAAGAATATCGTTTGGACCAACAGTGGCGCCAATCATGACAATGCCATCTTCGGTTAATTTAGCCAGTTCTGCTTCAGATACATTCGGAATATCTTTAGTTAATTCTTCAGTGCCAAGTTTAGTTTCAACCACATCGGCTTTGTATTCGAAGATTTGAATATTGGTGAGAACATCCTCTTTAACTAAACGATCAGAAATTAAAAAGGAATCTTCGTAACCCAAACCGTCAACAGAAGCGTAAGCGACGAGTAAATTCCGACCAATAGAAAGTTCTCCTTGACTGGTAGCTGGACCATCAATTAAGACATCGCCCTTTTTGACCTTATCGCCAAGGTTAACGAGAACCTGTTGATTGTAACAAGTACCATAAGGTGAAGTTCTTTCAAATTTTGTTATAGGATAGGTAATATCGTCAACAATGACTTTGTCAGCGTCAACATAAGTAACAGTACCACTGTTTTTTGACAAGACACAGCGACTCATGGCAGAAGCAACGTCAGCTTCCATACCAGTACCTACAATGGGAGCTTCGGGCTGAACCAAAGGGACAGCCTGAGTCTGCATGTGAGAGCCCATTAGAGCCCGGGTGGCATCGTCATGGTCAATAAAAGGAATCAAAGAAGCAGAGGCACCGACAATTTCGTTTGGTACCATATCAATGAATTTGACTTGATCGATGGGACCTTCGGAAAATTCACCTTGAAAACGAACCGGAACCCAATTTTGTTTAATAACATTGTCTTCTATTTTAATGCCAAGATGAGTAATCTGATGATCGTATTCATCGTCAGCATCCATATAAATTACATCATCGGAAAAGGTATAATTTTTACCGACTTTGACAATTTTTCGGAAAGGAGCTTCAATAAAACCATATTTATTGACCTTGGCATAAAGAGCGAGGTAAGTAACAAGACCAATATTTGGACCTTCAGGAGAACGAACGGCACAAATGCGGCCATACTGAGAAGAATGAACGTCGCGGATAGAAAAAGCCGCTCTTTCGCGGGTTAAACCGCCGACACCAACTACGGTGACTCGTCGAAGTAAATCAAGCTCAGCCAGAGGATTGGTCTGGTCTAGAATAGCTGAAAGCTGATTGCTTCTAAAAAAGGTATTGAGAGAAGAAATAAGGGGCTGAGGATTGATCATTTGAGATGGAGTCGGTTTTTCTTTGGTGGAAAGTAGAGACATTCTCTCTTTGACCATTCTTTCAAAACGGGCCATAGCAGGACGAAGAGCGACCTGAGCCACGATTTCACCACAGCGGCGAAGACGACGATTGGCGAGAGAATCGATGTCATCAAAATGAGTCGCTTCACCTTTTTGAAGTTTAATTAAATGACGGATAGTAGCGATTAAATCTTCTTTTTTGATAACCCAATTTTCTTTATTTTCGTCAGAGAAATTAAAGGAGAACTTTTTATTGATTTTGTGGCGGCCGACTTGACCGAGCTCGTAAGTTCGAAGATCAAAAAAGCGGTCGTTGAAAAATTTTTGAGCGTTTTCAAGAACAACTGGTTCACCGGGACGAAGCTTGCGATAAAATTCGAGATAGGCTTCTTCTTGAGTTTTGGTGGGGTCAGCGGTAATAGTACCATTGATATAATCTCCGAATTCACCAACTAATTGTTTGTCGGTTAAGGCCCCGGCGGCTCTGAGAATAATGGTCGCAGGAACTTTCTTTTTACGGTCAATACGGGCAAAAATAACATCTTTTTTGCCGATGAAAAATTCGAGCCAAGAACCACGAACTGGGCGAATCTCCGCATTGCAGAGAGTTTTGCCAGTGGCAGGATCGATTTCACTGGTGAAATACACTCCGGGAGAGCGAACTAATTGATTGATAACTCCCCTTTCGATACCATTAATAATAAAGGTAGCTTCGGGGGTCATGGTAGGAAGATTTAGAAGAAAAACATCTTCTTCACGGACGAGACCAGTTCTTTTATTGGTAAGTTTAGCCTTGGTATAGACGGGAACAGTATAATTTAAACCCTTAAGACGGGAAATTTCTGGAGTTAAGGTCAGTTTATCGTAAAAAAGTTCACCCAGTTCTAAAAGCCAGTTGTTACCAGTGTAATCGGAGATAGGAGAAATGGCACGGACGGTTTCTTCGAGATCGGTTTTGAGAAATTTTTCCCAGGATTCTTTTTGAACAGCTAATAAATCTAAAGCAGGAATTTGAGGATATTTTTTACCCCAATTAGTTCTTTTTGCGGAAGGCATCGTTAAGTTTAAAAATATAAGAGAAGCGATCCGCCAATAGCTTTGCAATTGCGCGGACAAGCGAGTTATGTACCAACCGCTCGCCAAATGTGGAGAATTATATACTTAATTTATATGTAGAGCAAGGGGGAGATTTAGGGGATAAATTTAAAGGTGGAGAGAATGGAAACAAAATCTTCAAAAATCGATTCTTCACAAAGATTTTCTGACATACAACCAAAACTTAAACAATCACCGTTTGGTTTTTTTAAAACAGCAGATTTGTAATCCGGACCTTCGTACCCATTAATTTTGTAAATAGTATAAATTTTGTTAGAAGTAATTAATGTTTCACCAATTATTGCACCTGAATTACATTTTGGATTTTCAGTGATAATAAAAAAAGTACCCCTTCTTTGAGTTCCCATATCGCTGTCAATGGTCTGGTAATCCAAACCTAAAAGGTCAACAGAATAATAGCTATTATTTTGAGTGATTTCTTGGATATAATGCGAAGGATATTTAAATTCTACTTTAAGTAATTCGTCATTATATGTTTTCCAATCGGCGGTGAAGTCGGGGGTGGGGGAAATCGATTCGGTAGAAATGGGACTAGGGGTGGGAGAAGAAAGAGATAGTTTTTGAGAATTTGGAGAAAGAATAATTAAAATAGAAGTAAATAAAACAGCTAAGACAGAGGGTAAAAGTAAGTTTGATTTGTTCATAATTATTTTACATAACCATAGAGTTTTTTTATTGCAGTGAGAGTGTCCTCACATTTGGGATTATCTGGAGCAATTCCCGTTGAACAAGCATGAACCCATAAAATTTTATCCTCAATAATTTTTATAGGATATTCTCCTCCGGCTTGACACATGACAAATTTACCGATATCTTCGGCAGTAAAATTTGATTTTAAAGAATAAGCTAAATAAACACCATCTATTCTTTTAGTAAAAATTGGATTTTTTGACACCACATCTTTGAGACTTACAGAAACTGTTGATTCTTCTTCGCACTTATCCCAAGATAAATTTTCACTACTTTTGGTATAAGTTTTCCAATCTTCGACTTGAGATTTAAGAGTGCTGGTTGATGGTTTGGCAGATGGTGAAGATGTGGCGGGGAGAGTTGGGGTGAGGTCGCAGGTTTTGGTAGTGCAGTTAATGATTAAATCCTCCCCACAGGTACAGGTATTGCAGCCATCGTTAGCAGAAAAAGTTGTACCAACTGAGTGTTTTTGATCATTGAGTTCGCAAAAATCAGTCGGGGCAGAAGTTGGGGAAACATTATTTATGGGAATTTCTGGACTATTTGAAATTGGTTTTTGAGAATTTAAAAAAGAAATAACGACTAAAACCAAGACAATAATAAAAACAATTAAGGAAAAGAAAAAGAGATATTTAAAGAAATGATTTTCTTTTTTAGGCGGTGAAATAAGGTCAGATCCGCCTTCGCTAGAAGGCTCCGGCGAGACGAGGGGCGTAGGAGGGTTAATTGCCTCAGGAGTCGGAGGAGCTTCGATTTGAGGCGGTGATTTAACAATTTCTTCTTCTGGGGTAAGGATGGACTGAGGAGGATTAATTGGTTCTAATTCCGGCTCGGGTTTAATAATTTTTTCCTCAGGAATCTGGGGGTTTTCTTTTGAGCTAATACTTTCAGCGTACTTGTCTAAAATATCTTGATAGCTAGGGTTTGGTTGATTGTCTGTCATGAAATAATAATCTCATTATTGAGACTGGAGTGCAATAAAATAGATTTTATTGTATATTTATTTATGATTAAAAAAATATTTTTCTCTTTTATGGTTGGTGCTTTATTTTTGTTTTCTGGAAACAAAGTTATGGCTGGGGGTTTTAATTTAAAATCGATTGGTGGAGTTAACACTAGTGGCCGACAGTTATCGCAATGGTGGTACACAGGCTCAAGCCCAGTATTATTGGGCGATGCGGCCGCTGGTGCTTCGGTTGAAATTGATATTGATGGAGAAAAAGGAACTGCGGTAGCCGATGAATCAGGAAATTGGAGCTATAGCTCCCCTGCTTTAACTGACGGGGATCATCAAGTAGTATTGACCAGTAGTGGATCAAATATTAGTTTTACTCTAACCACTGGCGTTGACAATGTTAACTGGGATGCGGTCAATAGCGACAGTGGCACCGAGGCTTTGCCTGCCGCGGGAGTCATCTGGCCTGGATTAATCGCTTTATTAACCGGAGCTGGAGGAATAGTGGGTGGTGGTAAAATGATTCGTGCTACGAAAAAATAAACTATATCTAAAAACATTTGGCTGTGCTCAAAACGAATCTGATTCGGAAAGAATAAAGACTTATTATCAAGACAAAGGATATCGGCTCGTAGAAAACTGGAAAGAAGCTAACCTTATTGTTATCAATAGCTGTGTCATTCGGGAATCAGCCGAGAATAGGGTGTATGGACTAATAGATAAGATAAGAAAAGCGGAATCCGCCTCCGCAAATGCTTCGGCGAGACGAAGAATTATTTTGACGGGATGCTTGGTGCCGATTTCTAAAAAAAATATTAAGGGAGTCGATGAAATGCTACCAATTAAAAAGATAAGCTTTGAAGTGGAGGCACTCAGAGATAAAAAAAGAGCAGCTTTAATTACTATTAGTAGCGGCTGTAACAACTACTGTTCTTATTGTATTGTGCCCTATGCCAGGGGAAAGGAAATATCACGTAAAATTGAGGATATTTTAAAAGAAGTTGATGGGGCAATTAAAAGAGGATTTAAGGAGGTTGTACTCATCGGACAAAACGTAAATTCGTATGGGGCAGATTTAAATCAATCTTCAATCTGCAATCTTCAATCTTCAATGGGTAAAAAAAGAATTAAAAGCGCTTTCCCGAAGTTGCTTGAAGAGGTGGCGAAAAAAGAATTAACAAAAGTGTCTTTTATCAGTAGTAACCCCTGGGATTTTTCGGATGAATTAATAGAAATTATAGGTAAATACCATAATATTGATAGGCTTCTTCATCTCCCCTTTCAATCTGGCGATGATACAGTGCTAAAAAATATGAACCGTGGCTATACCCAAAAAGAATATTTAGATTTAGTCAAAAAAATTAAAGATAAAGTGACTGATGTCAGATTTTCAACCGATATTATTATTGGCTTTCCCGGCGAGGATAAAAAAGCGTTTCAAAATACGGTTGATGTATGTAAAAAGGTTGATTTTGAAATTACCTATTTAAACAAATATTCACCCCGAAGGGGAACCGTGTCGGCAAAACTATTTAAAGATGAAATACCAATGAGTGAGAAAAAAAGACGTTGGAATATATTGAACGATCTCGTAAATAAAAAAGAGAAATAGTTATTTTAAATATTTGGCAATGTTGGCGTTGTGCTCCGACAAAGTTGAAGCATAATGAATTTGGTCGGTAGTATTGTGAATATAATAGAGATAATCAGTAATACTCGGATGATAAGCAGCGATAATGGAATCAAGACCGGGATTGCAAATGGGCGCGGGGGGTAGACCTTGATTTTTGTAAGTGTTAAAAGGAGAAACAATATTTATATCAGCTTTGGCGATAGGTTTCCAAAAATCAATAGTATTCCCGAGAGAATCCCTCGCATACTGAATGGTGGCATCAATTTGAAGAGGCATATGAGTACTTAAACGATTGTCAATTATTCCGGCAATAATTTTTTTGTCAGTTAATCCTTTGGCTTCACGCTCTAAAAGTGAAGCAATAATTAAGACGTCTTTATCGGAATATTTAGTAGTAGCTCCAAGCTGGGCCTGCGATAATTTTTGCTGATAATTTTTGGCAATAATAGATAATATATTTTCGGGAGTATAGTCCTGCGGGATTAGATAACTATCGGGAAATAATTTACCCTCTAGATCCTGACTTATAAGAGTAAACTCAGGACTGGGAGAAAATTGTTCAACCCTGGTACCAGGAATAATTTTTAGCCAATAATCAGTACTCCCGCCGCGACTAATATTTTTGATTAAATCCGGTATTTTTTGGGATGAAGTCAGATAAAAATTACCGGCTTGAATTTTTTGGTTTAACCCAAGTAAATAACTATAAACAATAAAACTAAAGCGATTTTTAATAAATTTATTTTTTTCTAAACGAAGGGCAATCGTTGACAGACTGTCACCCTCGTTGATAACAAAAACTTTTTTGGATGAATCAGAGGATGGAGGCAAGAGAGAAAGATAAAAATAAAAAATTAGGACGAAAAAAATAACTAAAAAAATGGCAACTAATCTACTTTTAAATTTCATTGAAAAGAGCTCGGCGATAAGTGTCGGTCTTGTGATGATGAATGAAAATACGACCACAACGACAAGTAACCGTAGTTTGTCCTCGAATAACTTTTCTTTGACCCTTGGAAAGTTCTTCCCCGCAACCAACGCAACGGCCCTGAGATAACAACCAAGCTTGAATAGGGGAAATTAGATTTTTAAACATACTTTCTATTAATTAATAACCCGATTTAGAATAATGGCGGCAGCCATAGAATCGATTTCTTTTTGATACACCTTATGTTTTTTTTTATTCTTGAGAAAAAGATTATCGGCTTCAATTGTCGAGACTGCCTCTTCAACTGTTTCGATAGGTAATTTTATCATGTTTGAAAGCTTTAAAACAAAGGTTTTGGTAATCTGAGCCATCTTGCCCTCGGAAAGACCAACATAAATTTTATTAATTTTATAATCTAAAACTATCTGAGAAAGTTTTTTGAAAATTTCATCATCATTATTAAGCATTGGTAGGGTAAAAATTATATTATTTAAAGAATAGGCCAGACCAATTCTTTTGGTACCAAAGTCGATCGCAAGAGAGTTCATAGGTTGTCAGCAATTCTACCTTTTATAATTAAACGACGCAAATAAGTCCCTGGGGGAGAACAGGTAATGAGAGTAATGTAACGACCATCAAAGCGTTGCTCTAAGACCGAAAGGTCCGTAGGTTGAATTTCAAACATTTCTTCAACTAAATATTTATATTGAATTTGATCATAATTGACAAAAATTTCATCGCCTTGTTTTAGTTTATAAAGGGTCGAAAAAATAGTTAGATAAGACTCGGGGTTAAAAAACTGAGGTAAAACCGAGTGGCCAAATATTACAGGTGAACCATACTGACCAGGGAGAGCCGTTTTAGGATAATGAATTAAACTTTTTTTTAAATCAGTACTACCAAAAATAACCTGCGCCTCTTTTATTTTTAGCTTTGGGATGGAAACATAGTAAGAAGAAAGAGAATAATTTGGTAAAGGAGAAGAAATGTTTTGCCCAGGATCATTGACGAACCAATTGGAAAGCTGGGTGTAATCAGTATTTACATCGCCAAGGACTGAACCAGGATGGTTGTAAAATTGAGGTGATAAAGGGTTTAGGATTTGATTAAATTTAGTGGAATAACCGAGCTGAAACTGAAGAATGGGTAAAATAGCGGAGAGAAATAAAAATATCCCCGAAAAAAGAAAAAAAGAGGCAAAATATTTTTTGTGACTGGAAGAAATAACCCTTCTTCGCCTGACAGTCTTTGGCGGACTTTTGACATAAAGATAACTCATTTTAAAATTTAGAAATAATGGTAATTTTATCGGCTGAGGGGGGTAATCTTTTTAAAAAGGAAAATACTGAGGGAATAATTTGAATATTCCGATCGTAGACACGTGGTTGAGACTCAATTATCCTCATGGCTTTGGTAAAATCTTTACCAGCTAAAAGTGAACGAAGATGGTCAACGTCAATCTTGGGTAAGGTCTTACCAGTAAGGGTTAGTTTTCCGATTGATTTTTGAGAACTGTTTTTAGTGGCAGTAAAAGAAAAAGTAAAATCAGAAGGAGAGGCCACCGACTGAAGAAAGTTTTGATCACTAGCTAGGAGAGTTTTGATGATACTATCTTTTTTCTGGGGATTAATTTGGAGAAGAGAAATAGTTAAGTTGGCATTAACTTCTAGGGTTTCGGCTTCTTCACCTATCTCCCGGCTGAAAACTAATTGTTTTTTGTCAACAAAAAGAGTCTCTTTTAAGAGCTCGCGGTAATTACTATCTGAATTTATCTTTTGAGAAATTTGAGTCCCCAAAGATGCCTCAACTGATTGGCTTAATTTATTTTTATCATCAACACTAACAACTCGGATTTGACGACGACTCCCCCCAGTAAAGCCTTCATTTACCTTGGCGAGGAGATTGGAATCATCTTTAAAACTTAATAAAGTGTCTTTATTTAAATTAAATTCAGAGCCGATATCGCTAGCAATAGCATTTGCCTTTGTCTGACCCATAGTAATAGTCCCAGAGCCTAAATTAAAAGAAGAAGAGGGAACCTGAATCGAAGTTAAAAGTTCATATTTTTTGTTTGAGTTATCAGTCATTACAGTTCCCTTAGAAATATTTTGAATTTTATCGGCTTTATTAAAGATAGTGATTTCACCTTTGGCCTTGTCACCTGTTTCTTTTTGACCAGTAGTTGGAAGTGATTCGGAAAAATTTAAATCGATAATCTTTTTATCAGCGGGTAGAAGGGTACTTGAAACTGAAGTGGCAGTTGAGTCAAGGCTTAGATTAAAATCTTTATTTATTTCTATTGGGTTAAAATTAATAGTAATTTCGGCTTTTATCAAAAAATAAGGAATTAAAATTAAGAGTGGGGATAAAGCCAGGGGCAACAAAAACCAAGGATTAAAATTTAGATGAGGTATTTTAAATTTAGGAAAAGAAAAAGCCGGAAGAGTGATTTTGACTTTGGGCTTTGATTCGTTTAGCTCGACAGTCTCAGTAAAACCTAAATCCTCGGGAGCAACTTCGTTTTCCGGAGAAATAGTTTCAGCTTCAACCAGATTTTCTTCTTCAACTAGTGGAGTTGATGGAGTTTCGAGTTTGGTTTCAACCGGATTATTATCAATTTGAGAAGAAACGGTTTGGCTATAAAGACTAAATAATTCTTCAGGTTCAAAGGCAGTAACATCAGGTAAATGAAGAAAAGTTTCAATATTTTTTTTGCCAACCCAGGAGTAATTTTTTAAATCATCAACAATACCCTGGTTTAAATTACCAAAAATTAAAATTCTAGGTGGCAGAGCTGATTCCATTTGAATGGTAAGAAGGGCATTTTCCAGATCCTCGGGGGAAAAATCATTGATTAAAGTTTGACTTAGGCGTTTTTTAACTTCTCCGAGATAAACCAGGGACAGAGAAAATTCTTTTTTTCCTAAATAAACAAGAATAAAACTAGGGGGAAAAGAATCATTTTTATTGACTGATTCAATAAATGCCTCATCATTACTAATAAAACCAAGTGGTTTTAGCTCGAGAGAATGACAGAGGCTTTCGAGTAATTTTAAGTAATTGGAAAATATTTTGCCATCATTGCCAATCCAACTTGGAGGTAAGATAAAAGCACTAAATTCCGGTTCTTGCTCAGGTTCCAAAAGAGCTTTTTCGGCAGCAGCAGAGAGAGAAATATCAACAGAATGAAGAAAGGAATCAGGATTATCAGAAAGCCATTCGGTTTCCGGACCAAGGGCCACCAAGGTATTTGGATTATCTCGTTTTATTAAGCCGACAGAAACAGCCTGGGTAGTGATAGAAATGAGCCAATAATAGGAAGCCTCCATTACTTAAGAATAGCATAAATCCGGCGCTTGCCACTACCCGCGGATTCTTCTTTTTGAATCTCAAAAATTCCGAGTTTACCGGTATTATCAACGTGGGGACCGGTACAGACTTCTTTGGAAAAATATTTTTTGGGATCACCAATGATATAGACAGTAACAATTTCCGGATATTTAGCGCCAAAAAAGGCCAGAGCCCCAGATTTTTTAACATCAGTAAATTTCATCGACTCCACTGTAACTGGCAATTTTAAATTTATTTGTTCATTGATGAGTTTTTCAATTTCTTTTAACTCAAGATCGGAAACTTTTTCAAGGTGGAAAAAGTCAAAACGCAACCTCTCAGCAGTTATATTTGAACCAGACTGCTCAACATGCTTGCCCAAAACTTGTCGCAGGGCAGCATGTAAAAGATGAGTGGCGGTGTGATATTTGGTGATAATCTCACTGTGATCGGCAAGACCTGATTTAAATTTGCCCGCCGAAAGAGTTTGAGATTGTTTTTGATGCTCATCTTTAAGACGATTAAATTCGGCCAAATCTAAGGATAAATTATTCTTTTTTAATTCTTCAGCAATCATTTCGACCGGGAAACCAAAAGACTGATATAAATCAAAAGCCTGTTTGCCAGAAACATTTTTTTGTCGATCAATTAGTTTAGTTATTTCACCGAGACCTTTGTTAAGAGTACGACGAAATCTAATTTCTTCGGCTTCTAAAGTTTCTAATATTTTATTTTTATTTAAATCAAGTTCTGGATAAATTCCAGCATAATTATCTTGATTGTCTAAAACGACCAGAGCGACAATTTTTAGAAAATTATTTTCGATTCCGATTAATTTTCCTTGACGGATGGCCCGGCGAATAAGGCGGCGAAGAACATATCCGGCTTCTTTGTTACTTGGCTCAACTCCATCGGCAATGATAAAAACAGCAGCACGAATGTGGTCAGCAATAATACGAAATGGTTTTTGGATTTGTAGAGACGCATTGTATGCGTCTCCTTTAATGTTTTGTGATGTGTTATTTTCGTTTTGTGTTTGAGAGAGACGCACGCAGTTCGTCTCTACATATGATTTCCCCGAAATTTCTTCAATTTTTTTGATAATTGACTGCCAAATAGGAGTCAAATAATTATCTGAAAGACCGGATAAAACAGCAGTGGTCCTTTCGACTCCCATGCCAGTATCAACATTTTGTTGTTTTAATTTAGAAAAAGTTCCGTCGGCATTTTTATTAAATTCCATAAAAACGTCATTCCAAATTTCAAGACCATTAAAAAACATTTCGCTGTCCGGACCACAAGGACCGGTGGTACCAGCTGGACCCCACCAATTGTCAGTAATAAATTTTATTTTATTTTTTGGAATACCACATTTTTTCCAATTACTGGCACTAATTTCGTCTTTTTCGGAAGACTGATTACCCGCAAAACAGGTTACTTCGAGATTATTTTTGTCTAAATTTAATATTTTGATTAAAAATTCATAAGACATGGCAATCATTTCTTCTTTAAAATAATCACCAAGTGACCAGTTGCCTAGCATTTCAAAAAAAGTGTGATGAAAGGTGTCGCCAACTTCATCAATATCGCCGGTTCTTAAACATTTTTGAACATTAACTAAACGTTTTCCGAATGGGTGTGACTGCCCCAAGAGATAAGGAACTAAAGGATGCATGCCGGCAGAGATAAAAAGAGTGGTGGGATCGTTTTCGGGAATAAGAGAGGCGGAGGGAATTTCGACATGGCCCTTTGAAACAAAAAAGTTGACAAAAATGTCTTTTAACTGCCTGGCGTTCATAGAGGAATTATAGCAGGGAAACTCCAATTATTTTTTAAACATTTTCCTTGGCTTGGAGGAAATTGATTTCGGGGTTGTGTCGGCAATAATTAGGTTTTTAGGAATAACAACGTCTTTCTTTATATTTTTGATAATTTTTTTTCTCGGTACATTAGGGGTAATAAATGATTCGATAATTTCTTCTGATTTTGGTTTTCCGCCAGAGGCAGATCGACCTATGGCCGAAATAAATTTTTCAATTTGTTTTTTTAATTTTAAAAGGACGACTTCACGGTTATTTTTATAGACAACAATGGCAACGACAGCAGCGATAACTAAGCCGATAATCAAACCAAAAATAAAACTACTATGTTGATGACAATCGCAATCTTTATCATTACAACAAGACATAAATTTATTAAATTCTAAAGTCTAAAGTCGAATAATTAATAAATAACAAATAAAAATTAATTAATTATTTTTTTCTTTTTTGTCTTTATTGAAAAAAGAATTAAAAAGAGAAAAACCGTTTCTGAAACCCATTAAAAATTCAGAAAAAGAAGAAAGAGGCTGAGAAACTGAAGAAATGATTTTATTGGTTTCACCCACTGTTACTCTTAGATCTTTTATTAACTTAATGAGATAGATCCCGACAATAACAACAACGGTGGAAATAGACAAAAGTGAAATGATGATGACGATTTGATTGATATCCATGAGAATAGTATAGACTATTTTAGGACTTTTTCATCAATCGTAACTTTGCCAGCTGGAGATTTAGCTTCGATGATAATTTTAGCCTCAGGTGTAGAAATTTGAAGTTCTTTGGTAAAATTCCCCTCAAGATCAACAAGGACCAGAGAATCATTTATCTTAACAGTGGACTCAGGATCAGTTTTTCCGGAAATTTTAATTGAAGACTCGGAAATATTCTCCGGCCAATTTACTTCTAAATGAGGCGGGCGATTGAATTTTAAATATTCAGAGATTAAATAAAGACCAAAAAATAGAGAGAGAAGAATAATAAAAAAGGTAAAACTAAATTGAGGGGTTAAAGAAAACAAGGAGCGACTTTTGGCAACATTGGGATGATGCCGATCATAATCGCGACGAAATAGAGATAAAAGCTCTTCCCCATTTAAACCTAAAAACTCAGCATAGTCCTTGACCATTAGGGAACAATAAGGCTCCTCGGGAAAATCTTTAGTATTTTCATTTTCGAAGGCGATTAAATAGCGAAGTGGAATTTTTGTTTTTTTACAAATATCAGTAAAATCAATTTCCCGGTCGAGGCGAGCAGACTCGAGAATAGTTGAAGCACGTTTCATATTGATTATTCTTCCAAATTATTATCGGAAGAACTTTTATGGGGAATTAAAATTTCTCGAGGCTTAGCACCATTGACTGGGCCAACGATACCAGCCGCTTGAAGTTCATCAAGAACTCTAGCGGCGCGGGCATAACCAAGCTTTAAATGACGTTGCATAAAAGAGGCAGACGCTTTGCCAGTATCTTGAATTAATTTAACGGCATCGTCAAAGACAGCATCGCGCTCCTCACCATCACTGACCATCATATTTTTACTAATTGAATTGGGACTACTAACTGGCTGCTTTGTGATTTCATCGTTGTAATCACCACTGCGCTGAGTTTTCAAAAAATCAATTAGGCGATTTACTTCTTTATCGGAAATAAAACAGCCCTGAATTCTGACGGGCTTGGCCAAGTCAGGAGGAATATAAAGCATGTCACCCCGACCAAGTAATTTTTCGGCACCTGGAGTATCTAATACGACCCGAGAATCGGTCATTGAGGCAACAGCAAAGGCAATGCGAGTTGGAATATTAGCCTTGATTAGACCGGTAATAATATTGACTGATGGCCGCTGGGTGGCTAAAACTAAATGAATGCCGACGGCCCGGGCCATTTGAGCAATACGACAGATATTGTCTTCAACTTCGGCGGGAGAAAAAAGCATGATTTCGGCCAGCTCATCAATCACAATCAAAATATAGGGAATAGCTTGAAAACCTGACATGTTGTTGTAACCTTCAATATTTTTTGCCCCAACTTCGGTAAAAAGCTTATAACGATGCTCCATTTCATTAACAGCCCATTTTAAGGCAGAAACAACTTTTTCTGGCTCAACGATAACAGGAGTAAGTAAATGGGGAATGCCATTGTACTGCGAAAGTTCAACCCGTTTTGGATCCACCATAATCAGACGAACTTCATCAGGAGAAGCTCGAAAAAGTAGGGTTGAAATCCAGGAATTAATACAAATTGATTTTCCGGAGCCGGTTTGACCGGCAATTAAAACGTGAGGCATTTTGGAAATATCAGCAATTCTAGGCTGACCAGCCACATCAAGACCAAGAGGAACTGAAATTTTGCTTTTGGCATTTTTCATGATATCTGATTCCAAAATTGCCCTGATTGGGACAACTTCAAGAGAACGGTTTGGCATTTCAATACCAACAAGAGATCTTCCAGGAATGGGAGCTTCGACTCTGATTTGGCCACCAGGAGCAGCCAGGGCCATGGCTAGATCGTTGCTTAAAGAAAGTATTTTGGCTAGTTTTGTCCCCAGAGAAACCTCGAGGGCATATTGAGTTACAGAAGGACTATCGTTTACTTCGGCAACGCGAGCAGTAATACCGAAAGATTCTAATGTTGTCTCAATAATTTGAGCATTTTTACGAACATCTCCCCGATCTGCTTTGGCACCGGGAGTATTATCAAAAATTGAAAGTGAGGGATAAACCCAAGTCTGATTGCCAGAAGAGGTCAGTGGAGAAGAATTTTTGATAACGGGAGGAATATTGACTACTCCAAAATCAGCCTTTGACGATGATTTTGAAACATCTTTATCTCGATTTAGATTTAATTCAGAACTAGAGGAGGTATTCATTTCTGATTGATAGATGGGGTTTTTAGCCATTTCTCTGGCTTTTTTATCTTTTAGTTTATTGCTTTGGCCAACCGAATATCTTTTAATCATTTGAAAAAGATGAGCAAAAAATTTAAAAATTTGAGCCACATTAGTATCAAAAAGAACGACAAAACCGACTATCAGAGCAAAAAAGAAAATAATAAAGGTAAGTACTTCGGAAAATAAAGCTAAAAATTGTTCCCAAAAGAAGGCACCCAAAAATCCTTGTTTGAAAAGACCCAGAAGAGCAAAAAACATAATACAAAAACCAAAAAAGACATTGGCTTCGCGAAGAGCTGATTTAACTTTTGTAAAAAGAAAAGAGATAAGGAGAAATAAAAAGGGAACCATAACTGCACCCCACCCAAAATATTTAGTTAAAATTAAGTTTACATCGGAAGCAATACTCCCCTGTTGAAGAAATGAAAATACTGATAGTATGGCCAAAATTAAAAAGAAGATGAAGAAAATTGACTTGACAGTATCTGGCTTAAGTTTTAGGGTAGGGAGAATTCGATTTTTCTTGCGTCCGCGGGGCATAAATACAGTATAGAGTAAAAATGGAAAAATCTAAAATCTAAATTCTAAAATCTAAAAAAAATTAGTAAGACAAAGCAAAGAGCCAGCGGTGATGAGAGGGCTGACCACAATGAATACATTTCCCCTCTTCCTCTGGAGCATCAAGAGGTAAACAGCGAGTAGTAGCTTTAGTGTCTTTTTTTATTTCGGCTTCACACTGAGGGTCTTCACACCAATGAGCCTTGATAAAACCACGAGAAGAGTCCATAATTTTTTTAAATTCATCATAAGAATCAATGGAAAAAGTGTGATCTTCGGTAAATTTTTTGTGAATATTAAATAAATTATTTTGAATTTCTTTTAGTAAATCTTCAATCTTCAGACTACAATCTTCATTTTTTACCGTAATTTTTTCACTGGTATCTCGACGAGTAATAATAACAGAGTCACTGGCGACATCACGGTCTCCGATTTCAAGTCTGAGAGGGATACCTTTTAATTCCCATTTGTTAAATTTGAAGCCGGCAGTTTCGCCGTCAACAAGGTCTATTTCGACTCTAAATTGTTTTTTAAGATCAGAAAAAATTTCCTGGGCCTTATTTAAGGCTTTTTCGTGACCAGGTATGGGGACAATGACTATTTGAGTGGGGGCAATTTGAGATGGCAGTTTAAGGCCGTTTTCATCACCATGAGCCATAATTAAACCTCCGATAGCCCTTGTTGATAGACCCCAGGAATTTTGCCAAGGATAAGCTTTTTCACCATTTTTATCCTGAACGGTCCAGTCAAATGATTTGGAAAAATTTTGACCAAGATCGTGAGAAGTACAAGCCTGAAGAGCCTTGCCGTTTGGCATCATACATTCAAAAGTATAGGTATCACCAGCACCGGGAAATTTTTCTGATTGACTTTTTTTACCTTTGATTCCGTACATAGCCATTAATTCGTGATAGGTTTTTTCGTAAGCATCTAAGGCCCATATCACCATCTCATTTGAATCTTCATGAGTCAGATGGGCACAGTGACCCTCTTGCCATAAAAATTCAGAAGTTCTCAAAAATAGATAAGTTCTTTTTTCCCAGCGGACAATATTACACCATTGGTTAATTAAAACTGGAAGATCGCGCCATGACGATGTCCACTTTTTATACATATCGTATATGATGGTTTCAGAAGTGGGACGAATAGCTAATTTCTCAGTCAACTCTTCACCGCCAGCAATAGTGACCACCGCCAGCTGTGGAGAAAAGCCCTCGACATGCTCTTTTTCTTTTTGCAAATAGTGCATGGGGATAAAAAGCGGAAAATAGGCATTTTTAACACCTTTTTCCTTAATTAATTTATCTAAAAATTGCTGAATCCCCTCCCAAAGAGCATAGCCGTAAGGACGAATAATCATGCAGCCCTTAACTGGGGCATAATCGGCAAGCTCTGATTTTAAAATAACATCAGTAAACCATTCTGAGAGGTTGGTATTGAAATCCTTTAACTGTGATTTAGCCATGAGTTATTTTAACAGTAAAAAATAAACTAAATTTTAGTATCTTTAACAAGAGAATGAATTTCAACCTTTTTGTTAAAAAAACGAAACTCAATAGCATTGAGTAAATGATTTGAATTTTCCATAAGAGACGGTAGGTGAAATTTTTTCCCTTCCCTTGTTTCTATTTCTCCGCCTAATTTAGGATTACTTACTAAAGTTAATTGTACTTCCTGATTGGAATCAGTAACAAAAGAGTACTCTAAATCATTTAGAGTATATTCACAAATCTCTCCCTTAGATGAGGTTTCTTTTACAAAAAGTGGCATGAAGGATTATACCTCAGCTCATCTTTGTCTCCAATCTACATAAAACAACAAAAATGCTCGTCCTGCCTGGGATAAATCGCAGACAAAGGCGAGCAATTAAGTTTATCAAATGAAATATAGAAATATATTTTTTATTGTAGAGACGCATCATGATGCGTCTCTACAATATTATTTAATAAAAACTATTTTAAACTTCAATAATAAGAGGTAAAACCATTGGCTCTCGACCTGTTTTATCTTTGATTATAGTTTCAAGATAGGCCTGAATTTCAGTACGAATATATTCGAAATTAGCCGGCTTACTGATAACTTCACTAAATTTTTTGACAACTTCTTCTTTTAGATAATCGATAAGATCGGTATTTTCTTTCATAAAAACAAAACCCCGGGAAAGGATTATCGGCTCTTTGAATAGAATACCAGCTTCTTTGTTGACCATTAAAACAACACTGAACATGCCGTCTTCAGCGAGAGTTTTGCGGTCGCGAAGAACCGTAGCACCAACGTCACCAATACCGAGTCCGTCAATCAAGACTTTATGCATAGGAATATGAAAATTGGTATCGACTTTGCCACTGGCATAAAAAGTAACCGAAGAATCATAATCGGGAGTAATAAACTGTTCGTCTTTAAAACCCATGGTCTTGGCCATAGAAAAATAACTTTTGATATGACGATAATTACCACCAATTGGTAATAAATATTTTGGATTTACTAGAGAAATTAACAAAGCATGTTCTTTTTGGTAACCGTGCCCAGAAACGTGAAGCTCTTCTTTATCCCCATAAGCAACATCGGCTCCCATTTTGGAAAGAATATCAATCATTTCATAAATATTTCCGGTAGTACCGGGAATATAGTCAGGTGAAGAAAAGATGACTTTGTCACCTGATTTTATTTTTATCCGGTGTTTGCCCATAACCATCTTTGAGAGGGCTGAATCGGGTTGACCAGCAAAACCAGCGACGAGAAATAATAGTTTACTGTCAGGAAAGTTTTTAGCTCTTTCTGGAGCAATTAAATCAGAATCATCAAGTTTAATATAGCCGAGTTCTTTAGCAATATTGATAGCCTTATCGACAGAATAACCGACGACGCAAATTTTACGACCGGTCGATTTGCCATATTCAATGGCCTGCGACCAGCGAATAATGTTGCTACTGATAGAGGTAACAAAGACTCGCCCCTTAGCACTGACAATTCGCTGTTTAAAATTTTCAGCGATATCACGCTCAGAAGGAGAATAACCCTCATGGTCGGAACCTAGAGAATCAGACATCAAGGCCACCACCTTGCGATTGCCAACATTAGCAATTTTTTTAAGCTCGGCGGGTTTGTTATCAAGAGGAAAGACATCAAATTTGAAATCAGAACCATGATAAAAAATACCAAGGGGAGTGTTGATAGAAAAATGGTAGGTGTCGGGAATAGAGTGAGTCACTCTAATTGGTTCAATAGTAAAAGGACCTTTGTTAAAAATATCTCCTGGCTGATAGACATTGACGGAAGCTCGAATTTGATTTTCGGCCAGACGTGCTTCGATAAAGGCAGCGGCAAGTTTTGGCGCATAAATCGGTATATTATTTCCTAAAATAGGTAATATATAACGAACGGCACCAATGTGATCTTCGTGGCCATGGGTAATAAAAATACCGAGGATTCGCTCTTTTTTATCGAGAAGATAAGTAGTATCAGGAATCTGAAGATCAACACCAAAGGCATCTTCTTCGGGAAAACCAACGCCGCAGTCGACGATAATTATTTGTGATTTGGAAAAATCACCCCGAGGGGCAAATTCATAAACGAACATGTTTTGGGTGACATCCCCAAAACCCCCGAGTGAAGAGATGCGAAGAGCATCTTGACTAGTGGAATTTGAAAAATCCTTTTGAACAGCTGGATTAAAAGCTGGTTTTTGATATGTTTTTTTGTTAATCATAATAATAATTTTTTCCGCCAGAGGCGGATCAGCCTTAGGCTGATAATAATTTGCCAATGCTGAGAAAATCTTCTTGTAAAGATTTGAGCATGGCGCCGTTTCTGAGTCCAGCGGAAGGATGGTAAACAGGAATAATAGTTAATGATAACTCCTGCCAGATAATTTTTCTGACCTGACCATGGATCCGACTAATTGACTCCTCGGGAAAAAAATAATTCATAGCGAATCGTCCCAAAGTAATAATAAGTTTCGGTTTAATAATTTTTAATTGAGCTTTCAAATAAGGGGTACAAACTTTCATCTCTAGTGGAAGTGGATCCCGGTTTTCTGGTGGACGGTGTTTTAAAATGTTACAGATAAAAACGTCTTGACGCGGCACACTGATCGTACTCAGAAGCTTGTCTAGTAGTTTACCAGAGTTGCCAACAAATGGCAAACCTCGTAA
>CAZJUH010000001.1:0-191792 GCA_964549165.1 uncultured Gammaproteobacteria bacterium | reverse complement strand
AATACAAAGATCCGGATGAGACGGTAAACAAAGACCTAGTTTTTTTTAAAAAAAAGCTAAAAGAAACAGAAACTATTTGGGATTTTATATTGGCTTCTGGAGTTAAAAGTTATGGGACTGAGACTCCCAGAGGAAAAAAATTAATTTTAGCGACCGTTTTGCCATTTCTCGCTAAAATAAATAATTTAGTAATTAGAGCCGATTATTTAAAAAAGGTCTCTCAGACTCTAGATTCGAGTGAAGAAAGCGTGATTGAAGAATTTAAAAAATATTTAAACCAAAATAAAGAAAACATATCCAACCTTAAAGAAATAAACAAAGTTGAAGAAAAGGGAGACCTCAGAGAAAGGCTAGAAGAAAGATACTTAATCTTGTCGTTGAGGCTGCAAAAACCAAAAATAGCGATTAAACTGCTCAAGTGGAAAACACCACGATTTAAAAAGATAGGAGAAATGATAGAAAAGATAAAAAATTTTGACGCCAAAAAAATAGTAGAAAAAATAGACCCAGAACTCGTTGATACTTTTAATGGTATATATTTGAAGGCCTTTGAAGAACAAGGCCAGAGCCAAGAAAGAAAAAAAGAAAGAAAGAAAATTATTATTCAAATTGAGGAACTTGAGCTAAAGGACAGGCTAAAATCATTAAGTGGTATAATTGCTAATCTAGAAGCCTCTGGAGACGAAAAAGAAATTGCCAAAGTTGAGGCAAATTACGCTCAAATATTGACCAAACTGGCAATATTGCAAAGAGCTAGATCTTGAGAGGACTAATTTTGATAAAATAAAAAGTTATGGCCGCAACAATAAATATTTCTCAAATAAAAACTAAGTTAGTGGCTCAGGCAAAGAAACTCCGATATCTAACCAATGATGAAATTTTAGCTCTAATCCCTGAACCGGAAAAATTTATTGAACAAATTGATCAACTTTTTGATTATCTCTTTGATAAAGGGATAGACATTTTTGATAAAGTCGAGTCCAGAGAGATAATTGATTCTGAAAAAGGAAAACTGAGTAGTGCCGATCTTTTGGCACTTTTATCTCAAAAAAATAGCATGGACTCAGTGCGAATGTATTTAAAGGAAATTGGGAAAATTGATTTGATAAATTTTGAAAAAGAAGTAGAGCTGGCCAAAGCGATTGAAAAAGGCTCGGGTGAGGCAAGGGCCCATTTAATCAATGCTAATTTAAGGCTGGTGGTGTCAATTGCCAAAAAATATATTGGGAGGGGTTTGACCTTTCTCGATCTTGTTCAGGAAGGAAATCAGGGACTAATGAGAGCGGTGGAAAAATTTGATTGGAAACGAGGTTTTAAATTTTCAACCTATGCTACCTGGTGGATAAGACAGGCCATTACCCGAGCAATTGCCGATCAGGCTAAAACTATTAGAATCCCAGTTCACATGGTCGAAACAATTAATAAAGTTTACAAAGCGACGAGAGCTCTGACCCAAAGACTGGGACGAGAACCGACCATTGAAGAAATTGCGGCGGAAGTTGGAATAACCGTGGAAAAAGTGGAAGAAATATACCGAATTTCTCAAGATACAACCTCTCTCGCTACTCCTGTTGGCGATGATGAGGATTCATTTCTCGGAGATTTTATTGAGGATTTAACCCAGCCAAGCCCTTATGAAGAAACCTCTAAAGAATTGCTTCGGGAATCGATTGAAGAAGTGCTTGAAAGCCTTGACGAAAGAGAAGCCAAGGTACTATCACTGCGCTTTGGACTGATGGGAGAAACTCCAAAAACACTCGAAGAAGTAGGGAAAATATTTAATGTGACCAGAGAGAGAATTCGACAAATTGAAGCTAAAGCTTTAAGAAAATTAAGACACCCAAGCCGAAGAAAAAAATTGCAGGACTATCTGGAGTAAAAAACAAAACCCACCCTACCCCCCCTTCAAAATGGAGGGAAATATTTTTTAAAAAATTATTTTATTTTTAATTTGGAATATGTCCTGATAATTTCCAATACCTGCTCGGGTTTGTCGACAAAATAGCAGATTTGTTTTTCAATTTTTTCGAACTTTAATTCTGAGGTAATGGTCTTGATAATTTTTTGCCATTTTTTGCCATAAAAAATGATGGGTTTTTGACGAGGATAGGCAAATTTGGCTTCGCTCCAGACAAAAGACATTTCGGTGAGAGTGCCGGTGCCACCGTAAAAAATAACGTAAGCACTGGCGAGTTTAATCAATTTATTTAGCCTGCCCTGGTAAGATTTTAAAAAATAGATTCGTTTAACCTGAGAAATATTTTCAGGATACTGGCCTTCGTAACGAGTAGTTGGTTGATTTTTTGGATTTATCACTACAGCTTCGACTCGGCCATGTACGGAAACTGCCCCAAGGGTTGAGGCCAGCATAATGCCCGGCCCACCACCATTGATAATGGTAAAGTTATTTTTACTTAAAAGCTGAGCAGTATCATAAGCATCAATAAAACTAGGGCTTCTTTTTTTGACATCAGCATCGCCAAAAAAGGCAATGCGAAGACGTTTTTTAATTTTCTTTTTCATGAATTAAATCTAAAAAATATTGACCTAAATAAATAATATCAACTCCGAATTGTTTTATTTGAGAAAAATTGTCTCGATTAATTCCCCCATCAATGGCTACTTTTTTACCGAATTTTTTGGCTTCAGCAATTTTTTGAAATATCTTTTCATCAAAAGAATATGTACCAAAACCAGCCTGTCTACCCATCAATAAAATAAAATCACATTCATCGGGGATATTATCGACTGGAGTATCAATGTCAAAAGCTAAACCAACTTCAAGACCGGAATTTTTCGCCTCCGTAACAAAGATTTCTCTGTCAGACATCATTTCAACTTGAGCATAAACGCGAGAAGCATCCACATGGAGACATTTTTTAAGCCAGTTTACCGGCTCTTTAACCATCAAATGAATATCCCAAAGAGTAGAATTTATTTGACTAAATTTAGAAATTAATTCAAGCTCGAAACTTTTTCCCGGAGCAAAAACATTGTCCACCACATCAATTTGAATCCAGGAAGACATTTTTTTTATTTTTTCAAAACGATCTTCAGCTAAATTAAAATCTTTTTCGAGAATGGTGGGGATTATTTCCATATGTGGAGAGCCATTTCGATAAGGCGACAGCTATAACCATATTCATTGTCATACCAGGCGCCAATGGAGACCATATCATCACTGACAACTTTGGTCATCCGAGTATCGATAAGACATGAAGAATTATTGCCGATAATATCTGAAGAAACTAAAGGTTCATAAGAGACTTTTAATTTCCCGACGAGCGAAGATTGAGAGGCAGCATCTTCAAAAAGAGCATTTATTTCTTCAACTGTTGAAGAGCGAACTAATTTAAAAGTTAAATCAGAATAAGAGCCACAAATAACAGGAACTCGGATGGCGGTACCGGCAAAGCGACCTCTGGCCTCAGGATAAGCGGCAATAACAGCCTCGGCAGCACCAGTAGAAGTAGGGACAATGTTGATAGCGGCGGCGCGGGCGCGACGGGGATCTTTGCCACTACCATCAACAATATTTTGATTGGTAGTATAGGCGTGAATGGTAGTTAAGACTCCTTCTTGAAAACCGATTTTTTGATCAATTAATTTAACAATCGGGGCGACACAGTTGGTAGTGCAGGAGCCATTAGAAATAAGGGTTTCACCATGATATTTATCAGCATTGACACCCAAAATATAAACAGGAATCTTGGGATCTTTAGCGGGAGCAGAAATAATGACTTTTTTGGCTCCACCTTTGAGATGAAGGCCGGCTTTGGAATCAGTAAAGGCACCGGTACATTCTAAAACGATATCAACCCCATAATTATTCCAGGGAATTTGGGCGGGATCACCCTCTCCAAGAAAAGGAATCTCTAAATCGTTAATGAGAAGACGGCCAGTTTCGCGTGCTTTTTGTGGCTCAGAAAAAGAAATTTTCCCGGGAAATCGCCCATAGACGGAATCGTATTTAAACTGATAGGCATAGGCTTCCATTTCGAGCTCACCCCGGGTATTAACGGCCGCTACTTCAACATCATATTTTTCCATTAAAATTGCCCGAAGAACAACGGTGCCGATACGACCAAAACCATTAATACCGATTTTTAATTTTTTACTTGCCATAATTAATAATACAACAAAACTCTTTATTGATTTGACCAAGCCGGAAGATTCGGGTTGACTAAAAATTCAAGAAGAACTCCCCCACCACTACAGATAAAATCAAATTTTTGGTTAAGATTTAAATTTGATACTGAGGCCAAGGTATCACCACCGGCGATAACTTTATAAGCAGTTGTGGCAGCAATAACGGTAGCGATTTTTTCGGTGCCATTTCGATAATTTTCGTTTTCGTAAAATCCCATAGCACCAATCCAAATAATAGTTTTTGAACTATTTATTATTTCAGTAAATTTGACAATAGATTCTTCGTTAATATCAAAAGTGTCAGAAGTCAAAACGGCAGGGATAATTTTTGAATCTCTGAGAGACAAAAGCTGGGGTAGTTTGCCACCAATCAAAATGTGGTCGCATTGCGGGATTAATTTATCAAGATGTTTTAACTTATCTTCTTTGGCACCACCTAAAATAAGAGTAAGGGGCCGAGAGGGATCTCTTAAAGAATCAAGATGATTATATTCCTCAACAAAACTTAAACCATAAAAACTGGGTAAATATTGCCAAAGAGTAATCGAGGCATGAGCACGGTGAGCGACCGCAAAGGCATCGTTGACATAGGCTTGACAAAAACTACTTAAGGGAGAGAGAAAATCAGAACTATTTTGTTCTTCACCGGGCCAAAAACGAATGTTTTCTAAAAAAACGATATTATTAACGGCCAAGGCCTGATCTATCTGCTCAAAATTAATTTCTGGCATAAAAACACTTTCAATTAAATTCTCACCATTTGGTTCGAGCAAAGACATTAATTCGAGATAGATCGGGCGAAGAGTATATTTGTCTTCAATACCACTTGGCCGACCTCGATGTCCGATAATTAAAATTTTGCAATTTTTTTCTAGCAATAATTTTATAGTTGGAAGAGATTTTAAGAGTCGTGAGTTATCAATAATTTTATTGTCAAAAAAGGGAAGATCAAGGTCTAAGCGCAAAACAACCCTAATCTGGGGAATAATTCCCTCAACGCTTCTAAGTTTCATAGTCTTTGATTTGATTAATTCTTCTAATGTGGCGCTCCTCACTCGAAAACAAGGTCTTCAAAAAAGTCTCAGTAATTTTTTGATTATCTTCGACACTTACCCAGTCGGCACTTAAGCAAAGGAGATTGATGTTGTCATCACTTCGGGCAGAGGTGGCTTGCTTGACTGAGGTACAAAGTCCAGCTCGAATGCCTTTAACCTTATTGGCAGCAATAGAGGCGCCGGCGCCAGAGCCACAAATCAAGATTCCCCTGGCGTTTTCTCTAATAACGGTTTCTCCGAGTTTTATGGCAAAGTTGGGATAATCATCGTCCCGGTCATATTCAAAGGCGCCCAAATCACGAAATTCGTAAAGCTCAGTTTCGAGCCATTTTTTTATCTCTTCTTTTAATCGAAAACCACGATGGTCAGCAGCAATATATATCATCCCTTATACTATATTAACATTTATGGAAAAAATTAAGATTGGAGAGAAATATTTTTTGGTAGAAATAAACAAAAAAAGAGTTCAGACAATGCGGCTTAGGATAATTGAAAAAAATAAAATAGTGATAACTGTCCCCTGGCTTATGCCCATTATAGTCGTAAAAAAATTCATAAAAAATAACGAAAGCTGGATTCTAAGACAAAATGAAAAGATAAAAAAGAGAAGAAATCTAAATAAAATAAAAAAAATAAGTATTTTGGGAGAAATTTATGAAGTAGAATCAAAAAAAAATTTACACGATTCACTGGTAATTCTCGATAAAAAGATATTTATTAACTATTCAAAAAAAACCGAAATTAAAAAAATAATTGATAAAAAAATGAGAGTTCTCGCTAGTAAATTAATAAAAGAAAAAACCAAGCAGCTGGCTGCGAAATATAAATTATCATATGGAAATGTCGGGATAAAAAATCAAAGCTCAAGATATGGATCCTGCTCAGGGAGAGGCTCACTAAATTTTAACTGGCAAATAATCCTTTTCCCAGTAGATAAATTTGAACATGTAATTCTTCACGAATTGACCCATTTAACGGTCAAAAATCATTCTAAAGCCTTCTGGGAGCAGCTCTCGGTATACGACAAGAACTGGAGAGAAAATAACCAGTGGTTAAAAAAAGAGGGCACAAAAAGATTTATAGTTTAATTTCGATTCCGATAGGACAATGGTCGCTGCCCATAACATCAGTAAGAATAAAGGCGTCAGTAATTTTAGATTCTAATTTTTTATCAATAAAGAAATAATCAATGCGCCAGCCAATGTTTTTGGGGCGGGCGCCAGAGCGCTGGGACCACCAAGAATACTCTACTTTGTTATCATTAATGAGGCGGTATGTATCAGTCCAATTATGAGCAACTAATTTGTCCATCCAAGCGCGTTCTATTGGTAAGAAGCCAGAAGTTTTAATGTTGTCTTTTGGCCTAGCTAAATCAATTTCGGTGTGAGCAGTATTGACATCGCCACAGAAAATTACTTTCTCTCCCCTGTCCCGAAGCTTGTCAATATAATTTAAAAAATAATCGTAAAATTTCATTTTAAAATCGAGTCGAGCAAGGTCGCGCTGGCCATTTGGGAAATAAACATTGAGAAGAGTAAATTCATCGAATTTGGTTATAATCACCCTACCCTCGTCGTCCCAATCATTGTCGCGGTCGCCGATAATGACTGATTTTGGTTCTATTTTGGTGAAGGTGGCCACACCGGAGTAACCAGCTTTGACAGCGGGATTCCAAAATTTATGATAAGAATTGGGACATTCCAAAAGCGGAACCTGATCGGCCTTAGCTTTTACTTCCTGAAAGCAATAAATATCGGCGTTATCTTTTTTAACAAAGTCCCAAAGGCCTTTTTTGACAGCAGCACGCATACCGGCAAGGTTCCAGGAGATGAGACGAAGATTCATAGTCTATTTTACCAGTTTTCAATCTCCTCTAACCCCTCTTTTCCACTCTCGTGGATCAGCTACTGCTGAGCAGAGGGGAATTTAGTTTTTCTGATATAATCCTTTCTGTATAAAACCAGTGGGTGCCGGGCGGTTAGGCAACGGTCTGTAAAACCGTTTTATGCAGGTTCAACTCCTGCCCACTGGACTAACTGTAATTTTGACTCGTTTTCGTTTCCCTTTAATTGGAAGATAGGCCTTAATTTTGTGGTTCCACTAACTAATTCGTCATAAGTAGGAAGCTCTTCAAAGACCAGTCCAAAAAGGTATCTTCTATTATTGATATTCTCCTTACCTAGCAGTAATTCTCCTGGGTGTTCCATTAAATATGTCCCATACCTCAATGCAAGCTTCACGTCCACCTCTTTATCCTCGATAACGTTTCTCTGACCTCTTGCCTTCTTAATCTGATTATCTATATCTTCAAACTCTTCTTCGAAGGCCTTTTTGACTACCGGACTTGTAGCCATTTCTATCGCTTCTAGCTTACTTTTACGCTTTACCAAGAGCTCTGAGACATAACTTTCTGCCTCCTGGCTGTCAATCATAGCTTTTTGCATTTTCTCTTTCCAAGACTCAATAAATGATGCTTCAAATAATTTGGCGTATGAATCTGAAAATTTAAGCTTTTTTAAGTTCTCTATCAAGGCTTGGTGTACTTCTTCTGGCTTCTTATACCATCGTTTATGCCCTCTATCACAGTGATAATATGGATGTTTCTTCCCAGATCTACTTCTTGAAGAACTCGCCTTTACTTCTTTGTGGCACGTTGGGCACAAGAGTACACTTTTGAATGGAAAGGCAGGGTTATTCCTCATTCTTTTATCCGGCTGATTTATATTTGCCCACTTTATGTTGTGCTTTATGTAAAAACTTCCATCGCCATTTTTGATGATGTAAATTTTACCCTTGTTTGCAGCGTTAAAAGTTTCAATATCAACCAACCCAGAAAACATAGATGCTTTTATTGGTTGATATTTCGTCCATTTTGCTACAATCACCCCGCAATAAATTGGATTGACCACCCACTCCTGAATTTTTTTGACTGTAAGTTTGACACCACCTTTGGTGCCAATTTTTATTCTAGTTCTACTATCTCGTTTCACCATCAACCTTGTCTTAAAACCCATCAAGTTTATTTTTTCAGCGATTTCTGGATCAGTTGTACCGCTCGCTCTCAACTCATAAATCCTTCTTATAAATTGACTCTCAAGTGTATTTTCGGCCAGCACATTTCGTGTTCCATCTTCAACTGTCTCAACTTTTTTACCCAATAGGCCAAAGGGTGGGGGGCCATTCCAGTAACCTTTGTTGATATTCCTAATACAGCCACTTACTGTCTGCGTTAATATGTCTCTGACCTGGCCACATTTTTGATCTGCCTCATGAATTTCAGCAGTTTCCGTTGGTGAATAAACACTCCAATCATAAGTAAAACCGTACTGTTCAAGGGTATTGACCTTATGTCCAACAGTATTAAAAACATCAGTAATTTGTACGCCAATAGCTTCATATTCCTTTTTGAGTCTGATGTATTCAACACCTCCACCTCTGGTAAATCTTCCGATATTCAACACCACAAGATAATCAATTTTTTCGCTGGTTTTACTTTTAGATTTACAATAATCGTAAACTTCCCAAAAGTATTTTCTTTCACCTTTTCTACCACTTTCAATCAGGACAAAGGGGCGACATGCAAGCGTCCACCCTTGATTGTCAATAAACTTTTGACACTGCGCCATCTGGTCATCAAGTGAATCACCACCGTATATTTTTTGTTTCTGATCAGATACCCTAGCTAGTATTACGGCTCTTACCATCATGTTCATTCTACTGCCTTTTTGAAATAATATCCAGAAATCCCGGTCCTTCCACCTTAATCTTATGGTCGATCATGTCCACGCAAGCATCTGTTAACCCTCTGATTTGCTTCAATGTCGCCTCAATCTGTTCATCAGTGTACAGCTCTGCTGTTTTTCCAAGAATCTTCTTTGCTCTACTAACGCTGAGCATATTTTGCCTCTAGGCCAAAAAAAAGCGGCCAACGAATATGCCCGAAAGATAATTATTCGTTGCCGTTTTAAGGCAAATATGCGGTGTGTACTTTTTTGTGCTCTCAGTCGAGTAACATTATATTACTCCATTAGTTACGATAAATTCAAGTAGGTTTATGGATGCTATATGAGCCAGATAGATACCTAAAGATTCAGAATTTCACCAACTCGCCTATGCTTATTTTAAATGCCTTGGCTAGCCTATATATGGTCCTCAATGTTGGGTTCCGGGTTCCATTCTCAATAGAAATAATCGACTTTGGATCTACCTTTGCTGCCTCAGCCAGTTTTTCTTGAGTCATACCAGTTGTTTTTCTGTACCTCTTTACATTAAGTCCAAATTTCTCGTATATGTTTGCCATTAGTTGGCAAATTATGGAATGTATGCCATAATTCGAACAGGAAATATAGTTCAGATTTAAGCACGGTGTTGTGCCTAAAAAACACTTTGATAAATCAACAAATTATGAAAGATAATGCAAAAGTTCCTTTAACGACCTGGATCATCTGTTTAGTAATCTTTTTTTTCAGTCTATATGTTGGTGGAATTCAAAACGGTCCATTTAATGAAAATCCTTCACTTATCAAAAGTATTGCGCTTGCCTCATTGCTGGTAAGTTTTGTTGTTGGAGTTTTAGCGTTCTTTTTATTATTGTATCGACTTGTAAAACGCATAGGAAAAAATAACCAGGACGAAAGTAACTATGTAGCAAAAATACCTCAAGTATTATTTTTTGGTTCGGTAATTATTGGAGCTTTTATCCTTGTTAAGGCATTAAGTTACTCATACAACAAAACTAATAATGCATATCTGAAAGTAATACCAACTATTTCTCTCCCTACCGATATACCTACATTGACCCTTGTTCCTACGAAGAAAACCGTTAATAAAACAAGCGAAACCAGTAATGTGAAAACAAACACCAGTAAGCCCCCATTACCAGTATTAAACGGCGGTAATATCTTTGGTTTAGTGAATCAATATAGAAGTAGTAAAGGTTTACCATTTTTTTCCGTTTCCGACGAGTTATGTGGTATTGCCGAGTCCAGGGCTAATTTGATGATGGCTAACAAAATGGAGGCATTTAAGGAGAGTAGTGTTGGTAACCACTATGGCCTTAGTAGTTATACAAGTAGATATTCCGGGGCAGGAATTGGGGAAAACCTCGCTGCTAATGTGGCGAGAGACATAGATGTTTTGGCTATTTGGAAAAACTCACCACCACACAACGAACTTATGCTTTGGACTACCAAGGACGGGACACCAATAACAAAAGGGTGTATCGCCACAAGGGTTTCCGAAGTTGGCTCGATTGTAGTTTTATTAGTTGGAGATAAATAAAAATATGGACGAAGAAATATCTAAACCAGAGACTGTAACGGTTAAAAAAAGAAAGACTGTCGATGAAATCTTAGGTATGCACCGATGGAATATAAACGTGCTTTTAATCATCGCAATAATAGGTAGTACCCTATTTAAGGGTGGACTATTACTAGCCGTTGCTTCGTTTTGCGGTCTGGACGCTATCTATTATTTGTTTAAGAGAAGAAAAGAGTTAACTAAGAAACAAAAGTATATTGGATGGGGATTGGTGGTCTTGTGGCTAATTGTTGTTGGTGTAGTCAACCAGCCAACTCAATAATTAAGGTTAACTTATAGTATTTCTGTCTTTTAAGACCTTACGCACAAAATCTCTAGTTTTCTCATGTTCTTGTCGATATGGTGAAAATCTTATAACACGGATGGGGTTTGCCTCTGTCAGGCACAAAGTTTGTAGCTTTATGTAGTTTTGGGTTATAGATATAAAAATGCCACACAGGTCGACACAGGGTCAAATAAGGGTAAAATAGACTATGATTGCAAATTGGTTAAACGAAGAGTTTCTCAAGACAGTAGTGTTGTTTGAACTACCAAACAATAATAGTGTGCTACAACCCCACGGTACCGGTGTTTTGATCAACTACAAAGAAAACTTTGTTCTTGTAACATGTCGACACATTGTGGTTAATCCGTACACAAAAGAAGAGTTTAAAGGACTAAACGTAATCTTAAATAGACTTGATGGGGGAAAAGAGCAAAGAAGTATTGAACAAGTACACCGCGAGTTCGGCTTAAAATGGGTTTTTCATCACGATCAAAATGTAGATATTGCTGTAACACCTATCGCAATCAAGCAAAATGAAGACGATATCAAGTTAGTGAGCCAGAACTTATTTGAGAATTTTGAAAATCTACCATTGGGCGAAGATGTATTTTTTCTAGGATACCCATTGGGTCTCGGGGTTTCAAATGAGAACAAATCAACGCCATTGATTAGGGCCGGATTAGTTTCGGCAAAATTGAATAATAAGACATTCCTAATAGACGCAAATGTTTACCCGGGCAGTAGTGGTAGTCCGGTTTTTTACAGACCCACCATCGCTTCATTCAGCCAATCTTCGTTTTCAATTGGCTCCGGACGTGGATTAAAGTTATTGGGTATAATTAGCGACAATCTCAACTACATTGAGGATGCTGTTAGCACTAGAACGGGACAATCCAGGATCCAATTTCAGGAGAATGCTGGCCTTGGTATTGTTCAATCTACCTCACTTGTAACGGAAATCTTAGACTATCCAGAACTACAGCAAATGCTCAAGACCGAACCAGTTGTCCAAGTATCAAATCCACCAACATTTCCGAGGTAAATAGTTTTTTCTAACTCGCTCTTTCCCATCTACCATCAATTATTTCCCTAGTGCGCTTTGCTTCTTCTGGAAGTACATACTGTTCCATAAGTACACCCTCAATGATGTCAAGACACAAAGAGAGATCGTCATGGTGATGTTTCTTGATCTCGTGAGCAGCCAGATTCCCGATATCTTTTACGAGAAGTAATAATTTTGCGCCATCCTCGGTAATAATTCCTTGTCCTTTCATCGCTTCTATTTTAGTTTTGATTCCTCTAGCGGTAATAGCCTTGTCAATTGCTATCGCCTCTATCGTTGACCTGACACCGATGGCTGCTAAGATTATGAGATGAGCGTTAAAAGCCTTTATTGTTTCTTCATATACTGAACCGATATTTTTAGGTACACGGTGCAATCTCTCGATGGGTTCCCTGTCACTTTTATATGGTGAGGGATAAATTGCAATGTTTAATTCAGGATTCCCGTCATCACCAATATCTTCGCTAAACATGCTGTGGACGACGAGGCAAACATTATCGCAACCCAAGCACTGCAAAGAATAAAAAGTTTTAGACTCCCATATCCCTGATTCATCATCGTCCCAACCTCCTTTCGCTTCATTAAGAACGCGATGCCATGTTGGATGCTGGCATTCCTTACACATGATTTGTTTTTCGTACCTTTTTTCTCCGGGGTTTTCCATACTAGGTAATTTTACACCCAAAAATTATTAGACTTTTATCCCACATTTGAGCAAAAACTTATTTAATGTATTGAACTGTTTAGGATTAACATATCCTACAAATCCCATTTTTCCTTTTAACATAATATATTCTTTTGAATTCATGTTAAGGTTTTTTACCCTAATGTCATGGATAATCTTCTTTATTTCCGATATTTTCTTCTTTGGAACAGACACTAAATTATTTACAGTTATTCCGGTGACCTCTTGTCTTCCACTACCTCTCATTACTTTAATTTTTTTACACCTTGTGTTGTATTTATGCCTTTTTATTATTCTAATCACATCCGAAATCTGTTTTTCAGCGCCTTCGCCGGATATTGTTATATCGTCTACCCAAACGGTACACATGAAGCCATATTTCCCAGAGAAGGCTTGCAACTCTTCATGTAAAGCCAGGAGACAAAGATTAACCAGTGACGAGCTACACGGTGAACCTTGGGGCACATGATCGTTAAACGTTGTTAGTTTCATCAGTAATAAAGAATTTACAGTCGAATATCCGAAATAGTTACGAAATAACTTGAATACTGAAATGTCTTTTGTGTTTGGGAAACACTTCTTCAAATCGACGGTCACTACCACAGGTTTACCAAGATGAAACATGGCATTGTCCTTTACCGACTTCCCGGGAACTCCTCCCAAAACTGTTTCCGGCAACTCTACTTTTTTTAGCAACTTATCATCAATTGCCTTTTGGATGATCTTTAGTCTACCGGTTGGGTTATCAATTTCTCTAGGCTTTGGCAGTTTCTTAATAAACGGCCGGTAATAAGAGCTTGCATTTTCAGAAACTGCTCTAAGCTCGTCGACGTTGATCTTTAAAATACTCGCGAGTTTTCTCGTAGACAAAACATTTTTCACACTGGAATCACTTTCTCCCATTTTGTTTTTTTATTAAAAGCGAAAGTAAACTTTCGGCCATTTTTTGGTATTCGTCTTTAGTCAACCCTTTTAGTTCGGTCTCGTCACTCGAAAGAAGTTTCATCAAACTCTCTGGAATTGACAGTTTTGTTGAAATTTTTTTTAAATTGGTCACCGACAGTGACCTTTGGCCGGATTCAATTCTGGACACTAAACTAGGATCAATCTCAGTTAGTGACGCGAAGTCTTGTTGAGACAGGCCTATAGCAGCTCTGATAATTTTTATTGTCTTGGAATAATTCATACATCTTTACCTTTTGTAAAAGTCATTTACCCAATGGTTTTTACAAAAAGAAATTAAGGGGATCAACTATCGGACTCAAATATCGATTTGCAGAATCTATCAACTGCCTTGACCAACTTTTGGTTATCCTTGGTTGATAAAGCATGCTTGATTTCTTTTGCATGGCCGATTATGACTTTAGCCTGATCTAAATTCAGTTTCCCGTTTCTCACCTTTGAATTTATCAAAGTTGAGACACATTTAAAATTAAAGTGATTCAATTGAACTCACCTCCTTTAACTGTGCAAACCCTAAAAATGGCTGCACCGTGCCATCAGCAGACCTAGCCTTGATAGGAAGGAAACTGAACCTAAACCCTTAATTACTTTTTCGCGCGGAGCGCTCTGCCATCGTGTAAGGTAAAGAATAACTGATTACTGTAACAGTAATCGTTAACTCATCATCGTAACGATGCAGCCCGACGGAGAAAGCAGGGGATAAACCCCTGCGGTGCCAAAGGCACCATTTAGAAAGTTGGAATATCTGCCGTGTTAAAGGATTTTAATGTGCGACTCGTAGAGTCTCCATAATCATAGTAGCAACCATGAAACCATCTGTCAACCTACATGACAAAATAGGCACATATTTGATTCAGTTTGTTGCTGTTAATATATAGACCAATTACCCCGAAATATGAAATTACTATTGTTCTACTCCACCAATGGTAATTCTTATTATATATAACTCAAGGCTAATTTTTCTTCCGGTATAATAGGTTTAAGAGTCTCGTAGATGGAAATTAGGTTAGCAAAGAATTGGTTCCAACCTACCGACAGTCTCTGGACATAAAGAATTTTGGGTAAGAATCGGTTATAATAGGCAGAAGATGTATATTAGCAAGGTTTTGTTACAGAATTTCCGGTCATACGACAGAAAACTGGTGGAATTTGATAAAAAAGCCAATTTAATTTTAGGTAAAAACGGCAGTGGAAAAAGCAATTTACTGGAAGCGATTTATTTTTTGTCGTCAGGAAAAAGTTTCAGGTTGTCAGGCTCTGGACAGCTGATAAAATGGGGTGAAAAAATTAGTAGCATTCGGGCTAAAGTTGTTGGTAAACAAGGAGAAAATGAAGTTGAGGTTCAGCTTTGGCGAGAAGAAAATGGTAGTTTAAAACGACGTTTTTTGATTGATAAAGTAATTAAAACAAGGGCAAAATATTGGGGAAAAGTTAAAATAGTTGTTTTTGAGCCGGAAGACCTGAGACTTATTAACGGCTCACCAGGGAGGAGAAGAGACTTTTTAGATGGAATATTTGTCAATATAGAATGGCGTTACGCCTCGGCCTTATCTCAATATCATAAGGCTCTAAAAAATAAGAACGAACTTTTAGATATAATTGCCAGTGGTAAAGCTCAAAAAACGGAATTATTTTATTGGGACCAGTCACTCATAAAAAACGCGGAAATTATCCAAAGTTTCCGTTTTAACTGGGTCAAGTCGGCAAATTTATTTTTTTCAGAGCATGAGGATAAAGAAATAAGCAAATTATCAATTAACTACGGAGCGTCAACAATTAGTGAAGATAAGTTACAAAAACTATATCCCTTGGAACTGGCGGCCGGACACAGTAAATGTGGTCCACATTTAGATGATTTTTCAGTTGATTTTGATGAGTTTGAAACTGAAGACAAAAATTTAGCTTTTTGGGGCTCAAGGGGACAGCAGAGAATGGCAGTTTTAGCCTTGAGACTCGCTCAAATAAATTATTTAGAGCAGCAATATAACGAGAAACCAATACTGCTTCTTGACGATATTTTTTCGGAACTTGACCAAAATCATCGCCAGATTGTAGTTGAGATTTGCCAAAAGTATCAGACAATTTTTACTTCAACCGAAAGAATTAACTTGCCTACTGCACAAATCGAAAATTTATAATATAATACCTCTACCCCTTAGATGGGGAATTATTTTGTTTTCGTTCTTTAACATATCAGCTTCATTTTTTAGCCATTTCGTTAGTACCAGAAAGTGACACCGATATATTTCGGTATTTCATTTTCAATTTACACCAAGATGGTGCGTAAGCATAATATCTTGGTTTGTACTAAGAGTTTGATCGTGGCTCAGGGTGAACGCTGGCGGTGTGCCTAAGACATGCAAGTCGAACGATCCTTCGTTCCACTTTGCGGTGGAACTACGGAGTCGCATGCGATCCTTAAATATGGATAGCCTGCTATTCCGAAGCTCAAACGCAGTGCGGAGCGCAGGGTAGTGGCAAACGGGTGAGTATAAAATAGGAACGTACTTCGAAGCGGGACATAGCTCCTCGAAAGAGGGGGTAATTTCCCATACGCCTACGGGTGAAAGACGCAAGTCACTACGAAAACGGCCTATTTACTACCAGCTAGTTGGTAAGGTAACGGCTTACCAAGGCAATGACGGTTACCGGCTCTTAGCGGAGAGTCCGGCACAATGGGACTGAGACACGGCCCATACACCTACGGGTGGCAGCAGTTAGGAATTTTGCGCAATGGACGAAAGTCTGACGCAGCGACACCGCGTGGAGGATGAAGACCCTAGGGTTGTAAACTCCTTTTTAGCGGCCATGAAGGCCACTAGAATAAGTAGCTACTAACTACGTGCCAGCAGTCGCGGTAATACGTAGGCTACGAGCGTTACTCGGATTTATTGGGCGTAAAGGGTCTGTAGACGGTTTTTTAAGTCTTGTTTCAAAGACTCCGACTCAATCGGAGAAAGGGGCAAGATACTAAAAGACTAGAGTGGTATCGGGGTTACTGGAATTTTTAGTGTAGGGGTTAAATCCGTGGATACTAAAAAGAACACCAAGCGCGAAGGCGGGTAACTAGGTACATACTGACGTTCAGAGACGAAAGCTAGGGTAGCAAATCAGATTAGAGACCTGAGTAGTCCTAGCCGTAAACATTGTCCGTTAGTTCTTCTTTAATTTATTAGGGAGGGATGTTAGCAAACGCGTTAAACGGATCGCCTGGGGAGTATAGCCGCAAGGCCGAAACTCAAACGAATTGGCGGGGAGGCGCACAACCAGTGGAGCATGTGGTTCAATTCGATACAAAGCGATGAACCTTACCTGGGTTTGAAATGTACCTGCAAATCCCGAGAAATCGGGACATCCTTTGAGGGTGGTACACAGCTGTTGCATGGCTATCGTCAGCTCGTGACGTGAGTTGTTCTCTTAAGTGAGGTAACGAGCGCAACCCCCGTTCTGTGTTATTGTGTCACAGAAGACTGCCTAGCATTATTTTGTTAGGAGGAAGGAGGGGACGACGTCAAGTCATCATGATGCTTATATCCAGGGCTACACACATCCTACAATGGGCTATAACAGAGGGTTGCAAGACCGCAAGGTGGAGCTAATCCCTAAACTAGCCCTCAGTTGGGATTGCAGGCTGAAACTCGCCTGCATGAACCCGGAATTGGTAGTAATCGCACATCAGCAGCGTGCGGTGAATACGTTCTCGCCTCTTGCACACACTGCCCGTCAAATCAGCAAAGTTGGGGGTACCCAATATCCCGATTTATCGGGACTAAGGTAAATCCAGCGATGAGGGTTAAGTCGTAACAAGGTATCCGTACTGGAAGGTGCGGATGGATCACCTCCTTTGAGGTTTTGTCCGCCGATGAGGCGGATTACTCAAAACCTTTCTGGTACTAACAATTTGGCTAATAATGAAGCTGATATTAAGAATCCCCCACTCTGGGGGATTTTTTGTGGAATACTTTTAGGATATAATTCGACTTAACTAATATGATTAAGAGAAAGATCGATCCAAATAATCTTCCAAAACATATTGCCATAATTATGGATGGAAATCGGAGATGGGCCAGACAACATAATTTACCTGACGGCAAGGGACATGAAGAGGGATCAAAAAACCTTGAAAATATGGTTGAGTATTGCCGTAAAATAGGAATAAAAAATTTAACAGTTTATGCTCTGTCAACGGAAAATTGGCGAAAAAGAAGCGCCAAAGAGGTTATGGGAATTTTTAATTTATTAATTAAGATGGTTCGAGATAAAGCCGAAAAATATAAGAAATCAGGAATTAAATTTTTTGTTCTAGGAAATTTTCAGGCCTTTCCCTTTAAGGTCAAAGAAGCTATAAAAAAAATGATTAAAATGTCGGTAGTTGAACAAAAATTGCAATTTAACGTGGCTCTAAATTACGGCGGTAGGGATGAAATAGTTAATGCAATTAAAAAAATTGTAAAAGAAAAAATCCCGGTAAATAAAATTAACGAAAAGTTAGTTTCTGACTATTTGTATACCAAAAACCAGCCAGATCCTGATTTAATTATTAGACCAGGGGGAGAATTTAGACTAAGTAATTTTCTGCTTTGGCAAATGTCCTACGCTGAATTGTATTTTACCGATATTTTGTGGCCAGATTTTACCCCGAAAGAAATGGAAAAGGTGATAATTTGGTATCAAGAAAGAGAGAGGAGAATGGGAAAATAAAAAAAAATCCTAAATTCTAAAGCATAAAGTCTAAAAAAAACGAAATTAAAAAAAGTTTCAAAGAATTTTGATACCGAGGACGACCTCAACAAGTTGAGCGACAAAATAGGAAACAAAGATAATTAAAAAACCAATGAGACCGGCGGAAATCTTGCCATAGCCGGCTTTGGATTTAGCTGGATCACCGGCGGCAGTCATTAAAGTAATACCACCCCAAATTAACATAATAAAAAGAGCTAAGCCGGCAAAACCAAATATATAAGGAAACAATTGATTGATAATTTCAGCCAGATTTTTATTCGCAAATTTGAAACCAGCTTCAGCGGGATAATCTGGTAATTTGCCCTCAAGGGCATATATTATATTCATTATGATATTCCAGGAATTTTTAAAATATCAACCGCAACCAAGCGAAGAATAAAAATAGCAAAAATAGAAATTAGAAGTCCGATTACGGCAGAGGTAATTGTTTCCCTGGCTCCCTGAACCGCCTTGGGATCACCGTTACTGGTCGTAATCAAAATAAAACCATAGACCATTAGTAAAAAGGCAATACCACCGCTAATACTAAATAAAACCGGGAGCAGCCAAGCGATAAACTTATCCATTTGGACCGGAATACAACCAAGAGCGGTATCAACACTAACTCCGTCGGCGCAAAGATAACTATCGGGCTTATAAAGAGGAATTGGAGTAGGTGTTGCTTTGTAACCAGGATCGCATTTACAACCAAAATATCCTTCTGCAAAAGGAACGGTTACCCAATAACAAGATGCTCTTGGGATACTGCCTTGGCAGTTGCTCCACGTTGGCTTACCTAATACGCTACAGCCACAAGTATTTGGAGCATACGGAGTTGTTGGTAATGGCTTACACACACAATTAGGTTTATTGGGAACACCTGGAGGACCCCCGTCACAATTAGTCGGGTTCATTGATCCGCAATTGTTTGTTTCTACATACCACCTATTATCGCTACCCATAGCACACTCACATGTGCCCGTTTGAGCAAAAGAAGGAGTAATGTTTAAGAGGAAAAAAGCACAAAATATTAAGGCAACAAGTTTTTTCATAAACTGGATAAAGTATATCAGATGGTAGAATGAAAGAGTGAAAGAAAGGATAAAAATTATAGTGATATTTGTATTTTTAGGAATGTGTTTTTTGGTGGGGAAAAAGGGAGAAGTATTGGCTGACGCAGTTGATGATTGTATGAAAAATAATCCAAATGATCCAACACCGTGTATTGCCCTCGTGACAAAACAAATAAAAGAACTGGAGGGAGCAATTGCGCCTCTAAAAATGGAATCAACCGGTCTTCAGACAAAAATTGCTAGTGCCAAAAAACAAATTAATGGAATTGAGTATCAGGTAAGCGAGCTTGGAAAAAAATTAATTGATAAAGAAGCTGATTTAGAGCTTCAAAAAATTTTAATGTTTCAAAGAGTGAGAAAATATTATATAGATTCGAAAAAATTCTCACCCCTGATAATGTTTTTTTCATCGCAAAAGACAGAAAATATTTTGCAGCAATATACCTGGTACCATTCGATTATTTCTCAGGATAAAAATGTAATTAGTAGCTATTCGATAGAAATTGAAATTTTAAATAAAAACAAAAAAGATTTAGAGGTGCAAAAAGTAAAATTGGCAGCTCTAAAAAAATCTATGGAGGATAGATTTGGTTTTTTAAGCACTGAAATTAAAAAAGCAGAAACTTATAAAGCCAAACTGAATCAAGATTTGATTAATTTAGAAGCTCAAAGAATAGCGGGATTAAATTTGCCAAAAAGTGCGGGTACGGGGGGTATTTCTTGTGTGGATGATCGAAATAAAGATCCGGGTTTTGGGACTGGCTTTGCTTTTTTTACCTTTGGTATCCCCCATCATGTCGGTTTAAATCAATACGGAGCCCTGGGGAGGGCCAAGGCGGGTCAATCGGCTGAAGACATTATCAAGGCTTATTATCAAAATATAGAAATTAGTGGCGGAAAAGAAGGGGAAAATGTGAAAGTTAATGGCAAGAATGAATTTGGCCAAACTTTTAATAACGAATCGATGAATATTGAAGAATATTTAAAACATTTATACGAAATGCCAACTAGCTGGCCAGAAGCGGCTTTGCAAGCCCAAGCAATGGCGGCTAGATCTTATGCCTTAAGAATTAACGGAGAAAAGGGCTTTCTCTATCCCAGCCAAAAAGATCAAGTGATTAAAAAAGAACTGAACAATGACCGCTGGATAGCAGCGGTTAACGCTACAAAGGGAAAAATAATTACCAGCGGGGGTCAACCGATTAAGGCCTGGTTTGCCTCAACAGCCGGGGGCTACACTTTTACTTCAGGTGATGTCTGGGGAGGAGAAACTGCCTGGACAAAAAGAATGCGCGATACAAACGGCGATATTAATTCTTTTGATGATTTATTTGCCAAAGCTTATGACCGAGAATCGCCTTGTTTTTATGCAGCTCAGGGATACAGAACCGAATATAATAAAACCGCTTGGCTAAAACCCACCGAAGTGGCGGATATTGTCAATGTTGTTTTGCTCTATCAAAAAGATAGCTCAATTCAAAACCACCTTTGCTTCAAAAATAATTCTTCGGGCTGCACTGATACCTGGGACCCAGAAAAGGTTAAATCAGAACTGAGAAATCGGGAGGGGACACCGTTTAATTCAATTAGCTCCGCTTCTGTTACTGATTGGAACAAGCAAGAGGGACGAACAAATACGCTTTCTTTTTCCGGAGATGCCGGTCAAGTATCCCTAAGTGGCTCAACTTTCAAAAGCCTCTTTAACATAAGAGCCCCGGCTAATATTTCTATTGTTGGACCTTTATATAATGTGGAAAAGAGATGATCCTAATTTATGCCTTTAGTAATCAATGGGGCACTAATGTATCGAGGCGAACCTACAGTGAACTACAGAGATATTTACCCCAAAGCCTGGGCATAAATTATCAGGTGGTTTTTGGGCATCCGAGATCTTTTGCTTACAAATACATTCGAAACGATGAGTATTCTTTAATTATCGGACTTGGAGATTACTGGGGTGAAGGAGAAAAAATAAGGATCGAGACAATGGCAAAAAATGTTTATGGAAAAGAGTCAATTTATCCCCTGGCACCAATAAAAATAGAATTAAGTCTGCCGGAAATAGAGATGTATGAACCGAGTATTTTTGAAATAACGGAAAATATGGGAACTTATAATAACAACTGGATTGCTTTTGAAACCCAGCTAATAATAAATAAGAAAAAATTAATGACAAAACATCTTTTTTTGCACTTACCGAAAAGAGGAGTAGCAAAATTTTTAGCAAAAAATATCGCCGATTTAATTGAAGTTAATCAAATGTTAAAATAAACAAATGACAAGATCGATTGATTTGGATAAGGTGGCACCCGATGACCAGGTTATTATGTCATCAAAAGATGACACCAACCCGGTAAAAGAAGAGAAAATAAATAAAGAAAAAACAAATAGTTTAAAAGAGAAAATATACGAAATTGTGGGACATACAAAACATTCTTTGTCTTCAATCTTAGTAAATCCCGATGTTTTTAATTTTGAAGAGAGAGACAATCGGGAAGAAATACTGCTGGTAGCTAGACCCCACTGGTTTACCAACCTGTCTTGGATATTGATATCAATCTTAATGTTAATTGCTCCGGCTTTACTAAAATTTATCCCAATAATTAATGGTATTCCTTCAAAATATGCTAGTCTGGGGACTCTTGTTTGGTATTTACTAACTTTTGCCATTATTTTTGAAAATTTTCTCTCCTGGTATTTTGATGTTTTTATCATTACCGACAAAAGAGTGATTGACATTGATTTTAATAATCTGCTTGATAAAAAATTTTCTGAAGCTAAACTGTCAATGATTCAGGATGTTACTTCTCGGGTCAGTGGCCTTGGACAAACCATGTTTAATTATGGAACAATCCATATTCAAACCGCGGCTGAGATTTCTTATATTACTTTTGAAAAGGTCCCCCATCCGGAAAAAATAATTAAAATACTGCAACTTTTACGAGAAGAAAAAGGAATAACTAAAGGAGGACAAAACGAATGATGGGTGATTTCGGTAGTATTTTTCATTTTTTAGAAAAGTTTTTAGGAATAGCAGGATCGGTTATTTACTTAATTTTTGCTTTAGTGGTAGTCAAGCAAGTTAATACTATGTCAAAAAATGTTAAAGATAAATTTAATGCCATTTTAATTACGGTTTCTTATGTCCATTTGCTGGGAGCAATCCTACTGGTATTTTTGGCTTTGACAATTCTGTAGTATCATTTTTTAATGGAACATCGAGTAACGAGGCTTATCGGGCAAAAAGCACGAGAAAGCGGGTGGAATGAAATAAGGTCAGTGAATCGAACAGGTCTTGAAAACAACACGAAAATAATTGAGATTGAATTTAACCGGGAAAAAATAAAAATCAAGATTGAAGGAGAAGGAAATGTTTTTTTAAAAAGAAGCAATATCGTCGCCAGATTAATAGATGGAAACACTGGTCAGGTAAGAGAGGGTGACGAAATTTGGCTACTCAATAAAATAGCTGAGGAGGAATATAAACTCGGAAAAAGAGAAAACTTTGAAGGGGCAGCTATAAAACTTCAAATAATTAATAACAAAAAAGATATTTTCATAAAAGAAAAAAATCAGTCTCAAGAAAAAAGCAATAAAACAATTAATCTAATTTTGGGTTTTGTGGTTCTGGGTCTATTAATTGCGGGCACTTTTTTTGGTTATCAAAAAAGAACCCAAAATGAAGAAATAAGCAAAATTAAAAAAGCAAAAGAAGAGATAAATAAAATAGAAACAGAAATTGAGGGAGTCAGAACGATCAATATTGATACTGCCCTAGAACTGGCCAAAAAAGCAGATTTAATTATTAGTGAAATTAAAATAACAGATAAAAAATATATAGAAGAGTTACTGGCAATGAAAAGTAAAATAGAGGGAGTTAAAAAGGAACTCGGGGAAGAGAGTATTGATTACGAGGTGGCTTATGATACTGCTTTGATTTCTGAAGGAGGAAAATTTAAGGGAATGACCATAAAAGATAATTTGGTCTATTTGTGGAGTAATGATTTGGGCCAGATAAACCTCGTCGATATTAAAAATAGGTCAACTGAAAAGATGGTTACCGATGACCGGATTAAACTATGGCTCGGAACATTTATTAATGGAGACCGGCGTTACGGATTTGATCAAAACAAGATTTATGAAATAAAAAGAAATAATCTCCTAGAAATGGAAATTAAAGAGATAAAAAATATTGGCGATATAAAGGGCTGGAATGGTCTTTTTTATGCTTTAAATAATGACAATCAAAAAATTGAAAAACTGAGTGGGAAAAATGGAATTATCTGGCTCAAAGAAGGAATAAGTTTAGGGGAAGAAACAACGGGAATGGCGATTGATGGTGATATCTGGGCTTTGGGTAAGTCGGGCAAAATCTATCATTATAGTCGGGGTGAAGAGAAAAAATACGAAATGAGCTTTATCCCGAGTTTAACAACAAACAAGGACCTTGAGACAAGTGAAGAAGTAAATTTTTTAGCTTATGTTGCCGATAATAATACTGTTTATATTTATCATAAAGATGGTAGAATTCTAGGGAAAAATAATTTTGGAAAAATGATAATTAATGACATTGGGATCGATGACCAAAATCAGGCTGTTTTAGTACTCACCGCCAATGGGAAAATTTATCGAATAAAAATAAAATGAAATATTTTAATAAAGATTCGCTTGACTATAGTTTTAGCGACAAGATGGTGGCTGGGATTGTCCTGAGTGGGGCTGATGCCAAAGCCCTGCGAGTCAACGGAGTTCATTTTAAGGGGGCAAAGGTGGAAGTAATTAATGGCATGCCGACAGTTATGAATTTAGAAATAACTCCTTATAAATACAGTCAAAATCAGGAAACAGACAAGAGTGGAGAGAGAAAACTGCTTTTAAACTCCAAAGAAATTGCAAAATTGCAGTCTTACCGAAATCAAAAATATATGATGATTCCCATTTCAATTTTTTTGCAAGGAATTTGGTTTAAGATGGAAATTGGAATTGGAAGAAAGATGAGAAAATTTGAGAAGAGAGAGAAGATTAGAAAGAAAGAGGCTAAAAAAACTCTTCGGTAAAATGTCTTTTCGTAAAGGCTCTTCCGGAACCACTCTTTAAATATTTTTCAAAATTATACGCAACATATTTATTTCTAAAGCAGAAATACATTTCAATTTTTAGCGGTAAACGATATTTAGTAGCGTCAATATACCCGCGAGAATGTTTTTCAAACCTTGATTTTAAATTATCTGTGCAACCTACATAAAAACCTCTATCGCAACACCTTAAAATATAGACGTAGTACATGAGAGAAATATTACCAAATTTTGAGGACTGTGTCTCGCCGAAGCCTTAGCTGAATGAGGGCGAAGCCCGCTTTCGTCCCAATTCATTGGGACTTCAGCGAGGCGAAGGAGGAGATGCCCGAGAGTGACCCGGGGTCCGAAAGCTGACTAAAAAAAACGTCTACAAGCTTTAATAGTTTAGACTTAATTTTTAAGAAAAAAATTATTAATTTTCTTAAAATGTCGATTAGTGGGGACATTACTCCCCTCTTAAATTGTTAGAAAATCGAGATTCCAACAAGAGCATTCTAATTTTATTGACACTGTTTAAATCCCCTTAGAACAGGAAAATAAACAATGGTTGAGTGCTTAAGCTAAAGCGTAAGCATTGGCCTTGGGAGCAAAAAACGAATTAACGTTTTGAGCTACCTTGGTTAAGTCAACACCAAAAGTATTTTTGGCATGTTTGTTTTGACTCTGTTTTCCGCCAGAGGCGGATCGCGTTAGCGATTCGACTGAATGAGTCAAAGTCGGCTTGCAGTTTTTTAAAGAACAACTCCGTCAATTCATTACATCTCCACGAAACAAGGAATTATAGCAAAAATCGCCTAGAGTTTCAATAATTTTTCCTGATAATAGTCTTTGAGCCAAGAATAAACAAAAATAGACAAAATTAAAGAAAAAACAGCACTAAACTGTTCAAAATAAAATTTAATCGGGGCCCCTAAAAAGATATTAATTAATAAGCCCAGTTGAAAAAAGCTAATCCCTTTTATGGTCTTTTTTTTGATAAAAAAAATAAATCCTAGGATTAAGAATAGGGCAACAAAAATATCAATAACAAATTTTGAACTTATCATAAAAACATCAATCTCAGAAAAAAAATTATAATGACGATAATAATCTTGAAGAAGCAAAATTTTGTTTGGGTTTAATAATAACTTTGTCAAATCTAATAGCTTGTCTCCAATGTACCAAAGACTATAAAATAACAGAGCGTAAAAAACTAATCTCTTTTTAAAAAGACGATTGTAAGTAATTTTCAAAGTTGAAGCAATAAATTTACTTAAGTTTAATTTATAACGATCTTTTTGGGGTTCAATTGAGGTTACAAGCGCTTTTAGATCCAATAATATCTTTTTTTCTGCGGGTAAAGACAATAATAATTCTAATTCACTGATCTCGTTTAGAATTATTTTCTTTTCTTTTACTTCAAGATCGTCATTGACAAGTTCCTGACAGTCTTCAAGTAGCCCGTGCCATAATGAGGCTCGGGTGGGACGAGTATTTTTTTCTAAAATTCGATAAAGAAAAAATATTAAAACAAAGGAAATGTAGATAAAGACAACGGCAGGTCGAAACCAGTAATTATTGTCCTGTGTAAGATACTTACCAATCTCATCGATAAAGAGACCCCAGCCAATACCACTTAATATAGAGGCAATTCTAAGAGCTGACTTGCCCGAAAAAATGATAAATATAATTATGCCCGCAAGCATAAACAAACCACCCCAAAGAACGTGGGCGATGTGCCAGTTGCCCCGACCGATAACGGGATTATTAAAAATTAATAGAAATAGCCTAACACTGAAAAGACTAAGAATGGCCCAGATAAGAAAATCTAATAGACTGTTTGAAGCATCTCGACGTTTTATTAAGTCCACAGTGTATTCTACAATTAAAAGATGTCTTTAATAATCAATTGGTTATTTCCGAGAAACTGTTTTGGTTGTGGCAAGGGAGATAGATACCTCTGTAGCTTTTGTGAGGCTAAAATAAAAAATGGGGAATTAATTAAAAAAGATGGATTTGAGGGAATTATTTCAATTTATAAATATGATGGGTTAATAAAAAATATTATTGAAAAAATAAAATACGGATTTGTTAGTGACACGGTTGAGGAGATGGCTGAAAAAATGGCGAGAAAATTAAAATTAGATTATCCAAATATTGTTAGATATTGGCAAAAGGAAAAATACTCCTTAATCCCAATTCCTCTTCACGAACAAAGACTTAGATGGAGAGGCTTTAATCAAAGTGAAATACTGACCGAAAAACTATCGAAAATTTTAAAATTGAAATGGAGAAATAATTTAATAATTAGAAAATTAAAAATAAAAAGTCAGGCCAAAATAAAAAATAGAGAGGAAAAGTGGAAAAACATGACCGATGTTTTTCAGGTAGTAAACAATAAAAAAATTCCTAAAAAAATTATATTGATTGATGATGTAATTACTAGCGGGGCCACTATGACTGCGGCATTGAAGACCTTGAAGAATTCGGGGGTGAATTTAAGCTGGGCTTTGACTCTGGCTGGAGTCCAGAAATAAGAGGAGGCGATAATTCCGCCACTTCTTCTATATTAAAAGGGGCGTCAATTGGAGTGAGAGAAGACAGATAAAAATTTTCGACGTAAAGACCGTGCTGGGTCAAAGAATCACGAAGTTCTTGCTTAATTTCGTCTTCGATTAAACTCCGATCAGTTGATAAAGATTTAACCAGGGTGTGATTAGTAAGAACTTTGCGAATACGACTTCGAGTAACTGGACGAACAACCTTGGAAACAAAATTTTCACCGATGTTTTGCCATATTTCCGGCAACCTGTCGGTATCTAGTTTGATTAAAACTGTAGCCTCCACAGCCACAAATTTATTGTCGGTGGTAACAGCGTGAATTAATTCATCACCCATAATCTCTTTATTGTCTTTGAGATAAACATCCTTGGATATGGTGTATTCGATGAGCTGAGCATTAAAGAGTTTTACCCGGTGGAAAATCGGAATCTTAAAATGCATGCCAGGATACCAAACATTTTTTAAGACCCCTCTAAAAATACTATAAATACAGCCAACATGACCAGGGGGGACGGTAACAATAAAACCGCCAACGACCTCGTCAACGAAGAGAGAAACTAAAAGATTATCAATTGATGCCATAAACTTATGAATTATACACTAAAAGCGGAGGCTAGTGCTATTAATTCTTTTTTGGGATCCGATGATTTTATAATCGAAGAAGAAACCAAAATACCCATAGCTCCCAGCTTTAGGCTAGTTGAGACGTCTTTCCCTGAATGAATTCCGGCACCAACTAAAACAGGGGCTGGGTTTAAAGTTTTAATAAAATTAATTATTTGCTCAGGTTTGGCAGAAGCAACAGAGGTTTTAGAATTGCCGATAAACTCTTTTGGTTCATAAGCAAAATATTTTACTTTTAATTTTGAAGCCCAACGTAAAAGTTGATGATGGCTTTGGAGACATAAAATAGAATCAAAATCAGTTGGCCAAGATTTTATAATTTGTTTAAGAGTCCCCAATTTTAAACGGTGCTCAGAATGATTTATTAAAGCCCCCTTTATCCCCAGTGATTTAGCAGCCAAAGCAGAGACGTATCCAGTGTAAGGACCCTGCGAATAGACATCAACATGTTGAAGATAGACATCGATGTTTAATTTTTCCTTGACTCTGACAGCATCAAGAGCGGAAAGAACGGGAATTATTTTAACTCCCGTAATTTCCATAACCTCCTTGGCGATAGCTGATAAATTTAGGGCCTTGTCACCAAAGGTTTGCGGATATAATTTAAAATTTAATAAAATCATTAGAGTTTATATTTTTGAATTATCTGATCAATGCCACTATTTAAGGTGGTCATGACCGCTTCTGGATCACTATTATTTTTAACAATGGCATTAATAGCATCACCAAAATATTTATTAAAATCACTATTTATACCTCCACCATCAAAAGTGCGAGAGGCTAAATAACCCGACTCGGCAAAATTGGCACTGTCAATAAAAGGTTTTAGTTTGGGTTCGTTTTTTAAACTTTCCCCAAGACTTTTTCGAGAATATATTTCCCCAAAACGACGAGTGTCTGAGGCCGCCGTATACATTTTTTGAAGGGATTCTTTGGAGGCTAGAAACTCCAAAAATTTCCACGCCTCAGCCTGATGTCTACTTTTAGAATTTACCGCCTCAACCCAATAGGTGGCCCAGTGAATATTGGTTAAATTGCCAGTATCAAGGATTGGCAGCTGGGGAATAGAAGTAATTTCAAATGGTAAACTGGGGTTTTTTTCATCAAGATTAAAAACCCGCCAAGAAGGAGCAATATAAAAAGCTAATTTACCGCTGGCAAAAAGATCAGTGGAACTTGGCTGAGTTTCATCCCAAGGACGAAGCTCGTCACTGTAAAAATTTATATAATATGAGAGGACATCTTTGATTTTTTTGTTGTCTTCATCGCTTTTCTTTATTTTTAAAATATCGGCCCCGTTTTGTTTTAATAAAAGACCAAGAATATCACTCCAGTGGTCGACATTGTCAGTCAGACCCATGGCTACCCCGGCAATTTCAATATTGCCATTTTGGTCTCTAACGGTTAACTTTGAGGCGGCGGTTTTTAAATCCCACCAGGTTTTTGGCAACTCAACGCCACCTTTTTGAATTAAATCTTTATTGTAGAAAAGAACGAGACCGTCATACATCAAGGGAATAGCATAATATGAATTACCCATCTTTAGGTCTTTTTTGTAGACATCATAAAAATCCTGCTCAAAATTTAAAGCGGTGAGGGTAGCAAGCGGAACTGGTGAAATATTGTCCTTGAACATAGGTAGCCAAGAAGAATGAATTCGGAAAATGTCGGGAACCTCCTCGGTCTCTGGATCTTTGATTATTCGTCCAGCCAAGCGAGTCCGAAAATCAGTCTTATCATTTTTTTTATAGTTAATTTTGATATTAGGATTTTTGCTCTCAAAATCGGAAATTATCCCCTGGAGGACACTGGAATCTTCCCAAAGTCCCCAGTAAGTAATCGTCACCAGCTTGGAACTGCTTTTATTAAAAGATGGAATGATAAATTTGAAAATCAATAAAGCGAGGAGGGCAATAACAAAAATACCTATGAGATAGGGTATAAATGACCTTTTTTGAGGGGCGAGGGTGATGCGATTTGGAATAATTTCTGGGGCGACTTCAGCATTTATGGGAGGTTGTGGAGAAGTTGGCTCACTTGACTCATCGGGAACAGTAATCCGACGTGGTGGTAGAGGTGACTTAAAATCTTGTGGTTCCACAATACTATTATAACTGGCGGAAGATAAAAAAATGAAGTAGAATGGGGCCCATGAATCCAATATTAATGGCCTTGCTGGCTTCTGTTTTAATAAGTCTAGTCTCGCTTCTCGGATTACTTTTTATTAAAATCAGAAAAAACAAACTAAAAGATGAACTTTTGACCCTAGTGGGGATAGCCACCGGAGCACTTCTTGGAGATGCCTTTTTACATTTAATTCCTGAGTCAACGGCCATGATTAGCTCCGAAAAAACGGGTCTGATGATAATCATTGGTATGCTTATCTTTTTTTCTTTGGAAAAAATATTGAAATGGAGACATTGCCACGATATCGACTGTGAGGGGAATAACCAACTGGTATGGATTAGTATTGTAGCTGATTCAATTCACAATTTAATCGACGGACTGATAATTGGCAGTAGTTTTATGATTAGTGTCTCGATTGGGATAAGCACATCCCTCGCAGTACTCATGCATGAAATTCCGCAGGAAATAGGTGATTTTGCGATTTTAATTCATGGAGGATTTTCGGTCAAAAGAGCAACTCTGCTTAACCTCGGCTCAGCCTTTTTGAGCGTTTTGGGAGTGTTAATTATCTGGCTCGTCTACGATATGACTAAAATACAAGGAGAACTAATGGCAATTACGGCTGGGGGGTTTATTTATTTAGCGGCATCCGACTTAATTCCCGAACTTCACCGACACGAAAATAAAATTAAACAAAGTTTATGGCAACTCGTTTCAGTGCTCATCGGTTTGGGAATAATGTATTTTTTGCTATGATACTTACATGAGAATAAGGGTGTTTACTGACGGGGGGGCGAGGGGCAATCCAGGAATAGCTGGTTACGGAGTATATATTGAAGATGAAAATAAAAAAACTCTTTTTGAAGAAGCTAAATTTTTGGGGGTAAAAACTAATAATGAGGCAGAATATTTGGGCTTAATTGGGGCTTTGGACTGGATTAATAGTAAGGCAAAGGAGGCGGAAATTGAAATATATTCGGACTCCCAGCTTTTAGTTAGACAAATGCAGGGAAAATACAAAGTAAAAGCAGACAACTTAAAGAAACTTTGGCTAATTGCACAAAATTTGGGTAATAATAAAAAAATTATTTTTAAAGAAATAAGACGAGAACTTAATTTTCGGGCTGATGCTTTGGCCAACAAGGCGATGGACGAAAAAAATGAAAAATAAGATTTTAATTGTAATTAGTGTTTTATTTTTAACCCTGGCAAGTTTTTTGGCACCACTCGGCTTTGGGTTTGGAAAGACGGGCAAGAAGACAACCGTACTAGGAAAAAACTATTCTCTCTTGGGTAAAAAAGAAATAATTAATCAACTGGAAACAGAATTTCCCATGGAAGGAAATTTGAATTTTAGAGAAGGAGAAAGAATTTTTACAGTTGAACTGGCCTCTATTTCAGCGAAAGTTAATACCGACAAGACCGCTTCAAATTTACTTTTTCGCCGCCTTAAAGAGGGACCTGGTAAATATATTAGAGCCTTTTTTCAAAGTAAGGATTTTGAACTGGAAATTGATTTCGATGAGGAACAATTAAATAAAACAATTGCGGAAATAGCTTCACAAATTGATAAACCTTTTATCCCGGTAGAAATAATTCTAAATAAAAATATCGAAATAATTGACGGAGAGCTGGGGCAAACTACAAACCAAGAATTGTTTAAAGAAATTATCATCAGCAAATTAAAAAAATATGAAATAGAAAGTGAAACTGAAATTCCGGTAGAAAAAATTGGGGAATTATCGACAGACAAAGATAAAGAAGAAGCACTAGAAACGGCAAAAGAATATGTGGGAAAATCGGTGACTTTTAAAGGTAATGAGGTAAGTACTGAAATTGATGATAAGGTCCTTGTAAACTGGATAAGTTTTGGAAGTGATTGTCAATCTCAAAAAGTAAGTGAATATGTCGATAATTTGAGCTTAAGTTTAAAGAAAGAACCCCAGGATGCGGTTTTTAAATTTGAGAATGGAAAAGTGATAGATTTTCTCCCCGCCAAAGAAGGCTATTTGATAGATAGCGAAAAAATGAAAATGGAAATATGCCGTGATTTTTTAAATTGGAAAAATCTAACTGAAAAAAATATTGTCAGCGAACTGCCACTGGTTAAAGTTCAGCCTAAAATTAATAATTCAGATGTCAACAGTCTGGGAATAAAAGAGCTGCTCGGAAGAGGTACTTCCAGTTTTAAACATAGTAGTGAAATTAGAAATTGGAATGTGGAAAAAGGAGCCTCAATTGTAAATCGAATTTTGGTGCCACCTGGGGAAACTTTTTCTTTTATTAAGTCTCTCGGCGAAGTAAGCCTCGATAATGGCTATAAAAAGGCATATATTATCAGGCAGGGAAAAACGGAACTGGATGTAGGCGGAGGGATTTGCCAAGTGTCGACCACTCTCTTTAGGGCGATGCTCGATGCTGGAGTCAATATTACAGCACGACAGCCTCATGCATATCGGGTTTCTTATTATGAAGAAGACACAAAACCAGGCTTTGACGCGACTGTGTTTATTCCCAAGCCAGATTTAGCTTTTGTCAATGATACGAATCATCACCTTTTAATTCAAAGTTATTATGATGGTAAAAATAAAAAATTAACTTATGAAATATACGGTACTTCAGATGGAAGAAAAACAGTAATTGATAATTATAAACAGTGGGGGGCAGCTCCAGCACCACCAGACGTGTGGATAGATGATCCTACCCTGCCAGCCGGAAAAGTCGTTAAAGACGAAAGCCGAGTGTCTGGATTAAAGACGGCCTTTGACTGGACCGTTACCAAAAACGGAGAAATAATTCATAAAAAAACATTTACCAGTAGCTATGTCCCCTGGGCGGCGGTGTACAGAAAAGGGACAGGACAGTAAATTATTTAGTAGCGAGATCGTAAGTGTTTTGAAGCAGAGAAGCGACGGTCATGGGGCCAACTCCACCAAAAGTGGGGGTGATAAAAGAGGCAATTTTAGAAACAGATTCGAAGTCGACATCGCCATTTGCCACATCAACCACCACTGAATTTTCTTTTATCATATCAGCTGTGATAAGGTTTTTTACCCCGGTGGCGGAAATTAAGATATCGGCTTTTTTTGTAATAGAGGTTAAATCAACGCTTTGATCATTAAGTAAAATAATTTGCGAAGTAAAATCAGAAAAATATTTTTTAAGTGGTTGACCAATCAAATTTGAGTCGTTAACGATAACAATATTTTTATGGTCAAAAGAAATTTGATAGTGTTTTAAAAGAGAAATAATACCCCTGACCACTGCCGGAGTTACACCCGAACTGGGGTTTAAACCGTCCGCATCTTTGTGTATATTTATGTTATTCAATAGTGGTGTTATTTGCCGTATATTTGGGATTGGTAATTGAATGAAATAGCCAGTTGTATTAGGATCTTCATTTAGCTTATTGAATAACTCTAAAATTTGGTCTTGAGAGATAGTCTCAGAATAATGATATAGTTGACCGCCAATGCCGACCTCTCTGGCTCTTTTTTGTTTAAGGGCGATGTACTTAAGAGATGAGGGATTATCCCCGACTAAGACAATGTCTAGATTAATTATAGATTTACAATCTTCAATCTTCACTTTAAGATGGGAGAGAATTTTTTCTGAAAGAGATTTGCCATCTAAAAGAATCATATTTTTGTTAGAATCTCCGCTCCGGAATCAGTAACCAAAATAGTGTGTTCAAACTGAGCCGAGAGAGAGCCGTCCTCCGTCCGGATTGTCCAGCCATCATTTTTATCTTGATAAACGTGCCAATTTTCAGAGCCATTAATCATGGGCTCAATGGTAAAAATCATCCCCGCCTTTAACAGAATATGATTTTGAGAAGTGTAATGATGAAAAACGAAAGGATCTTCGTGGAATTTAAGACCGACACCGTGACCTCCCAGATCACGGACAACAGAATAACCAAAAGGAGTAATGTAATTCTCGATAACTTTGCCGACACAATCATTCAGATATTTGCCGGCCTTGACAGATTTAATCGCTAAATCAAGGGAATTTTTTGTACGCTCAATTAGAAACTGAGCTTCTTTACTGGTTTTTCCAACTGGATAAGAAGCGGAGGTGTCACCATAATAACCATTTAAAATGGTGGTAATATCGATATTAACAATATCCCCTTCTTTCAAGATTTCTTTTTTGGAAGGAATACCGTGACAGACAACATCGTTTATCGATGTGCAAATGCTTTTAGGGAAACCGCCATAATTTAGAGGCGCGGGAATGGCACCGTGGGAAATAATATAATCATGAGCAATTTTGTTTAACTCCTCGGTGGAAATACCTACTTTTATAAAAGAGGCGGTGTGTTTTAGGGTGGCGGCAGCCAGTTTTGAAGAAGCTCTTATACCTTGTATTTGAATCGGAGTTTTAATTAAAATCACAGGTAATTATAACCCCTAAAAAGAAGTTGAGAAAAATATATTGACAAAAGGTTAATACTAATACTAAAATAGTAGTAGTATGAATACACTAAATATAATTCCCTTGCCTTATACCCTTGAAGAACTCGAGCCGGTAATTTCCAAACGAATCATGGAATTACACCACGATAAACATTACGCGGCTTACGTTAACGCGGCGAACGCGGCTTTAGAAAAAACTGAAAAAAACCGCGAAGCAATGAGAGATTTTAGTTTTAACTATAATGGTGCCAAAATGCATGAATTGTTTTTTGCCAATATGAGGAAAGCTAGAGAAAATAATTTGCCGGAAGGAAATATTTTGGAAATGATAAATTCAAATTTTGGCAGCTATGAAAATTTTCAAAAAGAATTTAGCCAAGCGGCAGTGAGTGTGGAAGGGTCTGGATGGGCAGTACTTTGGAAAGACGATGAAAATAATTTAAGTATTGGACAGCTCGAAAAACATAATCTACTCGGTTTGAACGGAATGAAACCAATACTTGTACTAGATGTGTGGAAACATGCTTATTATCTAGATTATCTCAATAATCGGGCAGAATATATAAAGCAATGGTGGCAAGTGGTAAACTGGGATGATGTGGAAAAAAGATACTAATAAAACAGCCTGGAAAGGCAAAGTGGCGCAGTGGTATAAAAAAAGCGTAGGGGCTGAGGGAAACTTTTATCACAAAGAAGTGGTGATCCCGAATTCCCTCCGACTACTCGATATAAAAGCCGGAAATAGGATTTTAGACCTTGGCTGTGGTCAGGGCATAATGGGCAGACACATAAAAAATAAATATCTGGGAATTGATTTGTCGACCGAATTAATTGAAGAAGCCAAAAAACTCGATAAAAATATTAATCATACTTACCTCCTTGAAGATATTTCAAAAGAATTAAAAATTTATGGGAGTTTTGATAAAGGGATGATTATTTTGGCTCTCCAAAATGTAAAAAAACCTTTTGGGGTAATTAGAAATTTTTCTAAGCTACTTAACAAAGGCGGAGAACTTCTAATAGTTATCAACCATCCGGCTTTTAGGATTCCAAAACATAGCGACTGGGAAGTAAAAGATAATAAACAATTTCGAATTATGGAAAGTTATTTATCACCATTAGAAATTCCTATAGAATCCAGTCCTTTTGATAAAAGAGATAATCAAATTTCTTATAGTTTTCACTATCCCCTAACAGCCTATGCAGAAATGCTGTCTGATAATGGATTTCTAATTAAAAATATAGAGGAATGGATTTCTCCAAAGAAATCTGAAGGGCCAATGGCTATAATAGAAGACAGAGCTAGGGGCGAGTTCCCTCTGTTTTTAGCAATTAAAGCCGTAAAAAATGGATAAAAAAATGATGTATTGGTGGTCGGGAATTATTGTCTTTTTGATAATACTGGTGGCAATTTTAGTTGTTGATAGCCAAAAAGAACTAGGCTTAATAAATAACTGTAAAAGTTTAAGAATTCGACCACTTTCACAAAAATTTTTCACCTGGGAAGGGATACTGGAACTGAATCAAAAGGGAGAATACCAGCCAAAATGTATTTAGGGTATTAAAACCGGTTGGGAGTTGAACTTGATTTCGATGGGAAAAAGGTCGAGATTTTCAACTTTTGTTTTGGAAAGGATTAGTTTAGCAATCTGGGAATGAGAGGTTTCGTAGGACCAAGACTGATCAAAAATAAAATTACCAAAAGAGTAAAAGATGGGTTTTTCTTTATAAATTTCATAATCTTGCCAAACATGAGGATGATGGCCATGAATGATATCGGCACCGGCATCGACGAGCTCTCTAGCTAAATTTACCCGCCAGGTTTCGGCCTTTGGCAAATATTCATTCCCCCAGTGAAGAGAAACAATGAGCCAGTCAACCTCAGAATTATGCTTCTCGACATCAGCAATTAGAGAGGCAGGGTCTAGTTTTGGATAAGTAATAAAATCGTATCCCAAAAAACCAAAGCTAATGCCACTGATGGTGGTAGTGCTAAATTCAGGAAAATACGTTATTTCGTTTTGAGATAAAAAGGAATGGGTTTGTTTTAAACCGTCACCACCATAATTTAAAATGTGATTATTGGCTAAATTTAGCACAAATTTATTTGACTTAAGATAGGACAAAAATCTATCATCACCACAAAAGGTGAAGGTGCCTGTTAAACCCTGGGGACAATCAGTGATGATAGGGCTTTCTAAATTGGCCAGATTAAAATCATTTGATAATAGCCAAGGAGAAATCTGCTGAAAAGACCAAGAAAAATCTTTTTTATTTCGGGCAGTCGAAGTAATATGACGACCGAGACCTAAATCTCCAACAAGACCCAGGGTGACAGTAGGGACTAAGGTAGGAGTGGGAAGAGATCCGCCTTCGCTAGTAAGCTCTGGCGAGACGAAGGGCAAGACGAGGGGAGATAAAAGAGCTTTAGGGGAAAAAATAAAATATAATAGGAGAGAGAAAATGATTAGGCAAAAAATAAAAATTAGTTTGGTCATCGTTTTACTGAGCAGTTTATTTCTGGGAGCCTGTGGGGTGGAAAAATCTGGAGTTGAAATTGTTAGTTCACCCATAGCTAAAGTATATCTTAATGGGAAAGAAAGCGGAATGACGCCTTATAAAAACAATTCTTTGAAACCTGGAAATATAAAAATTAAACTAGAGGACGAGGGAAATAGTTGGGAGAGAGAAATTAAGCTCCAAAATAATGTCACCACAGTGGTTAATTGGAACCTAAATAAAGACGCTAATAGTGGCTATATTCTGTCGATGGAAAAAAGCGGGGAAGATGGGAGTATTTTAATTAATTCTAGTCCGGGTGGGGCAATGATATTTATAGACGGAGAGGTGAAGGCAAGCAGTCCAGCTAAAATTGAAAATGTAAGTGAGGGTGATAAAAAAATTTCTCTAAGATACTCCGGCTTCAAAAATGTGAATTTAATCGTAAAAATGGTTAACAATTACCAAATTATCATTGATGCAAAATTAGAAAAAGAAGAAATAGCAAAAAATATTGAAGTACTAAGCCCAGTTAAACAAATAGCCCCCATGGTCAAAATTAAAGAAACGGAAACAGGGTGGCTTCGAGTAAGAAATTTACCAAATAGTGGAGGAATTGAAGTTGGTCGAGTAAAACCAGGAGAAAGCTATGAACTACTTGAGGAAAATGCTGATTGGTATCAAATAAAATTTGACAATAAAAATGGATGGATCTTTGCTAAATACGCCGAAAAAATTTAAGAGTAAATCCAAAAAAGATAATAGCCAGACCGATGAAAACATAAAATTTTTGTTGACTGTTTAAAGTTAAAGACAAAAATCCTAAAACTAAACTGAGAGACCAGTAAAAAAGAGAAATCCGTCTTCGCCCCCAGCCTAATTTTAATAACTGGTGATGGAGGTGATTGCTGTCTGATTTAAAAGGAGAACGGTGGTGCCAAAGACGATAAATGATGACAAAGATGGCGTCTAGCATGGGAAGGCCCAGCAAAAAGATGACCGTGGCGAGCTTGGCTCCCGATAAAATAGAAAGAATGGCGAGAAATAGACCAGCAAGAGATTTGCCACTATAACCAGGCATAATTTTTTGAGGGTAAAAATTGAAAGGTAAAAAACCCAAATAGGCACCAGCGACAGTGAAAGCAAGTATAATTACCGGCCACTGAGTGACGTCGTTTTGAAACTTTAGACCAAGAATACCGATAAATATAGCGGAGATTGAAATAAAACCAGGTAGTTGACCATCTACTCCCGAAGCCCAGCCAACAAAGTTCATACACCAGACAATCCAAAAAATTGCCAGTATATCCGCCAGAAGCCAGATTGAATGAGGCGTTCCTAAAAAGGAAAAAAAGATTTGGGGGTGAGATAAATCAAAAACACCCCCGAAGGGGTTTGAAACATAGGCAATTCCGATGCCAGCTGCCACGACAAGTATAGCGGAAAAAAAATTGGTTGCCAGACGAAAAAGAGGACTAATATCTTTAACATCATCAAAAAGACCAATAATTAGGGCAAAAAATGAGGCCAGTAAAATACCAATTAAGTGTTTATCTAAAGGCAAAAATATTAAAGAGGTTATAAAAACGCTAATAAAGATAGGCAAGCCACCACCTCTTGGAACGGGCCTGGTAGCGGTGGCATTGCCACTAATTTGCTGCTTAATTTTTGGATCTTCGATCCAGTGGTGAGAATGAAAAAATTTAATAACGAAGGGAGTGGTGAAATAAGAAATAAAAAAAGCCGTAGGTAAAGCCAATAAATAGAAAAAACTCATCAGATTGCCAGACTTATAATCTGTAAAAGTGAAACAGTGGAAAAGAGAGAAATAATAAATCCAAAAACCACCAAAAGCCCAGAAAGTAGAACTTTTTGGGCGTAAAAATATAGGGCGAGAAAATAATTTAAAAGTAGAATTAATAAGGAAAATAGGGGGAGAATAAAAATTGAGGATGGAGAAGAAAGCCAAGACTCACCCCAGGGACGAGAAAAAAAGATGGGAATTTCTGGGGGCAACTGATTATAAAACCAAATAATCAAAATTATTTGAAAGAAAAATAAAAAAAGACTATATCGAAAAAACTGTGAATTTAGAGTCCCCTGCCAAAATTTACCCAAATTGCCGAAAAATGAAGAAAAGAAGTTCATGACTTATTCCCGAAATTTAAAAAGGTAAGCTCCCCCAACCTGATCAATAAGAACATAATAGTTAGCGATAAAATTATCAAGCTGCGGAAAGGGGCGTGAAGGCTGGGGATAATAAATTATTATTTTAGGGGTAGTTAGTTTGAGCTCGGAAATAGTCAGATCGTGAGCCTTGAAATCAACGACATGGTAAGACACGATGTATTTGGTAGCCGGGAGTCGATCACTGAGAGGAAAGAGATACGACTGATCTCCCCAGACATAAATTTTGTCACTGGGACTAGTCAGTGATTTTATTTTACTGGCGAGGAGATAATTTTGAGTCATATCGTAACCAAAATACCCTCGATAATTATCGATATTTTTTTTACCAATGGCATAGCTATAAAAATTAAGATAATAGGAAAAAACAGGATAAAAATAAAATTTATAACGAAAAAGAGAGGCAATAAAGAGAGAAAATACAAAAAGTACCCATAATTTTGATTTGAAAAAGAAAAACAAGAGCAGGCAAAGAGGAGGTAAAACCTGGATTAAGTAATGAGGATAGGGTCGACCCGATAAAAGGGCCCCAAAAAGAGCGGCAAAAAACCAAGCCGAGAGAAAGAAAATGTTTTTAGAAATTTTTTTAAAATGAAAAAGAAGAAATGAAAAAAGCCAAAGGATGAGAAGAATTATTCCCCGACCAAATAAACCACCCGAGGCCATAGAAACTTGCTGAGAGCCGGTTGACCAGGAAGAGAGATAGCCAAAATTTTGAAGAAAAGTAGCAAAGAGAAAGGGCTGGAGAGCGCCCTTAACCGCAAAATAGATTAGATATAAAGTGATCGGGGTTAAAAAAGAAAAAGAAAAAATGAAAAGATTTTTAAATTTGGATTTATAAAAAATCAAAATCCAGAGAGAGAGAAAGGCAAACTCGATAGCCACGGGAACCTTGATGGTAAAAGCCAGGCCAAGTAGTAATCCCGCCGACGCCAAGGCTTTGGCGGGCAAGCCTGAAAATTGAGAATATTTATAAAATAAATAAAAGGCTAGGATGGTGGGAAGGAGCATGAAAACTTCGGCATTAGCGATATTACCCTCAAAAAAAGGAATGGAAGTTAGAATAAGAAATAAGAGAGTAGACAACTGAAACGAGAGACGCGAAACTAGAATTTTTTTTGAGAGTAAATAAAAAACGTAAACAGTGGGAATCATAAATAACAAAAGTAAAAGGCGAAAACCAAAAACGGTGCGAGCGAAAGCGGCTAGATAATAAAGAGTGGGAGGTTTATTGTCGTGGACCTGTTGAAAAAGCAATAAACCGTGACGAATTCCCTGCCCAAGGGCTAAGTATATCCCCTCGTCTCCATACCAGTAGGGTTCGAAGAGGGAAGGAAGACGGAGAAGAAAAAACAAAATAGCATAAAGCATACTGTGTTTATTTTACACTAGAAGTCTTTTGAGTAGTTTTATATTCTAACCTGCGACCTAAAAGAAGTCGGGTGTGAGAATGTAGTCCCGGTAATACTGACATGGTCAGGGTGGCAATAGGCATCATCGGCCATTGAAAAATATTTTTGAGAATATTCCGAAAACCCTTTTTTTGGTAAGTTGGCCTAAGTTTCCAATCAAGGGCAATGAGAACAAACATGGGGACAAGGCAAATTGTCAAAATTAGATTGGCAATTCTGGGCAGGTTATAGCCAAGAGTGGTATTAAAAAAATAAGGGTTGAGAGCAACTGGAAGTGAGGTGCCAAGGGTCAGAATAAACCAATTACTCGACCAGATAAAATGAGTTTGAATTAGTTTATAAATTCTTAGAGCTCTAGTTAGCCAGGAAATCTCAGGATGAAGACGAGACTGCTCAATGGCATAGGGAATATCGATAGCCCCCCAGGCATGCCGAAGACACTGATTATAACGATTTTGTAGAGCTGAAAAATAATTTTTACCGTCGGGGGCATCAACAATAGTGGGTAAGAAAATGGGGTTAACCAAGGTCCGACCACCGGTGGCAAAAAAGGTCTGTAAAAAAATATGCCAATCCTCAGGAATCATGTCAGGATCCCAGTAACCAACGGAATCAATTAATTTATAAGAAGAAGAATAACAGGAGTAGTTAAAAAAAATGCCGTCAGGCTCTTGAATATTGGCAATGTGAATAGCATTACCCATAGTCCCGGTAATTCTAATAAAAGCGGGAACACTATTAATATTGTGATGCCAAAAAATAGGCGATTGCCAAAATCGAAAATAACGGTTTGGATTTGAGGCAAAATGGTATGTTAGAGCCGAGAAATATTTGGGGTGAAAGATAGTGTCAACATCACAAGAAGTCAGGGTACAGTTTTCAATCTTTAATTTACAATTAGCATTATTAAAATAATGTTTTTTGAAATATTTGGCAGCCCAAGCTTCGTTGGTATGCTTGCCGGCAATTTCTCCGGGTAAATTACTTGGGTGTTCGGTAAAAGTTAGGGAGCCAAAAGCGGATTTATATTTTTTTTGAAAATAATTAATTGTTTTTTGATTATTTTCCTGTCCCGCCCGAGCCTCCTGAGCTAATATGACATGAATTTTTTTAAGATCGACATCAATTTGGGAAGCAAGGCTGGAAAAGGCCATTTCGATGATCTCGAGGGGCTCTTTGTAGGAGGAAATAATGACAACATGATTGATATCTTGATAACGAAGCCAAGAAGCCCGAAAATCCTGCTTGAATTTTTCAAGCCAATTAGTGTCTTTCGCCTTTTGAATTTTGAAATATCCAAAAACTGCTAGGATGGCTGACTTGAATGATTTATAGAGCCAATAAACTAAAAATGCCAAGACAAAATAGGCGACAGCTTTTGGCAGTAGAAATGATCCCCAGATAGGGAAAAGAATCACAAACCAAGCAAAAACGCCGGGAATCATTTCATAAAAACGATATCTTTTAGTGTTTTTATTCATTTGAGGCTTAGGTATTATAACAATAAGAGGGTAAAATACGTTAATGGACGAGCTAAAGACGGCAATTAATAACACGAAAAGTTATGCGAAAAAATACGGACAAAACCTTGATGATAAGCAGTTATTTATAAGATTAATTTCAAAAAAAAGGCATCGATTTACTGAGATAAAGGGAAAAGGTAACAAGAAAATAAGTCATAATGATTGGCAAAATAAATTTAATAAAGCAAAATTATTTACTGAAAAATATTTAAAAAAAATGGGAGGTATTTTGATGGTGGGAGTCACTGGATCAGTGGCAGCAGAATTTGCTTTTGATAATGAAGATATTGATCTATTAATAGTGACTCGAAAAAATGAACTTTGGTGGTGGCGCTTATATTTAAGATTTTTTATTTGCTGGCATAGGATCCCTCACCGAAAATTTGGGAAAAAAGAGGTTGCCAATGAGTTTTGTTTTAATTTATGGCTAGATGAAAATAACCTAAAAATGCCTGCTTCAAAAAGAAGCTTTAAAAATGCCTCAGACCTTATCCTGATGAAAGTAATTATAGAAAAAAACGGTACTTATAATAAATTTTTGAAAAAAAACCTGTGGGTAAAAAAGTATTTAGCGACAGGCTATGAATATCGAAAAAAAATAAAAAAATCTAAATTCAAAAAACAAAATAATAACAGCAGAATTAAAATAATTATTAATAAAATTCTTTTTGAAGGACAATGTTTGTATATGAAAATAATAAATAAACAAAAGCCCGAAAAAAGTGATATTAATTTAGGGCAAGCATTTTTTCATAAAAATAGTTAAGGTACAATAGAGAATACGAAAATAATAAATTTCTTCTTAGTTTTGATCTTATTAATCGGAGCAGGCGGAATGCTACTGATTTCAATCTCAAGGGCCTCTCTGGAAACGATGAACAAAGAGGAAAGAGAGGGTAAACTCAGAACTGAGATAGTTGTCATTGACAAGGTTGAAATTTATAAATTGCCTCAAAGTTGGGTGCTACTTGATAATAAATATTACTGGCTAAAAGAAATTAGAGACTGGACCTGGCAAAAATTTAGTTTTGGGGAGGAAAATAAAATTCAAATATTGTTAATACTCGCTGATAAAAAAGTCTCTGAAGCCAGACTTTTAGGACAAAATGGAAAATATGATTTGGCCATGAAAAGCTACGAAAGGGCAATAGAAAAATTAAAAGATGCCAAAAAGCTAATTAATAAAATAGAAAATAAGGAAATTATTAAAAGTCAATTCACAGACCAAATAAAAAAAATGGTTGAAGTATACGGAAAGATGATTGAAGAAATGGGTAAAAATGATAAAATCGATGAGCAAAAATATTTGTTACTTTTGCAGAAAATAAATGAGTTTGAGAAAAAATAAAATTAGGCAAAAAAGGTGGCATTGGCTACTATTGATAGTAGCTGCCGGAATACTACTATATTTACTACTCAAGGACATGCCTAATCCCAAAAAATTGGGCTCTGGCGAATTTGCTGAGTCTTCACAAATAATGGACAGAAACGGAAAAATGCTTTATGAAATCTATACTGATAAAAACAGAACAAGTGTAACTCTCGCCGATATCCCGGACAAGATGATAAAGGCGACTCTGGCCATAGAAGATAATAATTTTTATAAACACGTCGGTTTTGATATTAAGGGAATAATTAGAGGTTTATATCGAACTATATTTCAAAAGAGACTTCAGGGAGGCTCAACCATAACCCAGCAGCTGGTAAAAAATGCATTACTCAGCCCCGAGAGAACCTGGAAAAGAAAAATTAAAGAGGCATTTCTAACGATAATTACTGAAATCATGTATAGCAAGGATAAAATTTTGGAAATGTATTTTAATCAAACTCCCTATGGGGGAATTATGTGGGGAGTAGAGTCAGCAGCGAAAGGAATTTTTGATAAAAATGTAAAAAATTTGAGTCTCGCAGAAGCGGCCTTAATTGCCGGCTTGCCAGGATCGCCAACTAAATACTCTCCTTTTGCTCATCCAGATGCGGCCAAAAACAGACAAGAACTGGTACTAAAAAGAATGGAGGAACTCAAATATATTAGTAAGGACGAATATGAGAAAGCCAAAAATGAAAAATTAAATTATAAGCTTAATAAAAATGAAATTAATGCGCCTCACTTTGTCTTTTATGTCAGAGAACTGCTAATCGAAAAATATGGTATTCAAAAAGTAACCGAGGGAGGACTGAAAGTCTGGACAAGTCTTGATTTAGATTTACAAAACTATGCCCAGGAGCAAGTAGCAACGGAAATTGAGAAACTCAAAAAACAAAAAGTGGGAAATGGGGCGGCCATAATCACAGAAAGCAAAAGTGGCCAAATACTAGCTATGGTTGGGTCAAAGGATTATTTTGATAGTGAAATTGACGGTAAATATAATGTCGCTACGGCGCTTCAACAACCAGGATCTTCGATTAAACCATTGAATTACGCCGTCGGGATAGACAGTGGTAAGGTTACGGCGGCATCAGTTTTTAATGATGAAGCTACTTGTTTTAAAATTGAAAATCAAAAAGCGTATTGTCCAACAAATTATGGTTATAACTATTTTGGATTGCAAACTTTGAGAAATTCACTCGGTAATTCTTTAAATATTCCAGCCGTAAAAATGCTCAAGATAAACGAGGTAAAAAGTTTTGTCGCCTCAGCTTCGGCCATGGGAATTTCCACTTTTAAAGACCCGAGTAACTACGGACTATCTCTAACTCTCGGTGGAGGCGATGTCTATATGACTGATATGGCCGTCGCCTTTGGCGTTTTTTCAAACATGGGGATAAAACAAAATTTAGTTTCTATTTTGAAAGTGCTTGATAAAAAAGGAGAAATTCTAGAAGAATATAATTATTTTCCCGGCGAAAGAGTATTATCCCCAGAAACTAGCTATATCATCTCTAACATACTGTCAGACGATGGCGCCAGAAGTATGGTGTTTGGCAGAGGGTCAATGCTAAATATTAAAGGCCACCCCGAGGTGGCAGTTAAAACCGGGACAACCAATGACATGAGAGATAATTGGACAATAGGATTTACCCCGGAATATGTCGTAGCAGTATGGGTGGGAAATAATGATAATTCTGAAATGGGTTATCTAGTGTCTGGAACTACGGGCGCGGCTCCGATTTGGAATCGAATAATGAGTAAGGTGCTAGAAAATAAAGCGGTAAAGAATTTTACACGACCTGCTGGAGTAATTACAATGAATGTCTGTAATTTAACGGGGCAATTGCCACCTGAGGGAGGCTGTGATTCACACAATGAACTTTTCAAAAAAGAGTTTACGCCAAAATCAAGAATATCACTGCAAAACAATATTCTGATTGACAAAACGACTAGTAAAATCGTAAAAGAAGGTGAAGATAATCCTAATGCGGAATGGCAAAGTAGACTGAGTGTCCAAGATGCCACAGGTGAATGGATCTGTTTAGATTGTCCAAAAGATGAAGAAAATAATTAGTTTTTTTATTTTTATTGGAAAACCTTTATTAAAAATATTTAAATTGCTTTTTAGTTTTAAAATTAAGAAAAATAGCCTAAAAAAAAGAAAGAAAGTAAGAAATATTAAACTCAAAAAAAATAGAATTATTAGAATAGATAGAAAAAAAAATAATCCTAACTGGAAGTATCCATCATTATTTTTATTTACTTTATTAATAACTGGCTTACTTCTCTGGACATACCAAAAAATATTCAATAACTTACCAAATATTAATGAAATTTATAACCCCCCCCAATTGTCAACAAAGGTCTATGACCGTCAGGGAAAACTTTTGTATCAATTTCACGAAAATGAAGACAGAAGCTGGATAAAATTATCTCAAATCCCCCAAGATTTAGTTTCGGCAACCCTGGCCATAGAAGATAAAGATTTTTATCAACACCGCGGTCTGAGTCTGAGGGGGATAGCTCGGGCCGCTATTTATAATTTTAAAAAAACCAGTGAAACAAAACCTAGGGGAGGATCAACCATCAGTCAGCAATTAGTAAAAAACGTTTTTTTTGATGGAGAAAAAAGTTGGGAAAGAAAGATAAAGGAGGCCATACTGGCGATAATGCTTGAAAGTAAGCTGAGTAAAAATGAAATTTTAGAAAGATATTTTAATCAAGTTCCCTATGGGGGAAATATATATGGAGTGGCAGAAGCGGCTAGTCGATATCTCGGGAAAAAAGTCGAAGATTTAAATTTGGCAGAAGCAGCATTTCTGGCTGGATTGCCAGCAGCACCCGGTTCATACTCCCCTTTTAATGAAGAGGGGTATAAGCTAGCAAAATTAAGACAAGAACATGTCTTAAATGAGATGGTTGGAGCCAAACTTTTAGATTTTGAAAAAGCAGAGATGACAAAACAGATAGAAATAAAAATTATTGAAGAAAAAAGAAATATTTTGGCACCTCATTTCGTTTTTTATGTCAAAAATTATTTAGAAAAACTCGGATTTACTGAGGTGGGTAGAAGGGGCCTTCGAGTAATAACTAGTTTAGATTATGAAATTCAAAAGGAGGCAGAAAAAATTGTCAAAGAAGAAGTCGGCAAAGCGAAGAGATTAAAAATTAGCAATGGAGCCAGTGTCGTTTTAGATGTAAAAACAGGCGATATTTTGGCTCTAGTCGGTTCAAAAGATTATTTTGCGACTGATATTGACGGGAAGTTTGATGTGGCTACTCAGGCACTTCGACAACCCGGATCTTCAATAAAACCAATTAATTATTTGCTGGCCTTAAAAAGAGGAAAAAATCTCTGGGATACGATTGAAGATAAGCCAGTAAGATATAAAATAGCCGGCCAAAAAGATTATACCCCACAAAACTACACTGGAAAATATCTGGGGATGGTAACACTGAGAACGGCACTGGCATCTTCACTAAATATCCCCTCAGTGAAACTACTGAATGAAAATGGAGTGGACAAAATGATTGATTTGGCGCAGGATTTGGGAATTAGTACCTGGTCTGATAGATCCCGCTTTGGCCTGTCTTTGGCCCTCGGAGCCGGAGAAGTAAAAATAATTGAGATGGCCGGAGCTTATAGTGTCTTTGCTAATTTAGGAGATAAGGTTGAAGTCAATCCAATTATACGAATTGATAATTATCTGGGAGAAAACATTTATAAAAAAGAAATTAAAAAGAAAAAAATTGCCTCCGAAATTGATACTTTTTTGATAAATAGCGCCTTGAGTGATAATCAGGCCAGAGCCCCGATCTTTGGCACCAATTCTCTTTTACAGATAAAAGGCAAAACAGTAGCCGTTAAAACTGGAACTACCAATAGCCTCAAAGATAACTGGTGTATTGGCTGGACGCCAACATATCTAGTGGCGGTGTGGGTAGGCAACAATGACAGCTCACCGATGAGCTGGGTGGCCTCAGGAATTTCTGGAGCAACCCCGATTTGGAATCGGACCATAAAGTCTTTAATCGATAAGAAAAATAATGAAAACTGGGAAACCCCAACGGGTTTATATAAAGTTGAGGCTTGTGGTAAAAATGAGTGGTTTCATGATGGTAACGAAAAGAAAATTAAATGTCTTTCACCAACCCCAACTCCCATTTTATCTATTTAAGTAAATGCCAATAAAAAGTGGCGACAAGCTTCGAAAAAAAATCAATCTCTGGAGAATCTGGATTAATTTTCCCTGGAATTTTAGTATATATTTCAAATTGATTTTTTGGGGTAGAAACCTGCGAAAATATTTCTAAAGACTCAGGATTATTATTAATTTTTTCAATAACTTTTACCCCCTCGGGTAAATATTTTTTGGCATAGGAAGGTTCATGAGAAGTGGTAAGGTAGTTGAAATCGAGAGTTGAATTAAATTTTGATGAATAGGAAAAATCAGTGACACCGACAGATCTGACAAAAAGTGACCAGTTTTCGGGTACTTTGGGAGAGAATTTTGAAAGCGAAAAAGAAAAACTGGGCATCTTAAATTCCTTTAAATTAAAAGATTGAAACTGCCGATAGAACCAAAAAGAAAAGCTAAGGCCTACCGTAAGCAGTAAAAAAAGAATAATTGAAGTCCGTTTTTTTCTTAATTTGTCAACATCATTAATAGTTTCGACGAGATCAAGCTGCTCACCTTCCTGGGAGGGAAATTGTTTAAGTTTTTTATTTGATTTTAGAGACATATATTTAATCTTCAATCTTCAATCTTCAATCTTCAATTTACAATCTTCAATCTTCAATTTACAATCTTCAATTTTGGAAAGAGATAATATACCAGCCTTGGCTCCGAGAGCAGAAACAACCGAGGCGGAGTTTTGAATCCCCCAAGAAAGACACTGGTTTAAAGAAAAGTTTTGCATCAAAGCGGCCACGAAGGCGGAGCCAAAGGCATCACCGGCCCCAGTTTCGTCCTCGGGATGGGTATTAATAATTGGAGAAAAAATAGTCTGCGAGGATGTCAAAATTTTGGCTCCCAAACGACCATTAGTAACGGCAATCAGAGGAGCAAATAATTTTAATTTATCGTAAAAAGAAGAATTTTTATGACTGGTATCAGCTAAAATTTCGGCCTCCAGACGATTGAGTAAGAGAAAATCTAAGTGTTTTAAAAGAGGCAGAAGCTCACGGCGTTGTTTTAATTCGCGCATGCCAGGATTAAAAGAAATTTTGATGTTGTTTTCTTTGGAAAAACCAATTAATTCCTCAAGAAGGGGAAGATTACCTTCAAGAGAGGTGAGATAAAGCCATTTAGTTTTTAATCTATCCCAGGGGATATTTTTACTTTCAAGGCGAGTTGAACCCCGACTGGTTAAGATGGAGCGGGTACCATTTGAAGAAACTAAGATTAAAGAAAAATCACTACGGTCTTTTTTACCGACAACTAAAAAATGACGATTAATCTTTTCCTTAATTAAGTCAGCCTTGATGTACTCAGACAAAGGATCTTCTCCAATTAAGGAAACGAGAGCTGTTTTTAATCCTAAACGAGAAAAGGTGGTAGCAGAATTGGTGGCGCCTCCGCCACTACAAATTAGAGACTCCGAAATTTCATTTTTACTCGATCTTTTTAGGGACAAAAAGCGCTTAGATTCAAGAAGCTCCGGAGATTTTATAAAAATATCAGCGGTGGCAGCGCCAATAGAAATAACATCAAACATATTGGTTGAAACTTATTAAATTTTGTTTAATGACCTCTTTTACCTCATCAACGACAGGAGTAAGGTATTCATAAATTTTTTCACCGTGTCCCAGAGTTAGCTGATGACGAAGCGATTCAATAAATTTGAGACGTAAACTGGTATTAATATTAATTTTGACTACTCCTAGACTGATAGCACTTTGGATTTGATCAAGAGGAACACCTGAACCACCGTGAAGAGTTAAAAAAGTAGTGCCGAGAATCTCCTTAATTTCAGAAAGAAGACTGATATTTAAATGTTCGGGGAGATCATTATTAATACCATGTAAATTACCAATAGATAAGGCAAAAAGATCAGCACCCGTCTCGGTCATAAAGTACTGGGCCTGCGAAGGACTGGTAAAAGAATCGAGTGAAGGGGTCGCCCCCACCAAATTGATGTGATTAAATTCAACTTCTATAAGCGAGTCTGGGTACTTTTCCTTCATGTGGCTAACAAAATATTTGGTAGCCGCAAGATTGGTATCATAGTCCATTTTCGAACCATCAAAATGAACCATGTCAAAACCAATTTTTAAACAATACTCAAGGCGACGAACATCATGGCCATGATCGATGTTTAAATAAATCGGTAAACCCTCACCATTGGCTTTTTTGACAAGCATTAATAGTCTTTCGGCCTGAATAAATTTGTCTTCGGAGGGAGAAAGTTGAACAATGCAAGGAAGATTTATTTCTGAGACAGCCATTTCGACCGCTTGATAAATTTCAAAAGAATCGATATTAAAAGCAGGCAAGGCTTGATGTTTTTGTTGATACTCTGAGAGTAATTTTTTTAAAGGAATCATGATTTAGATAATAACTTTTTTAAAGACTCAATGATAGCCAAAGGAGAAAGGCCATAATGGTGATATAAATCAAAATAGTTTGTCGCTGATTGACCAAAAGAATTATCAACCGCCAAATGTTTAAACTTACATTTTATACCTGATGTTAGGATTAGATTTGAAACAGCATCGCCAAGACCGCCATTTTTTTGATGGTCTTCAACGACAAGACATCGACCGGTTTTTTTAATTGATTTTAATATTGTCTCAGAATCGAGGGGTTTAAGAGAAGAACAATTGATTATCTCTAAAGAAAATTTCTTAAAATCATCAGAAAATAGCTGAGTCAAAATGGGACCATAGCCAAGAACGGTAATGTCACGGCCTGATTTTATTAGCTGAGATTTGCCGATAGTAAAGGATAATTTAGGCGGATAAATTTCGATGGTTGAAGGACGAACTAAACGAAGATAGGCGGGGCGGGAGCTACTGGCAAGAACCGGGAGCATTTTTTTCATCTCGATGGCATCTAGAGGGGCAAAAACTTCCATACCGGGTAAGCAGCGCATGAGAGCAATGTCTTCAAGCATTTGATGGGTGGCTCCAAGATCCCCGCTCATGAGACCAGCGTGAGAACCGACAATTTTGACGTTTTGCTGGTTATAGCAAATTGACTGCTTAATCACGGCCCAGTTTAAGGCTGGGGAAAAACAAGCAAAAGAAGTTAAAAATACAGTTTTGCCTGAGGCAGACAGACCAGCAGCCACGGCGGCAGCATTTGATTCGGCAACACCACACTCGATAAAACGACTTTTGAAACGAGCAGCAAATTTATCGAGGTGAAGTGAGGGACGAAGACCAATATTAACCACATAAATATTGGGGTTTTTGACAGCCAGATCAAATAAGGTTTCGCCAAAAGCCTGACGGATTGAGGAAATCTTTCCGCCAGAGGCGGATCCGCCTTTGGCGGAAAATTTACAATCTTCAATCTTCATTTATTGGCCTCCAGCTCTTTTTTGGCATTTAAATAAATTTCTTCAGGTAATTTTTTAACATCATGATATTCAAATTTATTTTCCATGAAGGAAACACCTTTGGCAAAAGTGGTTTTGGCAATAATACAGGCGGGATAAATAGATGATGATTTGGCCGTCTTTAAGGCTTTTTCAAGTTCATAAAAATTGTGACCATTGACACTAGTGACTGTCCAGCCAAAATGAAGATATTTAGACGCCAGTTCACCGAGGGGCATCATTTCAGCGGTGGAACCACCGAGCTGATAGCCATTTGAGTCAACAATATTAATGAGATTGCCCTGATGATATTTACTGGCAAAGGCGATGGCTTCCCAAATTTGACCTTCGTTATGTTCACCGTCAGTAGTCAGACAGACCGTATGATGACTTTTGTCACCAAGAGCTAGACCTGAGGCAAAAGATAGACCCTGACCAAGGGCTCCTGAGGCATATTCGACCCCAGGGGTATCTAAATTTGAATGACCCTGAAGTCGGGAAGAAAAAAGACCATAAGTGAGAAGCTCAGACCGAGGAATGAGATTTTTTCGAGCCAAAACGGCGTAAAAAGCAGGGCAAAGATGGCCGGCAGAAAGAATAAAATGGTCTTTATTAAAATTAAATAAATTAGTATTGTAGAGAGAAATTAAAATATCTATTGAAGAAAGAGAACCACCAATATGGCCAAACCCCGCGTGATTGATTATCTCTAAAATATCAAGGCGAAGTGAACGAGACAGCGGATAGAGAGGATGGGCAAAATTTTTGGACAGGAACATATAATTAAGTATAAGGTAAAAATAAGAAAAATCTAAAACCTAAAGCAATAGTAAAAAAGTCTTAAGCCTAAAATCTAAAAATAAGGCTATAAATATGGTAAAGTAACGGTACAAATGGAAGATTTGGTAAATAAATATCAAAAAAGTCTGGCGGCTTTTATTAGAAAAAAAATGGGGGATGAAGATGTGGTTGAGGAATTAACTCAGGATATTTTAATGGCAGCCTATCAGGCCCTACCAACTTTTAACAAAAAAAGCAGTGAATTTTCTTTTATTTGTGGGATTGCGAAACATAAAATTACTGATTACTACCGAAAGAAAAAACTAAAAACGGTCTTATTTTCGGTTAATCCCATGATTGAAGAAATGGCCGAGGATGCCCTGACTCCAGAAAGAGATGTGTTAAAAAATGAACTAAAAGAAGAAATAAAAAAAACGATGACTGAGCTTAGAGAAGATTATAAAAAAATCTTACGACTCAAGTATATAGACAACCGGAAAAGTAGTCAGATTGCCAGCCTCATGAAAATCAGTGTTAAGGCAGTCGAATCAAGACTAATTAGAGCTAGAAAGAAATTCCAGAGTCTTTGGAGTTATGATAAAGAAAAGAGTAAAGAATTTGTTCAGACTCGGCAGCTTAATCGGAATTAGGCAGGGGTATTTTTTGGGGAGAAACTGGTATGAATTGATGAGAGAACCCTATCTAACTTTAAGTAGTTTGAAAGAAAGCCGAGATAAATCACAAATATTTTTAATTAGCTTAACGGCTCTAACTCCCCTCTTTTTGTACATCATCGCCAGAATTATTTATGATCTGATCCGTTACGGGAGCCTAATAATAATAACTGGGAGAGGTTTTCAAATAGCAATTTTGGCGCAAGGACTCATACTTCTATATCTTGGATACTGGACCATTAAAGTTTTTGAAAAAAAATAAATGGAAGTACCTAGATATTGGCGGCTACAAAAACAAAGATATCGACTGATAGGCGAGGAGTGCCCACACTGCAGTGAAAAAATATTTCCTCCAAGAGATCTTTGTCCGAGATGTAATAAAGGAACGCTAACTAATAATTTAAACGTTTTTATAGAAAAAAACCCAGATAAGCCACGAGTAACTCTTCTCAAATTGAATTAAGGTAAAATGAGGGTATGAATTATGAAGAAAAAGTATTTTTCGAAACAATAAATAATAAAAAGATTTTTTGCGCCTTGTCTGAGCCGGATGATAATCAGAAAAAAATGGTGATTATGAACCATGGCTTTCGGGGATCGAGCACCGGACCAGCCAGAACTTTTGTCGATTTTAGTAGACTGCTAGTAGAAGAAGGTTATTCTGTTTTAAGATTTGATCAGGCAAATAGTGCCAATTCTGAGGGTGATTATCTTCAATCTTCTTTTAGAGAATGGGTGGAAACGACTAAATATTTTGCCTTAAAATATTTTAATTTAGGATATAAAATAGCATTATTGGGGCAAAGTATGGGTGGAGCCACTTCAATTGCAGCTTCGGGGCAACCAGAATTAAATGGAATCGTGAAATGTTTGTTGCTTTGGGTTCCTGGTGATTATGATCCAAAATATAATGTTGATGCCGCGAAAACTTATGAAGAAAAAGGGCAGAAATATAAAGGAGAGTTTTGGCATGAAGTTGGAGATTCTAAAATCAAAAACTGTTTGAGACAGTTTATGGGTGGGATTCACTTGGTTTTTGGAGAAAGTGATAAATATATCAGCGAGACATCGAGAAACGAATTTAAAGAAATTGTTGAATCAAAGGGAGAAGATTATATGATGCTACCGGGACAGGACCATAGTGACTGGGAGTTTGAATGGGCTCAAAAAGTGTACGCTGAAGAAATAAAAAAACTTAAAAAGTATTTGTGAGACCCGGGTGGCCATCCTACGCCAAGGCTTCGGATTGGTAAAAGAGTTGAATTTAGATTGAGACCCGGGTGGGAGTTGGACCCACCTGAACGGTTTTGCAGACCGCTGTCTAACCGCTTGACTACCGGGTCATTGAATCAGTTATGCGTGATTTTAAACTATTTCTAGCCCTAGCGCCAGAGACATAACATTTTGTTTTTTTATTTAGCCGGAGAAAACCCTGGTTTAGGAAAAAAACCTGGTTGAACTTCATTTTTTTTAACCAAGAGATCGATAATAATGCCGCAGTTTGAGGTGTCAGACGAAATAATTTTTCTGATTCTTGGAACATCAAGACTAATGTGAGCGTCTTTTCGATTTGGAGCGGTGGTACCAAAACACCAAGGCTCTAAATCGCAGCGACCACAAATACTGGCCATATCATCGCCATGAACATTTGGTTTAACAGAAAAATATAACTCTCGATTATATTCTCTCGGGGTATTGATTAGATGTGCTTCAGTCATGGCGATATAATATCACAACAGTGTCCTATAAGTCTACTTATTGACAAATAACTAATATTATGGGATAATATTTTTGTTAATTCATTAAACATAAAAATATGGAAAGAAATATTCCTCTTAAAGTAAAAGCTCTTGTCTGTGCTAGTGTTGCTATTGGTGGTTTGACCGGATGTGATAGTAAAACACAAGACCTAGAAATAGGAGATAATGGCGTTGCAAAAGATACCGTCTCTTTAGTAATTAATCCTTTAGATTCTCTCATAGAACGCAAATATTGCGAAATAGATAAGGGGGAAAGTGTGGAAAAAGGAAGAGATAGTTATGTTTCTGATGGCACAATTAGTGCCGATGTTAGCCTTATCAAGGGTGATGATTGTTCTGGATGGTCTTTTAACAATGACTATAAAGAAGATTTTGATTGGATTAAATAATAATAGAAATATTTTTTACTTCTCGGCCTCAATGGCGGCCTGGGCGGCGGCAAGGCGGGCAATGGGGACCCGATAGGGGCTACAGGAAACATAGTTTAAACCTATTTGATGGCAAAACTTGATGGTCGCCGGATCACCACCCTGCTCACCGCAAATGCCAATGTGAAGATCTTTTTTGCTTAATCGACCAAGATCAACCGCCATTTTCATCAGCCTGCCTACCCCGACAGTATCTAGACTTTTAAAAGGATCTTCTGAAAGAATTTTTTTGTCTAAATAATCTTTTAAGAATTTACCGGCGTCATCGCGGGAAAAACCATAGGTCATTTGAGTTAAATCATTGGTGCCAAAAGAGAAAAAATCAGCCTCAGTAGCAATGGTGTCGGCAGTGAGAGCCGCCCGAGGGATTTCAATCATGGTGCCAATTTCATAAGCCATCTTGACCTTATACTCCTTGATAGTGGCCTCAATAATAGGAACAAGGCGATCTTTGAGCCATTTAAACTCATTATATTCACCGACTAAGGGAATCATAATTTCGGGAATGATTTTTTGACCACTTTTTATCAGCTCACAGGCAGCCTCCGCAATCGCTTTGACCTGCATTTCGGAGATTTCAGGAAAGCTAATTCCAAGGCGACAGCCACGGTGACCCATCATAGGGTTCTGTTCGTGGAGAGAATCAACTTTATCCTGTAATTTTTCAACCGTAATACCCATTTCCCCCGCCAAAGCCTCAATATCAGCTTTAACTTTCGGTAAAAATTCATGAAGAGGGGGGTCGAGTAAACGAATTTTGACCGGGAAACCTTTCATAATTTTGAAGAGTTCCAAAAAATCATTTTTTTGCATAGGAAAAATTTTGGCCAGAGCCGCTTTTCTTTGCTCGAGAGTATCTGACAAAATCATTTGACGAACGGCAAAAATGCGATCGGCCTGGAAAAACATGTGTTCGGTTCGACAAAGCCCAATGCCGGCAGCGCCAAAATCACGGGCAACCTGCGCATCCCTTGGGGTGTCCGCATTGGTACGGACTCCTAGTTTTTTATATTCGTCTGACCACTGCAGAATAGTGCCAAAATATCCGGAAAGCTCCGGATTAACTGTAGGTACTTCACCCAGAAATACCTCGCCTGTCGAGCCGTCGAGAGTGATTAAATCCCCTTCAGAGACAATCAAATCGCCAACACGGAATTTTTTCTCAATTTCGGAAACAGCAACTGATTCGCAGCCAGAAACACAGCATTTACCCATGCCTCGGGCAACAACCGCAGCATGAGAAGTCATGCCACCCCTGGCAGTTAAAATACCCTCGGCCGCATCCATCCCAGAAATATCCTCGGGAGAGGTTTCGGCTCTGACTAAAATAACCTTTTTACCGTTTTCTTTCCAATCAACGGCAGTATCAGCATTGAAAACAACCTGACCAACACCGGCACCTGGAGAAGCGGGTAAACCGGTAGCAATAAGCTTAAATTTAGATTTAGCTTTCGGATCGAGAGTTGGATGTAAAAGCTGATCTAGTTTTTCGGGTTCAATTCGAAGAAGAGCTTCTTTTTTGGTAATTAATTTTTCCGAGACTAAATCTATGGCGACTTTAATGGAAGCGGGGGCAGTTCTTTTGCCACTGCGAGTCTGAAGAATATAAAGTTTTCCATTTTCAATGGTAAACTCAACGTCCTGCATATCTCGATAATGTTTTTCAAGCTTGGAAAAAATATCCGTAAGCTGCTGGTAAACCTCTTCATTGTCTTCTTTTAAGGAATCAAGATGTTTTGGAGTCCGAATACCAGCGACCACATCTTCACCCTGGGCATTCATTAAATATTCCCCATAGGACTTTTTTTCACCGGTGGCCGGATTCCGGGTAAAGGCAACGCCAGTGCCAGAATCAGCCCCAAGATTGCCAAAAACCATTGACTGGATATTGACGGCCGTCCCAAAAACCTTAGCTTCATCGATATGATTCAGGCGGCGATAAGTGATAGCCCGGGCATTGTTCCATGAGCCAATAACGGCGCCGATAGCACCCCAAAGTTGAACCTTGGCATCATCGGGAAATTCCCGATTTTTTTCAATTTTAAATAATTTTTTGTAGGCTTTAACAACCTCTTCCCAGTCAGCGGCACCCATGTCAGTATCTTGAGTAATCCCCTTTTTGTCTTTAATACTTTCAATCAGATGTTCAAATTTTTCATGCTCAATATTTTCAACGACACTGCCATACATTTGAATGAAACGACGATAGGAATCCCAGGCAAAGCGAGGATTATCCGTACTATCGGCAATACTATTGACGACTTTTTCACTCAGGCCTAGATTTAAAATAGTATCCATCATCCCCGGCATGGACGAAGCGGCCCCAGAACGGACAGAAACTAAAAGAGGATTTTTGATATCACCAAATTTTTTGCCGGTCGCTTTTTCTAATTTTTCCAAATTTGTATCAACTTCTTTTTTTAGAGTCTCCGGATATTTTTTATTATTATCGTAAAAATATTTGCAAACCTCCGTGGAAATAGTAAATCCAGGAGGGACGGGAATGTCGAGCAGACTCATTTCGGCGAGATTCGCCCCTTTACCACCAAGTAAGAATTTTTGTGAGGCATCACCCTCGGTTTGTTTGCTCCCAAAGAAATAGACAAATTTTTGCATAGAGTCTATTTTATCAGCAGACCACCCCATTCGACTAGAGTAAAACCGCGTCTTGGCGGAGCACTTAATTTCTGAGAAATTAATTTTATCGGTTTATCGAGGCCTGCAAAATCTAAAAATATTCTAATAGAGGTATCAGGTCTCGGACTAACTGATAGAGGTGCGAGCTGATTCATCTCGGCATTCCCTAGCCAGGTGAGGCGGACATAAGGAGCTTTTGGTAATTTATCGGTCCAAAATTCCATAAAATCAGCCGATTCTTTGGCATTAAGCCCTAAGTCTCTTAACTGAGAATTTAAGGTAGAGATTAAATCTTTTTGAGCGACAACAAAACCATAATTAGTCAAATTGGGATAATAGCCCTTTCCGGTCCCCTCCCAAAAAAGATTGGGGTAAACTTGATCTTGATAATCTAATTGGCCACTGGGATGAGCTAAAACCGTCCAGCCATCTTTAGGATAAAGAGGCTCGGATTTTGTAATATCTGCACCAACTTTAACTGTAACCTCGGTATTTTTCTCTGGATAAAGATAAATGACTGGCTTGCCACACTCAGCTTGAAGTGCATACTTAGAATTTACAAAAACAACCCAGTCTCCTAATTTATCCTGAGCGAGAAAATGATTAGGCTCCTTAACAAACTGATCAATAGACATAACAGGAGGTCCTGAAGGATAATCACGACCAATTTTATAATTATCGTAGATTTGTTTAACTAATTCATTTGAAGAATTTTTGATTTGATAAATTTTTTGGTCATTGTTTGATACATTACCTACTTCTTCTTTGTCATTAAGAATAGAAGAATTGGATTTAATAATAGTTGTAGCATCACCGAGACCACATTTAACTGTAATTCCGCTTTCGTAAGCATCTTTGTTTTCTTGTCCTGAAATATTGACATAGGGGACATGGTTATCAGAGGAAGAAATGCTTTCAGTTTTATAAGATAAAAGTGTAGAATCCGCTAATTTTAAATATATTTGCCGTTCTAAAACCTGTTTACTGTTTTGATATGATTCAGAGTAAGCGGCATAAAAATCACCATATTTTGAAGAAGCGATTTTCTCAGGGTTTTTTAATTTAGGAAAAAATTGATCATAACTGCTAAGGCCAGAAGTAAATACTACTTTATTATCTAAAGACATAACATAATCAGGAGGAAGTAAATTAAGCGTATTATAAGAAATATACTTAATCTTGCTTTTATCAAAAATATTATCAAGCTCTGGTTTAATATATTTATTGATAACTAAAGACTCATGAAGATAATAATTATTTCCATTTTGTATAATTCTAAAAATATATGGTGAAGAAGGACCAACTGGAGAAATAAAAGTAACGAGTAGAGAGGCACCATTAGAAAAAGTAGCGACTTTATAGGTACTACCATCAGTTAAAAAAGAGTGTCCGTTAGAATTTTCTAAATCTAAATTCTTTTTGTTAAGAATATCAGGATTGGGTACTTTAATAGGATTAGAAAGCCAAGTTATTTTACCAAAGTCACTGACATCTTCACTAATAGTTGGTATAACAGTTGGAACAGGTTCACTGGGAATAGGAGTTGGCTCGGTTAAGACAGGGACAGGCACCTCAACAGTAGGTTGTTTTTTAGAAATACCATAGTAATAAGCCGCCAAAATAGTGCCGACAAAAAAGAGACTTAATACAATAATTAAAAAAATGGGTGAAAATTTAAATTTTGGTTTAATTGGCTTTAATATTTCGCGTTTTTCGGGAGTTTCAATTACTGGAGGAGGGAGAAGATTGTTTTCTGTCATAAATAATTCTACCCCAATAATAGTCTTTTGTAATATTTTGGTCACTTGGAAGAGAGTCAAAATAATTTTTTATTAATTTTTGTTTTTCCTCGCCTCGAATAAACAAATTATCTTTGATGGGTAAATATGATTTAATAATCTGACTTGATGTAGTGACACTAGCGACAACAAAATCGAGAGAAGGATCAAGGGAAAATTCATCAACGCCGTAGAAAAATCGGTCACCCAAAGTGCTTTGATTATCAGCTCGGCTTAATAATTTTGGAGTGGAGACTGTGGTGAAAATATTAATTTTTTGTGTAAATCCCCTAGTGTAATAGGCAAAAATATGAGTCGTTGTTTCAATATCAGGATTGCCGATGATAAAACCAGAATTGGTATGAGCAAATAAATTGAATTTTTTAGCCGATTTATTTTGAGAAAACTTAATCAAAATATAAAGTGATTGGGGGCTATCAACTTCAACATTATTTAGATTGTTAAAATCAAAATTATTTAAAATTTTAAGAGTGTGAGTGTCATGAACCTCGGCCAGAGTGGCTGGAAGATAATGAGAAAAATCGACAGAAGCGACTAACAGACAATTAAAACGACAAACAGATTTGAGATTGGAGATAAGAGTTTCGAGACTAGAAAAAGGAACTTTTTGACCAATTAGAATAGGGTAAATGATGGCCTTCGGAAAATAAGTTTTGAGGTCAGCCAGAGGATTGTAAACTGCGTGATCATTTTTTAAAAGAGTGTTCTTGACCGGTAAATTAAAATTTAAATCCTGAAATTTTAAAAGGCCAGTTGATAAATTCCAATTTTCGTTGTTGATATTTATTTGCTCTTGGTTTTGCGAAAAATGATCGGGAGCAATGAGAATAATTTTTTTTGTAACTAATCGAGAATGAGAAATTTTTTGGAGGAAATTTTGACGAATATTTTGAACAATATTGTGATGGGGTAAAACAATAGCGATTGGCTGGAAATATATTTTTAAAACAAAAATAGCCGCTAATAAAAGAAGATCTATAAATAGTAGAAAATATATTTTGCGAATAAGATATTTTATACAAAAATCCTCCCGCCGGAGCGGGAGGATTAAAAATTTTAAATATTTATCCCGATATTATGTCGATAGATCGACACCATCGGGATGACTCGGTATTAACCTCGTCACATCATACCGTCCATACCACCCATTCCACCCATGCCACTCATATCAGGAGTAGCTGATTTTTTTTCGGGAATATCGGCGACAAGAACGTCAGTCGTCAAGATCATGGTACCGACCGAAACGGCGTTCGTTAGAGCTGATTTGGTAACTTTGACTGGATCAAGAATACCAGCCTTGGTCATCGAAACAAACTCGCCAGTGACAGCGTGATAACCAAGATCAGATTTTTCGTCTGACTCCAGAGAATCCTTGATGCGATTGAAAACAAAGCCAGGATCTTCACCGCAGTTTTGAGCCAGTTTTCGAATTGGCTGCTGGAGAGCGAATTTTAAGATATCAATGCCCACCTGTTCTTCAGAGGAATCTGTTTTTACCTTATCTAAGGCAAAAGAAGCCTTGAGTAAAGCCACGCCGCCACCAGGGAGAATTCCCTCTTCGACGGCAGCCTTGGTGGCATCAATAGCATCTTTGACTCGCTCAAGCCTTTCTTTCATTTCTACTTCGGTCGCTCCGCCAACCTGGATGACAATGGCACCGCCAATTAACTTCGCTATTCGCTGACGGAAGGAATCTTTGTCATAATCAGAAGTCGAAGCATTAAGCTGGACTTTTATTTGAGCGACACGAGAATCAATTTCGGCTTTAGAACCAGCTCCACTGATTATTTGAGTTTTGTCTTTGTCAGCAGTAACAGATTCGGCCCGACCACAATACTCCTCTGGGTCAATATTTTCAAATTTAATACCAAGATCCTCAGCAATAACCTTACCACCAGTTAAAATGGCAATGTCTTCGAGCATCGCTTTGCGGCGATCACCAAAACCAGGAGCTTTGACAGCGAGGACATTGAAAGTACCACGAAGTTTATTGACAACCAGAGTCGCCAAAGCTTCGCCATCAATATCTTCTGAAATGATGACAAAATTTTTGGTTAATTTAACTAATTTTTCTAAAAAGGGCAAAATGTCCTGGATAGAGCTGATCTTTTTATCAGTGATAACGATATAAGGATGTTCGATAACGGCTTCCATTTTTTCAGTATTGGTAGCAAAATAGGGAGAAAGAAAACCATTGTCAAATTCCATTCCGGAAGTTTCTTTGGTTTCGAGATCGAGTCCCTTGCCCTCTTCGGCGGTAATCAAACCGTTGCGACCGACTTTGATAACGGCGGTGGCAATAGCGTGACCAATTTCTTCACTAGCGGAGGAAATAGTGGCCACTTTTTCAATCGAAGCCAGATCATCAATTTTAATGTCTTTTTTCATGGAATTTAGCTCTTTGATGATTACAGCTAAACCTTTTTCGAGACCACGACGGATTATCATTGGATTGGCACCGGCAGCGACGTTTTGAAGCCCTTTATTGACGATAGCCTGCGCTAAAACAGTCGCAGTAGTCGTCCCATCACCGGCCGTGTCATTGGTTTTGCTGGCGGCTTCCTTGACAAGCTGAGCGCCCATATTTTCATAGGGATCTTTGAGATCAATTTCTTTGGCTACAGAGACACCATCATGAATGACTGAGGGGCCACCCCATTTTTTTTCGATAGCGACATTTCGGCCTTTGGGACCGAGAGTAGTAGCCACGGCATTGGCTAAAGTGTTAACGCCTCTTAAAAGTGATTGACGGGCATCTTGCCCGAATTTTAGTTGTTTTGACATAGATTTAGATTATTAGTTAATAGATAAATAGATAATTAGTTAATGGTGGCCATGACGTCCTCAAATTTGAGAATTAGGAGATTCCTGTCGCCATCCTTGTATTCTTTTCCACCCCATTCGCGGTAGATAATGACATCATCCACTTTACAGGGAGACAAAACTTCGTGACCATCGTCAAAAATAGAGGCACCGACGGATAGAACTTTACCTGATTGAGGTTTTTCCTCGTGGGATTCGGGTAAAACAATGCCTGAGGCAGTAGTTTTTTCCTGTTTTAGGGGTTCGACTAAGATATAACCGGCAACTGGTTTGATATTTGATTTAGGCATAATAAGATAAATTTATAATTATCAGTCGGGGCAATAGACTGCTAATATTATATCTATTAGTGGCGATAGGTCAAGGGGATAAGTGAGATAATAGAGGAGGATGACATTAAAAAAAACAAAATTAAGCAGTTTAGATTTTTGGTACCAGGAAGATGATAAATATATCGGTCAAAGAATAGCCCTTGGGAAATATGAAAAATATGAAACGGCGATAATGCTAACCCAGCTTAATATAAATAGTGTCGTTGTTGATGTGGGAGCCAATATTGGTTACTATACTCTCCAAATGGCGCAAAGGGTAAAAAGAGTCTATGCTATCGAGCCGGACAAAAAATGCTTTGAAATTTTGAAGAAAAATGTAAAGGAAAATAATTTAAATAATGTGGTGCTAATTAATAAAGCAGCGAGTAATAAGAAAGAGAATAGATTTTTGATAAAAGATGAAGAAAATCAGGGAAATAGTCGGATATCAGAGATGAGAAACGAGAAAATTGACACTAGAATTATGACGGAGACTCTGGATAATATGTTAATAAATGAACAATATATTAGTTTGATTAAGGTGGATACTCAGGGCTTTGAACCCGAAGTTATAAAGGGAGCAAAAAAAATTATTAAAAGAGACAAGCCGACACTTTTTTTGGAGTACACGCCAGGTGAATATAAGGATAATAAAATGATATATTTTTTGAAAAATATTTATCAAAATATTTGGAGTATCAACGACTTTGCTTCTGTCCCCTGGCCGATACATAAAGGAATAAAAGTCTGGGGACCTGGGTACTGCGATCTTTTTTTGAAAAAGAAAATGGAATTTCAAGACTACTGGATAATGATAAAAAATGTTAAGTATAAAAAATTTATAAAAGGTATAATGAACTCAATATGTCAAAAATAAAAACAATTAAAGCCAGAGAGATACTGGCCAGCGGCGGGGCGCCAACTCTAGAAGTCACAATTACGCTAGAATCGGGAGCAATTGGGGAAGCCTCGGTGAGCTATGGAGCCAGCGCTGGAAGTCATGAAGTAACAGTTTTACTTGATGGGGATGAAAAAAGATATAAAGGAAAAGGAATGCTGATGGCTGTTAAAAATATAAATGACATTATTTCGAAGACACTCATTGGAATGGAAACCAGTGAGCAAAGAAAGATCGATGAAAAAATGATTTCTATGGATGGGACGGAAAATAAAGCTAAGCTGGGGGGAAATGCAATTCTCGGAGTCAGTATGGCAGTAGCAAGGGCACAGGCGACTGAAGAAGGGCTACCTCTTTATAAATACCTGCAAAAGACTTTTAATTTAGTTCCGGTTAATGCTTTACCCAAACCCATGATAGTGATGATTGAAGGGGGCAAGCATGCGGCTGATAGTACCGATTTACAGGAATATTTGGTATCGGCAATGGGAAATAGAAGCGCTAGCGAAAACGTGAGAATGGAAATGGAAATTTATGAAGAATTAAAAAAGATTTTAAAAAGAGAAAACAAATCAACCAATGTGGGCAACGAAGGGGCTTTTGCTCCAAGTGGACTGACTTCAAACGAAAAACCGATGGAATATATACTCGAAGCTATAAAAAATTCAGGCTATATACCGGGAATTGATGCTGGAATTTCAATTGATGCCGCTGCCTCTGAATTTTTTTCTGATGGTAAATATAACCTAAAAATAGAGAATAAAAAACTGGATGGAAAGCAGCTAATTGAGTATTTTTTGCCCTGGCTACAAAAATATCCGATTGTCAGTTTTGAAGATATGCTGAGTGAGGATGACTGGGAAAACTGGGTGGAGCTAACGAGTAAAGTAGGAAATATGCCTAATATTGCCGATGATTTGACAGTAACCAATTTGAAAAGATGGCGAAAAGCAATTGAAATGAAGGCAGCAAATGCGATTTTAATAAAACTAAATCAGGCAGGAAGCGTGACTGAAACCATTGATTGCTGTGTCGAAGCCAAGGAAAACAGCATGTGGACGGTGCCTTCTCATCGAGGCGGGGGCGAATCAAATGATACCTTTATGGTAGACCTGGCTGTGGCTGTTGGGAGTGAATACATCAAAGTTGGCCCAACTAGAGGGGAAAGAGTCTGTAAATATAACAGACTGATGCGCATTGCCGAGGAAATGGGAATTTAAATCTGATACTCGAAATACTGGTCGTAGGGAATGGTCCAAGAGACGCAATCCTCTATTGTGGCGTTTTCCATTATTTTTCTAAAAAGACGAATAGAGTTGCTGTGGGCGGAGATAGCGATGCCTAAGTTTTGAGACGAGAAATTAGGTTTTAGATATTCGATAAATTCTTTAACCCGGATTTCAACATCAGCAAATGATTCGCCATTTTCAGCTTTGTCTGTCCAGCCGCGATGCCATTTATCGAATTGTTCTTGACCGTATTTAGTGATAGTTTCCTCGTGAGTGTGACCACTTAGGTCACCGTAAGAACGCTCTATCATCCGGTCGTCGATAATAGTTTCCCGGCATTCGGGATGAAAAACTAAAACTTCTTTAAGGGTATCGGCGGCACGAGATAATCTGGTAGTAATGGCTAAATCGATGGTTTTATCTTTTAACATTTCTCCTAGAGCTTTGGCCTGCTCGATTCCGAGGGGTGTTAGCTTGGCATCAAGCCAGCCGGTAAAGGTTTTGTTTAAATTAAATTCTGACTGACCATGACGAAAGAGATAAATTGTTGACATATTACTAGTATAATATGAGCATGACCACAGAAGAAAAGATGAAACTGATTACCCGCAACTGCCAAGAGGTGTTGACGGAAGAAGATTTGAAGAAATTAATTGAGAGTGAAAAGCCAATTAATCACTATATTGGTTTTGAAATATCAGGGCTAGTCCATTTGGGTACAGGCTTAATGTCAATGGGAAAGATAGCCGATTTTTTAAAAGCCGGAGTGAAATGTAAAATATTTTTGGCTGATTTTCATAGCTTTTTGAATAATAAACTCGGAGGAAAATGGGAAGATATCCGCTGGGCCTCCGAAAATTATTTTAAACCAGCCTTGGTTGCCTCGCTAAAATGCTACGGGGTTGAAGAAAATGAGGTTGAATTTGTCAGTGGAAAAAATTTGTATGAAAAAAATCCAATTCATTGGCAAAATTTTATGGAGATTGGAAAAGAGGTGACTCTGTCCAGAAACCTCCGGAGTATTTCGATTATGGGAAAAAAACAAGGTAATGATGTTGACATGGCCACCCTCTTTTATCCCCCGCTACAAGTAGCGGATATCGTAACGATGAACATTAATTTGGCGCACGCTGGGATGGATCAAAGAAAAGCTCATGTAATAGCCAGAAGCGCCATAAAAAAGATTTCCGGAGAACATCAAACACCGGTAGCTATCCATCAAAATTTAATTGCCGGGCTCACTGGCCCTGATAGCGAGATTAAAGATGAAGAGTCACTGAAAATGAGCAAGTCAAAGCCAAATAGTGCCATTTTTATTCATGACACTCCAGAGGAAATAAAAAATAAAATTTTAAAAGCCTACGGACCGCCCAAAATAGTTGAATTTAATCCTCTCCTAAACTGGGTAAAAACACTGATTTTTTGGGGTGAAGAAACTGGAGAGTTTACTATTGAAAGACCTGAGAAATTTGGTGGTAATAAAACTTATACCCGATATACTGATATCGTTACCGACTACGCCAGTGGAGCACTTTTTCCACTTGATTTAAAAAATGCGCTGACAGAGTGGATAATTAACAAACTAGAACCAGCGAGGACATATTTTGAAAAACCGGAAATGGCCAGAAATTTGGCCAAAATGAAAGAACTATTGGCAAAAAAATGAGAAATATAGTTATTACCGGAACCTCTGGAGTAGGTAAAAGTTTTTTAGAAGAGGAACTCGAAAGACAGGGATTAAGTTTTCAGATTCCAAAATATACCGATAGGGAAAGACGCCCAGGAGAAGATTCTCAAAAATTAATCTCCCTGAGTAGAGAGAAATTTGAAAAGAACCGAACTAATTTCTTTTTTACCCTACAGTACGGTGATTTTAACTATGGCTGGAGTAAAAAAGATCTGAAAAAAACACCACTAACCTTGGCAATTACTCAAGAAAGCCTCGAAGAGTTTATGCAAAATAATCCAAATTTTTTGCCCATATGGTTAACCATAGATAAAAATAATCTGGAAATACTTGAAAAAAGAATGAAGGACAGAGGTGAATGTGAAGAAAAAATAAAACAGAGACTGGAGATGACAAGACAAGAAATAAAAAATAAAAACAAATATGAAACAGTAATTAAAAAATATCAAGGAATGATCTTTGAAATTAAAGATAATTCGACTATTTTTGAGGAAGTGATACCTCAGCTGGCCAAGATGCGGTGATAAGTTGTTCTTCGTCTAATTTTATTTTTTCCCTAAGAATCTGGTAAACAGACTCAGTGACAAAGGGAATAAAAGGATGAAGAAGCTTTAGGGAAGTGATTAAAACGGTGAGTAAAACTGGGACGACATCCTCATTTCTATCTTTAACTTTTTCAATATAAACATCGCAAAAATCATGCCAGAAAAATTGATAGAGATTCTCGGAGGCTTGACCAAAATGGTAGCGATTGATATCGGTGGTGGTGGAAGAGATAATTTTATTGAGAGAAGTGAGAATGGCTTTGTCGTCGAGGTTTAAATCCCCCTGTCCTTCGGACATCCCCCTTTGAGGAAAGGGGGCTAACTTTAAATTTGGATTACTTTCTTGAAAACGCTCGATAATCATTAATACAAAACGAGAGGCGTTCCAAATTTTATTGACAAAATTACGCTGAGCGCGAATTTTGTCCTCAGAGACGACAAAATCGGAGGCGGGAGCAATGCCATAAACTAGAGACATACGCAGAGCATCGGTGCCATATTTTTCAGTCATGACGAGAGGATCGATAACATTACCCTTGGACTTTGACATTTTTTGACCCTTAGCATCAACGACCCGAGAATGAAGATGAACAGTTTTGAAGGGAACTTTTTTGGTTAAATAAAGACCAAACATGGTCATCCGAGCCACCCAGAAAAAAAGAATATCCCAGAGAGTATCCATAACAGAGGTGGGGTAAAAATAATCAAAGTCAGGTGAAGATTTACTTGGATCTTTGGGATTAAAACCAAGAGTATTTAAAGGCCACTGGCCACTTAAAAACCAAGTATCGAAGGTATCAGTTTCCTGAAGTAGAGCTTTTGATTGACAGCGGGGACAGTCTTCAATCTTCAATCTACAATCGACAATATATTTGGAGTCGACCGGAGCGAGGAGAGATTGAAGGCCACTATTGATTTCCTCAAAGCCATATTTATCTTTGATATCGGCGTAGTAAGCTGAAATTAATTTTTTGTTTTTATCAAGAAAATTAATTTTAATCTGAGGATTACAATCTAGACAATACCAGGCAGGAATACGAGGACCCCAAACAATCTGACGGGAAATATTCCAGTCGCGAATTGATTCCATCCAGGTAAGATAGGCTTTTTTAAAACGAGAAGGGAAGAACTTTATGTCATCATCTTTGGCAGCTTTGATAGCAGCTTTGGCCAGAGGATCTATTTTTAAAAACCACTGAGGCGCAGTTAAAGGCTCGATGGGGTGTCCGCATTTGTAGCAGTGACCAACTTCATGAGAATAATTTTCAATTTTCTCAATGAGACCGGCGGCGTTAAGGTCGTCGATGACCATTTGACGGACTTGATTTGGAAATAAGCCACGATATTTTTCAGGGACATTGAGATTGGATTTACCATCATAATCAAAAATGCGAACAAATTCTAAATCGTGTTTTTTGGCCATGTCGTAATCTTCGGGAGAATGAGAGGGAGTGACTTTAACAGCTCCGGTACCAAATTTGATATCAATTGTTTCTTCCCCTATGACAGGAATTTCTCGATTAACTAGAGGTAATAATATTTTTTGGCCAATCAACCCCCGATATCTTTTATCTTTGGGATTAACAGCCACGGCAGTGTCGCCGAGCATGGTTTCGGGTCGGGTAGTGGCCACGGTCAAGGGGCCATATTTGATATACCAAAGATGAGAGTCAACACTTTTGTGATTAACTTCGAGATTAGAAAAAGAAGTGCCGCAAAAAGTACAATAATTGACGATTTTTTCATCGCGGTAAATGAGGCCATCATCGTAAAGTTTTTTGAAAGTTAAAAGGACATTGTCAACAATTTTAGGCTCGAGTGAATAGTGATAGCGGGTCCAGTCCATGGAAAAACCAAGCTTTTTCATTTGGAATTGATTAAGGATACGATTCTTTTCGACAAAATCCCAAATCATTTGATAAAGAGTTTCCCGATCAAAATCAAAACGGGATTTACCTTCTTTTTGAAGCATTTTTTCAAAAACAAACTGGGTTTCGATACCGGCGTGGTCGCCACCGGGGAGCCAGAGGGTGGGATCACCGAGCATCCGATGATAGCGAATTAAAATGTCTTGGATGGTAAAAAGAGCATGACCCATATGCATGGGATCATTGGCGTTGGGGAGAGGCAAAATTATAGAAAAAGGCTTTTTAGTTTTATCAATGGTTGGAGTAAAGGCACCTGATTTTTCCCAAGACTGGTAAGTATCCGATTCGCTGGCCGAAGAATAACTCTTATCCATGGGATTATTTTAGCATTTAAATCTCTTATCTTATATTAGAATCGAATAAACCTTCTTTGTCAGTGATTAATTTACCTTTTGACTGGAGGGTCCAGAGCATTTTGTAAAGACCATTTTTGGCAATTAATTCGCTGTGTTTACCGATCTCAGCAATAGTCCCACTACTCAAAACCACAATTTTGTCGGCATTTCTAATGGTGGAAAAACGATGAGCAATGATAATGACGGTGCGACTTTGAGAAGCAATTTTGAGAGCTTTTTGAATTTGACGCTCGGACTCGGAATCGAGATTGCTAGTAGCTTCATCAAAAATTAAAATTTTTGGGTCAGTCAGGAGAGCCCGGGCAATAGCCAGACGTTGCTTTTGACCACCGCTGAGTTTTATTCCCCGCTCACCGACCTCGGTTTGCCATTTTTTGGGAAGATTTTCAATGAAATTTAAAATATTAGCATCAGTGGCCGCTTTTTTCATCTTGGTCATCGTCGCTTTTTCTTTGCCATAGCTTAGGTTAAATTTAATGGTATTGTTGAACATAATTGGCTCCTGAGGGACAACGGCCATGAGACTGCGCAAATAACTTTTGGTAAAGTGGGTAATATCGACTCCATCAAATTTGATGACACCAGAGGTTGGGTCATAAAAACGCAATAGCAGTTTAACTAAAGTGGTCTTGCCAGCACCAGAGCGACCAACAAAGGCAACCTGCTCCCCTGATTTGATTTCAAGATTGATTTTATCAACGACTCTTTCCCTATTGCCAGGATAGGCAAAGGCGATGTTTTTGAATTCAAGAGAGCCGGTGGGACTAGATAAGGTTTTAGGTGAAGAGGGATCTTTGACCTGAGTTTCGTTTTCGAGGATAGAAAAATATTTGTCTAAATCAGTAACATTTTTGGCAATATCCCGAATTCGAAAAAAGAGGTTAAAGAACTGATAATAAAATCCGGTAATAAAACCAGCTACCATGACGAGATCTCCCAAGGTAAAACCATGATTCAATTTATTGACGGCTAGCCAGAGAATAAAAAGCATCCCCAGACCGGAGGTGGTGCCAATCCCCACATCCATTAGACGAAAAGAACTGGAAAAATTCCAAAATTTTTTGGTCCAGTCTCTGAAAGAAATACTTAAGCGCTGGCGCTCCTTTTCCTCGGCGGCAAAAAATTTAACGGTTTCATAATTAATGAGAGAATCGGTAATAATTCCAGAAATATGATCCTCGGCACTGTTGAATTCGGTACGGGTTTTTAGATTTATTTTTATCAGCCAAATGATCAAAAATATGTTGACAGTAAAAAGAACCATCATAGAAAAAGCAATGTCGGGAGAGGCACGAAAGAGAAAGATTAAGGTAATGAAGAGAGAAACAAAAACTTGAAATAATTCAAAATGAATACTGTGGAAAATAGAATAAACGGCTCCATCTCCCCGACGAAAGGCACTAATAAGAGAGCCGGTATTTTTATTGACATGATAGGCAAAATCAAGCTCTAAAACTTTTTTAAAAACAGTCTCTCTAATTTCCCTTGAAAAAGGAATCAAAACTCCATCACCAAGGTAGTAGGCAAAAGCGGAAATCCAGGAAGCGCCAATAGTGGAGGTACCAAAAAGAAGCAGATAATTAAAAACAGCTTTAAAATTATTATTTTGCGCACTATCTAAAATAGATTTAAGCCAGTAGGGACGGACGGTTTCGAGGCCGACGGAGAGAGCATAAATGCTTAAAAAGATAAGCATTTGCCATTTATATTTAGCTAAAAATTGATAATAATGCCGCAAGGGTTTCATGTAGGTTTTATTTTATTACTTTAAGAATAAAATGCCAGAGCCAATTTACCTAAAGATAGGGAAATTAAAAGACACGAGTCCGAAAACACAAAAAAATATATTTTGGGTTAGAGTTTTTCTGAAGGTAAGGTCTGACAAGCAATGCCATTGTTGTCACCATCAAGGTTATTGACGTCCTTACTTGGACCACCGGCATTTTTGAAGAATTTTTGGGCTTCCTCCTGAGTAGCAAAATCGTCGCAGTTGTACTGGTCAGTATATTTACCGCCACTTTCGACAACATTACCTTCTTTATCGCGCATAATTCGAGAAAGGAATTCGCCAGCTTCATTTTGAACTAGATTTCCCTCTTCGTCAGTTTGAATTTTGGATTCAGACATCGAGGAACCGGTCAAAATTTTATTAAGGTCCCAATCATTGCCAGAAGCGGTCAGGCCGAAGGCACCAAGAAGGACGGCAATAACCGCCATTAAAATGGGTTTCGCGGTCTTTTTAGTTTTTTCAGAAGCGTTTGCTAAGGGTTTGAATTTGGGGATAGCCATATTTTTAATATAAGGAGTACAACATATAAGTGACCAGGAGAATTAGAATTCCGATTAAAACCAGTCGGAAGGTTTTATTGCCTCTTAAATTTTTCATAATTAATTATAAATATCTTAACTAAAATAAGCAAAACAAAAACTAGCTAAAGGACAGGGAAATAAATCGATAAATGAGGTAAAATACTTCACTATGGCTTTTTCAGAAAATTTAAGACAGTGGTGGCTGAAAGTTTGGAGTGGTGATGAGGCTAATGCTAGTTGTCAAAAAACTTTTTATTCAGAAAATAAAGGTTTTTATCGAAACTGCAATAAAGATAATTTATATGTGACTAAAATAGAAATTGAGGGAAGAGGCTCGGTAGGAGTACCGATTTGTCGACATCATTTTATGGAGCTGACGGGGACAAATATTTATGGAAAACAGTCTTCTCTTTATCCAGAACTTTCTTGGAAACTAAAAGAATACCCAAAAAATAAAAACTCTTTTAAAGAATACGAACATTCTTCTGAAACCCATAGAACAAGAGTTGGAGACTGGAGTACCGATGAATATCTGTTTAATCTAGCAAAAGAAAAAGAAAGTAACTATCTGTTGAATCATCCCGAAGACAAAAAACCAAAAGCTAAGCCAAGACACTTTAGAACCTGGGTAGATATCGTCTCTGATTGGTTTAACGGAGAAGATCAAGAAAAAAGCTGAGAATAAAAAGTTTAATAATTAATACTTATTGTACTTTGATGTGTGTTTTGTTATAAGTTAATCTATGACAGAAATTAAACGAAGACTAGTTATAGTTGAATCCCCTTTTAAAGGGAAAACCCCCGAAGAACAAGAAGAAAATGTTAGATATGCAAGGGCATGTCTCAGAGACTGTATTGTGAGACACAATGAAGCTCCTTTTGCTAGTCATTTACTATATACCCAAGAAGGAATATTGAATAATGCTGATTTTGGTGAAAGAATGCAAGGAATTGAAGCAGGTTTTACCTGGAGACCGACAGCAGAAGCAACAGTTATATATACCGATAGAGGAATTTCAGAGGGAATGAACTATGGAATTAAAGATGCGGAAAAAATTGGACAAATGATAGAGTACAGAAATTTGCCAAAACAATGATGTTTTAGGAAAAAAGCTGAGAAAGGAGAGAAGACTCATTGAGCCATTCACGAAGATAATGGATTTTATTAAAATTGCGATGTCTTTGAATGTGATTAATTTCAATAGTGTTGAGATTTTTTATTCGATTTGATTTGATACGGTGAAGAGATGAAAGACGAGATAGCACCTCAGGAATAAGGGGTGAAAAACCACATTTAACGGCCTTATTTTTATAAGAATCGAAAAGTTTTTTGTTTTCATCGAGACCTTTATCCATGGTGTTTGGGATTTTTAAAATTGAATCTTCGGTGATCCCCCAGCGATCGTCCTGACAGGCGACCATCATTTCGATGGCCTGCAATCCAACAATTTTCTTTAATTTTTTATCCAATTTACCAATATCGATATCGTTGACTAAAAAATATTTATATTTATCAAGTAAATCCTGGCTCATCTGACATTTTTTACTCGAGTCGATGCCCAGATTTTCAAAATAATCATTTTGACAAAAAGATTCAAAAGTAAAAAGAGCCGTAATCCCACTGTCAATTTCACGGTAATGAACACCAGAAAAATCTTTACTATTACTGGCCAAGACCTCCCCATCATGAATAAAAGTGGTGGCTAAATCGGTTAAGTGAGGATATTTTAAATTAAATTCATTTAAAGAATTGTTTAAGGAGGCTTTTGTTTCACTGAAAATGGTATTGAGAGCAACAAATTTATGAGCTTTGTTTTTGTAAAGCTCTTCTTTGGCTCGAAGACCAATATCCCAGTATTCGTTGGCAGAAAAAATTAGATTGGAAATTAATCTAAATTTTTCAGAGCAAGATTCTTTATTTATGTCGGGAAAAGCGATACGGGAGGCAGTTTGAAGAACTAATTCAGTTTTTGTACTGGAGTGGGGTGCCTTTAAAAAATGGGTTGGATTTCGAGCCACATCTAGGACAGTGGCACTACTGTGTTGACAAGCCTCAATAAGACCAATCATTGAGGCTTATTGTAGCAATTAAGTCCGATAAATACAATTATTTCCAACCACCCCCAAAATGTTTTTTGTTTATGTGTTCGTAAAATGCTCGATAGATTATTGATTTTTTAATTTTATTTTTAAAAAAAGGCTCGGGAAAACATAATGTCAAAATGTAAAAAAAATACCAAAAAAATAACTATTAAAATTATTTTTCCTAAAACTTTGAAAAAACTACAAGCGGAGGGGGCGGGATTTGAACCCGCGAGTCCTTTCGGACGCACGCTTTCCAAGCGTGTGGAATGAACCACTATCCGACCCCTCCAAATTGTTAAATAAAAACCACTACCCGCCTTCGTCCTTCGATAAACTCAGGACTACGGACGGGCATAGTCCGACCCCTCCCTGCTAAAGCTACGGAGGGCTTGCCCTCCATTAAAAAAATACGAGCAATACCCAAATAACTTCACGAGGCAAAGTATTTTATCTATTTTTGGGATTTTAATAAAGCTTTTAGTTTAAAATTAGCTTTTTTGAGAAGAGTCCTCTCAAAATCGTAGGCCAATTTTTTGAGAGAATCCTCAAGCTTGTACCACTCCCGACCAATGACAGTTTCAGTATCGTAATATTTTAGATTGCTTTCACCCTCGTACTCCATCAGAAAAAAAGTGACTTTTTTGATAATTTTTTTATTCTGAACTTCATCCCAGATAATATAATCTTTGGAGCCAATTTTATCGATAATTTTAGCTTTGATTCGACCCTCTTCCTCGACCTCGCGCATGGCAGCTTGTTTTAATACTTCACCGGAATTTAAGTGACCCTTAGGGAACTTATAAATAGTATGGCGGATTTTGTGACCGCGACGATTGATCTTTTTTTTGGATAAAGTTTTGATAACGAGCCAGTAAATTTGGTTATCGATAAGGCGATAAACGATACCACCGGCAGAGCGTTCGTCAAAATAAAGATTATCCTGTGTTTCAGGCTTTTTATTCATAAGATATTATAACGCATGAAATAGAGGGTATGCCCGGCGGGAACCAGCCTTCGTTGAAAACTACGGCTTGGCAAGTCGAACTGGGTATACCCGAGAGGATTTGAACCTCCAACCTTCAGCTTCGGAGGCCGATGCTCTATCCAATTGAGCTACGGGTACTTGATGATGTACCCGTATTTTACCTTAATTTAATCTAAAAATTCTTTTAATTCAGTGGCGAAAGTGTCAGTGGGACGATAGCCGATGAAATCTTTGACGAGCTCCCCTTTGATAAATAATTTTATGTTGGGAATACTCTGGATTTGGTAATTCATAGCCAGTTGTTGATTTTGAGGCTCCTCCGTATCAACTTTAACTACTTTTAATTTCCCGTCAAATTTATCGGCGAGCTCAGAGAGAACTGGAGCCATCATTTGACAAGGACCGCACCAAGCAGCCCAAAAGTCGACGAGAACAGGGAGACCAGATTTAATAACTTCGGTCAAAAAATTTTCCTGACCGGTGACATTAATTGGATTTGACATATTTTTTTAGATTAATAAATAATTTTTTATCATCTTTATTGAGACTCTTAAGACAGGTGTTGAACTTGTCTTCCACCACGGAATCCGTGACAGAAGAAAGAGCCGATCTAGTGGCTTTTAATTGAGTTAAAATTTTAAGACAATCGGCTTTTGAATCCATCATTTTTTTGATCCCTTTGAGCTGGCCGATAACATTGTTTAAGCGTTGCTGATTCGTTTTCACTTAATAAGCTTATATTACACCCCCTGGGGGTGTCAAGAAGATAATTTAATTGTAAAAGTGTTATGATTAGATTAGATTTGTAGTTGAGTAGATTAATAGTTAAATTGAATAATATGAAGAAATATCTAATACTGTCGTTTTTGTTTTTATTTATCTCTTTTCCGGTAATAGCAAAAAGCGCTAACGGAAATCAGATTAAGAATCAAAATCAGGTTCAAAATGAGGAAATCGAGCAAGTCGATGAGGGGGTAAGTAAAAATATGAATAGAGTTTCGGATCAGGTTAAACAGCTGAAACTGGATTTTAAAGATGAGGGTGGAATTGGAGCCCAAGTTCGAGAAATTTCCCAAAACCAGGAAAAAAATCAAGAAAAAATTAAGTCAACATACTATGAACTAAAAAACAGAGGTCAATTAGTTAGACTTTTCGTGGGAAGTGACAAAAAGAAGATTGAGGCCTTGGAATATATGAGCAATGAGAACAAATTATTGATTGATAATTTAGAAAAACTTAAGACTCAAGCCTTAAATCAGGCAGAAAAAGATCAACTTCAATTAACAATTGCATCGATGATCAAGCAAAATACTTCTTTAGAAAACGAATTGAACAACGAAAAGAAGGTTAATGGTCTTTTTGGTTGGTTTACTCGACTATTTAGCCGAAAATAAAAATACCCGCCGAAGAGGCGGGTATTAATTAGGTAATTTTGATAATTACTGATTGGCGTGCATGCCCATGCCACGACCTTGACCGTTGCCTTGACCCATGCCATATTTAGCACGGAAAGCATTAATTAGGGTATTATCACCTTTTTGTGAAGCTAGTTGAGCCTCGGCAAATTCTTTAAAATTAGACTGGTTAACGAATCTTGTCGCACCTCGACCAGCCATATTAGCAGCCCAGGCTTTGTAGTCCCCTTTTTGAAAGGCGGTAGTATTTATAGTGTGTCGTTCCTCGGTATAATTTGGACCTTTGACGGTGGCATCACCACGATAAGCGAGTACTGGAGTAAAAGATTTAACAGCTACTAGCCCGAGGGCTAAAGCCGCAATTCCGAGAACAATTTTAGTTGTCATATTTTTTTGAAATAAATGATTAAAAGACTTGCGCAGTCTATTAGTAATACAAGGCGGCTGTTAATTTTCTTTCATCAAGTTTTGACCCATGCCCGTCCAGGGGCGGATTTCAGAAACAGTAAAAGTATCTTTACCGCTCTGAGAGCCAACTAATTTTATTTCAGTGCCGACCTTAAGTGTCAGACGACCTTTTATGATTATATTATTGCCACTTATTTGCCATTTTTTCCCAGAAAAATCCCTAATTTCAAAATTTGAATCGTCAACTATTTTAGTAATAGTACCGGAGAGATAGCCCTGCTCCGGACGAGACCAAGTTTGAAGCTTCATGGGAACCACTTCACGGTAGCGGGGAATTTTGTTTTCCAAACTAGAATCGAGCCGACGAGCAAAACCAACTTTGAAAAAGGCGGTGCCAAAAATAAAAGCCAAGGCGATCATGACAATGATGACCTGCCAACGAGGAAAGTGATAGCCATGCTTGGTTTTTTGAAAAAGAAGATAGGATAGAACAAAAAAGATAATAGCAATAAAAAGCCATAAATAAGGGACAATAATATTGTCAATGACTCCAAAAATGGAGAGGCCAAAGCCAATAACCAAAAGAATTAAACAGAGAATAAGACCGGTCCAAAGGCCCCAGTTTTTGGCGATAAATTCCCACCTAGGAATAGGTTTTAGATGCTTTTTTTTGATTAATTTTAAAGTGATGTCACTGATACTATTTTTCTTTTTCATAGATTTTTTTAAATTGTATCTTAGCCCGAGAAATAAGGGTAGCGACGGTCCCCATGGGCTTTTGTAAAATATCGCTGATTTCTTGATAATCCTTGTCTTCAAAAAATTTTAAGACTAAAACTTCTTTATAATCCGGTTTTAGCTGAGATAAAAGAGAGGAAATGTGTTCATCTTGTTCTTTGATAAGGGTTTCTTTTTCAATATTGGTATCAGCGACCAGCCAATCAATAAAATTGTCATCAGAGTCAGTCATCTCAATTTTTAGTGATTGCTTATTTTTTTTAATAAAATTAAGAGCCTGATTGTGGACAATGCGATAGATCCAGGAACTAAATTTTAACTCTGAATCAAAATCATTTAGATGCTGATAAACACGAATAAATGATTCCTGGACAATGTCGGCAATATCATCATCACCAAGATAGGTAAAACGCCGAAGATAGCGGCTAAGCTTTTCTTCGTAACGGCGCATGAGACAGTAAAAATATTGACTGTCCTTAAGAGAAAGCGCAACGAGCTCCCCGTCGTCCAAATTTTGACATTGCCGATCGATCATAACTATATATAGTATATATACAACAGAAACGGGCTTTTTCTTTCAAAAAAAACTAGCAAGGGGTGGGTACGACGGATCGAGGAGAAAATATAGAAAGGAAGAGGTAAAATAAAGAATAACAATAGAACAAGACAATATAAATAACAAAGCTGTTCGATGCGAATGGTGTGGGATGGTAGACGAGAGAAAAAAAGTTTATGCTTCACCTGGGGATGATTTAGAAAATCTAAAGCCTTTTCATGAAGAATGCTTAAAAGCTTTTAATTATTTTGCAATTTTGAGATCAATGGAAACCGATAAGAACACGGAGCAAATGATAAAACTGGCTAATAAATTGGCAAAAATTGATATTGAAACGAGAAAATAAAATATGACAATGAAAAAAGAAGTAACTGAGTGTGGTTATTGCAAGAGAACTGATAGAAGGGAAAAAATAATAATTTCTGAGCCAGGCGAATACGATGATTCTCTATCTCTTCATAAAAAATGTAATGAAGCTTTGATGTTTTATGGTCTTTTACTTAGATCAAGTAGCATAAAAGATGGCCATAAATTGGGAGAATTGGCTGATCGACTGGCGGGAGTGCAAATTAAAACGAGAAAAAGTTAGTCCTCTTTTTTAATCACAAAAGCTGGGCTTTAGGATTTCATCCGGGAACTTATATTCTGTCCTCAATTTTTGACAATCAACTGAGCCGTTAGCATCCCAGACCACTTCCCATTTTCCCCCCACTTTTCTTGCCAGCCAGCCACCGCCCCCCATTTCTTCCCCAAATCCCACCGATCCAGTGGCAAAATCACCCACCTGCTTATTTACCTGAACAGATACTTTATCTTTTTCCAAATTATATTTATTAATTAGAATTTTAGAAACTGCGTCTTTCACAGTTTCCGGAGCTTTTTCTACTTTTTGCTGGATTGGTGTTTCTTCTACGACAGTTGGTTTTACATTTGAATTACTAATTGTCGCTGATTTAATGCCGTACTGATAACCAAAATAAAAGCCGATAAAGGGTAGGCCGACAAACATGGCCAGGGCTATAATTTTTGAGAGGGTGGTAACTGTGGTCCAGGATTTGGGTAGTTTCATAAATAAATATCTCACAAAATAGATTTGTTTACAAATATCCAGCCCAGAGAATAAACATTAAAAATATTTGACATGCATTTGCCCTTCTGATAACCTATCAATAACTTACCGAGCGGTAAGTAAAAAATAGAATATTAAAAACGATGCAAGCAACCACAACCCAATCCAAAGGAGTAGTTCAAAATACTAAAAAATATATTATCGATACCGCCCGTGGGTTTTTCTCAGAATATAGTTATTTAGGTGTTTCCATGAGCGATATTGCTAAAAAACTAAATATTACTAAAGCTGCACTTTATTATCATTTTACTGGCAAGGCGGAAATTTACGAACAGGTACTCGAAGGTGTTTTTGATGATTTAAGTTTAGCAATCAAAGCGACTTTAAACGAAACAACAGTCGATAAAAAGTTATATCGGCTAATCAAAAATTACTTAGATTTTGGTTTTAAGGAGAAAAATTTAGTTAAAGCTTTTGTGTTTAAGTTATCTTCATCCGACCCTCAAATAACCAGACATATTATTCAGTTAAGAGAACAGGTTATTAGTTTAATCCAGCCAATAATTGAGGAGGTATCGATCAGTAAAAAATTGACTAAAAAAATTGATAGCAAGCTATTAACCTCACTACTTACCAGTATGATGGATGGATTACTTTTGGAATATTCATTTCTTGATAAAAGAATGAATTCAGGCAAAGTGTCTGATCAAATTATTACCTTATTATTCCAATGATTAGAAAATTTAAAGGAGAAGTTATGTCGAAAACAAATCAGCTAAAAAGTTCGTGGGAGGAAATATTTACTAAATATACGGGTAAACCGTTGGAGCTATTGGTTTCTAATCATCTTGTTAGGAAAAACCTAATCAGATTAGCGGATAAAAAAATTCATCAAGGTCTTTTAGAAAATAAAAATTACCCCCGAAAGGTTCAAGAAGATAAATATTACATGTCGAGAAGTTTTATTGCGGCAATGAATAAAGCTTTTGAAGGGGCCAAAAATGCTCCAATGGTACGTAAAGCATTAATTAATTCTTTAATTCAAAACATTTTTTTAAAATCAAAAATCCAGAAAGAGAAATTCCATAAAGAATTTGGGAGAAATCCACCGTCCTTTTTGACTATTAGTCCGGGGAAATTTTGTAATTTACAATGTACTGGTTGTTATGCCAACAGTAATTCAGCCTCTTCAGAAAAATTAGATTGGGAGGTTTTGGATAAAATAGTGACAGAAAAAACTAAATTATGGGGTTCTTATTTTACAGTTATCTCTGGGGGTGAACCTTTACTTTATGAGAGCCAGGGGAAAACTATCATAGATTTGGCTAAAGAACATCAGGACAATTTTTTCCTGATGTATACCAACAGTACTTTAATCGATAAAAAAATGGCTAAAAAATTAGCTGAGGTTGGTAATATTACTCCGGCCATTTCAGTGGAAGGTTTTGAAAAAGAAACTGATGCCAGACGTGGTAAAGGAATTCATAAGAAAATTTTAGAAGCGATGAAAAATTTAAGGGAGGCCGGGGTACCTTTTGGTATTTCTGTTACCGCAACTAAAAATAATGCTGAATTGATATTAAGTGATGAATTTGTGGACTTTTATTTTAATAAACAGGGAGCAGTTTATGGTTGGATTTTTCAATTAATGCCAATCGGGAGAGCTGATTCTTTGGATTTATTGGTCACTCCGGAACAAAGATTAACTATGTTTAGGAAAAACCAGCAATTAATTAAAAAAAAGAAGATCTTTATGGCTGATTTTTGGAATTGTGGTTCAGTTACCAATGGTTGTATTTCGGCCGGTAAAGAAGGCGGATATTTATACATTGAATGGAACGGTAATGTAACCCCCTGCGTCTTTAATCCTTATGCGGTGGCTAATATTAATGAAATTTATAAAAAAGGTGGAAGTTTAAACGACGTTTTAAACTTACCTTTTCTTGAAAAAATTAGAAAATGGCAGGATGATTACGTTCTAAAACAAAAAGCGGAAAATATGGGTAATTGGATTCTACCTTGTCCTATCAGAGATCATTATGAAGAAATGAGGAAATTTATTGATCAAGACAAACCTCAGCCGATTGATGAAACTGCCAGACAGGCATTAAAAGATCAAAAATATAAAGAGGGAATGATCGATTATGATAAAAAATTAGCTAAAACCTTAGACCCAATTTGGCAAAAAGAATATAAAAACTCAAAATGAGGTAATTTTATTAAATTAGAACAAAAAATAATAAACAGTGAATATTATTATGGATGTCGCTATAAGACTAATCCTCGCCCAGATACCATAATGGGTGGTGTCACAAGTTTTGGTGGGTTAAGTAGTATAATCCTTTATTGGTATGACCGAACGTTTTATTAAATTAAATAGATGAATAAAATGTCCCCCAATCAAAAAGAATTGCTTCCCTGGCAAGCGACTTATTCAAAATTGTATTTTCCTAAAGTTTATTGGCCAGACTTTGACAAAACCCAATTAGAGATTACTATTTTAGAATTTCAAAATCGTCAAAGGAGGTTAGGAAAGTAAATGAGTAAAAAAAGCATTTTTTATAAATATCCCCAGCTATATATTTGGGGTCTTGGTTGGATTCATGGGACTAATTTTGCCAAACGTTATCAATATATGGCCAGCTTCGCCAAGAAGGGCGACTTAATTTTGGAACCGGCCTGTGGACCAGCAATATTGGCAAATTTTCTACCTGAAGGATTCCTTTATGGTGGTTTTGATACTAATGAGGAATTTCTTAGTTATGCTCTGAAAAAAGGCTTAAATGTTCGTCTCGGTAATGTTCTTGAACCAAGTTGTTATTATCCGGCAGATGTGATTATTGCCTGCGATATTCTGCATCATCTAAAACCCGACGAGAGAAAGAGATTTATTAAAAATTGTTTTTCTGCGACCAAAAGAGTGTTTATTATTTGTGAACCCGGGAAAAAAGAGAAAACTGGTAGTGGTTTGATATATTTCTTAAAAAAACGTCTGACAGAATGGAGTGAAAAAGACGGTACTGGTGATTTTAAGGTTGAATATTTTTCTACCCATGACCAACTTCTTGACCAAATCAAGCGTGGTTTTGAGGTTATCCCCCCATCAGCTAAAAGAGAGACTAAAAACTTTGGAGAAGATATTATTACTGTCTTTTTTAAAGATATAAAATGAAAAAATCTGTTTCTGCTATAGTCCCGGTTTTCAATGAAGAAAAGACCGTCGCTGGCGTTATTGAAGTTTTGTTAAAAAATCCCTTAATTAATGAGGTCATATGTATAAATGATGGATCAACTGATAAAAGTTTAGAAATTTTAAAAAGGTTTAACAATAGTATTCAACTAATTGATTTTGAGAAAAACAGAGGCAAAAGTTACGCTTTGGTTGAGGGGATAAAAAGGGCTAAGGGTGAAGTAGTCACTTTTATTGATGCTGACCTAACCAATCTCTCCGATAATCATTTAAAAAACCTTTTAGAGCCTGTTTTAAAAGGTAAATTTAAGGTTGTTTTGGGGTATCCATTAAACGGGTGGATGCAGAATGTTCTTTCAGATTTGACCGGCGAAAGGGTGTACTATAAAAAAGATTTAGTGCCTTGTCTCAGAAAAATGGCCAAAACTAAATTTGGAGTGGAAATTTTTTTAAACAATCTTTTTACTAAGGAAGAAACCAAAAAAATACCACTAAAACAGTTAAAAGGTCTTCTCAAATACGAAAAGCGCAATTCAGTAAATGCCTTTAGAGAATATGTGGTCGAGGGTGTAGAAATTGCTCAGGAAATAGGTCGAAGGGAAGGTTTGCTACCAAGAGATTATCAAATTATTAGCCAGATTGCTAAGGTCACTAATCTTAAGGAGCTAAAAAATAAAATTAAAGAGATAGCAAACAAAAATGTCAGACGGTTTTTAGAAAGATATGTTCTAAATTATATAAAAATTGCCCAGGGTTGGTGGAAAAATATTAATTAGTTTGATGTACTGTTTTTTGGATAATACCTTTTTCAAAATAGGGCGTTATCATTGCCAATAATTCAAATGTGGCCACAGATAATTCAAAGGCACAGGGAATTTGATTAGTTAAGAAAAATGCTCCAAGGGCCAAAACCACAGCGTTTCTTAAGGTGTTTTTCAAGTGCTGTTGACTGACTTTCTCAATTATCTCATCCGACAAGTTGGCTAATTTGGCCTCTTTTCTTTCCTTTCTGTTTTGTTGATAACCAAAATGAAAAGTGATAATAAAGGTGCCAATGGCAGTCACCGTATTCATGGTGGTGTTTTGTCTAGTTAAATCAGCTGCCAACATTATTGGTGCTAAAGCGACGGGGATATGTCTTAAGATAAAAGTCGAAACTACTAATAATATTCCCGATCCTCCTCCAACCCAGACTAAAAACTTGTTTCGACTAATCCTTATTTGTAGTATTTTCTTATTTCCACCCAAAATTGGTTTAACAAAACGCCAGAGAAGCCGTAATACTACGGCAATGACTATGAAAGACAGCCAAAGTAATATGATATTTTTCCATTCCCAGGCGATGGTTTCAGTTACTCTAAATGCTGGTAACTTAAAAAGCGTTCCTTTTAGGGGATAATTAGGATACGGAATAAAATGGTAGAGGTAATGTGGATTTAGTTTTTGAGTGTAAAAATCAATTAAAAATATTCTTCCGGCTGATAAAAAGGCAATGGCATTAACAACAAAATTGAGAATATAAAATATTATTGACCAATCACCTTTTTTGACTTTTTCTTTGAATAAAAGATATTGTTGGTCTTCTTTAGTTTTTTCAAGTTCATCTTCAAAATCTTCAATTCTGTTGGAAAAACGTTGCGACAACAGATGGAGAGGTATAAAAACTATAGTTTGAGTAAGTCCTAGCAACAATACGGCTATCCAAACTTGGCCAACAATGGAATAAAGTCCAAAAAACAAACTGGCATAAAGTCGAAAAGAACCTCCCCGGAAAAACCAAATAGCGACGACTGCCATAAAGACCACCAAAAATGTGGTGGCTATCGGCAACCAGACAGTTGAATTGCCAATGGTTCTGTTTTTAGTCAGCTTAAATTCTATATCTGCCATGATTAGTTATTTTTAGAACCAATATCAGAAAAGTCGCGAAGTTTGTCCCATTCCTTCCGAAATTGTTTTTGGTCCTTAATATCGACAAATTTGGCATATTGAGAATGAGTTTTCCCTACCCTTCTGGCATATTTGATGGGACACCAGTAACGTTCGGTCCGGCCGCCAATTTCAGAACTATAGCGAATCAAATTATTCACATAAGAACAGTAGTAGCAATTTATTTTTTCAAATGGATTTAAAAAGGAAAGTAATTGCCGATCATAAATAAAATATTCTCCGGCTTTAACCAGAGGAATGCCATAAAGTCTAAAACAAATTTGATGATAAATTTCCAGGCCAAAGTGCCAAATTAAAGCCGGAAAAATCATGCCATAAATAAAAGGAGTGCTGAGAAGATAGCGCCAATTAATCGGCAAAATAACTTGTTTCCCTTTATGTTTCCAGAGTTTTAAATAATCATGACGAAAATCGACTTTTTTAAGAAGGTCGCGTTTAGCCATCAAATACTTTATCGACTCATCAAAGATCTTTTTGGTTTCAGTACTCATCTCTTCGAGAGCATCAAGTGAGAGGTGAGGAACTTTTAATTTTTCTTGAGTTTTTTTAAGTTGGTTGCTTAGTCTTTCGTTGATAATCATTTGGTTATTTTAGAACATTTTGGTTAGATTACTAATTTTAAGTTAAACTTTGTCAGGTACCCTCTGGTTTAAACCACCATGGCTAAAACCATTAAAGAAACTTTTTCGGTTTTATTCTTTAGGATTAGATATACTTTAGGGGTGCTATCTACTAAGAGAAGTATTGGTTTGGTGCTTGGCGGTGGCGGAGCCAGAGGTTTTTTCCATGTCGGGGTTATTAAGGCAATTCAAGAGTTAGGAATAAAAATAGACAGAGTATCCGGAACCTCAATCGGAGCAATTATTGGAACAATATATGCGGCTAATCCACAAATTGATTTAGAAAAATTAGTCTCAGAACTCGACTATTTAAAAATGTTAAAAACCAGCGCTCTTGGGACAGAAGAAAGCTCAACCAGAGGAATTGAACCATTATTAAGAAGTTTTATACCGGTAAAAACTTTTTCTGAACTTAAAATACCATTTTCTTTTAACACCACAGATATTAATCAAAAAGAAGAGGTTGTTTTTGATCAGGGTCCTCTCTTTCCTGGTCTGTTGGCTGCTATTTCAATTCCCGGAGTATTTTCTCCGGTAAAAATTGAGGAAAAATATTTGATTGACGGCGGGCTAGCCAACAATTTACCAATATCCCTCGTTAAAGACACTGACAAGTTAATTGTTTCTGATATTACCGGACCAATTAAAAAAATTGATAATAAAACCTCTTCACTTGACGTACTTTATAGCTCAGTCGCTTTTATGCAACTTCGTATTGGGCAAGAAGAGATTAAAAAATTAAAAAATAGAAAAATAACCTATCTAAACCTAACTGACAGCGACATTTTTATTTTAGATTTTAGAAAAAGAAACTATCAAAAATTAATCGACTTGGGATATCAAGCGATGATGGAGAGTAATTTTACTTGATTTGAACTAAATCAACGACAGAAACCCGTTAATAACAGCCAGGACTACGGCAGCAAGTAAGGCAGTGGCGAAACCATTAACACTGAATCCAGGAACAATATTACTAACAATTAAGAGCAAAACGGCATTAATCACAAATGTAAATAAACCTAAGGTTCCAATATTAATTGGTAGGGTTAAAAAAGCGAGTATCGGTTTAATAGTAATTGTCAGTATTCCCCAAACAACAGAAACAACTAACAGAGCTGACCAACCACTAATGACAATGCCTGGCATTAAATAGGCCGTAATATAAAACGCAAGAGCGTTGATTAAAAGTTTTTTGATCATAAATAATTATAACCTCTATAGACTTAATAAAACAATTTTATAAAATAACCTAGGGTATTGTTTTCAATCAAAACAAATATCCCTAAGCCGATAAACACAATTGGAACAATAATTCTTTCAAATTTTCCAATTCTTTCCTGAATACCCTTAACAGAAGAAAGTCTTTTACATACGGCACACCAAATTGGTACTAATAAAATAAAAGTTATTAATGTGGTAATAAGATCTTTGGTGTTTAGCGATGCCAAATAAGGTATATAAATAGATAATTCTTCGGCACCACTGGCGATAGCAATTATAGCTACCGCTAAAATTAAATTATTATACTTTTTGGTTTTTTTAATTAAATCTTTTTCTTCATACTCATCATCAGATTCAGTATCACCGGTTAACAAAACCCTAACCCCTAAAACAAGTGGAACGAATCCCAACAGGCCAATCCACTCCTTTGGTATGGTCGCAATACCAAAAACTGCTAATAAGCTAACACTCAAAAGAACTACCATTGAGATTAATTGACCAATGTAGATATCTTTAACAGAATGGCTTTCTTTGTAATGGACAAAAAGTATAGTCAGGACAACAATTTCATCTATTCCGGTGGCAATAAAAGTGGCAATGGCGGTTAAAATAATGGCGATCATTAATTTTTTTTGTCCATTTTTTTAATATTTTGGAAACAGTTTGTAGAATTATCTAATAAATAGATTAGCATACAACCAACATAAGGATGACTATTAGACCCTAAAAGATAAACACATTGCACAATTATTTTATATAAAAGCGGATATTATTCGCCATGTCCTAAAAGCCAGATCAGCCGAGGATAGAATTTAAATAATGTCGGTAATAAAAACAAAATTTATTCTTCACAATAAAGAAATGTCTATTAAATAAAGTGACTCTTGATTAAATTAATTAAATAACATATCATTAGTTGGTGATATGTTAAAACAAAAAATAAATTCCACTATTGTAAAATTTTATCGGGGATTTTCGGATGAAACTAGGTTGTCAATTTTGACGACATTAATTGATGGTGAAAAAACAGTCAGTCAAATAATTGAGTTAACCAAACAGTCTCAATCGAATGTATCTAATCATTTAAAATGTCTTTCTGATTGCGGCATGGTAGATAAAAGACGAGTTGGAAAAAATATTATTTATTTTATTAAAGATAAAGACATTAACAAATTATTGTCATTAACAGATAAAATTGTTACCAAAATTGGTCCAGAAATTGAATCGTGTCAGCGTTATAAAAATAAATATGAAAGAAAATAAAATTAGTGAATTTTTTGAGAAAAACAAAATTCGACTTTTAATAGCCTCTTTATTAATTGTTATCCCAGCAGAGATATTATCGTTTTTTTCAATCAGACTTCCGATTTGGTTTGAACTACCAATCTTTATAATCATAATTCTTGTTTTTGGAAAAGATGTCTTTATTGATGGCATTAAGAGTTTATTTCGCCTTAATTTTGCCAACATAAATTTATTGATGACGATAGCTATTTTTGGAGCTTTATCTCTCCACCAATTTGTTGAGGCAGTAATTATTGTGGTTCTCTTTGGATTAGGAGAAGCTCTTGAAGAATTTGGTATTAATCGTAGTCAAACTGCTCTAAAAAATTTAGTGGATAACACTCCCAAATTAGCTCAAATAAAAGGAAAAGACTCTAAAACTCCAATTAAAAAAGTTAAAATTGGACAAATTGTTATTGTTCGACCTGGAGACCAAATTCCGCTTGACGGAAAAGTGACTAATGGTTTTTCCTTAGTTGATGAATCTACTATTACTGGTGAGCCATTACCTAAAAATAAAAATGAGGATGACTTGGTTTATGCCGGTACTATAAACGGCAACGGTTATTTGGAAATCGAAGTTACTAAAACTGCTCAAGATAGTACCTTGTCAAAGATTATCAAACTTACTTATAAGTCTGCCGAGAAGAAATCTCAGTCCCAAAAGTTTATCGAAAAATTTGCCCAGTATTACACTCCTGCCGTAATGTTGATCGCCGCTTCAATAGTTGTTATCCCCGTCGGTTTTTTTAATCAACCATTTACCCCTTGGTTTACCCAAGCTCTAACAGTTCTTATTATTTCTTGCCCCTGTGCCTTGGTTATCTCTACCCCTATCACTATTTTTTCAGCCATTGGTAACGCCACCAAACGTGGTGTTGTTATTAAGGGCGGACGATATTTAGAAGAACTGGGAAGAATTAAAGTAATTGCTTTTGATAAAACCAGAACTTTAACTAAGGGTGAACCTGTTATCTCCGACATTATTCCTTTTAATGGCTTTACTCAAAAAGAAGTCATCGCCTGTGCTTCAGGAATTGAATCTTTTTCCGAACACCCTTTGGCTCGTTCTGTTGTAGAGGAAGCAAAAAAATATAAAATTACTCCTCATGAATTTACTCATTTTGAGTCTGTTGCCGGGAAAGGTTTAAAAGGTGAATGTACCGTTTGTTCTGATAGCCATCATTGTTTAGGTAGTATTAAATTTATTACCGAAGAGCATCACGTTGAAGATAAAATTTTAAAACAAGTTGAGGAGTTTGAAAAACAAGGAAAAACTACCATTATTATGAGTGATAATAAAAAAGTCACTGGAGTTATTAGTATTACTGATGAGTTAAGAGAAGATAGTCTGGATATGATAAGTTCACTCCATAAGTCAAATATTAGTCCAATTATTCTTACTGGTGATAATGAAGCCTCAGCTCGTTTTATTGCCGATCAAATTGGTATTGAATCTGTTCGTGCCGGATTATTACCCGAGCAAAAAGTAGACGAATTAAACAAGTTAATAAAAGAATATAAACACGTCGCCATGGTGGGTGATGGTGTCAACGATGCCCCATCACTTGTTACTGCTCCGGTAGGTATTGTTATGGGGGCAATTGGCTCAGATGTCGCTATTGAAAACGCCGATGTGGCTCTAATGAATAATAATTTATCTCTAGTTCCTTATTTAATTGAACTTGGAAAGAAATCAAATAAGACTATAAAAGTAAATACCGGAGCCGCGGTCGGTGTAAAAATATTATTTTTAATATTAGCCATTTCTGGATCGAGCAGCTTAACATCAGCAATTTTTGCCGATGTTGGAATCACCGCTTTGGTGGTGTTAAATGGTCTTCGGCTTTTTGGATTTAAAGAAAGGTTGTAATAAACAAACTATAAATCAAATGTACACGGTGAATTAGAAGCCCAAAGGCCAAAATACTTTGATAATGTTTACTCATGGCCGGATTGTAGCCTGCTATTCCGTGATGTAGGGATTTAAGAGGATGTTTAAATTTTGGGCCGAACATAATTTAGTCAACCAAAAGTCTCAAATGTACCGAAACTTATTCAATCCCTTATGATCCTTTTAAGGTAAAATATGAATATTATGCTGAATAATTCTAATCTTATTTATTGGACTCAAAAATTCGATGAAGACCGATGAAAAAGGTTCCCATAGTCAAAATCCTGAAGCGATTCAGCTTTTTTTTCAGGAGAAATATAGCACTTTAATGAATATGACGGCGAAAAATCCGCATGATGAAAAGACCTGGGATACAATTGTAAATTTGGCATTGGTGGAAAAAGAACAAGGGATAGAAACATATTTACCAACAGTTCCACTTGATGAAATGATTACTATCGGACGTCAACTTCAAACCGCATTAACCCAGGAGGAGCGATATCATATTTTATTACAACCCTGTTCTAATGGAGCACTATGGTACGACATTACGCAATCCGAAAATGAAAAAAATCTATCTTTAGTTATCCCGTTATTGGAAGAAGAACGACAAGTTCGATGGAGAAAGTTTGAGCGAGGTTTGGATATTGGCACTGGTTCTGGAAATGCGGCAAAAGTTATTGCTCCCTATTGTGAATATGTTGTAGGAATGGATATCCTTCACGAAGCACTTCAAAAAGCTGCCGACAGAAGTGATATTGGAGAACATGCATTATTTGCACAGGGAGACGTAACGTATCTCCCATATAAAAATGAAAGTTTTGATCTTGTGATAAGCAACGGGCTTAATTTGTATCTATCGAAAGAGGCTGAACGACAACAAAATGAAGAAATTAATCGGGTATTACGGCCCGGAGGATTGTATGTGACAGTTTTGGGTGCAAAACCAGAAGATACGACTATTCATGGGGCGAAAGATCTTCTTAAAAACATTATGAGTTGGATGATTGTTAGTGCTGTTCCCAAAAAACAGAATCAAGCGCAGTTTCTTGAATTGAATGATCAATTTATATCTAAGGGGTATCAGCCAGTGGTTTCCAAAAAAGGAGTGAACAATCTGGTAATTGGATTTCGAAAAATAAGATGATTGGCTATATAATGAATATCTTCAAAAACTAAATCTCATAGAAAAAGTGGTTTAACAAATGGGGTACTTGACATAAACATAACTATAGATTTCTGGATTTTTAAGTGGATTGTTTTTTCTACTTTTTCTATTTCTTTTTAGACTTAATTCATGTCCCTTAATGGCCTGATATTCACCTTTTATCTCTCTCCACTCCGTTTATTTTTTTCTTTTATTCATACCTGATTTTAAATCAGGTGTTCGGATTCGTTTTAGAACTTAATTTAAGATAGTATGTAACCTTAGGGATAATGCGGAGGGTAGAGGATTTGAACCTCTGCGGACTTTCGCCCACACGCTTTCGAAGCGAGCGCCATAAACCACTCGGCCAACCCTCCAAAAATGGATGTGCGCCTACTGAGAACCCGCCTGCAGAAGCTATCACTTCAGCGATTGCGGGCAGGTCGAACTCAAGGTAGGTGTGTACCCGAGAGGGCTCGAACCTCCAACCGTTGGTTTCGCAAACCAATACTCTATCCAATTGAGCTACGGGTACGATGCATCGAATTATACCTTAATTACCCTTTTTTGTCCTCTTTTCTATCTTCAAGAGGAAGTCGGTCAGCAAACCATTTTGTCAATTTATCAACAAAAGTAGGCGAGTTTTCCAACATCGGAATCCGTTTAACGACAATTTCTTTTAGTTTTTCCTGGTCCTTGGGATCGATAACTAGTGAGACCATTCTAGGAAAACGAAGCATGGTGTCAAAGTTGATGGTTTGACTGGAAAGGCTTTTTTTAAACCAAAAATTTTGGAGTCCGTTCCATTTATATCGAAGTTCACCAAAATAAACAGCATGGTTAGTGATCTTGTTTTTGACAGTTCCCGGGGGGACGGAGGACAGGGCATAGTAAACAAACAAGACCGAGATTAGGGCCATAATTAAAAAGAATTCGTTAATAAAAATCAAAATGACGGATACTAAAATCAAAATAGCAATGGAAGTAACCCAAAAGTCTTTACCTTTTTTTTGATAAGGCCTCTCGGGAGCCTCCCATTCAAAAAGAATTTTTTCTTCGTATAAATCATTGACTTCGTTTGTTGGATTTTGACTTTGTGCCATTGAAATAATAATAAAGCATTTGCTTTAAATTTGATATACTTGTGAAGTCTTTTGGAAGGGTGCGCCGAATGGTAAGGCACGGGTTTGCTAAACCCGCGTCCCGTAAGGGGCATGGGGGTTCGACTCCCCCCCCTTCCGCAAATTGCCTGTCTTTCCACTAAATTTGTGTGGTATAGCTACAAATCCCTAACTTTCCTTCGTATTTTTTTAGGAAACAACTTTTTTCAGTTTTGAAGCCTGTAATGATACTTTTTACATCTATAAGATATATTCGAAATATGTTGTAAAATAAGGAAAATTACAAAATATGGAATATATAAGATTTAATATAGAAAGTTATAAAGCAATTAAAAACTCTAATATTTCTATTGGTTCTGACCCAGTACCAATAATTGGAGTAAATGAGTCTGGAAAAACATCTGTTCTTGAAGCTATTGCTAGATTTGATCACAGAAACGATAGTATGGCTGCTCAAAGAGGTTGGAAATTTAATAATAGATATAAACCTCAAGAAAAAGAATTTTGTATAACCTCTGAAATTTCAATCAAACAATCAGAAATAGAAGATATTATCGTTAATTATTTAGAAGAAGAGAAGCAAAAGTTATTAACACTAATAAAAACAGATAATCTAGTTATTAAAAGATATTTTCGAAAAAATCAAGATGGTGAGAGTATTAATTACCATATTAATGAAGAAGAAGATCCTGTAATCGAAAAATTTTGTATAGATATAATCAATAGATTACCAAGAATATTTTATTTTGACAGTTTTTTAGAGAATAAATTTAACGATCATGTAGATTTTGATCAAGATTATATTAATAATCCTGACTATGTTCTAAATGAACACCAAATAATAATAGAAAATATGTTTTTAAAAGCAGGATATTCCTTAAAAGAATTTTTAACTGAAGATGATGATAATACTAAAGATACTTATTTAACAGAAATAAATAAAGAAACTACAAAAGACATGATAGATGATTGGATTAAAATGCATTTAAGAGACGATGAAGTTGGTGAAGAAAAATTAGAAAACATAGAAATCAGATTGTTACAAGATACACAAAATAAAATGTCAATAAAAATTAATGTTTTTGAAAATTTCGAAGATGATAATAAACAAAAGCATTCAATTTCGATGAAACTCAGTGAAAGAAGCTTAGGTTTTATTTGGTTTTTTAATTTTAGTGCTAAAAAATGTTATGGGGCTAGATCTCAGGAAAAATTTATATATTTATTTGATGAGCCGGGTTCATACTTACATAACAGTGCCCAAAGTATTTTATTAAAAGCAATAAAAGACTTGTCCGTTGATCACCCTGTTATTTTTTCCACACATTCTGAGTTTTTACTTGATCCAGAAATAATTAATATTAATAAAATAAAAATTGCAAATAAAAGTGACAGACAAATCAATTTAGTACCTTTATCTGAGGCAAAAGGTAAAAGAAACCAAGGAGCTATGACCACACTTTATAATGCTTTAAGAACAAAAATATCGGTTAATAGTACATTAAGTAAAAAAGTTATAGTTTTTGAAGGAATAACCGATTTTTATTTTTGGAAAATGATTTTACCAGAAAATATTGTAATTTTACCTGGATTTGGTGCAGAACAAAATGAATATTTAATTAGCATTGCCATAGGAACTTCTAAAAGATATACGGCTGTTTTTGATGGAGATAATGCTGGCGACAAAGCAATTGAAAAATATAAAAAATTCTTTGGAAATAAAGAATCAGAGAATTGGATTCAGTACTGTGATAAAAACGAAAACAGAATTTTATTAGAAGGAATGTTTTCTAAAAATGATAGTGATAGATTAAAAAAACTTGCCAATTTATCTGATTTAAAAAAGACTATTACCTATATTTTTTATTCTAAAAAAGAAAAAAAAGATTTCAAGAAAAATATTGATATGGAAACCAAGGAAAATATTAATAAAAATATTATGAATATTAATAAAATTTTAGTTACCAGAATACCATTATTGACGGTATAACTCTGAATAGACTAAAATTATATTTTTCTATTATCAATTCTTATTGTTAGTTCCTTATTGTGCAATATAAATCTCGTTTTTATTGCCGACATCACTTTTATTCTTTCCTCTGCTGTTCCAAATTTAAGAATATAAATCAAATATTCTTTTGCCATATCTTTGTCGACGTGATTAAAAGCATCGTATTCTAATTCAACTAATTTTCCGCTTAAAATTTCCTGGTTTAAAACTTCTGTTCTTAACCTATGGAATTTATCAATATCTTGTTTTAAATATTGAGCGAGTTCTACCTCGTGTAACCTTATTTCATCAATATGAATAACTAGCTGTTGAATTAAATCTTCCTCGGTAATATAAGGTTCGTCACAATCATAATTTATATGTCGCCCGCAATGATAATAAACATATTTTCTTACCTCACCATATTTACTTTTTTTATACTTTTCTTCAGCAGTTACTTTTTCTCCACAACTCCCGCAGACACATAGGTTTCTAAAAGGGAATACTTTTTTATTCCATTCTTTTTCTGGAACTATTAACTGTCTTTGAACTTTATCGAACAATGCCCTGTCTATTAACGGTTCATGCTTGCCTTTATAAATCTTGCCACCGAATTCAAACTCTCCATAATAAAATGGATTTTTTAATGTTGTATAAACCTTACTCAAGGCTAGTGGCTTTCCACTTCGGGTGGTAAATTTGATTCTGTCGAGCCAGTTCTTAATTGTTCTTCCACTATGTCCTTCTTCTCCGACTCGTTGAAACATCTGTTTAATTATTGGTGCTCTTTCACTATCAATTTCTACAAAACTAATTCTGTTGTAACTCATTATGTTTAAATATCCAAGCGGTGCCATATTAGGTCTCCATCCAGCCTCACACTTTGCTCTCATGCCTCTTCTGACATTTATTCCTCGGTTATCATTTTCCAGTTTTGCCTGAGAACAGAGAATCATTAATAAGAATTTCTCATTTGGATTATTAGAAAATGATTGAGAAAAAGTTCGAATAGTTTTTAATTTTCCCTGATCCATCAAATCTACTAAGGTTCCTAAGTCTCCTGCATTTCTGCTTAATCGATCAGGTGCCCAAGTTAGTAGTGCATTAAATTCTCCATTTCTGATATCAATCAAAAGTTTATTAAAAACTGGTCTCAGCCCTGATGATTTAGCTGAATGACTTTCCTGTCTAATTTCCTTAATAACCAAATTTTCTCTTTCTGCCATTGTTTTCATCTCATTAATTTGAGACTCGATCGACATTGCTTGTCGTTCATCAGATTCTGATGATTTTCGAGCATAAAGACAATATTTGATTAGTTCATTTTCCTGTATCTTTCCACCTTCTTTATTATTCATGACACTACTGTACCGCAGGTTTTATGGAAGTCTATTAGATGATTTGTTTTAAATAAGGTGAAAGCTTCTCTGTTATAAGTTTTTCATTAAAACGATCTTCTTTTTTTATTGGAATAAGAGGTAGATCTAAATTTTTGGCATTATTTTCTGCAATAGCATCTCTATTTATTCTATTGTCTTGAAAGAAGTGTGATTTTCCATTTAGTTCAATAAGTACTAAAGGATTAAATTCTTTGTCAAAAATAGCGTAATCGTAAATTATTCTTTTGAGTTCGTAATATAAGTTATCGTGATCGTTATATCCAGTTTTAACCTCAGCTATATCACATAGATGAACTTGAGGAATAACAATAAAATTACCGCCAGCGATATTAATTAGGGTTTTATATAATTCATTTTCGTCATATCGCAAAAACTTTCTTCTATTTATTAATTTCTTTTTGATAGCTAAATTTAAATAAGCATCTTTTATTTCGTAAGCTCTTTTTTCTAAATTAGAATATTTAACAAATTGGTAAATTACCACAAATGCAAGAACTACTATTATCAACCATGATTGGATATTCATATCTAAATGATATTACAAAAACCCTCCGATTTCTCAGAGGGTTTTAAAATAATTCCTTTATTTATTTCTTGGTAATTGTCACTCCAGTTATTTTTGTCGGATCATTCTGTTGTTTAACAAAATTCAAAGCGTAATTATCAGCATTTTCTTTCAAATTGCCGATTTTTAATAAATCTTCTTTATTATCACCGCTGATAAATAAATCTTTAACAATCTTTGTCTTGAGATTATATTCAACTAATAATATCTGTCCCTCTTTATCAAATTCAATACTCCAGTCACTGGTTAATTTTGATTGTTCTTCGGTTGGCAAACTATTTTCTCTTGGCTGTCCAATTGTTGCGATTACTTCATCCACATTTTTTCCAACTAATAATGGAACATCAAAAACAGTTTTTATTTCTGATTTAGATTGATTTTCACTAACTCTAGCAGCCTTTCCGCTTTCAGCTGCACCTTTAAAAATTGAAAATACTACTAATGCCAAAATAATCGTAAGTATCTTGTGTTTCATAAACCAATTTTTCTTTTTTTCCATTTTTTTTATTAACTGTTAATTATCACAATGCTAACTGTCGATTAGCAGAAAGTCAAGGCTATGTTGTGCCTATTTGCTAAGTTTGGCTTAGTGGAGTAAATACTAATTTCACAATAGCCTTGGGAATGAGAAAAAACTCCAAGTTGACCAAAAAAATGTGTCAAAAAATAAGAAAGTTTAGACATGAAGCTAATATGACTCAAGAAGATCTAGCTGAAAAAGTCGGAGCTAGCCGAGTTTATATTGGATATGTCGAACAAGGGAGGAACACTCCATCATTAGAAATTTTAGGAAAAATAGCCAAGGCTTTGAAAGTAAGTCTTTCAGATATTTTTGAATAGTAGATTAGTTAATTTACTATTTTCTATTTGAATTTGGACTTAACTCATTAATTAGATCTGACATCTCATTTAATGTTTTCCTTATTTCCTGCTGACGTAACGAATTAACCTCTTGTGGATAAATTTTATTAATCATTAATATGACTTGGTTAGCAGCAGATTTTGAAATTTCTCCTTTTATAAGTTTTTCCATTAGAATTTCCAATATATTTTTTATATTGCTTGTACTAATATCATCAATCAATTGTTTTTGGTCAGAGTTAGACAAATACAACCTCTTGTCAGAATAATCTGGGTGACAATGATTAAGTCGATAAAAAATAGCCGTGACGTTACCATCTTTAATTGCTTTTATTAAGCCTGTTTCTGCTAAATCATTAATCACTTCAAATCCTTCTTTTTTGGCTTGGTCAGTTTCTTTTTTAAAGTTTTTATCTTCATCGCGCCACCGATAATAGGTGGCGCGACTAATATCCGCTTGCTGACAAGCTATTTGAATTATAGAGTTCTTTTTTAAGCACTTAATTACTTCCTTTTTGCTCTTCATACAAAACTCCTTTAAGTCCAGTTAGATTTTCCCAGCGTTTTTTGATGACCTCAGCATAAGCTGGACATTTTTCCATAATAAAACAGCGTCTTTTCATTTTTACTGCTGCGATCAAAGTACTACCACTACCACCAAACGGTTCGATAATTAAATTATCCCTTTTGGTTAATACTTTAATGTAGGGGATTAATATTTCTAATGGCTTAGTTCCAAAAATTACTCCCTGGCCCGAACTTTTTTCATCCGACGCTTTATGTTCGATAAAATCAGTCGGCTGATACTTTTTGCCTTTTTCATAACCTTCCCACTGTGGATGTCCTTGAATAGCAAAAAGTGCGGTTTCATATTCTTCTTGTAATCCATCTTTTTCTTCCTCCATATTAAATTCAATATCGGCATTTTGGGACGATCCCACCATAGCAATGTCGTGTTTTGAGAAGAATTTGTACTTTGCTGAAAAGCCTTGGCTACGATTATTTAAATGCCAAACGAGCATATTTTTTACTCGCCAATACTTTTCCATCTCTCCCCAAATGATTCTAATATTTTTCCAATTTTCATAAACGATAATTGAAAAACTTTCTTTCTGAATTTTGGCAATATTAGCCATCCATAATTCAGTAAAATTGTCAGGGAGAGAATCAGTCCCGATATATTTTCGGTTTTGTTTTTGACCAAAGCCTTTTGTTGGTTCTCCATCTTTCTTTTTATCTTTTAGATAATTAAGAATGTAAGGTGGATCAGTAAAACACATATCGGCTTTTTCCTTTTCCATTAGTTTTAAAATGTCTTCCTCTTTAGTTGAATCACCAACCATAAGTTTAGAATCTCCCAAAAGCCAAATGTCACCTTCTTTGGTTTTAACTTCATTTACTCCAGCTTTTGCTAATGCTTTTTCCAAGTCAAAGTTTTCTGGAGTATCTTCAGTTGGAAAAATATCGTCGAGTTCCTCACTACTGAAACCGACATCAATTAAGAATTTCTGGTCAAACTCGGCTAATAATTTGAAGTCGAATTCACCAGTGTTCCTATTTAATCGGAGATTTAATTCTTTTTCTTTTTCAATATCGGGAATATCGACATAAACAACTGGCACTTTATCAATACCAAGTTGCTTTGCCACTTTTAATCTAAAGTGGCCTCCAATCACAATATTGTTTCTTTCAGGTGAAGAATTAACAATTAGGGGATCAACTAATCCAAAGCGTTCAATACTTTGTTTTAGTTGTTCTTCCGATTCCTTATCGTGTTTTCGAGGATTATAAGCGGAAGGATTGAGTAAATTGATATCAATATACTCAATATTAATGTTTGTATTTTTATCGATCATAATTATATTAGGACAGCGGTCTAAACCGCAAAAAATAAATAAATTTTGTCCTTATGTAAGATGCTTATGACCGATATATAAGAGTTACGGCAGTTGAGAGTCCCGCTTGTTTGGGTCTCGATTTTTGTGCATCTATAGTAATTATAGTAATTCTTTTGATTTTTTTATTTTAGCCAACCGCTTTAATTCTCCTATGAGATATAATCAAAGCATAAATGTCACCAATAGATAATCAAAAACAAATGTCTAAAGACGAAGCAAAGATAAAAATTTCTGAATTAATCGAAAAATATAAGAGATTAACACCCTTAGAAAAGAAAAGTTATAACGAAGCAAACACAAGAAAAAACTTTATTCTTCCAATGTTTGAAGCTCTTGGTTGGGATATTCATGAAGATATTGTTGAAGAAGATCCATCTATTTGTGGTCGAGTTGATTATGCTTTTAGAGTCAATCATCTAACACAGTTTTTATTAGAAGCAAAATCAATGTCGGAAAATCTAGACAAAGAACAATGGGCTAATCAAACGGTTGAATACGGTTGGAATATGGGTGTTCCATGGGTTGTATTAACTGACTTTGAAGGATTAAAACTTTTTAATTCAGAAGAAAATATCGGTCGACCAAAAGAGAGGCTTGATTTTAAATATACAGAATATTTAGATAAATTTGATACCCTATGGCTTCTTTCAAAAGAATCATTTAACCAAAATTTACTTGATACTACTTTATCAAGTTTTGGTATTGGCTCAAAAAGAATAAAAGTAAATGAATTACTGGCAGCTGATCTAGTCAGATGGCGAGACACATTAACTAATAATCTAAAACAATGGAATACAGGTGTTGATTTGAGATTGTTAAATGAATCTGTCCAAAGAATTTTAGATAGATTGATTTTTATTCGTGTGATTGAAGATAAAGGAATAGAAGATAAATTTTTATGGCAAACATTTCAAAGATGGCAAAGCAATGGATTTAAACCATATAATTTTATTGAACTATTAATTCCACTCTTTAGAAAATTTGACCAAACTTATAACAGTAATTTGTTCCATGAACATTATTGCGAAAAGCTCGATACTGAGGGTAATCCTTTCAAACAAATTATTCCTGAGCTTTACCGCAATGAAAAACAACAGGTTAGTTATCGATTTGATGCAATAAATGCCGATGTATTAGGAAAAGTCTATGAACAATATTTGGGATACCTTCAAAAAGGGAAAAAAGATGAGGGAAAAAGAAAAAAACAGGGAATATATTACACACCAAGTTACATTGTTGATTATATAGTCAGTAATACAATTGGGAAAAAATTATCAGAAATGAATAATTTGAACGAGAAACAATCGATTAAAATTCTTGATCCTGCATGTGGTAGTGGCTCTTTTTTAATAAATAGTTTTGAATATTTAGATCAATATTTAAGAAAAGAAAATAATCAAGATATTAATGATAAAGATATTGCCGCAATTAGAAAATATCGAATATTACAAGAAAACATTTATGGAGTTGATCTAGACGAACAAGCTATTGAAATTGCTCGACTTAATCTTTTACTACAATCAGTCGTCCCAAACTTCAAATTACCAATAATAAGCAAGAACATTTGTGTAGGAAATTCTTTAATTGAAGATAAAAAAACAACTGATAAGGCTTTTGAATATAAAAAAGAATTTGAATATATTTTTAAGCGGGAAAATCCAGGATTCGACGTAATTGTCGGAAATCCACCATATATTAAAGAATTTGTAAACAAAGCGGCATTTAATGATTTACACGATAGCCCATATTATCAAGGAAAAATGGATTTATGGACACTGTTTGCCTGTAAAGCAATTGATCTTCTTCGTGACGGTGGATATTTAAGTTTTATTGCACCAAATAATTGGATTTCCAATGCAGGTGCTAGTATTTTTAGAGACAAAATATTAAATGAGGGAGAAATATTAAGCTTTATAGATTTCGGAGATTACAAAGTATTTAATGAAGCTGGGATACAAACGATGATTTTTGTTTTTAAAAAATGTAAACCACGAGAAAAATACAATGTTGAATATCTAAAAATTGAAAACAGTAGTTCTACTGAACTAGAAATAATTAACAAAATTCAACAGAGCAAAATAAAAATTCAAATAGAAAAAAATAAACTATTAGGTCAAAACATAATATTCTCAAACAAGGAAAATAATTCGATTTTAGAAAAAATACTATCAAAGGCAAATTTCCAGTTGGAAGAAAAAGAAGTAGCACAAGGTATTGTTGGTGCACCTGATAAATGTTTTATTATCAATGAATTAAAAGATTTTGGATTACAAGAACGTGAATATATTAAATCGTTTTATACTTCAGCACAAAAATATAATGGAGCGCAAACAAATAAATATATCATTTATTTATCCGCTAAAAATTTTAATGGAAAATCAATAGAAGATTTTCCATCACTACATAACCATTTTAAAAAATACGAAACTTTGCTAAAAGATTCCAAAATAAAATATAAAACTCCAACAAAACCATATTACTACCTACATCGAGAAAGAGATGAACGGTTTTTTACAAAAGGAAGTAAAATTATTGGTGGTGCAAGAGTAGCATTACCAAGTTTTTTCTACACTGAAAATGAGTATTATGGATCAAGGGCTTTAAATTTTATTAAAACCGATAGAATAAACTTAAAATATTTAGTTGGGTTGCTAAATTCAAAATTGGCTTTTTATTGGTTGATAAATAAGGGAAAAAGATTAGGAGATTTGCTCCAAATAGACAAAGGTCCTTTATTAAAAGTGCCAATATATAAAGCAGAAAAAGAACAACAGAAGGACATTATTAATCTAGTCGATAAAATTATTAGTTTTAAAACAGAAGTTAATAATATTTCTAAAAATTCAGATAAATATTTTGAATTAAATAATAAAATTACGGAAATAGAGAAACAAATAGATAAAGAAGTTTATAAATTGTATGGATTAAACGAAGAAGAAAAGGGAATTATAGAAAATACCTAATAATTTAATTGTGTAGATAAATTTCTAGCCTGAGATTAAATAATTCTGTTAAAATTCTTATTACAAATCGGAGAACGACAATTATAAAGAAAGTAAAAAAGGCCATAATAAACAGATTCAAATTATCCACTCCCCAGATATCAGCAATTATAAAAAAGGCCGAATACCAAAGAATTATTCTACATAACCATTTTTTAAACCAAGGACTCATTTCAATTTAATTTTACCTTAAATGTTAATATTGGTTAAAACATGGATAAGAAAAGCCAAAAGTATTGTTATCGAGAGCCGGATTTCCCAGATACTGCTTATGTGGGAGTGATATTTGTTGGTAAAACTGATAATTTAAGATATATTCAAATACTAGTTCAAATATATCCAACAGTAAAATCTCTTCAAACTAGAGTTAAAAAATTAAGAAAAGATTTACTTAAATTAAAAGAAGGCCCGATTTATGTTAGTGGGTTGGTTATTATTAAGATTAATTTTAATAAAAGATTCCCACTCAAAAAGGAATATTGGAATTCTAAAGATATTGTTCCCACTGATGATCTGTTTAGATCAAAAGAATATATGAAAATGATGGATGATGTTTACCAGTTTTATAATATTATGGTTTTACCAGCTCATTATGATGTTAAAAAGAAAGAATGGAATTATATTAATTGGATACCAGTTTTGGTTACTACTGATGATAAGAAATTTGATGAATTGTCTAGGATATCAAACCAACCAGTTGATTCAACAGCTAATAGTATCGGTATCTACTCAATTGAATTTGTAAGAGGTTTTGATATGGACACTGGTAAATTTGTTAAATCGCAAAAAGAAATAGATTCAGAAGAGGCTAATTGTTAATGAATTATATAAAAGAGAAACAATACTATGAAGATCTTTATGATCTATTAACTATTAAAAATTGCCTTGATTTTATTGAAATATGGAAAAAGAAGATTAAAAAAGATAGAGAAGAAATCAATGATTTTAAATTAGCAGATCCAAAAGGATTTGTAGAAGGATTAGGAGAGATATCTCTCTATTATAAAAAAGGTGAGGAATATCGAAACAAGGAAAAAACAATAAGAGAATGGATGGATAAGGATCGAATAGAACAAGAAATATATGACAATGCAAAAGAGCCAAGTTCAATATTTTGCCCAGATTGTAATTGGGCAATGGAGTTTGAAGACAAAACCTTATATAACCTTTCTGAAAAATCATCAAACATATTATTCTTTTTCAGATGTCCTAATTGTAAAAAAGGAAGAGGTGTTTTTGATAATGGTGAAGAATTTAAACCAAAAAGACCCACATGCCCTAAATGTAATCAAGAATTAAAAGAAGATAGCCAACGAAAAGGTGAAGTAATTACTACCATCGAAACATGCAAATGTGGTTATAAAAACAAGGATGTTTGGGATATGAAAGCTGAGAGTGATGAATATAAAAGGAAACAAGAAAAAGATAAACAATTATTAGAAACTTTTAGGGGAGTATTTTGCTTAAGTAAAGAAAAAGGGGAAGAGTATGTTTCAAATCAAATACAGTCAGAATTATATTCTAAACACGAAGAGGAAAGAAAAACAAAGGAAGCTGACCCACGTTATAAGAAAGCAAAAGCCTTAAAAAAAATAAAAGTCTTTGATTTACAAAAACTTTTAAAAGAAACCTTAGAAAAAGCAAAATATATTGAACTTTCCTTTGATAAACCAGAAATTACTAGAGATGTAATAATTCCATTTTCTGTACAAGAATCAGATACTTCAAAAAGTGACTACGATAGTCAAAATAACTTAAAAAAATTGATTAAAAAAACATTGGAAGATACAAACTGGCGATTAATGAGTGACGGAATCAGTCAGAGACTTGGAATTCTAACAGGTAGAATCAGGGGCTACGAAAGTGAGGATGATTTAGTAAAAATTGTATCCTGACACTACTTTTCACTGTTAAAGGGTAATTTTAGATTAACAAGTTGAATGGTCATTGCTTGTTCACTTACCTCGTATTTCTTTACCAAATCAGCTAGACTAAGTTTATTTTCCATGGAATCTTTTTTTAGAATTGATTTTGGCATTAAAATTTCTGCAGCAAAATCATCAGCTTCGTATTCTTGTTGATATTGAGAGTTAAGATATTTTCTATCCGGATCTGCCATTGATCTAATATCGACATTGAAATTTTCATGCCCACTCAGATAATGACCAAGTTCATGACCAACGGAGAATCTTTGTTTTGTTAAAGGATGTTTACTATTAATGAAAATGACCTTAATATCTTCATGAGCCTCAATTTTTGCAGGTATTTCATTGGGTAACTCAATTTTATCTACCACAAAACCTAGTTTTTCTGCAATTCCAAAAATATCGACCGGTGCTTCATCAATATGATACATTTCAATAATATTATCTGCTTTTTCTCTTGCAGCTTTACTGTGAATCATTTTTCTCCTTTCTTAATTGTGCCAATCTATCTTTAATTTTTTTATCTGCTTCTTCCATATCATTATTGTTAGCGTATTTTCCTAATCTATATCCAGAAACACTTATCCCATTCGATGAATTAAATGATTGTGTGGCAGAACTGTAATCATTTATAAAAGTAAGATCTTCAAATGTTGTTTTAAGAATATCAGCAATTTTAGATATTCCTTCAACATTAAGATTAGTTATCCCTCTTTCAATATCAGATACAGCCGCATGACTAATACCTAACATTTCCCCTAATTGTGATTGGGACATTTCCAATCTTTTTCTTTTTTCAGCAATCCTAAAACCTAAATCTATTTTATTTATCATAAATTACCCCTTGATTTTTTTAATAAAAAGCTTAAAATTGTAAGTATATGCTTAAAGATGTAGGCTTAAGCCTTATTAATTAAGTATAAATCATTATAAATTAAAGTCAATATGGTCTATATAATAACATACGATCTAAGGAAAGAAGGGCAAAATTACGATGCTCTCTATAAAAAAATTATGAGTTTAGGTCAAACTCTTCATCCATTACAAAATTTGTGGTTTCTGGATACCGCTTATGATCTCAATACTATTAGTGATCAAATAAGAACAGTGGTCGATTCAAATGATTATATCTTCACTGCTCAATTGTATAAAAATAGCTATTCCGCATGGATGATCACTGGTGCCCATGACTGGTTAAACGCCAGATTATAAATTATTAAAACTATGTTAATCAAAAAAAGAAGAATCAGAACATTAAAACCCTTTAAAGGAGTTTTATCAAAATATAAAAATATTATTATTGGAGTATCAGTTGACGCAGAAAACTCAAAATTAAGCAGCAAAATAGGCTTTACATCTAAAATTGAGAATGGAGAAACAGTTTTACCGTCAGCACAATTCGGTCCTGTCAGTAGCTTTAATGCAGAGGGTAAGTATTTAATCCATAAAGATCAACCAATGGAAGAAGTATCGCGTGTTACTGAATGGACATGGCAAGAGTGGCACGGTCCTTATCAGGTTGAACGTAGTAAATTTGTTGAAGTTCCTTATAAAAGATATCCGAGAACTTTTATTGTTCCACCAAGTGTGGAATTATCAATATCAACAATTCAAAATGGGATAAAACTAATTGTTAGTCCAACAATTGATGTTAGTGATGAAGACAAAGTAACACATGTAGTAAATTTATTTTTGGAAATATTTGGTGAATGTCAGATTTTAGATCCAAAAATGGGTGATGTAGCTTCACCAACAAGACGATTGAATTGGACAATATTGCCACAAGGACAAATGCCATGGTCATCTCTTAAAAAAGAGGTTGAAAAGATTATTGAAGAGACCCCAAAAGGAAATCGCTCTTATCTAGAACATCGTCTTGAACTTATAAATAAACACCATCCTGATTTTACTGCCGTCGGAAATGCAGGTTTCCATGGTTATATTATTATGGGTTTTACCAATAAAAATCTATTTGTACTTGAAAGCCCATTTTATGGAAATGCCACCTATATTTTGGAAAATAATTGGGAAGAGTTGTCTCAAAAAACCAAAGCTGAGATAATCAATGCTAATCTTTGTAAAGATCGACTAATTCATAAAGATGGGTGGGACTTAGAAATCAATAAACTGTTGTAGTCCTTTTTTATAGTGTCTCATTTGTCTCATTTAGCTACAAAAGGCTGATAAAAAATAAGACAATGACAATGTGGGTGTTATAGAGACAGTTTCATCCCAGACCCACATGCTCCGCACTTCGTGTATTGTTCGAGCAATTTTATTGTTTTTTTATATTAAGTTATAATCACTCATGAGAATATATCTTACACGTCACGGAGAGTCTATTAGTAACGCCGAAGGATACATCGCTTTTTCTTATACCGGGTTATCTGACAAAGGAATGGTGGATGCCAAAAAGTTAGGAGAGAGACTAGTAAGAGATGGTATCAAGATTGATGCGATTTATTGTAGTAGTCTCTTTCGAACATTGCAAACCATGGATCAAATTTTTAAGGGTGGCTTCAGAGTTGACCCAAAAAAAGTGATTGTTACTGACTTAGTCCGAGAAATAAACAGATTGGAGTTTGAAGGCCAACCTTCAACGGAATATTATGCGGTTCGTGATAGTAGTGGCCTTGATCCTGATGATTTCAAATGTAAAGGTGGTGAGAGTGAGAATGATGTAAAACGTCGAGCCGCCGAATTTAAAGAACTAATTGAAAAATCAGGTTTTGAAAATATATTAGTCATCACTCATGGTCATTTCATTGGTCGGCTTAACTCTCTTTTTGGAATGAAATTGGAACACACCACTGGTGGAGCTTTATCTCTACTCGAAATTGAAGGTGACAAAGCTGAAGTAAAATTTTGGAACGACACATCTCACCTGGAGCTGTAAACATCCCCGTTTAGATATACCTCATGAATATCGTCTACCCCAGCTCGATGAACTATTGTTGAAACAATGTCGGCAGATCGAATGAAACTGCTTGACTTCTTAGAGAATACAATGATATTGGCTTTTTTACCGACAGAAAGTGATCCATAGCTACCCTCTATTCCGAGAATCTTGGCCCCATTTATTGTTGCCATTTTAAGAATTGTCTTTGAGTCAGTAGCTGATGCATTTTGAGTGATGCCTCTTAATAGTCTTGAGGTAAACTCCATTTCCCGAAACATATCAGGAGAATTAAGAAAAATATTATCAGTCCCGAGAGCCACGGTTATTCCCTTTTCTAAAAGCGGGAGAATTGGGGGAATGCCAACTCCGGTAATTGAATTACCGCGGGGACAACAGACAACTCCGATATCTTTGTCGGCAAGATAGCTAATCTCTTTTTGACTAGCTTGAACTAGGTGAACCAAAAATTTTGGTTTCAGATAATCGACTGTCTTATAAAAGTTTTCTACTGGAAGATCTTTTGACTCAAGGCTGTGCATTGCGATAAAACCACCAACAGTTAAAATCCTTTGAGATATTTTTTTCAAATCTTCTTCAGAGATATCCTTAATAAAACCCGGAGCAAATCCATCGGCAATTTTTAGTAGATTCTCAACATTAGATTCGTACGGGAACCTGCTTTTGAATCGACCAACCAAGATTGACTTTAAATCAGGATTGATTGATTCTTTAACCTTCTCAACACCTTCAGTTCCACTTTCGCAAAAACTGCAAATTACTCCTGTCCCACCGAGAATTATTCTGTGAACAGTATCTTTAATAGAAGATTTGAAATCGTCCCTTGAAACTGAAGTAATTTTTTCTCTGACACCATTTGGAAATACTAACTCTTCAAGACTTTGGCCAATGCCAATATCAGTAATAGTACTATCGTCAAGATGTGTGTGTGCATTCACAAATGACGGACATAAAACAAATTGTTCGCCATCTAAAATTTCAGTATTAGATGTATCGACATCCTTATCGATTTGAGTAATAGTGTCACCAATGACTAAGAGATCTATATTATTAGTCACTTCCATTCCATCTCCGATAATAGCAGTGGTATTTTTGAATAGGGTTCTAGTGTTTTTGTTGACCATGTCGAATCCTTGTTTCCTGATAATAATCTAATGAAGATTTAAGGTCAATACCAAAACCTCGATGCTGACAAAAATCAGTGACTAGTTGAAACGTCTCGTCACGAGTTTGGATACCGATATCGGCTAAATCACAAATCGCATGAGTATAGACACTGGGGTAATAAAAGTAATCTTGAGCAAAGTGAACCCAACGACGTCTTGGAGTATCTAAAGTCATTCGACTCTTTTTCCACTCGGAATATTCCCGAGTAATGGGATAAAAGAAATCTGCATATAAAATTTGATCGTGATTATAGGCAAAGTTTTTGGGGGTTGGATCAATCCCAACTTGAGTATCTTTAGTTTTAGCAATATCTGAAAGCATTCGGTTACTCCCAGCGACAAAATCTACCTCACTGGCCTTCATGGCTAAATCTAAGAACTGAGGCATAAACTTGGTTACCATCACTAAATTAGATCCTTGAAGTTCCACTTCCACAACATCAACTATTGGTACTCCAGCACTATGTAATCCGTCAACGTATTTTCTGACAGAATCACGCAACATTAGAGGGTCACGATCATGAACATCCAATTTATCAACCCGAACCAGTCCAATAACAACATCTTTGTGACGGTAAGTTTCCTTAACTAATCCCCGCCTTAATGGTGTTAATTCACCTCGTATGAGTAGATCTTCAACCCTTTTCATAGTCATTTATTTGCTGGTGAACATCAAGATTAAAAGCGGTGTGGTGCCCACTACAACATTTACAAATTTCAAAATTTGGTTTGAGAAGTGTTTGTCTTAGTTGATTATATCGGTCAGAGTTCCAAATTTCTTTAAAGCTTTGTTGATTGATGTTTCCCATGATAAATTCAGGTCGAAGATGGTGGGGCGCCACACAACATTGAACAACTGAGCCGTCAGAAATAATATATGAATAAAAATTAGTGATATAACAGGGAAGATTCTTGTAAATTTCTTCGGTGTATTTGGCCGAGGTTGATTTATCTTCGGTTTTTGAGGCCATAACACCAAACGGATCGTCTATTGTTCTAAAAATACCAGTGAATTTGTACTCATTGTATTTTTCAACCAATATCTGTTTAATATTTTTGTAATAATCTTGAATTTGTTCTTTTGTTAAAAAATCCTCTTTATTTTCAATGTCTTTGATGGGGATAAAATTTATCTCGTCGAAATTAGCAATCTTTTTCAGATCAATTATTTCTGGAGCGTGGTTGTAATTTTTATTAGAGAGTATGGAATAAAGAATCACCTTAGTACTTGTCTTATATTTATTTCGATACTTATCGATAAAATTGATGCCGTCAATGGCTTTCTGCCAACCACCGGGTAAACATCGGCGCCTGTCATGTTCCTCGGCGCTATGGGAGTCAACAGATATTGCTAGTTCTTTTAAACCAGCTTTTATCATTCCCTCAGCTAACTTTTCTGTCAACAAGAATCCGTTGGTATTTGCTTTTACCTTGAGTCCGTAATCTGTTGCAGTCTTTATGAATTCGACAAAATTTGGATGAGTCGTCGGCTCACCTCCGGTAAAATCGACATCTTTACCACCTAGTCCTGATAGATCTTCAAGAGTTTTTAGAACAACTTCTTTGGACAACACATCCGGCTTTATTAAGTACAAATTACAATGCTTACATCTTGCATTGCAAGCATTCGTCAATTGAAATTTAACTCGGTGCGGTCGGACACCTTGGTTTACCTTTAGTTTATTAATCTCTTCTTCAGTTAATTTAATCTTCATAATGATGTTGATGATCTTCAAGATCTCTTTCGAAGACAATTTTTAAGAACTCAACTGGATTTAAGCCTTTAACGGCATTAATATCGTAGGTGTAACGATTCATAGCCGCAATTTCTTTTAAGGTCGATTGACGATTTAGATTCTGGTATGGCGAATATGAACTTGGACGAACCTCTCCGCCAGCTTCTGTAATCATGCGAATTGTTTTATAAACATCTTCACGTGTCTGACCGGGTAGTCCCAGCATGATGTAACCTTTGGGAATAATACCAACTTTTTTTAGGGTTCTAAATGTGTCCAAAATTTGATGAGTATTAAGAACTTTGCCGATGTTTTTCTGAATATCATCCTGAAGAGATTCAACGCCAATACCAATAGATTTACATCCTGCTTTTGCCATTATTTCAGCAAGTTCTGGGGTAATTAATTGTGCTCTGGTGGTGCAACGCCAGTCAAGTTTTAACTTTTTATCTATTATTTTTTGGCAAAATTCTTTTGTCCATTCTTGATCAAGAGTAAAGTTTGGAGCAAACATTTGAAGAACGTCAAATCTGTCGATGTTATCCTCCAAATATTTAATAAATTGATCAACTGGTCGGCGTTTTTCTTGACGACCATACATTACCGAAGCTTTACAAAATGGACAGGCGAATGGACAACCTCGAGAAACAGTAACACTAATTTGTCGGTCACCGAATTTCTTGATAGTTTTCTTTTGTGATAAGACTCGGTCGTAGTCATCCAAAGGAAGTAAACCCAATGGAGGAAAAGCCCATTTGGCGGGATCAAGCCACTCGCCTTTGTTTTTGATTTTGCCTTCATCAATACAGATACCTTTTGTTTCTTCTTTGGTAATTTCTCCATTATGGTATTTTACGAAACTCTCAATTGCCAGTTCCCAATCTCCATCCCAAACATAACCATCGAACGGTTCCTTCTCAAAAAATTGAGGAACGTAATATGGCGATGAACCATAGGCAATAATTTTAGTTTTGGGAGATATCTTTTTACATAGATCAGCTGCCCTAACGGCAGAATGGGTATTTTGAATGTAGGTTAGAATAACCAAATAATCATATTCCTTGAGAAGGTAGCTAACGTACTCTTTTTTGAGGTAAGCCAATACCCCACCATCAAAAATATCGACCTCATATTTATCTGGTTGGTTCATGAAATAAGCCGCAATTTCGCCAAAGTCAGTATAGTGATAATGTAGGGTCAAGTCGTATGGTATCTCTGGTGGCCACAAGAACAGGATTTTTGATTTCATAGTACTATGTTTTACCACTATTTTACGTATTTTTCAAATAGGTGCCTATTTTGGAACAACATCCTGTAATATATAGATATACAATATATATGTATTATTTCCTAATCTGTGGAAATATTCCTTTTTTATACTGTCTCGTTTGTCTCATTTAGCTACAAAAGACTGGTAAAATAAGACAGAGGTTGGGGACAGTGTTATAAGGACAGAAAGGTTCCAGACCTTAATGTTCCGCCAAAGGGTCAAAGTTCTATGCGACCCACTTGCTAGTCAAGTATTGTCCTAAGCTGTTGCCATATATTCGTCAAATACAACATTTTTCACTGAAATAGCCTGTAATAGGGTAAAATAAGGAATGCAAGGTACATTAATTAAGTATAAAGATACTGGTTCAAACGACCCTTTTAATGCAAGGATGATGTTTGGCGTGATGAAATTAAGAGACCTAATCGTAAAAAACGACTTGGAAAGGAATGAATTTGATGATTTATACAACCCCATACTTGAAAATCTAGATGATTGCCAAGAAAGTAAAAACCAACTCGTTTCTTTGATTTTGCATCATAGAGAACAGATAGAGACGGGTACGATAGTGGGATTCCAGAACAATGGAGAAATTGTAGAAGTTAAAGAATCGATAGACCGACAAGTTAACCAGTATTTTAAAGATTTCTTCATCAAAGGAGAAATTGCACTCAAAGCTCTACAATATTTAGTAAAAAGATATGGTTTAGATATCGGATTCTTTTTTCAAAAAATAAACAAATTTGATCAAGGTATTAAACAACTAATGGAAAGCGGAAGTTTAAGAGATAAAGAGTTTGCAAAAATGCTCATTGAGGATCGGAAATGGCATGATTTTTTTAATGAAGTTAGATCAAAGATTGAACATGGAGGTTTGTCATTGGGACATGCAAAATATCAAAACAATAACGGTAAAGTAACTCTCTTACTACCCAGAATAAATAATCAAGAAATAGATAAAATTGTTGAATTAATGTGGACAAATGTATTTGAATTCTCTGAGGATGTTGACCGGTACCCCTTAAACTAAACCAGTTAGTGCATGTGGTTTAATAATTTAAGGAGGTACTAAATGAGTACTATTAATTCTGAAGTTAAAAAAGAAATCTTAGACAAAGTTAAATCTGGCAAAACTGTTAAGGAAGTGGCTACACAATACGGAGTTTCTGATCGAACTATTTATGCTTGGTTAAAGGTGGGTGTAGTTGACACAATTTCTGTCCTAGAACTGGGTAAGATTAAGAAAGAAAACCAAATACTTAAAGAAATTGTTGGGGCTTTAACTATCGAATTGGAAAAATTAAAAAAAAAGAAAAAGTAGATCACTTTTCTATCAATGGTTGTTTGATGTCATTAAAATCAAACTAGATAACAGTTTGATTAAAGCCAGTAAAAACCAAATAATTAAACTTTTAGGAATTTCTCGTGATGTTTACTTTTACTGTTCTTCTAAACCAAATCAAGACGAACAATTAAAAGCACAAATCCTGTCTGTTTTGGAATCAAACCCCAGTTATGGTCACAGAAGAATCGCTATTGCCTTAGGCGTTAACAAGAAAAGAATCCGTCGGGTGATGAAACAATTTAATATCAAACCGTATAAGAGAAAAAGAAAATGGCGAAAACGAAGAGATGAAAGAAGGACGGAAGCTGCTTTTACCAATCAAATTAAAGGTAGTTTTCCCATTGTTCCCAATGTCACCTGGGTGTCAGATTTTACTTATCTTAGATTTAATTCCAGATTTATTTACCTTTGTACTTTCATGGATCTTTTCACTAGAGAAATTGTTGGTTGGAGCTTATCAGCCAGACATACCAAAGATTTAGTTATCAATGCCTTTTTTGATGCTTTTGAAAACAAAGGAATCTTGCCTAAATTTGTTCATTCAGATCAGGGAGTAGAGTACAATTGCCATGATTACACCAAACTAATCACTGATCTGGGTGTAACAGTATCCATGAGTAAAAAAGCTTCACCTTGGGAAAATGGTTATCAGGAATCTTTCTATGATAATTTCAAAACTGATCTTGGTTTAGAGTTTGATAGGTTTAATTCAGTTGGTGAATTTGTCGAAGCTATTCACCAAACAATTAATTACTACAACCAAACCAGAATCCACACTAGTCTCAAGATGTCTCCGATCCAATTCAAACAACAATATCTTCAAAAACTAAACCTTATAGAAAAAGTGGTTTAACAAATGGGGTACTTGACAAAGAGTATTAGCATTTGCTCAAAATGTAATCGAAAAAGACTGGAAAATAAATTGGGCCGCATCGGCACATCCAAAGAGTTTGTTGTCATATACAAAGGAAGAGTTCTCTTTGTTGAAGAAGAGCGGTTTATCCAGAATTCTTATAGGAGCAGAATCTGGAAATGAAGACGAGCTTAAATTTATTCAAAAAGGGGTAACAACCAAAGAAGTATTGAAGGTGGCGAGGATGTTAAAGAATTTTGAAATACACGGTAGTTTTACCATTATTGTTGGTTATCCTGGTTTTCCCGAAGAAAATATAAAAAGAACGTTGAATTTTGGTGAAAAAATCATGAAAAAAGGTTCAATCCATGAAGTAAAAGCACACATTTACACTCCTTTCCCAGGTACTCCTTTATATGATCAAGCTGTCAAACATGGTTTTACCCCCCCCAAAAAACACTCGAGGATTGGAGTAATTATGATTATTATGAAGTTCAAACACCTTGGTTGCGAAATGATCTAACTAAGTTAATTACCAAATATAACGAAGAATATTGCCCATATGTATTGTAATAAATGATCTTATTTGACAATTTTTGTTATAGAAATTAAAATACACATAATTAATGGTTTTTATGATAAATATGGATAAAAATGAAAATCAATTAAATTTATGGCAAGGAGTTGTGCTTGAAGAGAGTTTACAAGATAAATCGATTTTGGCCATGGCTAGAATAGTACACACAGATGTTGAGAAACTGGAAAAAGAGAACAGGGTAATGACCTTTCATAAAGTTGAAGTTTCTGATTCCATAAAAGACGGATATGTTAAGCAAGCAAAAACTGATATTAAGGATGGGTTTTACACACATTTATGTAAAAACGGCAGGATGACTGTTGTATTTAAAGACAGGGTTTTTGATTTTGGGGATAATGATCCACAATTGATTCAGGCACGAGAATATGGCAAATCAATCGGCATAATTCCTGAGCAGATGCCGTTCGAACATTTAATAAATAATCCCTTTGATTGATTTTTTAATAATTTTTTGCCTAAAAACAGATTAAAGTTTTTATTGCGCGTTTTTTGAGATATTAAGTTCTAAAGATGTTTGGAGTTTTTTATACTGTCTCATTTGTCTCATTTAGCCACAAAAGGTTGATAAAATAAGACAGTAATAATATGGGTGTTATAGAGACAGACTAATCCCAGGCCCCAATGCCGCCAAAGAGTCAAGAATGATAATTAGAAATTATCTTGTAGGAATTGGAGAAATAGTGGCAAAGACAGGATTAATTTCAATACTGCGACCGGTGACTGAACCACCAGTGTTAGTGTCACCGTTAACAGAAACTTTGGTGCCAACTTTTAGGTCTGAAAGAGAAGCCTCAACGGATTGATTAATTAAGGTAGATTCGGAAAGTAAAATTATTTTGGAACTGCCATCAGTCAATTTAATTGTAATTGATTTATCGTCAAGACTAATAATTTCTCCAAAAGTTTGTCTAAAACCAAGAGCTTGGCCACGATTTTTTTGATCAATATTATTAAGTTCATCCGGTCTTTTGGTGTTTCGACCAAGACCTTGGGGGTTACCTGTTGAAGCTAATTGACCGAAATTGGAAAAAACTTTTTTTTGCTGATACTTAATACCGATAAGAAAAGAACCGAGAGAAACAAGAACAAAAAGAACAATGAGTGGAAATATTTTATTTGTTTTCATATTTTTTAATAAATTTAATAATAAATAATAATTATTTCTAATAATAAACTGAATTATTCATATCTTAGAGCGTCGATTGGTTCAAGCTTCGCAGCCTTGCTCGCAGGATACCAACCAAATAAAATACCAATAAGAGTGGAGACAGAAAAAGCCAAAAAGACGGAGCCAGGGGAAACAATAAAAAGAGAAGAGGTTACTCTTGAAATAATAAAGGAAGTAATAATTCCAAAAATAATGCCAATAATACCACCCGTAAAAGTAAGAATTACAGATTCAATCAAAAACTGCGTCGTAATAGTTTTCTTTTTGGCGCCAAGGGCTTTTCTAAGACCGATTTCCCGAGTTCGCTCGGTAACAGTGACAAGCATTATATTCATAATGCCAATACCACCAACCAACAGAGAGATGGCGGCAACTCCGGCTAAAAGAGTAGTAAAGGTGGCGGTGGTAGAGCTAATGGTATTAATCATATCCTGCTGGGACATAATCGTAAAATCGGCCTCAGAAACATCAGAAATTTTGTGGCGACTGAGAAGAAAATAACCAATTTCATCTTGAGCAGCCACCATCAGATCGGCACTTTTGGCCTCAAGAGCAATCGAGCTTAAATAATTAACACCAAAAATTTGTTTTTGGGCCGTGCTCAGAGGTACGTAAACAATATCATCTTGATTATTAAAACCAGTACCACCTTTGGCGGTGGTAACTCCAACCACAGTTAAACTTTGGTTATTTACTCTTATGTTTTGACCGATAGGATTATCTCCACCGGGAAAGAGAGTAGCCACCACATTTGGACCGATGACGGTCACTTTTTTTAAACTATCAACATCGGCCTCGGTAATAAAAGTCCCGTCTTCAAGGGAAATTTTGTGGACGCTTTGATAGTTTGGGGTCACGCCAATAACCTGAGAATTGGAATTACCTTGACTAGTAATAATCTGGGTTCGAGAGGAATATTCCGGCGACACTTTGTCAATAGTCGTAATTTCAGTTGATGACTCAATGGCTTTGGCGTCGGCTAAGGTTAGGCTGGTGCGACTACCAGGAGCACTGCGAACACCAGAATTAGTTCGCATCGCCCCAGGCTGAACCGTCAAAAGATTGGAACCAAGAGATTCGATTTGATTCTGAATCGATTTTTGAGTCGCTTGACCAAGGGACATGAGAGCAATTACACTCCCTATTCCAATGACAATTCCTAGTATTGCGAGGAAGGTCCGGGTTTTGTTTAAGGTCAAAGTCCCAAGACTTTCTAAAAATAATTCTTTAAGTTTCATGATTTTTGATTATTAATAACGACCTGTTGATGATTTAAATCATCAGAAACAATCTTGCCGTCACGAACAACAATAATTCTTTTTGCATGTCTGGCAATATCTTCTTCATGAGTAATCATAATAATAGTGTTTCCTTCATCGTTAATTTTTTGAAAGATAGCCATAATTTCTTCAGCCTGAACGGTGGCAATATTACCAGTTGGTTCATCAGCCAAAAGGACTGAGGGGTGCATGCTTAAGGCCCGGGCAATGGCTACACGCTGTTGTTGACCACCGGAAAGTTGATTGCTAGTGTGTTTTAGATGATCGCCCAGACCAACTAAATTTAAATATTTAATGGCTCTATTTTCTCTTTCTCCTTTTTCTATGTTGGCATAAGCCATAGGGAGCATGACATTTTTGACGGTTGTAGTTCGGGGCAGTAAATTATAAGCCTGAAAAATAAAACCTATTTTTTGATTACGAATTTCAGCCAGCTGGTCATCATCTAACTTCGAGACGTTTTGACCATCGAGAAAATAAATTCCAGAAGTAGGCTTGTCAAGAGCGCCAATAATGTGCATTAGGGTAGATTTTCCCGAACCTGAGGGACCCATAATGGCGACATACTCCCCTTTTTGAATATCAAAAGAAACATTATCTAAAGCGACAGTTTTTAATACGTCAGTTTGATAAATTTTAGAAAGATTTTTTATGGAAATAATTGGAACCTTTTTCATATTTTTAAGGGCGCATGCCGCCACCACCCATACCACCAATCCCGCTCCCACTAAAAACCGATTTGGTGGTGGAGGTAGAAATACCATTATTAGTCGTAGCACTGGTGGTGGAAACGACAACAACCTCTCCTTCGTTTAGGCCTGAAATAATTTCGGTATTGGTATTGTCAGAAATACCGACTTCAACTGTTTCTTGAGAAATTTGACCATCTTTTAGGACTTTAACAGTTGAAATTCCATCGGTAGTTTGAAGGGCGGAAGTGGGAATAGTCAAAACATCAGTTTTAGAATCGATAATGATATTGGCGCTAACCGACATGTTGGGATACCTATTGTCAAGACTATTATCAAAAACAATGATAGTTGGATAAGAGGTGACGCCACTAGATGATTGGCCACTAGTATTGAGAGCCAAAACTTCTCCAGTGAAAGTTTTGTCGGGAAAGGCGTCCATGGTCATGGTTACTTTTTGACCTGGCTTGACGCTAATGACATCAATTTCTGTCAAGGAAATTGAGGCAGTGGTTTGATTATTGGGATTGGCGATAATGCCAACAGACTGGGTAGCAGAGCTGCTAGTGGAATTAGTAGAATCAGAAGATAAATTCGCCACGGACATTCCTTTCGTTAGGGCGAAATTGGTTAATACTCCTGTGGCTGGGGCATAAATGGTATTCGATGATTGCTGATAAGAATACCAGGCGGCTGAAAGCTGAGCTTTGGCAATGGCAATAGCCAAGTCGGCCGTGGCATATTTTTGCTCCGATAGAGTCAAAGACCTTTGACTGGTACTGTAGTTGATATTAATAACCTCTTTTTGAAGGTCAGTTTTAGTAAAGTCTTCTATTTTATTGACAGCATCCTCGGCCTGATCAAAAGCTAGTTTAGATGATTCAAACTGGTTTTGAAGAGTCAGCTTATTTTGCTCAGCTGAAGTAACAGCGTTTTTGGCACTTAAATAAGAAGCCCAGGCACTGCTTTGTTTTTTTTGACCATCTTGATCAAGTTGAATTTGGGCAATTTTTTGGCCTTGTTTGACGCTATCTCCATTTTTGGCATAAAGAGCCGTGACAATTCCAGAAGCGCTGGTGTAAATACTAGTATTATTACCACCGGTAATAGAACCGGTGGCAGAAATGCTTTGAACAATGTTACTCTTTTGGACTTGAGTAGTTTTATATTGAGGCTCAGAGTTTGAGGAAAAAAATATTTTTTTTACTGAGAAATAAATGAGTCCGAGAAGAATTAGAGAAAAAATAATTTTTAAAAAGAGAGGGAAAGAGAAAAATTTGTTTTTTATTTTTTTAATTGATTTCATGACGCTGATTATGAAAATTTAAGCTGAAAGAAAACTGAAGATTTATATCGGTAAAATAATTTGAAATTCACTGCCCCGGCCAAGGAGACTATTAACCTTTATTTGACCCTGATGCTGCTTGACGATCGTCTTGGCAATACAAAGCCCAAGCCCATAGCCAGAGTTTGAGCCCTTGGTGCGGGCATTGTCGGCTTGATAAAAACGATCAAAAATAAAAGGAAGGTCCTTTTTAGAAATGCCAATTCCCTGATCAATAACTTTAAAAATAATATTTTTGTTTGCTTTATGAGCCATAAATTTAATAGGCCGGGACTCGGGACTATATTTAATCGCATTGTCGAGTAGGATCAAAAACAATTCTTCAATTTTTTGATGATCAACAGTAATTTCACCAGAAACAGTTTTTGTTTTAATGATAATTTTTTTAAAATCGGCTTTGGGTTTAATTTTTTTAACCGTCTCAGTCATAATTTTTTTAATAGAGATGGACTCTTGGCTTAAAGAGGAGGAACTACTTAAATAATTGAGCTCTAAAAGAGAATCGGAAAGAAGCTGAAGTTGATTTGTTTGAGAAAGGCCTTCTTTGATCACATTTTTGGCCTCAGCTAAATTAATTTTTTTATCGCGAAGAGAAACTTCAAAAAGGGATTTAAGACCAGTTAGAGGAGTTTTTAACTCATGAGAAGCATCGCTAATAAAACGTTTTTGCTCTTCAGTCATTTTTTGAATTGGGCGAAGAGTGCGGCCAGCTAAAAGATAAGACAAGGAGCCAGAGAGAATAAAAATAAAGCCATTAATTAAAGTCAAATTTTGAAGAAGACGTTTTTGGCTATCAGTAATTAAGTCGCTGTCAACAACAATTGAAGGTTTGGGCATTATTTGATCAAAATCCTGGAGACGCCGTTCAATGCGAAAACGCTGAGAATTGGCAAAACGATTAATTTCCATATTTATTAACTGATAAATCAGGCCGCTAAAGGAAAGACTAATAACCATAATGATTAGTAAATACCAGATAGTTAGTTTAAGACGGGCTTGTTTAAACATAATTAATCACTGATTTTGTAACCAAAACCTCGGAGGGTTTTGATTAATTTAACTTTATAATTTTTATCAATTTTTTGACGAAGATTGCGAATGTAGACTTCGACCGTATTGGGGAGAATGTCTGATTCATAATTCCAAACATGTTGAATAAGTTGATTTTTACTTAAAACCTGACCAGAATGACGCATGAGACATTCAAGTAGAGAGTATTCTTTGCCGGAGAGCTTGATACTTTTACCCTGGCGAACAACTTGAAAGGTGGAGAGATTAAGAGAAAGATCACCAAGAGCCAAGACTTCGCTGGCGGTCGACTGGGGACGACGAGCCAGGGCCCTGATTCGGGCGAGAAGCTCCTCAAAAGCAAAGGGTTTGGTTAAATAGTCGTCGGCGCCGTTGTTTAGACCAGTAATTTTATCTTCCAGTTGGCTTTTGGCAGTTAAGATTAAAATAGGAACATGATTTTTATTTTGTCTAAGTTGATGGCAAATTTGAAAACCATCAATTTGAGGAAGCATGAGGTCGAGAATAATTAAATCATAATCGCCACTTGAAGCCAGGTCATAGCCCTCTAGACCATCAAAAGCCAGATCGACAATATATTGCTCCTGCTCAAGTCCTTTTTTTATAGAAGTGGCAATTAAATGTTCATCCTCGACAACTAGAATTTTCATGATGATGGGTATTATAGACGGCAAAAGCTGAAAATAAACTGAAGAAATGATTTGCTAAATCAAGATCGAGTAAGCCTTGTTGTTTACAAGAAGCATGATACGGGTAGGAGAAAATAAAAATAAAGCTCCGAAAACTCCAAAGTCCATAAATTGCCCCAGACTGATTGCCACCATGACGACAGTGACATTTATTAAGTATTGTTTTCTCCTGACAGCAATCGGCCATTTTAGGGCAGGGTATATAATAATCTATGCCAAAAATAAAAGTCACTAAAAATGGTCCTTATTTAGTTTCTGGCTCTTTACCTATAAATGAAGAAAAAATTGAATGCGATAAGCTCGGTGTCCCCAGAAAAACGGTAATTTTGAAAAAATATCCCCAAAGCGAATCTAGCGCTCTTTGCCGCTGTGGCCATTCCCAAAATAAGCCTTTTTGTGACGGGACTCATAAAAAAATAAATTTTGATGGGACCGAAACCGCCGATGTTGACGAAAAATATGAAGATGAGGCGGAAATTATTAATGGTCCTGATTTGGATTTAAAAGATGTGCCACATCTTTGCGCCGGTCTTGGTTTTTGTCATCGGGGTAGCGACACCTGGAATTCTACTGAAAATTCTGATGACCCCGAGTCCAAAATAGTGGCAGTGGAAAGTGCCTGCGCCTGTGCTGCTGGCCGTCTGACTGCCGTTGATAAAAAAAGTGGCAAAAATATAGAACCTAAATTAGAAGCTTCGATCGGAGCTTTGGAAAATGGGCCACTTCTGGTCAAGGGTGGAGTTCCGGTTGAATCGGTCGAGGGCAAAATTTATGAGGTTCGCAACCGCTGTACTCTTTGCCGCTGTGGTGAATCTCAAAACAAACCCTTTTGTGACGGCTCGCACCAGTATTAGTTTTCATCCCGCTATATAATTAGTCATGTCTCAACTCTTTTTAACCTCGGCCAGCGATTATGTTATAGAAGATATTGTCAAAAAATTGCCAAAAAGCCCCGCTGAATATAAAGTTGCTTTTATTAATACGGCTGCTGAAGTCGAAGATGGTGATCATTGGTGGATTCGAGCCGAAAAAGAGGGTTTGGAAAAAGATATATGAAGTTATGCACACTGAAATAAATAATACACTCAATGAAGCAATTGACTATAAAAGCCCAAGGGCTGAAGAAATTAAAATTGTGGAGAAAATTAATAAAAAAGCTACTGGGGGAGAAAAAAAGAAAAATTTTGAGGTTAGCTTAGGAAGTTATGGTCACGACGTAATCTTTAAAACAACGAAATATAAAGATGGTGAAAGATTGACAATTAACAGAAATTACAGATCGTATCCAAAATGGGCAGTGACGGACCACGGAAAGAAATTGTTTACGGTACTTGCATATTCACTTTCTAAGGTGAGCCAACAGTTACCCAAAAAGGAGTCTAGTAGATTAATTTCTTTGATTTCTAAAATAATTGACGAATATAGCGAAGAGTTACTATAATTTTTTGGCATTGTTGAAAACTACTAATCATATGTTTATCTCGTTTCAAATAGGTCAATGGAGTAAAATATCCTTATGAATCAAAAAATTATCTGTCCAAATTGTAAAAAAGTTTTTGAGATTGATGATGCGGGGTTTGCCGATATTCTCAAACAAGTTCGCGATGAAGAGTTTAATAAAGAGTTAAAAGAACGTGAACAAATGTTTACAGAAGACAAAGAAAATGCAATAAAGCTTGCCGAGGCTAATATTACAAATAAGTTGCACGTCGATCTAGCAAAGAAAGAAGCTGAATTATCTGAAATGAAATCAAAGATTGAGAATGCAGAGCTTGAGAAAAAGCTTGCTGTCACCGAAGCCGTCAACAACATCGAGAAAAAACGCGATGAACTAATCGGTGAATTAAAAAGCAAGGAGACTGAAAAACAATTACTCGAGACAACTCTGAAAGAAAAACACGCTGCCGAACTTAAGACAAAAGATGACATTATTAGATTAAAAGATGAGGAAATTGCTCTTCGTAAAGATATGAAACTTAAACTCTCAACTAAAATGATAGGTGAGACTCTCGAACAACATTGTGAAAACGAATTTAACAAGCTACGGGCAACGGGTTTCCAAAAGGCCTATTTCGAAAAAGACAATGATTCAAACACCGGCAGTAAAGGTGATTATATATATCGTGAAACTGATGGGGATGGAAATGAAATCATTTCAATTATGTTCGAAATGAAAAATGAGGGCGATGAAACTGCTACGAAGCACAGAAATGAAGACTTTTTACAGGAGCTTGATAAAGATAGAATAGAAAAGAAGTGTGAATATGCCGTTCTTGTTACTCTTCTTGAGGCAGAAAATGAGCTCTATAACACCGGAATTGTAGATGTATCTCACAAATACTCCAAAATGTATGTAGTTCGTCCGCAATTTTTTATTCCCATAATAACACTGCTTCGCAATGCAGCCATGAACTCTCTCGAATATAAAGCTGAACTTGCTTTAGTAAGAAGTCAAAATGTCGATATTACAAATTTTGAAGACGATCTAAATAGTTTTAAAGTAGGATTTGCAAAAAATTTCGATCTAGCCAGTCGTAAATTCAAAACTGCTATTGAAGAAATAGACAAAACCATAAAGCATCTCCAAGAAACTAAAAAGGCATTATTATCGTCTGAAAATAATCTCCGCATTGCCAATAACAAAACAGAAGATTTAACCATAAAGAGACTAACGCGCGGAAATTCTACAATGACAGCTAAATTTGCCGAGCTTTCAGGTTCCAATAATAAAATAGATGAAATTGGCGAGGATGAAAATTGATTTAAAAAACTAAGTCCTTGACACTTAAGGTATCGAGTGTTGTAATAATCATACAACACTTATGAATAATAAACAAGATCAGGCCAATCAAAACTTTGGCATTTTTTTTAGAAATCGTCGGGTATCCCTGGGATTTACCTTAAGATCGTTCTGTGAAAGATTTGGATATGATCCTGGAAATATTAGTCGACTGGAAAGGAACATATTAACTCCAAGTATTGATGAAAAGATATTAAAAGGATATGCAAAAGCGCTTCAGATAACCGAAAGTTCTCTGGAGTGGGTTACTTTTTTTGATTTAGCTCATCTAGCTAAAGGAACAATCCCGGTTGATATTAGAAATAACCAGCAGATAATGTCAGTTCTTCCTGCATTTTATAGAACAATGCGCGGTGAAAAATTAAGCAAAGAAAAAGTAAAAGAATTAATAGCTTTACTAAACGGCGAAAAAAAGGGAACAAATTAAATGGAGGGCGTGGCTCTTTCAATGGTGCAGGTACGACACGCGGCTGATCAATTCTTAGATCAATATAATTCCAATAATCAATTACCGGTTGATATTGAGGAAATTGCTGAACTCAAACTAAAAATATTTTTATGTGTGATTCCGGGTATAAAAAATCTAATCGGAATTGACGGTTTTATCAGCTCAGATTTTTCTCAAATAACGATTGACGAAAGTTGTTACGTAAAATTTCCTGAGAGAACACGATTTACAATAGCTCACGAAATTGGTCACAAAATTCTTCATCAAAGTTGGTATCAGAAAAATGGTCCGACCGATTTTAGTAACTATCACGACTTCTTTTCGAAAATAAACGATAAAGACCATCGTTACATGGAAATTCAGGCACAAACTTTTGCTGGTTTAATATTAGTCCCCACTAAAATACTAAATGCCGAATTAATCAATCGACTTGGAAAAATACCAAAGAATGAAGATGTAGAACTGCTTCAATCGGCAATTTTTGATTTAATAAATCTTTTCAAGGTTTCTGGGGATGTTTTATACAGAAGAATGGTAAAAGAAGGCATAGTAAAAAAAATATTATAATAAATAGTATGAATAAATATAGGCGACTAAGCCGAAGCAAAATTGATTTATACCTAAATTGTCCGAAATGTTTTTATTTGGATGTGAAACTGAAGGTCAAAAGACCGCCGGGGTATCCATTTACAATAAATTCAGAAATTGACCGGCTACTCAAAAACGAATTTGATATTCACAGAGCGCAGCACTCAGCTCACCCACTGATGAAAGCTTATGGTATCGACGCTATCCCCTTTTCGCATCCGAAAATGGATAAATGGCGGGATTCGCTGCACCGGGGCATTACTTATCCTTTCCCACAGACGGATCTAATTATCACTGGCGGGGTGGATGATGTGTGGGTAAACCCGGAGGGAGAACTGATGATTGTTGATTACAAAGCGACGGCCAAAAATAGTGAGGTAAATCTCGATGCCGAGTGGCAAATTGGGTACAAAAGACAGATGGAAATATATCAGTGGCTATTTCGAAAAAATGAGTTTAAAGTGTCTGATACCGGTTATTTTGTTTACTGCAACGGGCGAACGGCACAGGAATCTTTTGACGGGAAGCTTGAATTTAATATTAAAGTTATCCCTTATGTGGGGAATTCTGATTGGATTGAGGGGACGATTAAAGAAATTTGGGAGTGTTTAAATGAGGACATTGTTCCTGAGGCGAATCCTGAGTGTGAATATTGTAGATATAGGGAAGCGGCGAAGAGGTGGGATTGATAATTTCTGATTCCGGATATAACCTTTCACTATTATGCCAACTGAAAAAGAAAAAAATATAAAAAATGTATCTCGAGCGGTTCATCCCACAACAAGACAATTTATTTCGTTTGAAGAATGTAACGCTGAAATTGCTGATATTAAAGGATTGGTGTGTGGTATTGAACTTCTTTTATCAAATGGAGATCCAGATCTTATCGCTAAATTTATTATTGCAAGAGATGGTAGCGAAAACCGATTGACTCCAAGCAAAGAGACTGAAAAAATGCCGACTAATGGAAAATAGATAATTGACTTCGGGTTATATTCGTGTATTATTTAAGTAATGAAAAATACAAAAGAGGAAACAAACAAAGGCACGGTGGCGATTTTCGGAAACAGTCAAATTCGACGCCACTGGGATGCAGATAAGGAACTTTGGTATTTTTCTGTAATCGATGTTGTTAAAACACTAACCAATAGCTCAATTCCGAAAAGATATTGGTCTGATTTAAAAAATAAACTAAAAGATGAGGGAAGTGAAGTGTACGATAAAATCGTACGGTTGAAGATAATAGCTGAAGATGGTAAAAAACGAGACACTGACATGGCGGAAACAGAAATATTATTACGTCTGGTACAGTCAATCCCCTCGCCAAACGCTGAACCATTTAAGCTGTGGCTAGCTAGAGTCGGCTACGAAAGACTCGAAGAAACGGCCGATCCAGAAATCGCGATTAATCGGGCCTTAAAGACCTATTTTCAAAAAGGCCGTAGCCGAGAATGGATTAATTTACGATTAAAAAGTATTGAAATTAGAAAAGACTTGACTGATGAATGGGAAAACAGGGGGGTAAATGATGGTTTTGAATTTGCTATTTTAACCAATGAAATAACCAAAGCCTGGACGGGAATGACGACTAAAGAATATAAGAGTTTAAAAAATCTGAAGAAAGAAAATTTACGAGACAACATGACTAACCTTGAGCTAGTGCTAAATATGCTGGCGGAAACGGCGACAACGGAAATATCTCAAGTCAAAAAACCAAATACTTTTGGTCAAAATAAGGTGGTGGCCAGAGAAGGAGGCGGTGTGGCCGGCCACGCCCGCAAGGAAATAGAGAGTAAAACTGGTAAAAAAGTCGTTACGGGAAAAAATTTTTTAGAAACCAGAATAAAAAAATTAAATAGGTAATTTGATTAATTTTAACCGTATCGAATTCGACACATTTAGAACTCGGCAAATCTAATTATGGCGATTTTGCCATAATTAAAAGTCAAATAACTGAAATTTATGGCTAATTTAAATCCTCTCACCCTTCATTTCCACCCTATTCTCTGGTAAATATAGTTTTTGGTCGACATCGAGCTCCTCGATGAACTGGATATTGTGGGAGACGATGAGCAGAGCCCCTTGATAGGATTTTATAGAATCTAAAATTAATCTCTGTGACAGGGGGTCAAGATAGGTAGTCGGCTCGTCGAGGACCAAAAAATTAAAGTTTTGCGCCAGCAATCTGGCAATTGAAAGTCGGGTTTTTTCTCCACCAGAAAGACTCATCACTTTTTGGAAAACTTTATCCCCGGGAAATAGCATTTTGCCAAGAAGGCTTCTGATTTGAGATTCATTTAGACCGCCTTCGAGTCCCTTAATTGTGTCCATTAAGGTTAAATTTGGATCAAGGTCCGATAATTCCTGGCAGTAATAGCCCCATTTTAATTTTTCATCGCGGACTACCTCCCCCTCGTCGGGAATCAGGTCGCCGAGAAGGATTTTAATTAAAGTCGATTTCCCGGCCCCATTAACTCCCAGGAGCGCTGTTTTTTGACCGCGGACAATAGTTAAATCAACACCGCTGAGGACTTTTTTCTCACCAAAAGATTTGTGAATATTTTTGACATAGATTGGTAGCTCTCCCACCCACAAGGGCTCGGGTAAAATAAGTTTTATTCTCCTCGCCTCTGGAGGCATCTCGGGCATATTTGCCTCCAGCTTCTCCACCCGTCTTTGAATCATGAGTTTGATCCGAATACCTTTTTTGGATTTAAAGTGAGACATTTTAATCAGACCTTTTTTCATCTGTTTCAAATGTTTTTCCTCGGTCTCGATTTGCCGTTTTAAAAGAGCTTCTTTCTCCTCTTTTAATTTAACAAAATCGCCATAATTGCCCTTATAAATATCTATTTGCCTCGTCTGAGGATTGATATAAAAAATCTTGTCCAAACTAGAGCTGAGCAACTCGAGATCATGGGAAATAATGAGGACCGTCCCTTTAAATCGACCCATAAAATCGGCAACCCATTTTTTCCCTTTTTCATCCAAAAAATTTGTTGGCTCGTCAAGAAGAAGTATTTTTGTTTGGCTCAAAATTGCCCGGGCTAGAGCGAGACGAGTTTTTTGACCGCCGCTTAAGACCTTGGCACTGGCGCCCAAGTCCAGATTTTCTAGTCCGAGGCCTGACAAGACCCGGCGAATTTCATAATCTGCTTTATCTGAAGCATTTAAATAATTATTAATACTTGTTGAGGCGTCCATGACTGGGTCATTTTTTACCTCTTGGGGGACAAAGGTAATTTTTCCCTCGGCGATAATCCTCCCCTCATCGGCCTGCTCAATTCCCGCTATTATTTTAAATAAAGTTGTTTTGCCGGCGCCGTTTATGCCGACAAGCCCCACCTTTTCTCCGTCATTGACGGCAAAACTGACGCCATCAAAAATGGGTCTGTCTGTCCACGTAAATGATAAATTTTCTACCTTGATCATCTTTTACAAGCTTTCTCCTTCTTTATTCATTTTGCCTACATATTCCCCCGTATTTTGGAAACCAGAATTAAAATCGGCTAATAATTTTTTCGACAGTGGCTGGGGATAAAGATTGTCGGGAAGACTGTTAATGTCGAGCCAAGTCAACCAAACCGAGCCGTTGGGGTGTTGGGTATCTTTAAGACCTTCTAATTCTTCAAACTTATTAATGTCGCCGAGGATAAAAAGTTCGAGACTTTGTTCGACTTCTCCTTCTAAAATAAAGTCGCGAATGTATAAAATTTTTTTAAATTCAAAAATTACGTCATCGCCACACTCTTCTTTGGTTTCCCGGATGCCGGTATCCAAAATGGTTTCTCCATAGTCAAGATGACCCCCAAAATAATGGTAATAATTTTGTTTTTGACGATATTGAACTAATAATTTTCCGTTCTTAATTACTATCAATCTCGCTCTAACTGTAATTCGCTCGTTTTCCATATGCATCATCATATCATGAAAATATACTTTATTCGCCATGGTTCCACGGATTCTCTTGAAAATAAACTTCCCTTAAAATTCACTTTTTAACAAATTTTCAGTCAGCTCCCTAGTGTAAAGCTGATGGATGTTTTGGTTTTCCCAGTCAATAGCCTCTCGATACTGCTCCTCGGAGTATGAAGTTAGTTCAAAATCTTTGGCAATAGCGTCAACATCGGAATTTTCTTTGCCTTCAATTTCAAAAGTAAAATAGTCATCAGTGTATTTTGATAATTTAATTTCCACCCCTCCGAAGTCAAACTCCCAGCTTTCCCAATAATAAATCATGCCAGAGTTGTAGCCAAGAGCTTCTAAAAAATCGAGAGCGCTGAGAAACTCGCCTGTTTGGAGCTTGATCTCAACTTCTTTTCTTTCTTTATCCTGAAAAGTGCCCATTTTGACTGATAACTTTTCTTTTTCATCACTTTTTTTCAGTCTAATATCGGTACCACTGCTATTTTTCCAGGTTTTAGTGATTGGATCAAAACCTGGAGAAAGATCAAGGGAAAGACGATGATAATGGTCAACCAATTTACCATTGTCAGTCAACTTTTTAAATAATTCGTCAAATTTTTCTTTTGTGAGTTTCCCTCGTATTTCAATTTCGGTCATATTTATAGGTCAATTATATACCAATGATTGGGTTATAATTGTGTAATAAAATGAATCGCGAGGAATTAACTTACAGACAAAGTACCAGCGCGGTAATACTCGATAAACTTGGGCGAATTCTGATTGTCCAAAAAAATAGCTATAAAGACAACGAATGGAATATCCCGGGCGGAGGAATTGAAGAAGATGAGGTGCCTGAGACAACGATAGTCAGAGAACTGGGAGAAGAGCTGGGGAGCGATAAATTTGAAATAGTAAAGGTTAGTAATCAGACTGATCGCTATGAGTGGCCAGATGAGACAATTAAGGAAAGGATTGCTAAAGATAAGCCACCGTTTCGCGGACAAGAAATAACTCAATTTTTGGTTAAATTTTTGGGTGAAGAAGGAGATTTAAAGCCAGAGCCAGAAGAAATTAGAAAGATAAAGTGGGTTTTGCCAAAAGAGCTTTCAAATTACCTTGTATTTCCAAACCAAATGCAAGAGATGGAGATTTTGCTGAGAGAGTTTGGAGTTGAGATAAATTAGTTATAATTGTTTATGAAATTTTTACCAATACTGACCGAGTTTTCGATTACTGATTTTGCTAAAAGTATAAATTTTTACGTTGATATAATCGGATTTAAGATCGAATATCAAAGAGAAAACCCAAGCTTTGCTTTTTTGTCCTACAACTGTAGTCAAATAATGATTCAAGAATTAAGACCAGGAGAAAAAGAGTTGGAAAAACTAGAGTATCCGTTTGAAAAAGGGATTAATTTTCAGATTGAGACCAAAAACGTGCATTCAATTATTGATTCTCTGGCAAAAAATAATTATCCCCTTAAAAGAGGGATAAAAGATAGCTGGTACAAGGCGGGAAACAAATCATATGGATGCCGAGAAATTTTAGTCTTAGATCCGGATGGATATCTGTTACGATTTTCTGAGGAAATCGCAGAAAAATAAAAAATGAAATCAATTATTAAACCCAAAAACGGGGCGAAAGTTATTATCTTTAGCCAGGATAAAATATTGCTTTTTCACCGAGACGACATTCCCACCATCCCCTTTCCTGATTGTTGGCAGCTGGTCGGTGGAGGGATTGAAAAAGACGAGACGCCGGAGCAGGGCCTGCTTCGTGAAGTCAAAGAAGAGGCTAGTTATGATCTCAAAGAATATAAATTAATAAATAAAATCACCGGATCAATGGGTGAGGATGTTTGGGTGTATGTCGCTTTTGTTGAAAAAGATGAAGAAGCAAAATTTGTTCTGGGTCAGGGCGAAGGTCAGGAAATCGGCTGGTTTACTATAGATGAGGCATTGGCTAATAAGCTTTCTCCTGGAACCAGAATTACATTATCAAACTATCGAGATTTAATTGAAAATAAGGTAAAGTGATAAACTATAATATGAATTTTGTAACGCTTCCAAAATTAAAAAGAGATGACAAAGTAGCCATTCTTTCACCATCATTTGCGGCACCGGGGAAATGGCCTAATGTTTACGAACTTGGTTGTCAGCGTTTACGTGATGTTTTTGGTCTAGAACCGGTCGAGTTTCCTGCTACCAAAAAACTTGGAGCCACTACAGAAGAAAGATCAAAAGATTTAATTGACGCTTTTGAAAACAAAGAAATTAAAGCTGTCATTGCTTCAATTGGGGGTGATGATCAAATAACTTACATAAAGAATCTACCAAAGGAGCCATTTATAAATAATCCAAAACCGTTTTTTGGCTATAGCGACAATACTCATTTTATTAACTTTTTGTGGCTCTCGGGCATTCCTTCATTTTATGGTGGACATCTCTTTACCGAGTTTGCCATGCAAAATGAAATGGATGAATTTACAATAAAATATCTAAGGTGTGCCTTATTTGAAAGTGGAATATTTAATCTAGACTCCAGTCCTGTTTTCAATGACATTGGCTTAGACTGGAATGACCCCACCCTCTTAACTCAAAAAAGAAAGTATCAAGATAATGATGGTTGGCATTGGAACGGATTAACTAACGTTGAAGGGATTACCTGGGGTGGCTGCCTTGAATCAATTGATGAATTATTGCGTCATGGTACTGCAATCCCGACTCTTCAAGATTTTGAAAATATAATTCTGTTTATAGAAACATCAGAAGAAATTCCCGATCATGATTATGTTCGTCGAGTATTAAGAGCATTAGGGGAAAGAGGAATTTTGAAAAATATTAAAGGGCTATTAGTCGGTCGACCAAAAGCTTGGGAATTTGATAAACCAAATACTGATGAACAAAAAGAAAAACATAAGCAGGGACAAAGAAAAATGTTTTTGGAAACAGTTCGAAAATATAATCAAAATATTCCTATTGTTCAAAACATTGACATCGGCCATACGGCTCCACAAATTGCCCTACCTGTTGGTAAAAAGATGAATATCGACTCAATAAATAAAACAATTATTGTTGAGTTTTAGAATTAATGAAATAGAAAAGTTGAGACCTGTATGCAGATAATTTTATAAGCATAATTTCAAAATAACTTTTTTGCTATTATCGATATTTGAGTATAAAATACCCCATGTATCCGGAAATTCCAAAAAGTGATGCTCGATTTACTGACTGCAAAGTTGTTTAACTTTTTTTTCTTTGCCTATTTATCGGTAATATATTGATTTTAATTGTTTTTCCTAAAATAGAAAACAAAAGTGGTAATAAGGGAGAAAAAGGCGAGAATTAGACTACCGATAGTAACTTTTTGAAAATAAGGCTTCGTATTATAAAACCAGCGCATACAATCTTGGTAATTAAAATGCTGACAGGTAGTGTCAAATTCACGGAAAGTGGCGGGAGAAATTTTCCAATAAGCCAGAGCGGCCAGAATTAAAAATGAAATAGTCGCTGTTATCCCCCAGACTAAATAATCTTTATTTTTCTTCATGAGAGAATTATAGACTATAATAAGATATGGCGACAAAAGCAACTAAAAAAACTAAGGCAAGTGAGGATTCATTTAGGGTTAGTGGTGAGGAACTGCTGAAAAAGATTAAGGAATTGATTAAAGAAGGCAATGTCAGGGAAATTACGATAGAAAATAAAGAAGGAAAAACCATTATGGTCTTCCCTCTGACCGCAGGAGTAATTGGAGCGGCTTTACTCCCCACCTTGGCGGCTGTCGGCGCCATCGCCGCCCTACTGACCGAGTGCACAATAAGAGTGAAGAGAAAATAGTGAAAATAAATAAGATAAAAATTGTTTTTATTGTCGGATTAATTCTAATTTCGTTTGTATACCTTTTTGCGAGGCTTTACCGATTAAATGATTTGATTGGCTTTCGACTGGATCAAGGAATTCATTTGCTCGAAACGAAAATAATTTTTGACACTAAAAAAATAAGCTTGGTGGGACCCTTGGTAACTTCAAAAACTTTTATGGGGAGACAGTTTTTTATTGGGGCTAATTATTATTATGTTTTGGGAATTATTGGATTAATCGGACAATGGAACCCATTGAGAATTACGATTATTTTTATTTTTTTAGAACTTGGTTTTTATTTGCTTTTTATCTTTTTTCTAAAACAGAAATTTAATTATTTTTGGGCACTTTTAGTTTTTTTGTTGATATCAGTATCCCCTTATTTGATTACTCACAGCCGATTTTATTGGAATCCACATTTGTTGGTACCCCTATCAATACTCGTTTTATATTTTGGAGATAAATATTTATTAAAAAAACGATTTGGGTATTTATTTTTAACAGCGTTTTGTTGGGGTTTTGGTTTTGCTTGCCACTATAGCGCGGTGTTTTGGGGAATATTTTTTATTTACCTTTTAGTTAAATCAAAACAGTATCTAAAAGTTAAAGCTTATTTAATCATTTTTTTCGGTTTTATCCTGGGAAATTTACCCTTTTTTGTTTTTGAAATTCGACACGGTTTTTATAATATAAAAACAATCCTCTTAGTCTTTATAAATTCGTCAGCTGGAAATGGGTTAACACCTCATTATTTTGTTTTTCCGTTGTTAATTTTTGGACTATATAGTTTATTAATTTTTATTAATAAAATAAAAAACAATAAAGTCGCAAGTCTAGCTTTGGTTGTAATTTTAGGAGCAACGTGGTGCCTTCAGACTAAATTTATTTCTAGTTATGCACCGCTTGATGTGATAGAAGGGTGGAATTATACAGAACAACAAAAAGTAGCCGATTTAATAATTAAAGATGGTTGTCCAAAAAACTTTAATGTGGCGGCAACAGTTCAGGGAGATACCAGAGCATATGATATCCGATATTTATTAAAAATTAGGAATTGTAATCCAATGGGGGTGGAAGAATATCCCAAAGCGGAAAAATTATTTTTGGTGGCACCAGAAAACAGAGCTCCAGAAACGGAAAGAGTTTGGGAAGTTAGTTCTCTTGGAAAATTTAAAGTTAATAGACGGGAAAAATTAAGTGAAAAAATTGTGTTTTATGAACTCGAAAAAAGCACGGAGGAAAAGAAATGATAAAAAATGGACCTGCCTACGCTGAAGCTACGGCGAGGCAAAGAAAAATTAAAAGAATGATTGAAAATCGACAGGAAGGGGTGATAGTACTGGAAAATATTGCCGATCCGCATAACGCGGCGGCGGTGTGGCGAAGCGCCGATGCCTTTGGCTTTCAAAAAATATATCTAGTTTATTCAAAAGAAAAAGCCATTAATCCAAAAAAAATTGGCAAGGCCTCCTCGGCCAGCGCCAACAAATGGCTGAGCTTTAAAATATTTAAAAATATTGACGAATGCTATGGGCAGCTTCGAAAAAACGGATACAAAATTTATGCCACAGTTCTCGACAAAGAGACTATCAATCTTCAATCTACAATCTTTCCGCCAGAGGCGGATCCGCCTTTGGCGGACAAACTTCAAAAAATTGCCATAGTACTAGGGAACGAGCATCGAGGACTTTCTGAAGAAGCCATAAAAGGAGCCGACGAAAAAATTTATATCCCAATGAAGGGAATGGTGCAGAGTCTAAATATATCAGTAACTGCTGGGATAGTGATGTATGAAATTGATAGACAAAGGTCCGCCTCCGCAAAAAGCTACGGCGAGACGAAGGGCGATTTTAAATTAACTAAAAGTGAAAAAGAAAAACTAATAGAAGAATTTGCTCGGCTGAGATAGAGTAAAATATGGACATGAAATGGAATCTTGACGACATAATGCCAATAGATAAATTTGATGATTTATATAATGAGATTGAGAGCGAAATTAAAACACTGGAGAAATGGGTTGAAAGAGTGAAGCCGGCGATGAGCCAGAAGGAATTTGGAGAGATGCTAGAATTCAACGAAAAAATGGGAGTAAAAGTGGCTAAACTGGCCTATCTTCCGGAACTAATAGAGGCAGTCGATCAAAAAAATCAAAAAGCAAAGCTAATGAAAAGCCGGATTGATAATCTCGGTTTAAAAATTAGCGATATTGCCACAAAACTGGGTTTGTGGTTACAAGGAAAAAGAGAACCATTGCTCGACGATACAAACGCAAAAAGACTTTTTTCGACTATACCTGATCTCGAATATGGCCTTAAAAGAAGCCGTGAAGGGGCAAGGTACAGCCTCAACGAAAGAGAAGAACAGATAATTGACCACAAAGATGTCAATGGAGTGGGGGTACTCGGAGAGTTGAGAGAAATGATTGAAACCGAATTTGAATATGACCTTAAAGTAGGTAATAAAATTAAACATATTAAATCTCAGTCGGAACTTTTGGCTTTGGTTTATAATCCAAAAGCTAAAATTAGAGAGGGAGCTTATAAGACATTATTAAAAAAACAGAAGGATCATTTAGATAAATTCTTTGCAATTTATCAGGGAATCGTCAAAGACTGGGGCTACGAAGCCAGACTACGAGGCCACAGGTCCCCTTTCTCAGTAAGAAACTGGGCTAACCATGTTCCTGACGCGGCGGTAGAGAGCCTACTAAAGGTCTGTAGTAATAATATTGATATTTTTCAAAGATATTTTAAGTGGAAGGCAAAGGAGCTCGGACTGAAAAAGCTTAGGCGCTTTGATATTTACGCCCCACTCCAAAGTAAAGATAAAAAGATAACTTATGAAGAAGCAAAGAGGCAAGTACTGAGTACTCTAAAAGAATTTTCACCGGATTTTGAAAGTAAAGCCAAAAAAATTATTGAAGAAAATCATATTGATGTGATGCCCGGCAAAAACAAGAGAGGCGGAGCCTTTTGTGCCACCGTGGCCCCGAAAATTACACCATACATACTTTTAAATTTTACCGGTAAATCTCGAGATATTAGTACTCTGGCTCATGAGCTGGGACACGGAATTCATTCACTCTACGCCAACAAACACTACCCTTCAAGCCAACAAGCAAATTTACCCCTGGCGGAAACAGCCTCCACCCTCTCAGAACTTATTTTATTTGAAAAAATGATGAAGAGCGAACAAGACAAAGAAATAAAAAGGGCATGGCTGTCAGATAAAATGGCCGATGCCTACGCTACGATTTGTCGACAAAATTATTTTATTAAATTTGAAATCGAAGCCCACGAGGAGATTGAAAAAGGGATAAGTAGTGAAAACTTGTCAAAACTCTACTTAAAAACTTTAAAAGAACAGTTTGGAGGCAGTGTTCAGATTGACCCCTTGTTTAAATATGAATGGAGCTATATTTCCCATATTTTTGAAAGTCCTTTTTACTGCTACGCCTATAATTTTGGCGAACTGGTGTCATATGCTCTCTTTGCCAACTACAAAAAAGAACCTAAGAAATGGATAAAAATAATAGAAAATATTTTGGAGAGCGGTGGGAGTGAGGATCCGCAAATAGTCTTAAAAAGAGCTGGAGTTGATATTGGCTCGCCTAAGTTTTGGCAAAAGAGTTTTAAGACGATTGAAGAGTGGCAAAACGAACTGGAAAAATTGTGATAGAATTGTTACAGATGTAGTACTAGTTAAGTAGTACTGCCATTAAACATATGAAAGAAGAAACAAAGAAAAAGCTCGTTGAATTTTTTACTAAATATCCCCTAAAAAAATATAAAAAAGGGCAAATAGTAGTGGAAAGCAATGAAAATTTTAAGGGCGTTTATTATGTCAAGAGTGGGTATCTGCGAGTCTACGATGTCAGAGCTGAAGAAAAAGAAAGTGGAATCCAAGTTTTTAACCCCTGGTTTTATTTGTCCCTAATCGGCGCCAAAACAGGGCTTAAAAGTCGTCATTTTGTGGAAACAATGACACCAGTTGAAGCCTGGATGGCACCAGCAGAAGAATTTGAAAAATTTTTAAAAGAAAATCCAAAACTAGAAAGTGAATTAAACAATCTGGTTATGGAAAAATTTTTGGATTTGACTACTTATGTATCGCAGCTTATTTCCGGAAATGCTTATCTAAAGGTGGCGGGATTAATTTACTCAATGGCCAGAGAATATGGGGTAAGCAGGGGAAAAGAAGTAAGTATAAAAGTAAAAATTACTCACAAACAAATTGCCACTCTGACCGGACTGACCAGAGAAACGGTGACACTCCAAATGCTAAAACTAGAAAAGAATAAGGTGATTGATAATGACAAGAGACAGATTGTGGTAATGGAGATAAAAGAACTGAAAAAACTATTGGGGTACGAGTAAATTACTCGCGGCAACAGTCGAGGATTTTGCCGATAACACCACTGACCTTACCAAGAAAATCTGATTTTTTGTAGGAGAGGGGGGTGTCTTTGTTTTTCTTGGGCTCAATAAATTGAGCCCCTATATTATCAACCAAACCAAGATTAATTCCCCAGAATAAATTGTAGAGATGGTAGGATTTTTCAAAGAAGCTGAAAGCACTTTTTTGATCACCCTTGGTCTGAGCCTTGGTACCGACTTCAAAAAGACGCATTGAGGCGGCTAGAAGATGTTTACTGGTACACCAAATCTCCCCTTCTGGATTTTTGACAATGAGTTTAAGCAGTTCCTTGCGCATTTCCCTGGTTTCATTAAGAAGATCAAAATATTTGGTTTTGCCGGTTTTATTTGCCGTAAAAAATAGATGCTCTTCGATACTGATCAAATTCATGATGGCGATAGACAGGTCTTCATCAGAAGAGAGATCAAGCTTATTTCCAGCTTCAGCTTTTTTGATTTTATCCATGAATTTTTCTAGGTCAAGATTGTTGGTCATACTATATTGTACTAAATCCCTCTCGGCTTAGGAAAGATTTTATAATTTAAAAATGAGTTTAAAGATCAAGGTGGCCAAAAGAACTAGAGAAACGGGGAAAACAACCCGAGCATAGGGGAAAATAGTTTTACCACCGTTGCGTTTTTTCAAAAATAAATATAAGTGGCTACCGAGAGTCATGGCAATTAGACCAACAATCTGGCCAAAAACAATTTTGTCGAGACCTAAGAGTCGATTGGTGGCCGAGCCAATTTGATCGGTAAATTGAAAATACAAAAGGGTGGTGGCGAGCAACAGAAGAGCAAGGATGTGTCCATTATTAAGCAATTTAATTTTTATTTTTGGGGCCAACCAAAAAGCAATGGCCGTATTTAAGGCAGAAATCCAAATAGAAACTAAAAAATCATCGATACCAAGTTTTTTGGCAATCAGCATCCCTCCACCAACAGTAACAATACAGATGGGACACTGAGCATAGGCTGTAGAGGCGATAAACCCGCTGACGCTAAAGGCTACAGCGAGGCAAAGAATAAAAGAAAGCATAGAGTTATTTTACCTTAAAGCGGTAACGATTAAGAGATAAAGAATTTAAAACCACACTGACACTAGACAATGACATGGCCAGAGCGGCAAACTCAGGACGGAGGGTGACGCCAAGAGGATTTAAAAGACCGGCGGCGATGGGAATGCCAATGAGATTATAAATGAGGGCATAGAAAAGATTTTGCTTTATCTTTTTGAGAGAAGTTTTGGAAATATCAAAAAGAGTAATAAGGCTTTGGAGATTGTTGTTCATAATAACGACATTGCCCGACTCGATGGCAATATCAGAACCAGAACCCATGACAATACCCAGATCTGATTGAGTCAGAGCAACAGAGTCGTTGATACCATCGCCAACAAAGGCGATATGTAAAGATTGCTTCGCTTCGCTCGCAATGACGGAATTTTGCAGATTTTTAATAATTTCGGCCTTTTGATCGGGTAAAACATCAGCAAAAACATGATCAGAAGGAATAGATAACTCAGAGGCAATAGCGATAGAATTGGCACGACTATCACCAGAAACTAAATAAACGTGATAATTATTTTGTTGCAGTTTTTTAATGGCCAAAATTGATTCTGGTTTAACCGTGTCCTTGATAATAAAAGTCGCCAAAGATTTATTATTTTTGGTGAGTTCGATTTGGGAAGATTTAGTTTTGCCTAGAAAATATTTATCTTTACCAATTTCACCACTAAGACCAAAGCCCGGAAGAGTTTTGAAATTTTCAATCTTCAGACTACAATCTTCAATCCCTTTTGATTTACAAAAATTGATAATTGCCTTTGCCAAAGGATGGGTTGAATTTATTTCAAGAGCATGGGCTATTTCTAATATTTTTGAGTCAGAAATTTGGCTGATATTTTTAAAGCCAGTTACAACTGGAGTGCCAGTGGTGAGGGTGCCAGTTTTGTCAAAGGCAATGGCATTGATATCAACCGCATTTTGAAGAGCTTCCCCGCCCTTGATTAGTATTCCGAACTTGGCGGCAAGTCCAGTAGCCACCATGACGGCGGTGGGAGTGGCGAGACCCAGAGCACAGGGACAGGCAATGACAATGACCGAAATAAAGGTCAAGAGACTAAATTCTAAAGTCGAACGAAGAATAAAAAACCAAAAAATAAAAGTTATGGTGGCAATTATTAAAACAGTAGGAACAAAAATGGAAGAAATTTTGTCGGCGAAATTTTGAATGGGAGCCCGAGTACTTTGAGCCTCGTCAACCATTTTGATAATTCTAGATAGCAGAGAATTGTTTGAATCAAAAGTTACTTTTATTTCTAAAACACCAGTTAAATTTTGAGTGCCGGCAAAAACTTTGTCGCCAGCAACTAAATCGACAGGGATACTTTCACCGGTTAATGAGGATTGATCGACTGAAGAAGAACCGGTGACAACAGTAGCATCCAGAGGAATAATTTCACCGGATTTTACTAAAAGAATATCGTTTATTTTTACCGTATTTACGGGAATATCCTTAAACTCTTTACCATTTTTTAAATGAGCGAATTTTGGAGATAAGTCGACTAATTTACTGAGAGCGGCTGAAGTTTTGGCCTTCGCCAGGGACTCGAGCCATTTACCTAAGGTCACAAAAGTGACGAGGGAAGCAGCGACTTCAAAATAATGGTGGGTGTGAGTTACGAGACTAAAAAGATAGGCAGAAAAAGTGCCAATGGCGATAAGAGAATCCATAGTTGAGGTTTTTAGTTTCAAGGCCGCCCAAAAACCAAGATAAAAATTGCGACCAATAATGAAAACGTTGAGAGTAGTTAAGAAAAGAGAGACTAGAAACGAGATTCTAGATTCGAGAGGAAAAGGAAAAAACATAAAAAGGAACAGAGGGAGAGTTAGGAATAAAGAAAGAAAAAAGCGGGTGCGATAAATGCGGCTTTCGGCGGCTTCATCGACCTTTTGAGCAACAACCCGGTAGCCACTTTTGGTGATTGCAGATGTCAGATCTCGGATATCAGTTTGATTTGAATCATATTTAATAACGGCTTTTTGGGAAGCATAGTTAACCGAGGCAGTTTCGACACCTTTGACAGATTCCAGAGATTTTTTGATAAGCAGGGCGCAGGAAGCGCAATGCATGCCGGCAATATTCAGAGTTTCCACCTTGCTTTGAGATGACATACTACAAGTGTAGTAGAGTGGTATTCAGAATGCAATACCCTGCTGTTTTAAATGAGAAAGGAAATCTTCAAAACCATTATAAAGAAAAGCATTGATGCCAAGGGAAAGAGCGGCGTCGACATTGGATTGTTTATCATCGGCAAAAACAATTTCATTTGGTTGACATTCAGACTTTTCAATTAAGGATTGAAAAATTTTTAGATCCGGTTTCATGGCAGCAACTTGATAGGAAAAAACTTGGACATCAAAATCGTTTAAAAAATTAAATTTTTTATTTAAAGCATTGATACGGGTGGAATAATTATTGGTGCAAATACAGGTTTTTATACCTAATTTACGGACTTTTTTGACTACTTCAACAACATTGGGGTCTACTTTATAGGAATCCATAAATAATTGAGTGATTTCATCTAAAGAAATTTCGATACTAAATTCTTTTTGGACATAGGACCAATAATCGACCTCTGTCAGAGTCCCCTTTTTAAACTTGGCCATCTCGTCGGATTTGGCAAGAACATAAAGCATACGTTCCGGGTCAGTGATTTTTTTGGGAAAATTTTTAATAAAAGCGTCGATAGAATCCTGGGTAAAATAAACACCATCAAGGTCAAAAGTTACCGCTTTAATCATAAAACTAGTTTATCAAGATATAATTGATAATGAAAAACAAAATTAAACCAATACCAAAATTTAAAAATGAAGATCAAGAACGCGAGTTTTGGTCAACCCACGATACAACTGAATATTTTGATATGTCAAATAAAGTTGAATTTGATTTTTCAGAACTGAAACCAACCTCAAAACCAATTACTTTACGATTACCATTGTCTCTATTATCAGATTTAAAAAGGTTAGCCAATAAAAGAGACATACCATATCAATCATTAATGAAGGTGTGGTTAGCGGAAAAAGTTCGTAAAGAAAACAGAACTATTTAATAGGTTTTTGAGTAATATTGAGATTATTTTTTGAGGAAATGACTGGTTTTGGCGATTTTGATTCAATTTCGTTACGGGCGACTTTGACAACATGACCACCATCTTGGGCGTCTATTTTGAGATTAGGGATATCTTTGGTATCGCGGTCTTGGGTAAATTTGGTGGTTGAAGCCTCACCAAGCATGGTCAAAATTAATTCAATATCATCCATATGGTCACGTAAATTTTCGCGTTTTAAACCTTTTAATTTTTTATATTCTGAAACTGTTAATCCAAATCCACTTTCCATAATTTCGTTAGTGAGAATGGCAAAATCTAGGCCACGTTTGACTCCCCTATTTTTCCACTCATCGGTTAAAGTGTGCCGGACAGCAATACCCCGGGCACGTTTATCAATCCACTCAGAGGGGTAGCCTTTCTTTTCATAAATAGCTTTCATTCGATCCATGGCCAATTCTGGATTTTCAATTTCTTGAATGCGTTCGTGGCCAACTTGAGCCAGCCATTGTTTAAATGGTTCGGCCTTAGGAGAAGGAATGGTTTGGATAATACGAAGTAAAGTTTGAGTATTTGCACAATCTGAAAGATATTTTTTTCCATCAGAGGCAATTAATTTCAGTTGTCCGATATTTTCGGACAACTGACCATAACCTTCATTATTAATTTTAGTTTTTAAATCACTCCAATATTTTCTGGGTCGGTCAGAATCGGTTAAAACAAAAATTACATCAATGATAGAAAACCACCAATCATTTTTATAAAAAGTTTTTCGAACTTGTTTGCCTTCAAAGAGAGCTAATTTGTCATTTTCCATACTAAATATTACCGAATATAACCCGAAGTGTCAAGATTTTAGTTTATCACTTCGATAGTGCCGCTAATCATACCCATCCAACAGGAAAAACGATAGGTGCCCGGGGTGGTGGGAGCAGTAAATTCTTTGATGGAGGTGGTCCCAGGAACTAAGTTGATGACTCCCTGGAACAGAGAGCGAGCAACAACCCCATTGGTACAACCACTAGTGCCGGTATCGGTAATTTCCCAACGGACCTTTTGACCAGCCTTAACTTTAAAATTATTTGGGGTGTAGCCGGTGGCGGAAGCAGACATTTTTAAAATAACGGTTTCACTAGACTGAGAAATATTTTGATTTGAAAAAGAATGATTAAAATCTAAAAGATTAAATTGACTTTTGAGATTAAAAAAAGCAAAAATTAAAAGTAAAAGGCCGGCGATTTGGGAAACAGTTTTATTACCGGTAATTTTGGTACCAGTTAAGCCAATTAAAAATAGAGGGATAAAAGTACCAAGGGCAAAAAAGCCCATGATAAGAGCACCGGTTACAGGAGATCCCGAAGCTAAAGCTAAACTTTGAGTAGTTAGGGTAAAACCACAGGGTAGAAAAAAAGTCAGACCACCTAAAATAAAAGGTAAATATTTGCCTTGGAATTTATCAGCGGAAGAAAATTTACTGGTAAAAGATTTGGGAAGGGCCAAAGAAAATTTTTGAAAGGCCTTAATCCCTAACATTTGAAGGCCCAAAATAAGCATCAAGAGAGAAACTAGAACTGTAATGATGATATTTAAAGTAATAGAGAGACGAAAAAAACTACCAAAATATCCCAAAATACCGCCTAAAATAGCAAAAATAATTAAACGGCCTAAATTAAAAGAAATGACGGGAACTAATTTATATTGAGACCAGGATTGAGACAGAGATAAAACTAAGCCACCAACCAAAGCAGCACAAGTGGAGAAACCGGCAAGGAGACCAAATATAAAAAAAGCCGGTGGATAGGAAGTGACGGAAACATTAAATTTTGGTAAAAGATCGGATTTTAGGAGAAAAAAATAAATTAGACAAAGGAGGGCAACGATAAAAATAGAAAAAAATAAGCCCCCTTTTTTATCTAAACCCACCCCCAACCCCTCCCTTGACAAGGAGGGGTGATTTAATTCTGTTGTAAATACATAATTATTTTCTTTAAATATTTTATTAAGGGTGTTTAGGTCGGGTTTGGATTTTTGATATTCGATTTTAACGGTACCATCGGTGGAAGATGCAGAGACGTTTTTGACACCGGAGAGTTTTTTGACTTCATTTTCAATTAAAAGTTCACAGGAACGACAATGAGTGCCGGCAACGGAATAAGTGGTGGATTTTGTTTTTTTAGCCATTTGAATACTACAAGTGTAGTATAGAAGTGGTGATTGTCAATTACTGAAAAGTAACGGTTAGTTTACTACCGGTGGCAACTGCTAATTTTTTAAGAAAAGAGAGTGAGGGGGTGGTTTTAATGTTTTCTAATCGAGAAATAACCGATTGTTTAGTGTTTAACTTTTTAGCTAGTTGTTTTTGAGTTAAACCCTTTTTTAACCTAGCCTCGATAACTGATTTAGCAATCTGAAATTCTAATTCAGAATCTTTAAGGGCCTTTTTAAATTCAGTTTTTTTTAATAATTGTTTTTTATGTGTTTCCCAATCCATGTTTTATATAATATCACAATTTTGTGATATATCAAGAACTATGTTGTTTGAATTCTTTTAGCCGAGAGATCGCTATCTTTAAATTTTTCTTATCTGTCTTTTGAGATTTTTTAATATATCCGTGAAGTAATAAAAATTGACGACCAGTTGAGGCAATATAAAAAATACGAATATTATCAACTCCCAAAATTCTTAATTCCCAAAGATCAGTATTAGTTACTTTTTTAACGTGTGGTAATCCGAGTTTAATACCGAACTGGATCAATAGATCGAAAGTATTGGAAAGTTTGGCTTGAACATTTGAATCCAATGACTCGATAAATTCATAGACTGGTTCTTGACCTTGAGAGTCGTGATAATAAACAATTTTCCAATTTTGGTCATCTTTCATAGTTAATAATATTACAATATTTATAAATGGTAAAATTTGGTGATGAGTTATTTAAAAGAAGTTAAGAAAAAATTAATCAAAGATAATAAATTTAATATTGTTTTTGTGGGAGATTCTTTAACTAGTTGTGAGTGGATACACCCGAATTGGCGAGAAATTGTGGAATATGTATTAAAACAAGAATTGGAAAATAAATTTGAAGATTGGAAAATTCCCTCCTGGGGAATTAGATGTTTTAATTTTGGATTTGATGGGTCGACAACCAGAGATATTTTGAAAAAAACAGATGAAATTTTGGAAATTAAACCTGATTTAATTATTAGCCTCATGGGTGGAAATGACCCAACATTAGGGATTAAAGTTGAGGAAACAAAAAGTAATATTGAAAATCTGATGAGTAAATTTAAAGGAATAGAAGTTTTTTGGATGACCAGTTTAACGGAAATGAGAGAAGATAGAAATACAAAATATGAAGATTACAATAAAACAACATTGTCGATAGAAAAGGAAGAAAATCAGAGAGTTTATGATGCTTTTTCAGAATATAAAAAGTATGATTTGGAAAAGATATATACGCTAAAAACAAGTGAATATAAAAACATTGGACGAGAAACTGATCCGGGACATCCAAACCAATTAGGAAATGCTTATATCGCTAAAATTGTGTTAAAAGAAGTATTTGAAATTAATTTTGATCCGGAAAAATTTATGGAGACAACTTTGAGTGGGGAAAAATATCCAAAATATTAGAGTTTAATGCCGTGCTTTTTGGCGGTTTTTTGGAAGGCGGTGACGGTGTGGTCCCCATAAGAAGAAAAAAGACGCTCAAAAAGATCTTCTAAAGAATCGGCGGCAAAAGTACACTTGTCGACCGTGGCCTGATAGTAGTAAACTCGGTTTTTTAATTCTCTTTTGACAATTTTTTTATCGGTTATCCTTTTTAAAACGGTCATGATAGTGGTGTAAGCGTGATCACCATTGACTTTAACTAAAACCTCGGAAGGTTTAAGTGGGGTATCACTTGACCAAAGAGCTTCCATAACTTTTTGTTCTAAGCCACCCAACATTTTACATTTGCCGTTACAATTACAATTACAATTCATATGGTTTGAATTTTAACATTTTTTATTTAGAAGATTTTGGCTTATCTAAACGATCGAGACGGAGTAGTTTGACCCCAAAATAAACTACAAAGGCGATAACTAAAAAGTCGATAAACGAAGAAATAAAGTCGCCATAAAATAATTTAACCGGACCAATGTTAAGAGAAGCATCTTTTAAACCACCAGCTAAACCTAAAATTACGCCTAAAATAGGGCTAATTAGGTCGGTAATAAAGGCAGTGACAAATTTAGCCACAGCACCACCGAAAATAAAACCGACGGCTAGACCGACAACACCTTGCTCACGGATAAAATTAAGAAAACCTTTCATAAAATAATTATAGTACAAATTCTCAATCTCCCCCAACCCCCTCTTTAACAAGAGGGGTGTAGAATTAAGTATGAGTCAAACACAACAAAACCTCCTAAAAGCTTTCGCTGGTGAGTCACAAGCCAGAAATAAATACACTCAGTTTGCTAAAATGGCCAGAAAAGAAAACTTGGAATGGATAGCCAGGGTGTTTGAAGAAACGGCGGAAAATGAGAGAGTTCACGCCGGAGAGGAATTTGAACTAATTACCGGACCAGTAACAACTACTGGTGAATTAGGAATTGCACCATTTTCAACCAGTACTGTAGAGAATTTAAAAATGGCTGCCGAGGGCGAAAAATATGAGTGGACCACAATGTACCCTGATTTTGAAAAAATGGCGAGAGAGGAAAAGGAATCAGCGAGCGCCGCCGACGCTAAAGCTATGGCGGCCGAAGCAGAAAGATTGTTTGGAAAATTAAAAGAAGTGGAGAAATTACATGAAGAAAGATATATTATTATTGCCCGAAAGATGGACGATAAAACTCTGTATGACAGCGAAACAGAAATGGAATGGAAGTGTGTTAACTGCGGCTATACTTTTTTTGGAAAGAAACCACCGGTGACTTGCCCACTCTGTAAAAAACCTTTTACCTGGTATATGCCGGTAGGGCTTATTAAATAGAGATTAGACAATAGAAACTAGATTTTAGATGATTGACAGTAGGGGCAGAAGAAGGTGCCGCGGCCACCGAGTTTAAAATATTCAATCTTGGTGCCACACTTGAGGCAAGGCTCTCCTTTTCGCTCGTAAACCCGAAAAAAGAATTGATTTTGACCAAAGGTACCGTCAGGCCGGACATATTTATTGTCACGAGCGGTGGAACCACCGGCTAAGACCGACTGTTTCATAATGTCAATTAAAAATTTATGGATTAATTTAGCCTGTTTTAAGGTAATTTTATTAGATGGAGTTTTGGGATGAATACCAGCTAAAAATAAGGCATCATTAGCATAAATATTGCCAATACCAGCAAAGAAATTTTGGTCTAAAAGCACAATTTTGACCGGACGATGGGATTTTTGAAGCTGGTTAAAAATATATTTTGGAGAAAATTGGGGGTCAAAAATGTCGAGACCAAGATTTTTTTGAGATTCAATTAGTTCTTCTGGGGACAATAATTTTATCCAACCAAATTTACGCTGATCGTTAAAATACAAAACCCCCGTATCCCCCTTTCCACCAAAGGCGGACAGGGATGAAGGGGGGCTAAAATGGAAAATCAGACGAGTGGATTTGTTGGGTAATTTATCTAAAGCATTTTTAGTGGGATGACCAAGCAAAACCCCCTTAATCCCCCTTGATGAAGGGGGACAGAAAACTAGCTGGCCAGTCATTTTAAGGTGAACTAAGAGGATTAGTTGATTAGATAAGTAGATAGAAAGTTGTTTACCAATCCGAGAAAACTTAACTATTTCTTGATTAATAACTTTTTTTGGATCGCCAATAAAAGACCCACCATGGCGGGCAGGTTTTTTATTTAAAATCTCCAAATCGGTAATGGTTTTATGAAGTAGTTTTTGTTCCAAAAAGAGTTTAACTACCTCAACTTCGGGGAGTTCGGGCATAGAGAAAGAAAAAATCTAAAGACTAAAAAAATAATAATTAGACTATTTTACATTAGATTAAATCTTCTAGATCGATGGCGGAGATAGCTTCATTTTTAGCCAAATGTTTGAGACCAACATTCATGTCGGTAAGGGAATCTTTGATTTGAGAAAAAGAATTGAGAAAAGTTTGAGTTTGGGTAACGTAACCCATAATTAAAACTAAATCAGAGATATCTTTTTGATTAGTAGAAACCTGATAAACCAAATAGAATAAATTTAGACAATAAAAAAAGACAGCAGAATTTTGGAGAGCAAACCATTCAGTAAAACCCCATTTGCAGAGACGATTGAAGTGGCGATTATAAGAAGTTTGTTCCAAATCAAAATCGTTACTATCCTGAAGTTTGGCATAATAAGCTTCGGTTTTAGAATTTTGAATATCCTTAAGTTGGAAATAACGTTGAGTGGTGTATAAATCGATAACCTCATAAATGACAATGTAGGCAATGGTAATAATAAAAGAGGGAAAATCTTGGGAAAGTAGAATAAAAGGAATAAATAAAAAAGAAACAACACTGTCTATTCCTGGTTGTTTGATTAAATTTAAAGTCACACTGCTAGCATCGGAAAAATTACGAACGGCTTGGACAGCAGCATGACGATCTTCCTTACTTTTAGAAGCCAGATCGGATAAAAAATAATTGTGAATATCAAAACCAATATTACTGATAACATCCTCGAGACGGGTTATAGAAATAAGACGGGTATAATTATCGATAATTCGAATGATAAAGGTAAGAATTATGGTTAAAACAACTGCAGATAAGGATAAATTTGTTTCTAATTGTTTAATAACTAAAGAATATAAATAGATAGTAATTAAAGGAAGAATGGCGGAAATAAAACGAACAAAGGTCCAGAAAAAAAAGCCGGTACGATTGGAAATAATTTTCAAAACAAATTTAAAAACTTTGCGAGTTTCGTGGGACATCTATTCAATTATCAATTGACAATCTTCAATTATCAATGAGTAACTAATAAAAAAAACAAAAAATTCTAAATTATAAAAACTAAAGAGAAGAAATAAGTTTTTAAACATATTTGACTTTTACTGTAAAATAGGAACATGGACGAAAATAAAAATATTTACGATACGATTATCATTGGTTCAGGACCCTCCTTCGCTATTGAGCTTCGGACGGGTAAACCAGCCTTATTATTTAGCATCGAATTATAAATATGGAACAGATATACGATACGATTATCATTGGTTCAGGACCAGCGGGACTGACGGCGGCAATTTATAATGTGAGAGCGTTTTTAAAAACAGTGGTAATTTCGGGTAATATTCCAGGTGGACAATTGACAGTAACGACAGTAGTGGAGAATTATCCCGGTTTTCCCAATGGCGTTGGCGGTTTGAAATTAATGATGGATATGCAGCAACAGGTAAAAAATTTAGGGGTAGAGATTAAATATGGCAATGTCACAAAAATAGATTCTAGAGACGAGAAACAAGATTCTAGATTTGAAATAAAATTGGATAATGGAGAAATATTGAAAACTAGGGCGGTTATTGTGGCTACCGGGGCGGGAGCAAAGTGGCTGGATTTACCTAAAGAGAAGGAATTAATTGGCAGAGGAGTTTCGGGTTGTGCCACCTGCGATGGGTTATTTTTTAAAGATAAAACAGTGGCGGTGGTGGGAGGCGGTAATGTCGCCTGTGAAGAAGCTCATTATTTAGCAAAAATTTGTAAAAAAGTTTATATGTTTCACCGTCGGTGCGAATTGCGGGCCAGCCCAATAGAAGCTAAAAGAGTGATGGAAAATAAGGCTATAGAAATAATTTGGGATACAGTGGTGACGGAAATCAATTACCAATTACCAATTACTAATGACAAATTACAAAATATTAGAGTAAAAAATTTGAAGACAGGAGAAGAAAAAACTCTGGAAATTGATGGGTTGTTTGTGGCAATTGGAAGAATTCCAGCGACAGGTTTTGCGAAGAATCTAATTGAATTAAAAGAAAATGGATATGTAGTGGTTAGTAAAAATATTGAGTATCCGTCAATGACTTCAGTTGAAGGAATTTTTGCCGCGGGGGACTGTATGGATGAAAGTTACCGACAGGCAATTGTGGCGGCCGGATCCGGGGCTAAAGCGGCGATTGATGTAGAAAGATGGCTTAATAACAGATAATTAGTTGAATAGATTAATAGATAAATAGTAAAAAAAATGAAAAAAATAATTTTAATTAGTTTATTAGTAATAGGTGTAGGGACAGGTAAAATGACGTAACTATTGGGTTTTGGTTTATAATTTGAATTGTGAATAAAAAGTTACAAATATTATTGAACGCAGGGAAAAATATAAAATTCCTGTTAAAGTTGGCCTGGGATACGGATAGAAAATTAGTGGCGGCGTATTATCTGACGGCAATGATGGGATCATTAATGCCAGTGGGTGTAGGAGTGGTAACAAAATATTTAATCGATTTTTTAAATAAAAATCAGTTAAATTTATCGAATGCTGTGGGAATGATAATGTTTTTAATTGGTTTACGTTTTGTCATGATTTGGTTTGAAGGAGTGATTTATTGGATAGGTAATACTTCTTATTTGGACTATTTATTGAGATCGAAAATGCAAAATGCAATTAACTACCATTTTAATCAAAAAATGACAACAATGGACGCGGCTTATTTTGAAGACCCTAAGGCACAAAATTTAATTACCAAAACAAGAGATACCAAAACCTGGAAACTAACTGAAGAGCTAAGAACCCTCTCATACACCACCAGATCAATAACGATATTGATTTCAGCAGGAATAGTATTGGGCACTTTTGGATGGTGGTGGCCGATTTTAGTAATAATTGCTTGTTTACCAAGACTGTGGTCACAGACAAAATTGGGAACAATTCAATGGTCTATTTATGGAGGTGGAGCACCAAAAGCAAGAAGATTATGGTACTTTGAATGGATTTTTACGGAACCAAATATTTTAAAAGAAATAAGGGTGTTTCAATCAGCTGAATACTTGATGAATAAAATGAAAAATATTCAAGGTGAGTTGTATGAGATGTTTAAAAAACCCTTAGATAAATATTTGATAATTTGGTTCGGACTTAACTCCTGGGAAGTTTTATTTGGTTTGACTTTGGTTTATTTACAAATCTCTGGGGTAACATCGGGAGCAATTACAATAGGATCTTTGGTGTTATTTATAGATATGGTTTTGAATTTACAAAGTAATGTCGTAAATACAGCTATAAATTTAGGTGAGGTGTTTGCAAATAATTTGTATATAAATGATTTTAGACAGGTAATGGAATTGCCAGACTTGGTAAAGGAAAAGCTGGAGACAACTAAAATTGACATTAAGAAAGCGCCTCGGGTTGAGTTTAAGGGCGTCAACTTTAAATACCCAGGAACAGAAGTGATGATATTGAATAAAATTAATATTGTAATTGAAGCAGGAACAAACGTGGCGTTGGTGGGAATAAATGGAGCTGGCAAATCAACTCTAATTAAACTTTTATGCCGATTTTACGATGTTGATGAGGGGGAAATATTAATTAATGGTATTAATGTTAAGGATATTTCTAAAAAAGATTTATATAGTTTAATGGGAACGTTATTTCAAAGTTTTGCCCAATTCCACTTTACAGTCAAAGAAAATATAGTGATGGGCGACCCCAACTTAGACGATGAAGAAAAAATGAAGTTGGCGGCAACACAAGCTGGAGCGGCAAGTTTTATTGAAAAATTTCCTGATAAATATGATCAAATATTGGGAAGAGAATTTGATGATGGTGAAGAAATATCCGGAGGACAATGGCAAAAATTGGCCATAGCTCGGGCATTTTATGAACAAGCTCCCCTTTTAATTTTAGATGAACCGACTAGTGCCATTGATGCGGAGGCGGAGATGGAAATATTTGCTAACTTACAAAAAATTTATAGAAATAAAACTTTGGTTTTGGTATCACATCGTTTTTCAACAGTGAGAAATGCTAATCAAATTTATGTAATCGATGGGGGAAAAGTGGTGGAACATGGAAGTCACCAAGAGTTGATAAAAAATAATGGTAAATACTCAAAAATGTTTAATGCTCAGGCGAAGGGGTATAAGGATTAGAAAACTACTGTACATGGTATTGACATGATGTACATCTGGTCATAAAATATATTTATGTTGAATAATGTGTCGGTGTCTAATTTTAGAAATGATATTTTTAACTATATTGATTTGGCAACAAAGAAACAGAAGCAAATAGGTGTAACTAAAGGGAAAAAGATTGTGGGATGGTTTGTGCCTAACACTATTGAAAAAACTATTAATAGAAAAAATATGGCTACTAATATTTTAGAATCAATGGATAAAGTAAGACGACAGATAAATTTAAAAACTGAAGCAAAAAATGCAGAAGAATTGGTTAATGAAATTGATAGAATAGTTTATGGGGTTGATAGAAATGGAAAAGAATTATCTCGTTGATACTAGTGTTCTATATGCAATTTTTGTAAATAGTGACAGATTATATGATAAAGCTCGGAAACTGATGGTTGAAGTGGCGAAAAAAGAAGATGCAATATTAATGATCCATCCTTTGGTACTTTTGGAAGTATTGTCTTTGATTAAATATCGAGGAGGTTTAAGTGGCGAAAAAATCGTTAGAAAAGAACTTTATAATTCTAAAAAATACAAAATTTTAGAAATACCCATTATAGTTGATGAAAAAATAATAAAAATGTTTGAAAAATATCCTGAGATTGGAGTAGTTGACACTGAATTGATTGAATATTGTTTGGAAAACAAAATTGAACTAATGACTTTTGATAAAAATATGGAAATGGTATGGGAAAAACTAAAAAGAAAAAACTAGTTTTTTGATTTTCTCAATAAATTTTTCTTTGGAAAAATTTTGGGCTTGAGCGATACAGTTTTGGGGATCAAATTTCATGGTTTCAAATTTTTTGATAGCAGTTTTTAAAGAATCTACTGTTGGTTCATTAAAGAAAATACCTGTTTTACCCTCAATAACAGTTTCTAAATATCCCCCGCCGTGGTAGGCAATGACTGGAGTTCCCATAAGCATTGACTCAACCGGAGTAATACCAAAATCCTCGTCGATGGAAAGAACTAAAAAAGCTTTGGCACCAGCATAGAGACGAACTAACTCTTCATCAGAAACATAACCTAAAAATTCGACATTTTTTTTACTAATTTCTTGGAGATTTTTATATTCAGTGTAAAGACCAGTAGCTTTTCCGGCGATTTTTAAATGAATTCCCAATTCCATAGCAGCGTGGACAGCAAGATCGAGTCCTTTGGCACCAACAATACGGGTAATGATCAAATAATAATCTTGTTTTTGAGGAAGATTATCGACATGAGGTAAGGAGACTGGAGGATAAATGACTATTGAATCGCGACGATAATATTTTTGAATACGGTCGGCAACATTTTTAGAATTAGCAATAAATTGGGTAACTTTTTGAGCGGCGGAAAAATCATAGAGACGCATGAAATGTCCCACTACATGGGCATAAAGTCTAACTATCCAGTAACGTTGTAATTCAACTGAAGTTTTAAAACCATAAAGCCAACGGGGAGGGGTGTGACAATAACAAATTTCTTTAGTATTCGGACCTTTACGAAAACCTTTGGTAATAAACCAAGAAGAGGAACTTAAAATAACATCATAATCTTTGAAATTAAAACTTCCCCAAATTAGGGGGGTTAAAAAACGGAGAGGGCTGTAGAGACGATTAAAAAAAGGAATATATTGCGCCCAAGAGGGTCGGAGATCTTTATTTTTAAAACGTTCCCAAGCCGGAGAACCCCGTTTACAAAAAGCAGTATAAATTGGAGCCTCTGGATAAGCCTCGGAAAGAGCGAGAAGAACCCGTTCGGCACCACCAAATTCACTAATAAAATCGTGAACAAGAGCAATGCGCATGAGTTATGATAACAAATTAAACCCACCGGCCTTGCGGGCCACCTCCTTTGAGGAAAGGAGGCTTAGAAAAGAGATGTTTGGTTTGAATCAACTTTTGGTTTTGAAACTTTAATTTCGGTGGAATAGTTTAATTTTCTTTTAAGACGAGCTGAAAGGGATTTGAAATTATATTCTTCAAAAAGTGAGAGGAGACCGAGAAATTTATCATTGTTCAAACGAGCTTTTTTAAATTTAAATTTTAGAGGAATGTTACAAATAATGGTGGCTAATTTTTGCGACATATAGGCATTATCTTTATCTTTAATTAATTTTTCTCTGACATTGTCGCCGATTTCATCAAGGTGGGCATAAATATTGTCCAAGTCTTGATATTTTTCCAGAAGATCGATGGCAGTTTTGGGGCCAATACCAGTGACACCAGGATAAGAATCGGACATATCCCCCATCAGGGCTTTTAAGTCGATAACTTGAGCGGGGGTAACCCCTAATTTTTCTTTGACTTCGTCGGAGTGATAGGTTTTGGTTTCGGAAAGGCCACGAACTGGAACAAAAAGGGAGACTTTTTTGTTGACTAACTGCATTAAATCTTTATCACCGGTAATGATAGTAATTTGATTAATAAATTTTTTCTTTTGGGCTTTTTTAGTGAGAGTTCCAATTAAATCATCGGCTTCAAAACCACCCATGGAAATATTTGGAATACCAGTTTTGTCTAAAGTTTCCGACAAAAGCGGTAGTTGAGAAATTAGATCACGATCGGCTGGCTGACGCTTGGCGCGATAACCAAGAAATTCTTCGTTACGAAAAGTAGGGCCTGGGGAATCGAGACAGACCAATAAATAGTCAGGTTTTAACTGATCAATTGAGGACAAAATCATGGAATAAAAACCATAGAGAGCATTGACCGGTTGACCATTGAGAGTGAGAGGAGGAATGGAATGATAGGCTCGGTGGGCAATGGCATGACCATCGATGATAACTAAATGCATAGGATAGAGATTAGATTCTAGATTCGAGATTCTAGAAAAATGAATATAAGAGGATTATATATGACCAAGGGGTTTAATGGGATTAAATTGTTTTTATATTGACAAAAATGGCTAATTTAGCTAAAATAGCTAATGATGACAACAGTAACAGCAACTTATGCTAAAAATAATTTTGGAGAAATGATTAACAGAGTAATCTCTACCAAAAAGAAAATATTAGTAAAAAGAGCTGGAAGACCGGCAGTTTATGTAACTCCAATTTACAATGATTTTGAAATGAATTTATCGGCTAGCGAATTCGAGAAGTTGGAAAAAGGAATGAAGGAATTTAGAGATTCGTTTAAATTTAATTTCTAATGAAGATACTGCTTGATTCTTGTGTATTGATTGAAATAATAAGAAAAAGAATAGGGTTAGATTCTGAAATGGAATATTTTATTAATCCAATTGTTTATGGAGAATTAGCATATGGATTGGAAAATATGGGAAAGAAATTAGAGGAATTTGATATTTTTTTGGAAAGCAAAAATATTTTTGTTGTTGATATAAATATGGTAACAAGTAAGTTTTATGCGAAACTTAAGGTTAAATTAAAAAATAATCCAATTGCCGATAATGATCTTTTGATTGCTTGTAGCGCGCTTGAAAACAAAATGGTTTTATGGACTTTAAACAAAAAACATTTTGAGAGGATTAAAGGGTTGGAATTGATATAATCGATAATAATTAAAGAATTGGAAGAGTTTTTAAGGTAGAATTTAGTAATGGAACAACACCCGATTCCACAACAAATAACCTCCTACGAATTTAAACTCGTGGGAGATATGACCCTAAAACAATTTGGGAAAGCAGCCGGGGGAGTGATTATTGCCCTGTTAATTAATTCAAGTAAGCTCGTTTTTTTTATTAAATGGCCGTTAATTTTTATCTTTGCGGCTGGAGGTCTCGCCCTCGCCTTTGTCCCCTTTCAAGATCGACCACTAGAAACCTGGCTGATGGCTTTTATTAAATCAATTTATTCACCGACAATTTTTACTTATAAAAAAGAAAGTCCGGAAAACTGGCTGGAAATTGATTTGAGCAAACAATTAAAAAGTGACGAGGAAGAAGAGATGGTGGTGCCAATTAAAGAGGACAAAAAAGTCAAAGAGTTTATAAACTCTTTACCGTCAATCGGGAGAGAGAGCCAGGCTATTAAATCGACTGACGTCGATACCGGCCTGGTAAAAGAAGAAAGCCAGGCTATTATGTCAACAGGAGTTGACACCAGCCTGGTAAACCAGGGTACAAAACCGATTGACGTCGATACCAGCCTGGCAAAGGAAGAGGCGAAGGCGGCTAATTTGGGATTAAAAACAGAAAAACTGGGGGCAACGGGAACAGTGGTATTTGGAGAAATTCCCATGCCAGATATTCCTGATTTGCCCAATCTGGTAGTAGGAATGGTTCTCGATCTAAATCACAAAATAGTAGAGGGGGCGATTATTGAAATTCAAGATAAAGATGGCAATCCGAGCCGAGTGCTGAAAACAAACAAGCTGGGACAGTTTAAAACTTTGACTCAACTTAGTAATGGGAAATATTTGGTAGTGACAGAAAAAGAAAATTTAGAATTTGACCGGGTAGAAATAAACCTAACCGGAAAAATTATTGAACCAATAAAAATTCTCGCCAAATAATAGACAAATAGGTTATTATTAAATAGCATGTCAAATGATCCTCTAAAAAATGCCATAAAAGGAAGCACTCAAGACAATTTGCCAATTGAAGATATCGTTGATGGAATAGTGCTTCTAAAAGACGGCTCAGCCTCAATGGTACTTCAGGTCTCCTCAGTAAATTTTGATTTATTATCAGAAAGAGAACAGGGAGCTCTAGTCTTTGCCTATGGAGGGATTTTAAATTCGTTAAATTTTACGATTCAAATTGTCATTAATTCAACCACCAAAGACGTAGGAAATTACTTAAACAATTTGGAAGAGGCAAAAAATAAACAAGTAAATCAAAAATTAAAGGACAGGATTACTTCATACAAAAAGTTCGTGGAAGAAACGGTAAAAAGAAATGATGTTTTGTCGAAAACCTTTTATGTGGTGGTTCCTTTTTCCAGCCTTGAACTCGGAATAAAAAATGCCCAAAAACAAGCTTTTGCGGTGTTAAATCCAATTAAAAAGAAGGCAGAACTGCCATACTCAAAAGAATATATTTTAGAAAAGGCTAAGGCGGCCCTTAAACCAAAAGAAGATCATATCGTCAGACTTTTTTCGAGACTGGGACTGGAAATTAAAGCCTTAAATACCAAAGAATTAATTGATTTATTTTACAGAACTTACAATGAAGATCTCGCTAACAACCAAAGATTACAAAACATTGATTACACCGCCGCAGCGGTAACGAGGAAACAGTAAAAAAAAGACTAAAATCTAAAGTCTAAAACCTAAATAAATTAAAAAATAAAATGAAAATATTAGATTTAATAAAAAATAGGGCTATTAAAACCGACAAGTCGGTTTCCAGCCCTACGATTGAGGCAAAGCCCACTGTTGGCGAGGCGAAGCAATTTGTGGAGGGACTGGTATCAATTAAAGACATTATTGCCCCCTCGGCAATTGAAGTTGATTTTAACCACATCAGAATTGATAACAAATATTACCGAACCTGTTTTGTGGCTGGATATCCAAGATTTGTGGGACTTAATTGGTTATCAACATTAATTAATTTTGATGCGTCATTAAAAATTTCGATGTTTATTTATCCAACCGACGGGAAAGAAATTCTTGATGATCTAAGGCGAAAAATTGCCGAAATGGAGGCAGAGCTAAGTACCGATATCCAAAGAGGTAAAATAGTAAACCCCGCAACTCAGGCAAAACTTGAAGATGCCCTGACCTTGCAAGCAGACCTTGTCAAGGGAGAAGAAAGATTTTTCCAGTTTGGCCTATATCTGACCTTGTCGGCAAAAACCAAAGAAGAACTTGATACTTCAACCAAAAACTTGGAATCGGGACTAGGAGCGCTGATGATTATTTCCAAAAAAGCCAGTCTACAAATGGAGGAGGGTTTTATAACGACTTTACCGATATGTTCCGATAGACTAAACATTACCAGAAATATGGATACAACCTCCCTCGCCAGTACTTTTCCTTTTGTATCGTCGGACCTATCAGATGATAAGGGAATTATGTTTGGAATCAATGAACATAACGGATCTCTCGTAATTTTTGATAGATTTTCGATGCTAAACTACAACTCGGTGGTTTTTGCCTCGGCCGGTGCCGGTAAATCATATATGATCAAACTCGAAGCAATGAGGTCACTAATGCTCGGAACCGACATTATTGTTATTGACCCAGAGAATGAATATAAGAGTCTAGCCGAATCGGTGGGAGGCCAATATATTGCCTTTGGCTATGGAGAAGCTTCAAAAATCAATCCTTTTGATTTGTCGCTGGTAACAGAAGAGGGGGAAAACGCCTTAAATGACAAAATCCTAACCTTACATAAAATGTTTAAAATAATGCTCGGGGCCATGGATCCTATCGAGGAATCAATTTTAGATAGGTCTATTATGGAGGCCTATAAGGCCAAGGGAATATCACCAGATCCCGAGACCCAGACCCGAGAAGCGCCTCTAATTGAAGACTTATACAAAGCCCTGATTGGAGCCGAAGAAGAAAAGGCGAAAAGCCTGGCGGCAAGACTGGAAAAATATATTAAGGGTTCCTTTGCGGGAATTTTTAATCAAAAAACAACCGTAAACTTAAATAATAGCTTTGTGGTTTTTGGAATTCGCAACCTTGAAGAAAGTTTACGACCAGTGGCAATGCACATAATACTTGACTACATTTGGACAATTGTGAAAAAAGAACTTAAAAAGAGAATTTTGGTGGTGGATGAGGCTTGGTATTTGATGCAATATGATGATTCGGCGGCATTTCTCAGGGGAATTATTAAAAGAGGTCGAAAATATTATCTCGGAGTAACAACAATCACCCAAGATGTTGACGACTTTTTAAACACTCCTTATGGAAAAGAAATAGTGACAAACAGCTCAATTCAAATACTGCTCAAACAACACAGTGCCGCTATCGACCTAATTGGAGAAACGTTTTACCTATCTGAAGGGGAAAAACAACTGCTCTTGTCAGCAGATAAAGGAGAGGGAATATTTTTTGCCGGACAAAATCACGTGGCAATTCAGGTAATCGCCTCAGAAGAAGAACATAAATTAATTACTTCAAATCCAGAAGAGATACTTCGGCAAAAAATTGCCGAAAAACAGGCAGCACTGGTGAAGAAAGAAAGCCAGGCTATTATATCGACTGACGTCGATACCAGCCTGGTAAAAAAAGAAGAAAAAGAGGAAGAGAAAACGGTGGTGACAGAACCAGTAAAAGAAGTTTTAATTGAGGTAAAGCCGGAAGAAAATCTTCAGCCAGAGGCTGATCCGCCTTTGGTGGAAAAGCCTAAAGAGGAGGAACAGAAGCCAACATTGCTCTTTAAGTCTGAGGTGGAGGAATCACCGGAAGAGGCGCTTCTAAAAAGAGTCACCCAAATGGAAGAAGAAGAAAATAAGAAAACAGAAGAAGAGCTTAAGGAGGTAAGTAGTGAAAAAAACAATAGCGAAGAGGATAAAAATACCGGTGGATCTTTACCCAAATATCAAGAATTATTTAAATCGACGCCCCCACTTCCGCCCCTGCCAAAATTCGAAGCACCGACAAAACCCCTGTTTATTAACCAACAAAAAGAGCCAGTGATTCCACAACCACCACAGCTCGCCAAAAAAACAAAGGCAGAATTTACGACAAAAATAGAAGAAAGCCTAAAGCCCAAAGAAGAAATAAAGACAGCAGAAGCAAAAAAAGATGAGGCAAAGATGACATACGACAAGCTATTTGGAAACGATGATGCGACTTAAGGTATAATTTTTGAATGAGTCAATCGCCCAATAATATTACGGAATTAATTGTGTCACTTGAAGGGCTTGGCAAAAAAAAATTAAACGATGAACATGACCTGTTTTGGTCTTGTCGAGGTGTCTTTGAAAAACTTAAGATATTAAGTAACTTTGATCCGGGAAATCTAAAAAAAACAATTAAAACCCTAAGGGATTTGCCGCCAGAAATAAAAGAACTAAAAATAGAAGAGCTAGAAATTGGAGAAAAAAAACTAGAAACAAAATCTTTGAACAAGCAGGATTTGAAAGAACTACTTGAAGATTATGAAAAAGCTAAAAGTAATAACGAAAGAGAAAAAATAGAAAAAGAAATTTATCAAAGAACGGGTCAAAAAGATGTTAAGCGATTTATTGAGGTTCAAAAGGAAATTGCTTTAAGAAATGCCAATAAACTCAATAGGCTCAATTTTAAAACCAAAACAAAGATAGTTGAAGACCTGGCAATGAATAGACTGGCTGAAGAAGATGGACGGACACGAATTGACAAGGTGGAAGAAATTAAAAAAGAGAAAATCGTTGAAGTTTTAACCTCGGATGAACAAAAGGAGAAAGAAAGATTGTTTGAAATTTTCGAAGAGAATAGTCTTAAAAATGATCAAGATTATAAAACAAAAGAATTAAAAAAAGAACTAAAAAAAAGAATTAAAGATTCGGAAAAGGTTGATGATTTAATTCAAAAAGTTGAAGAGATTAGAGCAGAAATTAAAGTAAAAGAAAGGGCCGAAGAAGTTGCTAAAGCTACCTACGAAAAACTGGTTGAAGAAAAGTTGCCAATTAATAATGAAATTAAAGAAAAAATTAAAAACGAAATATTAATCGCCTGGAAAGAAGGAGATCGTCTTCGGGTACCCGAAGATCTGTCTAACATGAAAGAGGCCCGGGTAATAGTTGCCGAAGCAGAAAAAGCAACCGATAATTATAAAAACGAAAATATAAAAGCAATTGTAAACTACCGAAGACTGGAACTTGGAAAGGAAATAGGCGAAGAGTTAAGGAAAAGTGGAGTAAAAAATGAAAAATTAATTAAAGAATATGTCACGGTGGTTAATGCCTTTATAAATGATCCAGCTAGTGCCATGGCTGAGGAAAATAGGAGCGATACATATAATTTTGTTAAAAACGAAAACCAAAATAAAAGTGACGGAGAAATAGAAAGATCGATAGATGAGGCCAGATTTATGGCTAGTAACGTGGTAATGGCACCGAAAAAGTTTAATAATCTAATTCAAAAATACAACAGACTGCGAGAAAAGATAGGGAGTGATAAATTGCCAAAATTAAAAGAAATTAGAGTGACGGAAAAAATGGCAACTATTTTTAAAAATAGTCCGGAAATGTTGAAATTAATGAACGGAACTCAAAAAATGGTTGGTGTTTGGCAAAAGATAAGTGTTTTTCCGGGAAATGTATTGTCAAAAATAGGAGTCCAAAAAGCTGGTTTAAAAATAATCGAAAAAATCGGAGGTCAAGCAACAGCAGCTTTTGTTAAAAACTCAGCCGCAGTAATTGCCAAAGAGGGAACAGTAAAAGGGGTGGGATTAATTCTAAAATCTATCTCGGGTAAAGGTGCGGTAACGGCAGCTGGGGGCGCAGCAAGTGGAGGAGCACTCGCTGGAGTAGTAGCTGCTTTTCAAGCCCTACCGGTGGTGGGACAAATAATTGCCGTTGTGGCTTTGGTAATAGTAGTAGCTAAACCTATAATAGATGCGGCTAAAAAATTTTTAGAAAAAATTTTAGGAACGAGTCTAAACAAAATCAAAAAATTTGTTGCCGAAGATTTGGGACTGGGAAAGTTTGTTGGGGGGGTGGCTCAGTTTGTTTTTGATATTGGAACTTTTTTAGTTGGAATACCAGCACTGCTGGGATTAGTTAATTTTGGATCTTTTTTATTACCAATATTTATTGTTTTTTTTGCGGGAAGTTTTTTGTATAACATGCTAATGCACCAACAGGTATCATCGATTGTTCCTCCAAAAGATTTGAGCGGTTGTATTCTAAAAAGAGGAAGTGGTCCGGGAGGATTACCGGAAGGAGAGATTAACTGTGATATGAATGCGCCAGAAAATGAGGTGCCGGGTTTAATAAGTAAGAGTAATTATTTTAGGGTTGTAAAAGATTGGCAGGCTGGTAAAAGTCATGTTGAGGAATGTTATAACGACGTAGTCAACAGGTCTCTTTGTGCCGGAATTAATCCTCTGTACGCTCTTTGGGTTTGGATGCATGAGACCGCCGGAAGTAATTATGATAATGGAAAGGTTCAGGATTTTGGAATTAACGATAGTTCAATTGAAAATAATTTTGATGCTCAAATTAAAGTGTTTTTAAGACTGGATCCGGCGTCAGCGTGTATTAATGAACCAAAAATTGGAGGCGATTACTGGCTGGCCTGGGCCACTAATTTTTTAACGGGACAATGTGATCCAGACGCCGGACAGACACAAAGCGGAAATACTGGAAGAAAATATTTGAATAATCCCAATGACGGAATGAAAGAAACCTGGACGTGGATTGCGGGTGTACCCCTACCAAAGGATATTTATGTGGAAAAGGGTGGGCAAAACTGTGAACAGGCAGGGGCGCCTTTTTCACTGACCGGACCAACAAAGGAAATTATAGGAGACGATGGTCAAACCTATCTTTGTAGTACAAGTGGAGGTGGTGGACCATCAACAATGAATCCCGGCGGGGCGCCCGTTGCCGGCACCAGAACACAGTGTCCTTTTGGTTCTTATTCTCATAATGGAATTTGGGCAATGGACTGGGGAGCAGATTTTGGCACACCAATTTTCTCAACTTTTTCTGGTATTGCCAGACTTGGTGAAGGAAATGGATATGGATTTTATATCGACATTCACAGTAGTTATGGTGGGGACGATTTTTTTATCCGCTATGCCCACATGCCGGCTGGAGGATACAGAGTTGGTGACGGAGAAGTAGTACAAGCCGGTCAGCAAATTGGAATCGTTGACAATACTGGGTATTCAAGCGGAAATCATTTACATTATGAAGTGGTAGGAGCAAACATAGACTGGGATATTGCAGGTCCTTATTTTGGAATTAGTCAGGACGAATTCAATAGCCTATGTCGATAGGCTAAAATAAAATATGATTAAAAAAAATAAATTAATAATATTAGGAATAATATTTTTAGGATTGTTTATTTGGTTGATATGGCCTAAAGACAAAAAAGAACCAACCAAGACACCGATAGTGCCCGGAATAGCTCCAACTTTGGGGGTAGATAATAAGCAGACGACTTTTCCTGAAACCTTAAAAAAAATTGGGGCAGTAAATTGGAATTCAGATATAAAGCAAAATTATCCGGAAGAATTTAAAAAAATAACCATAAAAAGAAAGATTATTGATGAAAAAATAGAAGGAGAAATAATAAAATATTTTGGCATTAACAAGCAAAATGGCTATGTAGTAAAAGAGCTAAACTATATTCAGTATACAAATATGCCAAGCAATCTTGATAAGGTGCCCGTGACGACAAAATGGGAAATTGGTGAATTAAAAAACAAGCTGCGAAAAATTGCCAGTGATTTAAATAAAGAAACAGCTTTGGAAGTCGAATGGACAAACAACAGCTACAGAAAATACAATCAGCCATATTTGATTGAAACAACTCAAAACGAGGCTCAGTTTTTGGAAATTAGTGGCGATTATTTGGTTGACGGAATGAGATTGACTACTTTTCATGGCGAAGCGATAAAGGCTTATTTTGATGGTCAGGAAAATTTAGTTAAAATAATGATTTATTTAAAACCAGAAATTAAAACAACTGATGATTACTGGCAAATAATGACACTAGATGAGGCAATAAAAAGTCCGATAAATAATTACAGGGCGGGGGTTAATGATCTTTATGATGAAATTGGTAAGGTAAATGCAAATCAAATACAACTAGTACAAATTTACGATAACAAAAGAGAAAGTGTCGAGCCTTATTTTATACTCGAAGGGAATACTTTTTCTCCAAAAGAAAATAAACCGATTAATATTCCAGTATTATTAAAAGCAGATAAATGAATTTTAAAGATATATATAAATACCGATTAATAATCATACTGCTGGTGATTGCGACAGCAATGGGGATAGTAAAATTTAAATATAGAAATGTAAAGTGGGAACAAAAGGAAGTGCTCCAAATTATCTCTCCAAGCCCAACTATTTCCTCTCAAATCAGTGTTGAGTATCCATTATGGGAAAAGTTACCTTATAAGGGAGTTGGCTATGTTGTAGAGCGCTACACAGAGCCAAATACTCTTTTGATTAAGAAAAGTGAAAAGGTGGATGAGAAAATAATTAAACAAGAAATATACAACTGGATGAGAGAAAATAAGATCGCGACAGAAAGTCAAAGGCTGATATTTGAAGAAGAATAAAAAACAGAAAAAATCTAAATTCTAAAACCTAAAAAAACTAATCTTGAATCCTAACAGGCCAGCCTGCGCTAAAGCTTCGGCTTGGTAAACATAATAATATGGCTAATCTTGAATCCTAACAGGCATAATAATATGAGTGAGGGCGGGGTCAGACTGATCACGGAAAAGACCAGGAGAAAGAGCTTCGTTTAACTCAATAATAATTTCCTCGCCTTGACAAATAGTCAAAAAATCAGAGATAAATTTGTAGTTAAAGGCAATTTCTAGGGATTCTCCTTCGATACGGGCATCAACACTAACTTTATTTTGACCAATTTGAGGAGCATTGGCAGAAAGCTCAATTGAAGAGGCTTTAAGACTTAATTTAACAACATTGGCAGATTGACGAGCAAAAACAGAGCTTTGCTTGATGGCCTGAACGAGTTCGTCGCGATTTAGATAAATTTTAGTTATTGCTTCCTTTGGGATAATTCGATGATAGTCAGGATAATCACCCTCGATAAGCCGGGAAACAAGCTCCAAATCCTCTAAGACGAAAACTACCTGATTGGAATCTTTTGTGAGTCCTATTTTGATTTTTTTAGCATTTTTAGCCAGTTTGACGATTTCAAGCAAACTTTTGGCGGGAATTAAAAGAGTTTTGGTCCCAGTTGAAAGATCGAGAGGACTCGTTAATTTTATATTTTTTAAAGATAATCTAAAGCCATCGGTGGCCACTAAACTAAGTTCACTTGAAGAAAAAGTACAAAGAATGGCGGTCAAAATAGGACGGGAATCATCGGAAGCAGCAGCAAAAGCGATTTGATTAATCGCCTCAGTCAATATTGGTAAATCAATTTCAAAGGCAGTTTTGGGATCAAGAGAGGGAATTTCGGGAAAATCAGCCGGAGGTAGACAGGCAAAGTTTGATTCGGTTTTATTTGAAGATAGAGTCAGAATATTGTTGTTTTTTAAGAAAAGATCAAGACGACCAGTAGGTAAATAAGAAACAAATTCCGTGATTTCTTTGGCGGGAAGGCAAAAAGAACCCTCATCCTCAATCTTGGCTCCGAGCCAGTAATTAATACCAAGCTCTAAATTGGTGGCAGATAATTTTAGACGACCTTTGTCGGTGGAAAAAAGAATATGGTTTAAGATAGGAAGTTGAATTTTGGAAGCGACAAAACGAGAAGTATGGTTGAGAGCGAGAGAGATGTTTTCTTGTAAAAGGGAAAGCTTCATTGACCTATATATTAACAGATAGGGGGTTTAGAAAATAGTAGTATTGTTAATAGGGCTGGGGGAAAAGTGGAGAAAGAGAAAAAATCTAAAACCTAAAGCCTAAAAATCCAAATATTTTTTAATAAATTAGTGTTTGTAAGTTGAATTTAACCTAAAATTGGTTTTGATTAAATATTTTTTGGCTTATAGTAAGCGAGTGGGATTTGGGAAAGTTTCGGTGGAAAAAATCAGTAAAATAAGTGAATAAGTAGGTGGATAATCTCCTTAAAAATGTGGATAAGTTTAGAGAGATTTTTTTATTTGGTTGATAACTTCTTTTAATGGTGGAGAAGTAAGAAGATCAGCGGCAATCTTGTCTCTGGCATGCATAATGCTGGTGTGATCACGACCACCAAGTAGTTCCCCTACCTCTTTAAGAGGTAGTTTAATTTCAGTTAAGAGTAAATGGGCGGTAATATGGCGAGCGATAACCAATTCTTTTTTGCGGGAAGATCCACAGAGATCACCAGTTTTTAGGTTAAAATATTTAGCACAAACCGAAAGGAGATGTCTGGCGTTGAGCCTGGGAGAGGAGGAAGAAAAAGTGGAGCTGAGAGAACCGTTTTGAGAAGAGAAATAGTTTTGAACCAAATCAATATCAACCAGTTTGTGATTTTGAGCTAAGGAAACAACAGCAATTTCTTGAATTTTACCCTCAATATCTCGGATGTTTGACTGAATATTGTCGGCGAGATACTGAACCGCTTCAAAAGTGAGGTCGATGCCTTTATTTTGGGCTTTTTGCTGAATAATGGCGCTACGCATTTCTAGGTCTGGAGGTTGAATGTCGACAGTGAGTCCACCCATAAAACGGGAAACAAGACGGTCTTCAAGCTCTTTGATATCGCCGGGTTTACGGTCAGAAGTAAGGACAATCTGCTTGCCTGCTAAATGAAGGGAGTTGAAGGTATGAAAAAACTCTTCCTGAATATATTCTTTGCCGGCTAAAAACTGAATATCGTCAACTAAAATACAATCAAGCTGGCGATATTTATTTTTAAACTGATTAATGGCCTTGGTTTTTAGGGCGTTGATGAGTTCATTACCAAAAGTTTCAGCAGGGAAATATTTAATTTTTAAATCAGGTTTGTTTTTGAGGAGTTCGTGGCCAATGGCTTGCATTAAATGGGTTTTGCCGACTCCGACTCCACCCCAAAGAAAAAATGGATTGTAGGAAAGACCGGGGTTTTTGATAATCCCTTGGGCGGCGGCATAAGCAAAATTATTGCTATTGCCAACAATGAGATGATCGAAAGTGTAGTTTGGGTGAAGCCCAGCCTGAGTAAAATGGGCGGCGGAGCTTTTGGGCTGATAAGAAAAAAGAGGTGAAGAAGCGAGATTATTGTTTTCATCGCTCTTAATTATTTCCTGAACAATAAACTTAAGACTATTATTTTTTTTGGTTTGATTATCAAAGGCGTTTTTAAAAAGCGGATAATAACGCTTTTGGTTTAAATCACAAAGATAAGCATTAGAACAGGCAATAGTAGCTTCAGAGTTTTGAAGAGAAATAAGCTGGGTTTTGACAACAAAGGTTTGATAGACGGCAGGAGCGAGAACAACACGAAGTTCCTCTTGAGTATTTTTCCAAAGTTGATCAAGATCCATAATAGAAAAAAGTCTAAAGACTAAAGACTAAAAGCAAAAAATAACTAAAAACAGGTAAAAAAATGGTCTCGAGGCAAGAGATCCTTTTGGGTTATCCACATCATCATAAAGTAGTTTTCCACATTTGAAAAGAGGTCAAATTGAAGAAAGTGAAAAAATCTAAATTCTAAAATCTAAAATAAGAGAAAAGATGGTAGAATTACCGCATGAAACAAAAAGGGACATTTCAACCAAAAAAGAAAAAAAGAGCCAAAGTTCATGGTTTTTTAAAAAGAATGGAAACGGCCAATGGTCGAAAGATAATTAAAAAGAGAAGAACTAAGGGTAGAAAAAAATTAACAGTCTAAACGTTTGGTGTGGGATAATAGAGTGTGCTGAAAAAAATAAACAGAATTACGAGTAAGGCTGAGTTTCAGGAGATAAAAAATAAAGGAGAATTGAAGGCGACGGAATTGTTTGCGGTAGTGTGGATCAAAAAAACAGAAAATAAAGCATTTGGTGCCATTATTTCCAAGAAGATTTCAAAAAAGGCGGTGGAAAGAAACCAAATAAAAAGAAGATTAATGGAGGCGGTGAGATTGAATATGGAAATTTTTCCAGAAGGTTTTCGGGGAATATTTTTGGTGAAGAAAAATATTTTAAATAAAAAAGAAGGAGAAGTAGAAGAGTGTTTAAAAAAATTATTTTAAAATTATTAGTATTTTATAAAAAATACTTATCTAAGGGGGAAAATTGTCGTTTTATCCCTACTTGTAGCCAGTATACTTACCAGGCAGTGGAAAAATATGGAGTGACAAAGGGTTTGTGGCTCGGAATAAAAAGAATTGGCCGATGTAATCCTTGTGGTAGAGGTGGGGTGGATTTGATAGAATAGAAGCCATGAACATATTTACCGCGCCTTTTGTTAACGCTCTTTTTGGTTTTTATTATTTATTTGGGAACCTAGGATGGTCGATTATTGCGGTAACAGTAATTATTAGACTAATTTTAATACCCCTGGTGTTGCCGAGCTTGAAGTCTGCTAAAAAAATGCAGGAGCTACAGCCAAAACTGAAAAAATTACAAGAAAAATATGGAAAAGACAAAGAGGGTCTGGCTAAAGCTCAAATGGAATTTTATAAACAAGAAGGAGTTAATCCCCTGTCTGGGTGTCTACCAAATATTTTGCAAATTGCAGTACTAATGATTTTCTTTTCAGCTTTTAATATGGTGTCTGGCTTTGCTGAGGGAAAAATTACCAGAGAAACAGTGAATCAGCAACTAATTCAAAATTTTAAAACCAGTGAAAACTTTAAGTTTAAAGATACCTTTCTCGGAACCAATTTGTCGACGACTCCTGCCAAGGCTATAGGGAGTGGACTAAACTATAGTTTAGTTTTGCCTTTGTTTTTACTGCTAGGATCGGGCTTACTTCAGTTTTGGAGCGCTAAAAAAATGATGCCCTCCTCCGCTCCGAAGGAGCTTCGGAAAGGTTTACCTGCAGTTGACGATACGGCATATACAAAAGCAACTCCGGGTAAGGAAGACGAGATGATGGCGGCGATGAGAACTCAGTCAACTTATATGATGCCACTGATGACAATTTTTATCGGTTTTAATTTTTCAATTGGGATACTGCTTTACTGGTTTGTGAACAGTGCGGTAATGGTGGGACAGCAGATGTTAATGACTAAAATTGACAGAAAATAGTGATAAAAGTTGTGATAAAATGGCCACCATGGATAATAAAAAAAGAAACGAAATTATATTAAATCTGACCTGCGAATTGCTGTTAAAAATCAATTATGAGGTCGATAACGCCTTTGTCGAAGATGTCGTCGGTGAAGAAGGACAGGTACTCGTGAGCGTAATTGTTAATAAACCAGGCGGATTAATTGGTTTTAGGGGGAGAAATATGGCGGCCTTGCAACTTATCTTGTCTTTGATGGTTAAAAAAGAGTTAGGAGAGTGGGTCAGAGTACTTCTCGATATAAACAATTACCGAGGAGAACAGAAAGAAAGACTGGAAAGCATGGCCAGAGAACTGGCGAATAAGACAATAGAAACAGGAGAAGAAAGACACCTCTCAAACATGAGTTCTTATGAAAGAAGAATTTGCCATATGATACTAACAGAAATCGGGGGAATTACCAGTGATTCGGAAGGTGAGGGAGAAGAGAGGCATATTGTGATAAGGAAAAAATAAAAAAAGTCTAAAATCTTCAGCCAGAGGCTGATCCGCCTTTGGCGGAAAAGCCCAAAGAGAACAAAATGTGTTAGGATAGGGCGTGGAGAGAATTAAACAAATCTTCAATCGACAATCTTCAATTTTCAATAAAAAGAAAAAAAAGACTAAAATCGAAAATATCTTTCTGTTAATTTGGTTATTGTTGATTCCAACACAACTGGGGAGACATTTTTGGCTGGAAGAAAGTAGTGTGGTAGGAATCAGAATTGACTATTTGTCAATAATTTTTTACTTAACGGATTTGATGTGGCTTTTGTGGGTAATAAATAAATCATCAATCTTCAATCGACAATCTTCAATCTTCAATCTACAGTATTCAATTAAGAATAAAAAATTAAAAATCCAAAATATTTTAAATTTCAAAAACTTAATACTGACCATGTTTGTGGGAATAAATATAATTTTGGCGACGGCGAAATGGGTGGCACTTTACAGATGGTTTCGGATTGGTCAGTGGGGGTTGACGATTAAACTGCTTGGTAAAAATAAAAATGAAATTATTAACTATTTAATGAAGATAGTCCCTTGGTGGATTATAATAGAGGCTTTTTTGGGTTTGGCCCAGGTTGTAAAAGGTGGAAGCTTAAATGGAATTTGGTGGTGGCTTGGAGAGAGAAGATTCACTTATGGGGGAATTGGGATAGCTCAATTCAGGGTTTTTGATCAGGCGTGGATAAGAGTTTACGGGACTTTTTCCCACCCAAACTCCCTGGCCGGATTTTTACTGCTGGCGTGGTGGTGGTTCCGCCAACAGCTTCGCAGTTATGGCGGACAGGGGTATTTTAATAGAATATTTTACTGGATAGTAAACTGGAGTGCGATGATGGGAATTGTCCTGTCGGGAAGTAGGGTGGTATGGGTGTTGACGGTAGGGATGCTGATAGTTGAAGAAATCCTAAAAGATAAAAAAATCAAAATGAAGGGAACAGTCGCGACTGTTCCGTACAAACCATTAGATGTTCCGTACAAACCATTAGATGTTCCGTACAGGTTGTTGATAGGAAGATTGCTGTTAGGAATAGGGGTTGTTTTGATAATTTTGGGGGTAATTAGCGTTAATTATCGAATTAGCGATTTTGTAGGCGGCTGGGATACAAATAGTATTGAAAAAAGAGAAGTGCTGGCGGTATCGGCGATAAAAATGATAAAAAGAAATCCACTTTTTGGAGTGGGAGCCGGGAATTTTGTGGTTAATTTACCGAAATATAAAGTGGGTAATTTTTACTGGATGCAGCCGGTGCACAATATTCTATTGCTCGCCTGGAGTGAAATAGGGATACTAGGGATAGCAATAATAATCTACAATCTACAATCTACAATTATAAAATTATCAAAAAATAGATTTTGGTGGATCTGGGTGATTGTAGGGATAACGGGATTTTTTGATCATTACTGGCTAACACTCCCCCAAAACACTTGGCTTTTGGTGATAATACTAGGGCTCATTTAAGGTAAAATCAAATAATGTTTAAGAGGCTGGCGGTTAATACTGGAGTGCAAATTTTAGGAAAGGCAATCACGGTCCTGATGTCTTTGATAACAACGGGAATTCTAACTCGAAAGCTGGGAATTGAGGTTTACGGGCAATATATTTTTATTACTTCGATTTTAATCTTTTTTGATAGCCTCGCCGATTTTGGAACTTCAATTATAGGAGTGAGGGAGGCCTCTAGAGAAGAAGGCGAAAAACAAATTAAAGTGTGGTCTAATACGATGGTTTCAAGACTGATAATGGCGGGATTTAGCCTGACGCTTGGGATAATTTTTATTTTTTCCTGGAATGATTTTAGAGAAATTCGAGTGGAAGCGATATTGGCCTGGGTAATGATTTTGTTTACCTCCCTGGTAGGTAGTCTTGGAATTGTTTGGCAAACACGAATTCGAATGGAAATAAAGGTCCTTGTTGAGGTAATGTTCCCCACGATATTTTTGCTTTGTCTGTGGTTTTTTGGAGGAAATATAAGTTTAAAATGGGTATTTGGAACTTATTTGCTGGCGAGAATCGTTACCCTGGCCTGGGGCTGGTGGCTCGGTCGAGGAACGATTAATTTTCGACTCATAGATAAGAAACTAATTAGTAAACTGCTTAAAATAAGCTGGCCGATGGGGGTCTATTTGTTGATATTTTCAGCCTACGATCGAGCAGTCGACAGCTTGATGATTCAAAGATATTTTGGTGCCAGAGAGGTAGCCTGGTACGGCCTCGCCTATAAAATCTACGGTGTCTTAATTCAGCCGGCCTATTTTTTGGTAAATGGTATTTTTCCGATATTATCATCAAAAAAAGATAATAATAAAAAAATATTTAGTTTATCGATGGGAATACTGATACTGGCTTCGATAGCAATAATAATTGGGGTGTGGTTGATGGCACCGACAATAGTGTCGATACTGGCTGGAAACGAATTTGAGGCATCGGTGGGGGTACTAAGAATATTAATTATGGCTTTACTTTTTGCGTATATGGGGCATTTGGTGGGATTTACCCTGATTTCTAAAGAGGGACAGAAAGATATGCTGGGACTGGGTTTAATTGTTTTGATTTTTAATCTGACCGGCAATTTAATTGCTATTCCCCGCTATGGAATAATGGGGGCGGCAACGGTGACGGTATTGACGGAAGCGATATCGCTGGGACTAATGAGCTGGAGACTTAAAAAGCGCTGATAATTACTACTTTCTGAGATATTCCCCTATTTAGAATAATGACGGATTTTCACGTTTTGTGGAGAGTGTATGACAAGTTATGACAGATTTAGTAGAAAAATAACCGCAGAATAACCGAAATATAACCGCAAGGATAAAGATGCTTTAGAATAGAAGCATGGAAGTCTTAACCTCGGTGGCAATTATTTTTGGGACAGATAACTACGTAGCGGTAAAACTCGTTTCTAAACTCAAAGAACAGGGAATAAAAATAATTGATGGAGATATTGAAGAAATACCTAAAAAAGCAGCCTATATTTTTGATTTTGAGGGAAGAGAAAGTGGGTGGATGAGACTAGAAAATAATCAAAAATTGGTCTTAGTAGCTGATAATGAAGATAGGGCTGAGGAGTGGAAAAATAAACTGATCGAAACTAAATTGAACTGGAGGATAGTAGTGGGGGAAAATGTGTATGGGGAGGGAATGGGGGAAGAGGGCTTTTTGGGGCAGGCTTTTTTAACGGCGGCCAAAAACAAAAACTTGGTTTTACCAAGCCTTGGGGAGTTTTATCGGGTTCTGATGGTTGATGATTTTGTTGAGGCAATACTCAGATCTTGTTTTTTCTCTGGAACAATAGGAAAAATATTTTATATTGGGGGGAAAGAAACGAATTCGAAAATAGTGGCGGAGGTGCTAATTGATGAGGCAAAGATGACAAGAACTAAAGTAATTCAAGCTTCGTCAAAAAATGAAGAGTCTTCCGAAAAAGAAAAAATGGTTAAAGAAAGCCAGCAAGCGTTGAGATGGCAGGCTGAAATACCTTTTAAACAAGGGGCAAAAGAGGCGGTGCAGTATTTTGTAGCGAAGGTGGATACGGATAATAGAAAAAAAGCGGTTGTAAAAAATAGCGATTTTAGGCCAAAAATAGAAGAAGAAAAGAGAGAGAGAAGGTTTGAGGTGGAGATAGAGGAGGAAGAGGGAAAAATAGAAGAAAAAAATCTTCAGCCAGAGGCTGATCCGCCTTTGGCGGAAAAACCTAAAGAGGAAACACAAGAAGAAATTGAGATAGAGATTGAAGAAGAAGAGAAACCCGCCTTCGCCGAAGACTTTGGCGAGGCGAAGGAAGAAAAAGAAATTGTATTTGAAAATTTTATAACGAGTCCGATACCGGAGAGAAAGATGGAGGAAAAGGAAAGCCAGGCTATTATGTCAACCGAAGTTGACACCCGCCTGGTAAAAAAGGAAGAAAATCAAAAAACTAAAGAAAAAACAATAAAGAATAATAAATGGTGGGGGTGGGTGGTAGCTGGAGTTTTATTGATGATTTTTGTCGTACTACTGGTAAATATTGTAAAATTAGCGACGATTCCAAAAAATATCTTGAGAATTCAGAGTCTCATTGAAGAAAATAATTATAGTGAGGCGGAAAAGAAAATAGAAGTTCTGGCAACAAACAACGAAAAGAATTTGGCAATTTTTGAGGTTGGAAAAATAGGAAGTCTTTTACGAATTGAGAGCGAAGTAATAGATCTGCTAAAGTTAAATCTGGCTCTTGTGAAAAGTGGAGAGAAAATTAGTAAAGGCCTTTTTGGTGAAGGGGAAGTTGAAATGGAAAATGAGCTTTCGGAGATGGCAAAAAGAACGGAAACGATTATTTCAAAAATGGGAATTTTGCAAGGTAGATTGTCGGGACAATGGGACTGGCTGCCAAGTCGATTTAGAACAGATCTTAATAAAATAAAGATAAAACTGGAAACTCAAAGAAAAACAGTGGAAAAAATGAACGAAATACTCCAAATACTACCGGAAATGATTGGTCTTGACGGTAAAAGAAGAGAATATATGGTGCTTTTACAAAACGAAAACGAAATTAGACCCTCGGGTGGTTTTATTGGTTCTTTTGCGATTTTGGCTTTTGAGAGTGGACGGTTTTTAAATTTCCAAATTAGCGATATTTATGAAGCAGACGGACAACTGAGGGGGCACGTGGAACCACCCGAAGAAATTAAAAAATACCTCGGGGAGGCTGGCTGGTATATGAGAGACGCCAATTGGCAAGCTAGTTTTCCCCTTGTTTCTAGAGATGTCCAGTGGTTTCTTGACAAGGAAACAGGAAGAAAGGTGGATGGGGTCATTGGTTTAAATTTGGCGTCGGTTAAGGCGGTACTCGGCGTAACGGGAGAAATATTTGTGCCCGATTTTAAAGAAAAAGTAAGCGAAAATAACTTATATGAACAGGCTGAGTTTTATTCAGATAATAAATTTTTTGCTGGTTCGGGACAAAAAGCGAGCTTTCTGGGCGGGGTCAGTAGACAATTAATGGAAGAAATAAAAATGGCCGAAGGCAATGTGGGGCAAAAGCTACTGATGACAATTGTGGAACTTTTAGATCGAAACGAGGTGCAAATAAGCTTTAATGAAAGTAATGCGGCGAGGGTAGTGGCGGAGGCGGGGTGGGACGGGTCAATTTATGAAGGAAAATGCTCTTCGACAAGCTCAGAGCAAGTTAGTTGTTTTGCCGATTATTTGTATCTTGTTGAGGCAAATATGGGGGTAAATAAGGCAAATTATTTTTTGTATCGAAACATTGAAAGAGAGGTAGAAATAGGAGAGAAGACAATCAAAAATAAGCTGAAAATAGTTTACGAAAACACTTCCAAAAGTACCAACTGGCCGGCGGGTGATTATAAGAATTATCTAAGAGTCTACATACCAGCAGAAAGTCGGGTGGAGGAAGTAAATTGGAGTGAGAGTGGCAATAGTGGAAAAAACATAGTTAGTGGAGAAAATTTAAAAATTAGCCAGAATGGAAGCAAAAAGGAGGTGGGTTTTTTGGTAATGGTACCCATTGGGAAGAAAATTGAAGTTGAAGTTAAATATAGCGCTGTGATTGATTTGGGTAAAACAACAACCTTTTCTTATCTAAATTATGTGCAAAAGCAGAGTGGCTACGGAGAAACAAACATGGTGAGTTTGATTTCTATACCTAATAATTGGCAAATAAACGCGGTGGAGCCGGTGGCGAGCGTCGTAGGAGGGAAACTGCTTTTTAATCAAAAATTGGAGAAGGATATTAAAATGGGGGTAGAGATGGGAAAATAAAAAAATCTAAAGCCTAAAGTCTAAAAAAGAGAAGCTTTACGATGATATAATGGAAGACATGTGGGAAAGAATAAAAAAAATATTTAAGAAAAAAGAAAATCCGCCTACACAAAAAAATGCTTCGGCGAGACGAGGCGAAATTCCGAAGGAAATAATAGATAAGCTGCCACCAGGAGTGAAGATAAAAAGAATTGAAATAGGTCCGGGACAGATAATGAAAACACTGGTTACCTTGCTTTTGTTTTACATAATTAGCTCGGCCCTGATCACGGGTCTTGTAGGAGACAAAGTATCAAAAGTTCCTCTATCAACGGTAATAGAGGCGATAAAAAAGAATGAGGTAAAGGAAATGACAGTAATGGATAATGAAATTTTGGCAACCATGAAAGATCCGACTTCGCCAGAGGCTACGTCGAGACAAGGAAAAATACTGGTAGCATCAAAAGAAAGTAATGTGTCAATGTCGGACATTATGCAAAAAGAAGGAATTGATATCACCTCAGTAAGTTTTACCGTAGAAAATAGAAGTGGCTGGAAAGCGATTGGGGAAATTTTGGGAACACTGCTCGGAATTGGGATACCAATCTTGTTTATTCTATGGTTTTTTAATCGACAAAGTGGAGCTCAAGGGGGAGGGATGTTTGGCTTTGGAAAATCAACAGCGAAGCTTTTTATCAAGGGAAAACAAAATATTACTTTTAAAGACGTGGCGGGGGTTGAAGAAGCCAAAAGAGACCTCGAAGAAGTGGTCGATTTTTTGAAACATCCCGAAAAATATCACAAAATGGGAGCCAGGGCTCCAAGAGGAGTACTCCTTGTGGGACCGGCAGGAGTTGGTAAAACACTGCTCGCCAGGGCAGTGGCAGGAGAGGCAAATGTGCCCTTTTATAGCATGGCAGGATCAGAGTTTATGGAAATGCTGGTAGGGGTGGGGGCGAGCCGAGTGAGGGATCTTTTTGGTACGGCGAAAAAGGCGGGTAAGGCCATTATTTTTATTGATGAAATTGATGCGATTGGGCGAATGAGAGGAGGGATGGACGGAGGCCACGGCGAAAGAGAACAAACACTCAATCAAATACTGGTAGAAATGGATGGATTTGAAACTAATACAGCTGTAGTAGTACTCGCGGCTACTAATCGGGGAGATCTACTTGATCCAGCCCTGCTTAGACCTGGACGCTTTGATAGAAGAGTGATGCTGGAAATGCCTGATCTTAAGGATAGAGAAGAGATAATTAAAATTCATGCTCAGGGAAAGCCTTTTGCTGGCCAATCTACCCCTAACCCCTCCTTTGACAAGGAGGGGAAGAAAACAAAACAGAAGGATAATAAGGGAGTTGATTGGACAACGGTAGCGAGGAGAACGGTGGGTTTTTCAGGAGCAGATCTTGAAAACATGCTTAATGAGGCAGCCATAAAGGCAGCTAGAGAAAATAAAAAAGAAATTGAAATGGTGGACATTGAAGAAGCGGCTCTGAAAGTAAAGCTGGGCTCAGAAAAACGCCGAGACCAAACTGAGGAGGATAAACTGATGACGGCTTATCATGAGGCAGGACACGCGATTGTAAACTTTGCTGAGGACCTTGATCCAGTTCATCGGATTTCGATCGTTTCACGGGGAATGGCACTTGGATTTACCCTGATTCCACCAAAGATGGACAGAGTTCATGAAACTAGATCAAGACTGATTAAACAAATGGCGATGGCGATGGGGGGGAGAGCGGCCGAGGCGCTGGTTTTTAATGACATTACGACTGGTGCCAGTAGTGACATCAACCATGTGACTAACATAGCTAGAAATATGGTGGTAGAGTGGGGAATGTCGGAGCTTGGACCAATAAACTGGGGACCACAAATTGACACTGATGATTTTGGTAAAGCCTGGATGGAGCCGAGTAAAATTTCTGATGGAATGCAAGGAAGGGTTGATGAAGAAATTAAAAAGCTAGTAAATACAGCACTGCTTCGAGCAGAAGAACTATTAAAGAAGAACAGAAATAAACTTGATGAACTGGCGAAAGTACTAGTTGAGAAAGAGAGTCTTGATGACAAGGAATTTGAGGAGCTGATGAAAAAATAGATTTTAAATTGCTCGATATATATTTTTGCGGTGCTCAACCCTTCGCTATTAAGCTCAGATCTTCCGCTCCTAAAAATATATATCTTCGCAAATCTATTTTTCCTCTTCTAAGTTTATTATTCGTTGTAGAATGGCCAGTGAGCCTAAATAAACAGGTTCGACGCCGGCGAGATTGAGAGAACCAGCACCGAGATTTTTTGCCTTGGAATAGGGAGTATCGGAGGTATAGTTGATGATGCCAATATCAAAAGGTGCGGAATTTAGATCGACCATGGTGCCGCGAGGAGCCTGTTGATCGTACGTGGCTTCGGAAATGGCAGATAAATAGGGACCATTTTCCATTTCGATGACGGTGAGGTTATTTTGAAAATATTTTTTTAGGAGGGCTTCATTTTCTAAAAAAGTGCCAAAGACGGTGACTGATTTTTGGTTGGTAAGAATGGAACCCTGGGAATTATTAAAAGGGAAAGAGGTGTTGAAACAATTTTTAAAAAAGTAAGAATTACTGGAATGTTCATCGAAAATGAGACGGGGAACTTGAAGGTCGCCGACTTCGGAATTGAGAACAGCAGCCTTGCCAAGAATGTAGACACCTTTGACGGAAGCGACGTTTTCCAACACTCCACTGAGAACGTGATAAGCGGCAAAACCGAGAGGGTAGTCGATATTGAAGATTAAGGCGTCACTTTTGGCAATTTTGGTAGGTTTACTAATTTTCAGACGGGGGTCGAGAAATTTTGATTTGGAAAAAGATTTGATAGGAAAAATTTGAGTATTGATGTCGAGATAATTGGCGGAGGGAACGGTAATAATACCTAAACGTTCCTGGATTTTTTGCCATTCACTTTGGTATTTTTTATCGGTGTTAAAAAATTTAGAGAGGTAATAAAGAAGATCCTGGGGCGGGATGTAGGGGCAAAGGTCGTTGCAATTTTTAGGGGCGATTTTTTGGAGTTTTTTCTCGGATTTTAGGGCAAAACCGGTAATAAGATTGAGAAGGGAGTGGGAGTTGCTGCTGACAAAATAGATGTGCTGATGGGAAAGGTGAAAATCTTCGGAGACGTTGAAAGCGATGTTTTTCCACCAACGTTGGGTGGTTTTGGTGTAGGCAATCCAGGAACCGGCCAAAAGACGGAGGCGAAAATTTTGGGGACGATGATAGATTCTTTTGAGGCGAAGGCGCCAATTTTTGCCAAGAGCGGTTTTTATATTTTGCCAATCCTCCGGTAAAACTTTAATTAATTTTAAAAAATCAGGGGTGTCGAGGGCCTTTTTGAAGAGAGGATATTCGGGGTAGGTGGCGATGACGATTTGATGGAATTTGTTCCATTCGATTTGATAGGCAATGAGAAGGTTGACGATGTCGTCAACGTCGGTGACGGAACTGATGCAGGAGGCACAAGTGCCGGTTTTTGGGTCAAAAAAGCGTGTCCGGCGGCGGGCGGTGGTGGAGACTTTTTTCCATTTAGTGATATCGGGAAAGCCGGAATCGATAAAAACTTGGGGATTTTGGGCCATGATGACGAGCTTGCATTGATCGATAATTTTGGGGAGACGGAGGAGGGAATAGACGATGGCGGAGGGATCGATGGCGGTGGGGTCACGGGCAAGAGGGTGAAGAATTGAATCGATTTTTAGGTAAGAAGCAGTGAGAGAGTGAATGGTTACTTCGAGATTGCTCTTGAGGGCAGAGCGGTAGGTGCGGACGTGGAGATCGATAGATTCGATGGAGGACATTAGATAATTATCAATGGGTAGGAAAAAATAAACAAGGGATACAATGAAATTGTATGATTATAGGTTCTGAGATGTTATAATTTGGGCATGAACGAGAGAGTGGTGTTGAAAGAAGCTGTTTTGTATAAAAATCGTGAGCTTAAGGGACCGATTGATTATACTGAATTAAATCCAACTCCGGCGGCATTAAAGATATCTGAAGGGGTGCGAGGTATTGTGTCAAATGTTGATGTTGATGAGAAGAGAAGCTTGGTAAATGATTTATTTGTTCCAGAAACCTCTCCAGACCATCTTTTCAAGTTTACAAATTTTGAGGAGTTGAAGCGAACAGCCGGCGGGCCTGAGATGTCAAAAGATGAGTTAGGAAGAGAGTTTCCTAATGAGATGGTTAGGTCCGAATACCTTAGATTGAGGCAAATGTATTTAGATTTAGTTGACGGAGTAGCTATTGGTTCGATGTGGGGAAACGGTTTTAAGGTTGATAAAACATTTAAAGAGTTAATGAAGGACAAGGAGACTACTGCGGATAAAGTTGATAACTTTTTAGGTCTAAAAACAGAACTAAGGGGTTTAGGTCAGTGTTTGTTGGATTCGGGGGTAACCGATTCTAAATTGATTAATGTGTTGGATATGATTCAGATGGAATTGGGGGGAAACTTAAGGGATAATGATCCAGCCTATTACAGCCAAAAAGTTGCGGAGATAGTAAGGGTGGTAATAAGGGAATGGCCTGAAGAAGACGACTGGGAGAGTAAACCAAAATCAGAAGCAAAAATGTTAATAACTTATTTATCGTCAATTGCTGGAGGAGCAAAAGAGTTGGCAGAGAGCGCTGAAAGAGTGGTAATACCGGAAGATGAGAAATCACAGTTGAAAATAGCTAGAGGTGCTTTGGATTATATTGAAGACTCTGGGTTGAGATTTGGAGATTTGTTGGTTTCAAGGGAAAGTACAATGTTGATCAACCTGTCTTCAAGTGAAATAGTGTCTCCTGAGGTTAAGCGTGAAATAAACGCTAGACTGCATTTACATTATCTTTATCCTTTAATGTATGGAGCAGGTGGTTTCATGGATTCAAAGATACAGGGTTCTATTCCAAACGCCTTACAGAGGGCGTATGATGATAAGTCGGAATTATCGATGTTCGATATGACTTTTTTCTTGAGAGATGGGGCGAATGGGATGGAGGTTGGACATTTTTGGGACGAATTAATGGACATAAATTATGGTGGTAGTTATAAGAAAATAGTGGATAATATCTTAAATCCAAGCAATGCAACTTTTATAAATGAATTGTTGGCGGATACAAGTTTTTGGGAAAAGAACGGAATAGATGATCCTACGGAATATCTTTCAAAAAAATTTGGTAAGGTAAGTAGTGATTCGTTAAACGAGGGGTCAATGTTTTTTAGGAATGAAAAAAGTAATTATCAATATGACTCAGATGATGTTCGTAAACAGATTGTTAGGAAATATTTAGTGTCGCAAATGGCCGGTGATAAGTCTTTGCTAAGTAAGGGTATTGAATTAGCAGATAAACTGATTGTGGCAACGGGTGAAGATGCAACTATGAATGCAGCTTTTGCTGGCCACAATGATTTGGCAGAGTTGATTTTGACTGAAGCAAATATATATGATCGTAAATCAAAAGGAAAAACAATCGGTTCGAGAAGAGCAATGAAATCACTGGTAAGTTTGACTCCAACTTGGTTGAGGGCAATTAGTGACGAGGATGCTATTGGTCCGATTCATTGTAAGGAAATTGATTTTGACAAAATGAGAGAACCAAAAGGTAGTGAATATTATTACTATACGGCAATATTAATGAAAAAGACGGTTCCATATCAACAGACGGTAATGGAGGAGGGTGTTGATTTGAAAGCAGTTTTGTCTAACCCTTTCTGGAAGGGCTTGTATGATCAAATAAATAAAGTTGCAAAGTATCCAAGTGTGATTGTAGATGCAAAAAGAGGGTCTTCTCCCGGAAAAGAGGTATTGGGATCCGGTTCTAGTGCTATTACTATTGATATACCTGGACCAGTGTTGAGAGATAGTAGTGGAAACGAGATATTAGACATAGTTTTGTTGTCCCAAGACGGGTCGGTTGACATGTCAAGATCAGGAATTATGTCAATGCCTGTGAAACCTGACAGACCACCAAAAAATTCTTCAAGGGCGACCATGGACGCGTATGAGAAGGCAATGAAGGCTTATAGTGTCGAGAAAAAGATTTTGGCATATAGGAAAGAATTTAGATTAAGAGAAATTGTGGTTGAGGGTATTGCTCATTTATCTGCGTCACGTCCAGAACTTGGTATGAGTGTTACACAGTTTAGGCAATTGGGAACAATTTTGGTAAGGGAGATGGTGTTGAGGGATGACAAGGGTGTAGAGATAAAGGCTAGTTTCTTGAAAAGAAGCCAGTGGAATAATATATATGAGGCATATAAGAAGGGTATTTCTGATGCAGTTGCCTCAAGAAAGATTCTGAAGAGAGAGATGGAGACAGAAGAAGAGGATTTTGTGGCAGAGGTAGCCAGACAAGTAATAAAAGCGGTGACAAAATAACAAGGTGAATACCGTGAGTTAAGTCAGATGTTATGGGTTACTGTTTGGTTGTTGGTTGGGTGGGTTCAGTTGCAGTACCTTTTTTTACAGAAGCCGGTCTAGTTGTCGCTTTAGTTAGGCTTTTTCCAAATTCTGAATTAATAAACCTTTTTTCAAGGGCTTCACCGCCAATGGATTTGGCGAATCCAGTGACAGGATTGTTACCTATTCCCTTAAGACTTTCGCCGATGGCTTTACCAAAATCGGGACCTTTCATTTCCTTAATCATAACAGGGATCATTTCCGGTAGTTTACTTAAAAGAGAGAGGGCGATGAGACCGAGGCCAGTGGCAATGGCAACATAGGCTTGATCTTGATTAGTTTTAAATAGACTGGTGGCGTCGATTAAGCCGGGCATCCAAAATGCTTGGCTGGTACCCCTTGTCCCAGCGATAAAAACGTCGATAATGACGTTGACTATAACTAAAAATATGGCAACCACAGGGAAAACAAGAGCATTGGCGGCAAAATCAGTAATCCAAGAAGAAAAATTCATTTTAGAGTTTGGAAAAGCTCCCATGGCAATTTCGAGAGGGGCAAGGATTATCTTTAAAAGCAAAGTGGCGTAGCACTTTAGTAAACCAAAAAACAATTTAAATAACCAGAAGAATTTCATAATGGAAATTAATAAGGGTAATAAGACACCACCAACACCACCCAGTAGGGCACCAACACCAGTAACTCTTCCAATGAATACCCCTAAATAATTACCCGTAACGACATTTGGCGAGATTCTTGCAGACAAGTTTCTGAAAGTTCTTGAGTTCATGTTGACAAGCGATAAATAACCGAAATCTGGATCTGTTCTAAAAATATTTTTTATCCATTCTCCAAGATTGGTAAGAAAGGTAGAATACCAATTTGTATTTTCAAACAATTGCTCGGAAAGTCCTTTATTTTGGACGGAAAAAAGTAAAGAAATAGTAATAGCCTGGAGAAAGTTACAAAGATCTAAGACTAGTCCGGCAATGGCATAAGAAAAAGTAACCAAAATCAAAACGGTAATAATTCGAGGAATAGCGCTTTGAACGGTAATGACAGCTTGGGGACTAACTTTTACTCGGAGCATAATCATCATCCCAATGACAATAAACATAATAGTAGAAAGAACGTAAACTACATTTCTAAAGATGCGCCAAAGGGGTAAAATGAACTGCAGTTTTTGAAGAGTGCCATTCTGGGCATAAGCAGGTTTGCCAAGAAAAGCATCTTTCATTTGGGCAAGATATTCAATTCCTGAGGCCGGTGGCTGATGAAGAGCAACAATAGCATTATTGAGTTGACCTATAGCTCCTCCAGGAACATAGGTAGTGTCGAAGTTGGCTTCGTCATTGAGTACTTCCTCGGGGACGGTGCCATTTATACCAACAAAGAGGGAAACCATGTTGCTGCTCATGGCTTCGTTGGTCCAGGATTCGAGACCGGTATTATTTTTAATGGCCTTTTGTTTTTGAGAAAAAAGATTAGTTGAGGTGGTGGGGGCTTCTTGAGCAAAGGCCTTGGAGGGGAGGATTATCAAAGAAAAGAAGAGGGTTAAAAATAAAATTTTCTTTAGAAAATTATTGGCCATAATTTATTGTAGCAAAATATTACCAAGATGAGGGGCGAAGCAGGGAACGCATTTCTTGATAAAGGAGATCAGAACGGTATCCAGGATCAACAACATTGGCATCGTCGTTAGAAGGAGTTTTACTGGAAAAACTTTCTTCTAATAATTTTTTCTTTTCCAGAGATTCGGAAGGAATCATGTTGAAAAAAGCTTGTTCACTTACTTTCACATTATCAACAATTTTTTTATCGTAGGTGGTACTGACGGGAATGGGGACACTTTTACTAAAATCAAAAGCTGCTTCGACAAATGCGATTATTCCCTCAACGAAAGTGGGAATATTATTAAATTCAGGCTTATCTCGAGAGGTCAAATGGCTGACCTCACTGTTTTGACACATATCGGTATTTTCAAGTGGTTTTTGAAGGCTTGGATTAACAAAACTTAGGGTGGTGGAGTGAGGAGAATAGGCAGCGGCGGCGTTTGGTAAAGTACGATCATCGGTTGTCTCGACGGGATCAATAGGACGATCTCCGTTAATATCAAAACCTTTATAGTTGGTAACGGTAACACGACTATTGACGTTTCCTTTGGGAATATAATTTAGTTGTTTGTAAAAAAGAAGATAGTCCTCTTTAGCAAGGGGAACAAAACTTTTGCCTTTAGACCTGGTTGAATAACAACCATAAGTGCCACAGCTACCGCTATAATGGCTTAAAATTGGAGTGAGGAGCGCCGAGGGAAAAGATTCTGGTTCTGAGGTGGGATTTCGGTAATAAAGGGCTTCGTTTTGGAGACCGAAAATAATTTCACTAAGATAGACAGGACGGCAGGAAGAAGCTAATTTTGATTTATCTTGAGACATTTCGATACAGGTGCCCTGACAGTCCCAGGCGATTTGGTAATCCTGTGTAACGGTATCTAATTGATCACTGTTATTTAGAGACAGGGCGGCTTCAGTTAAAAATAGACTGCGATAATAATTAATTTGGCTGGTGGGCAAAGAACGTAGAGAAGCACTGGTGCCATTCATTTCAAGAGAAAGAAAACTATTTTTTGCCTTTTCTTCGGTACACTTAATGCTGCCACGAGCAAAAAAAGATTGAAAATTACGATAATATTCGTTAGATAGGTTTTTTAAATCAATTTCTCCACCTAGGTTCTCGGCATTGTAATCTAGATACAGATTTTCTGTATAAGGATTGCCATTCGAATCTACCTTAGTTACCGTAGTTTTGTGGTCCTCTTTTGACCAACTATTACCAGCGGCGCCATTACCACTACAGATAATGATGTCGTTTTTTAGGGTATTGGAATAGGTGTTGTTGCTCGGAACTTCTGGCGCTAATGCAGGATCGGGAGCGGAGCGGGTACTGTTCTCCATTTGAACTGAGGGAAAAAGAAAATTGAGAAGATCGAAGGCACGAGAAGGGGTGACAGATAAAAAGAAAAAACAAAAGAATAATAATAAGCTATTTTTTTTCACTATTTAGCCGGGAATTTTAAATATGGTAACGTTGATGCCGGTGAAATCCTGAATTAATTTTATAATAAGCCAAGAAGCGATTACACCAATGAGACCGATAAAAGCACTGGTGATGGCAGAAGAGGCGGCGGCGACCGCCTTTGGTTCACTACCGCTAAAGAGATATTTATAGCCACCGCTGATAAACATAAAGAGAAAAGCTAGACCAGCGATGGTGACAATAACCTGGAGAACATTGTAAAAAAGACATTCAAAGCCCTGAATAGTGGCAACATCATCAATAATTTTTCCGTTAACGTTGAAAGTCTGGACACAGCGACCAGTCCAGGGCTTGGTTGTTTGGGCAAAAACAGGAGAAGACAGAATGGATACGCCGATGCAAGAAGCTATGGCGAGACAAAGAAAAAAAGTGAAAATAGATTTCATGAGTTAATTATAACTTAAAAACCCCCCGATGTTATTTCGGGGGGTTTGGGATTTAATTCGAATTTTCTTAAAAAGGCTTGATAGTAAGATTACTGAGGATGGTGATGCCAAAAAGGGTTTCAATTAATTTCATAATGGCGAAAGTAGCAAAGACAATGGCCAGGCCAATAAGAGCGTTGGTGATTTGATTGCGAGCCGCCTCGACATTTTTTTGGTCACCACCGGACATAACCCATTTTAAACCGCCTGTGATAAGGATAAAAAAGAAAACTAGAGCGACCACTAAAAGAATTAGGGAGACGGCTCCGGAAATAATACCACTAAAACTTAAATCAGCTAAACCGGCAAAATTATCTTTTGGAGCGAGATCAATTGTCTCTGCGGCAAAGGCGGGAATGGCTAAGAGGGCAAATTGAAGCTTGTTTTTGATTGAAGACATATTTTTTTAAATTTTTAATAAATTAATAAAGTTTAACAGGGAAATGGATTATTTTAAAGGGTAGGCCAGCTTAGCTGGAGAGTATCAAGACCCTTGATACCGGTAATATATCCAACCAGCTTGAGAATGGCAAAGATGACAAACATGAGTACGAGGCCAAGAAAAGCATTAGTGAATTTATGTTTGGCAGTTTCTACCTTTTCTTTCTCTCCCCCTTGACTGATTAAACTATAAGCACCCATCATAAAATTCCAAATAAAATTGATAATACCAATAACAAACAAGATGGAAAATGCCGACTGGAGAACGTTATTAGTGTAACCTAAGGGGTCAGTAACGTTGTTACAATTTTTTAAGAGTGGATTGCATATTGGCATAGTTTTTTAATTTTATAAACCCATTTTAATAAACATTTCGTTGAGACTAAAAATATTTTCAAGTCCCAGAAGCTTGGCGATAAGTGAGCCAATCCCAACAGCGAGAATAACGATAACTAAACCAAGAATACCATTGGTAAGTTTTTTACGGCTAGTCTCCATCATTTTTTCGTCGCCACCGGAAGAGATGAAACTATAACCAGCAAAAATAATTTGAATGACAAAAAAGAGGACAGCAACAATAGTAAGAATGCCAATTAGATTGCTGGCGAGCTTTTCCAGCATGGTGGTGGCTTCGACCCCACCGGTGGGATTTTTACCGGGACCTGTGAGCGTGTAGGCAATTAATTTCATATTATGGTTGACCGGGGCCTTTTATAACAGGATTGAGAATATCAATACCAGTGAAGCGACCAACGATACCAGCAATAATAAAAGCAGAAGAAATAATGACAAGACCGAGAATACTTTGCCAAATTTTGGCCCAAGCGGCTTCGGTTTTTTTGGTATCACCTGAGGCACTGATGTATTCAAAGCCAGCTAGAATAATTTGAACAATCATGTAAAGACCACCAGCGACAGCGGCAAATTTAAAAATGTTGCTTAAAAAGGTGAAAAGTCCCTGGCCCTTGTCACCGGCAGTGCCGTAATTGGTGGGGTTGGTGATAGTGCCAAAAATGCCAATCATTATTTATAAAATAGTTAATCCGGTAATAACTTCTATGATTTGAATTATAAAGTAACTAAGAAAAATTACCAAGAAGCCAATGGCGGCATCGGTAATCATGGCGCTAGCCGAGGCGGCTTTTTTTTGATCTCCGGAACCAGCACTAGAAATCATCATAAAACCACCGGCGATTATGAGAACCAATAGAATAATTCCGGCGACAGTTAGGCTATTTCTGACTATCAAAGTAACTAAAGTGGCGGGATCTTTGTAGACATTCCCGAGATTTTTACCAGTACCTAAGGGGGTGCTACTTATATTGACTTCAGCCAGTAAAAATTTATTCATATTTTAATAAACAAATTATACAATAAACTAGGATAAAAGGGTGTTATAATACGCCACGAAAACAATCTTTCCGCCTCTGGCGGACAATCTACAATCTACAATCTTCAATTATCAATCTACAATAATTATAAATTAAACTATAAAATATGAGAAAAACTGCCCTTTTATTTTTGGCGTGGCTTTTTATAAATGTGGGAGCAGTGAATGCCCAGGAAGGAGTGGAGACAGGCGGAAGGGTTGTTTTTAAGTTTTGGAATGGAATCAGCTATTTAATCTCAGAAGCAGTGAGTAGAGGGGTGCCGGAAAATACGGTGGCCTTACTACTGCTTCTACCGCTGGTGGCAACTCTCGTTTCAGTAATTCACTATGTGATCGGGTTTTCCGGTTATGGAATTTTTATGCCAACCATGATGGCAGTGGCTCTGCTGGCCACGGGGGTAGGAAGTGGGCTGATACTGTTTGTCGTAATACTGGCAATTACATTACTGAGTAATCTTTTGGTTAAAAAATTAAAATTACATTTTTGGCCGGCCAGATCAATTACGCTGCTCTTTGTCAGTATGGGGACTTTTGGGGCGATGATTCTAGCTTCTTATATTAAAATGGTTGATGTGAGTAAAATTTCTATTTTCCCAATCCTGTTTATGATACTTTTAACCGAAGAATTTGCCAGAACCCAGCTGATTAAAAGTAAAAAAGAGGCGGTAAGCCTGACGACGGGAACACTAGTGCTGGCGGCAGTGGGGGCGATGATAATGGGGGTAGAGGGAATTGAAGAAATGGTGCTAAAAAGGGCAGAAATAGTTATTTTAATTGTAGTAATAATTAATGTGCTGGTCGGAAGATATGGAGGAATAAGGCTGACAGAGATAAAAAGATTTAAAGGGGCGATTAGAAAAAAATGACTAATAACCAAGAGACAATAACCAAGTATTCCAAACAATTACCAATGTCTCAAATCACAATAACTAAATGGTTTGTACTTTTGATTATTGTTAATTGTAATTTGTTTGTTTCTTGTAATTTGGTTATTGGTCATTGATTTTCATATGTTTGGAATAAATTTTAAGCAATATCATCAGTTTTTGACCAAAAATGAGAGAAATAAGGTGTATTTGAGAAAAAATACAGCGGAGGGTAGGGCGATTGCCGATAATAAATATAAAACAAAGAGAAGACTAGCAAAAGCGGGAATAGGGGTCCCGAAACTAATTGTGAGGTTTAAAAACAGAGAAGAAGGAGAGAATTTTGAGTGGAGCAAACTTGAAGGAAATTTTGTGATTAAGCCGGTGTCAGGATATGGAGGGGAGGGAATACTTATAATTAGAAAAAAAAATCTAAATTCTAAAAGCGAAAATATAAATTTTTTAATGATGAATGGAAAGGTAATAAGTCTCGAAGAAATTAAACTACATTGTCTCGAAATACTTGGGGGAAAATATAGTTTGCATGGAACGGCGGATGGGGTAATTGTGGAAGAGAGAATTAAGATTCACCCGTTGTTTTTGACTTTGACAAAATCAGGAACCCCCGATATTAGGGTAATTATTTACAATCGGGTGCCGGTGATGGCGATGCTGCGAATTCCCACCGAAAAGAGCGGGGGAAAAGCTAATTTACAACAGGGGGCCTATGGCCTCGGAATTGACCTCGCCAGTGGAATTACCACTTTTGGAATTGAGGGAAAGGGGGTCGAAATTAGAAAAATACATGATTTTGGTAAAAAAAAGATGATAAAAGTGAATGGGATAAAAATTCCTTTTTGGAAAGAGGTGCTCGAGACGGCAGTAAAATGCCAGGGGGCGATTCCGGGTCTCGGCTTTGTCGGAGTGGATGTGGTGATTGACAAAGAAGACGGTCCTAAAATACTCGAAGTAAATGCCCGGTCGGGACTTTCTATTCAACTTTGTAATAAAGCAGGTCTAAAAAGTAGAATCGAAAAAATTGACGATATAACAGTAAGAAGTGATGAACATGGAATAGCTCTCGCTAAATATTTATTTGGAGAAAAGTTTTCGGATAAGGTATCGGAAAAAGAAAAAGATAAAACTATTCAGCCCCTCGAAATTATTAGAATGAAAATCCCTAAAGGTTTTAAGCCGGATTTACAAAAAAGCCCAATCATAAAACAGGGAAAGCACCGGGTAGTTGAAGTACGGGCAAAGGTAGACACGGGAGCTTTTAGAAGCTCAATTGATAGAAGCCTGGCCGAAAAATTGGGACTACTTTCCTCGGAAAAAATATTATATTTTAGGCATTATAAATCAAGCCTCGGTAAACATAAAAATCGACCGGTAATTGGGGTAAGTTTTTGGCTGCAAGGAAAAAAAGTGGTAACAGCCGTCAATGTGGCCGATAGAGAAAAACTGAGAACAAAATTTTTACTCGGAAGGAAAGATTTAGAAGGATTTTTAGTGAGCGCAGTAAAACTCACCCCTGCCACCTCCCTTGACAAGGAGGGGAGAAATTATTTATTAAAAAAGAATAGAAAATAAGATGATTAAGATTGCAGTATTTTTTGGAGGAAAAATTAGTAAACATCTGGTCCTTGTCAGAGAAGCGGCCAGAAAAATGGGGGTGTCACTTGATTTGGTGTCATATAATCAGGTTTGTTTTGAAACGGAAACAGGAAAAATTTCTTTGAGAGGAAAAAATGCCAGTGATTATGATGTTTTATTTTTTAGAACTACGGGAAAGCACTGGGAGGAGGTAGATCTTATTATAAATAGTATAAACCCTCCTTCGCCTAAGGCTTCGGAAGGGCATGGGCCAATTGTGGTTGACCCACTCGTAAGATTTGGGAAGCCGAGCTACGCGTGTAAGGCTTGGCAAATGCTGAAATTAAAAGAAGAGGGGATTGAAGTTCCGAGAAGTGTTTATGGATCTTTGTGGTATTTATATGAGGTGATGGCACGAGAAGATAATTCTCACCAACGAATTTTTTCTTCCGGCGAGTCTGCAAAGCAGGCTCAATGTCAGGAAAAATTGTTGGCCTCGAATTATCGATTTAGTTTCCCTGTAATATTAAAAGGTAGCGGGGGAGACAGGGGGACGAGGGTGTTTAAAGCGAATAGTATAGAAGAGCTCGAAAAATTGGTTCGGGATTTGAGAAAAAGCGAAACCGAAGAGGGAAAAAGATATATGCTCCAGGAATATATTGAAAATGACGGTGATTTTAGAGTTTTGGTGCTGGGAGAAAAGGTACTGGGGGTGATGAAAAGAGCCAGAACCGCTAAAAATGAATTTAGAAATAATTATAGTGCCGGAGGGACAGTGGAAGTGGCGGATTTGCCGGAGGAAATTAAAGAGCTAGCGGTAAAAGCGGCGAAAGTTTGCGGACTGGCCGTGGCCGGAGTCGATGTGGCCTTTAGAGGTTTTGATATGAAAAAGCCGGTAATTTGGGAAATAAACAAAGGACCTCAATTTAAAGGGTTTATGAAAGCGACCGGAATTGATGTCCCAATGGAAATAGTTAAATATTTAGTTTCGCTTAAAAAATAGTTTATGAAAAATTCTTATTACCATTTTTTTGTTTCCTGTGAATGTGTTACCACGTTCAACGTCAATAAAAAAAGATAATTGCGAATTTTTCAATATTTTTTATAAATAAAATTATGACCAGAAAAATTGTAACTTTTACGATGTCACCAAAGCAAAGCCAGTTTGAGGTGGACAGATTAGAAAGCGAGGCAAGGGCTTTGGGGATTGAAGTAAACAGAGTACTTTATAGGGAGCTATCGTTTGATCTCAATCCCTCTCGGCCGTTGGCCGCTTCTCCCTTTGACAAGGGAGAGAAAAAAAATATTGCAAGAGTCTATGTTCGAGGGGAAGAGTTGATGGAGGAAAATACTTTGGGGCTGTGGTTTAGGGTGGCGGGGACAAAAAGCGGGAAATACACCGAGGCGAGAAATTTGGTAATAAGAATTTTGGGAGAAAAAATATTTTGCGTGAATAAAAAGGGTTATTTGGGGTGGACGAGAATGGGTAAAATAGCTCAGCATGGGGTGTTTTTGGAAAATGATATTCCGATAGTACCGACAAGAATTTTTTATACAAAGGAACAAATATTAAGTGGCGACAATTTTTCTGAATGGGGGTATCCGGTAATTGCCAAACATGAAAGAGGGTATCAAGGAAAATCGGTGAGAAAGTTTGAAAATAGAGACGAGATGGAAAAATTCGTGAATAAAATTAACGAAAAGAATTTGGGAATGTTTCTCTGGCAGAAATATTTACCGACAAGGTGGGATATAAGGGCGTTGATTGTTGATGGAAGGGCAATTGGAGGGATGAAAAGATCAGCAGTGGGGGAGGAGTTTAGAAGTAATTTTTCGCTGGGGGGAGAGGTTGAGGCGTGGAATTTAAACGAAGAAGAGAGAAATTTGGCGGAAAAGGTGGCTCGGGTGTGTGGCCTTGATTATGGGGGAGTTGATATTATGAAAAATCCTAAATCCAAAAATCTAAATTCTAAAAAATACAATAAAGAAGATTACGAAAATTATATTTTAGAAGTAAACCGGCAGTGCCAGTTTCAGGGCTTTGAAAAAGCGACGGGAATAAATGTGGCTAAATTGATTGTTGAAATGATTGATAAAAATGTATAGTATCATGCTATGAAGAAGATAATTTGGTGCTTTTTGGCTTTTGTTTTTTTGTTTGAAACTAATTTTATTTTTGCTGAAGATACTTGTGGATTAAAAAAATGCGGAGATGCAAATTGTGATAATACAATAAATCCACTCGATTTACTTATTTGGAATAAAGAAAGTGTGGGATCAGGTGGAAAAACTGCCGATTTTAATAATGATGGGAATGTTGATAAGGTGGATTATAATTTGTTATCCCTTGGTTTACAAAAAAAGTGTTCAGCGACAAAGTCAAGTCTAACTATACCAATTTTTCAAAAATTTGAAAATTCACAGATAAAAAACGAAAGAGACTTTGGGTATAATCCAAATTTTTTACCTGGGGTAGTAAGTTTTGATTGTAATAATCGTCCTTATATAAGAATTCAAGATAGTACGGGTAAAGTTCAAATTTTAGATGATAATGGAACCTGGAAAATTGTTGATATGCGCGCAAGTGCCTTTGAATACGTAAAAAAACATCCTGAAATAGGTACTTGGGATGGAAAGATGAAAGATAGTGTCAATTACGAAGATAGAATTGTTTTTGATAACAACTGCTACGCTTATACCTATATCGACACACCTTCTTTTAAAGATGGAAGTAAATCGGTGGGACTACTCCTTTTTTCCAAGGATTATGGTCAAAACTGGGAAGCGTACAAAATTCCCGGAGTGGTAAATCTGTCTAATGGTAATAGAATGGCGGCGACGCTTGAATTTAATAGTGGACATAATCGCATCATTGGTCCTCCGACTATACTAATTCACCGTTTAAATTCTGGGTCACTTGATTCTTCGCCATCTCCTTATAGAACTAATAAAAATTTATACATAACAAAACCGATTCTCAATTCAGACAAAACCTTAACCATTCCTGAACCAAAAATTATTGCTATCGACGCTTTGTTAAGTATTAATCATTCGGGTGGATCAAATAATGTTGTTACCAAAGGTTCTTTTTCATATATTGTTTATGAGGCTGAAAATTCTAAAGAAATATGTAAACAAGTAGCTGGAGCAAATTATTCTTTGCCAAATTATGTTGTAGCCTATGATAGAAATACTAATTCTACAAGTACTCCAGTTTTTATTGGTTGTGCCATTGGGGGTGAGTTTACTAATCAGCTTGGGCCTGATTCGCATGGAAATCCGGCTATTACTCTTGACTCAAATGGTTATCTTCACGTTATTATAGGGTCACATAATGGACATTTTTATTATGTTAAATCGAAACATACGGTCCCGACTAGCTATGCGGCTGATTCTTCTTGGACGGAAGCTAAAAAAATTAGCGATGTTTCTGGATATACATACATCAGTCTTGTTTCTGACGCTGATAATACCTTGCATCTAGCGGCACGTAACAGTAATCGGGGTGGTGGATATAGTGGATATAGATATCTTGTTTACATGCAAATGAAAAAAGATGGAATATGGTCAACTTTTAGTAATTTAAAAAATCCCGGAGATCCAAACAGTGGAATTATAAATTTAAAACATAAAGAACTGGTAACTCCCTGGAGAACTGATTATGGTGCTTGGCAGCAAAAAATGACTATCGATAATATGGGTAACATATATCTAAACTATTCAACACTAATAACTCGTTTTACTCCTGAAAATGTTATTGCTTACAATAAAAAATGGCCAGAAAAACCCTTGGTAATAAAAACAAACTGTTTTGCAGAAAGAGGGTATTGTGAATACAAAGAAGTTGTGCCTCAAGATCCAGTTTTACTTGTCTCAAAAGATAAAGGCACAAATTGGCAGCTGGTTGATGCGAATTATTCATGGAGTATTAATAAACCAACCCCAACCCCGAAAAAGATACCCATAACTTTAACACCCACAAGTAAACCAACATCAGTTGAAAATAATTGTAATCGATGTAGTAAGTTTTATGATTTTATGAGAACGGTGTGGACAGCAGTAGATTGTTCTATTGATCCTTTGGCTTCAATAGAGGTTCTTCGAACTTATGATGCAAACTGTAGAGCACCAATGGAGACAAGAAAATCATTACAATGTTCTAGATGTAGTAAGGTAAATAATTTGCAATATACTTGGTGGGAAAGACTTGAAAATAAAACTTGTGAGGATAACCCTAAAAGTGATCAAACAATTTATAGGGCATTTAACGAGAAATGTAGAATTTCTGTAACATTAGTGCCGACAAAAAGTGTAACCTTAAAACCAACCTCGAGAAGTGGTGAATGTGTCAATGGTAAAGGTGATGCCAACAGAGACGGAAAGATTAATCTGGCTGATTATGCAATCTGGAGGTATGAATATGCCAAGGGACTGGTAAGTAAAGCTGATTTTAACTGTGATAAAAAGGTGGAGACAACTGACTATAAGATCTGGAGAGAGATTTTTTTGGAAACAAAAAGATTAACGGTTAGTGACAGTAATTAAAAAATATGAGAATAAAGAATATTCTAGTAATTCTAATTTTAATAGCCACTTTGGCTGGAGCTGGTTTTTTGGTTAAAAACAATCAAGAGACAAGAAGTGGAGCTTCTTTTGCTAACGTGGAGGCATTATTCCTACCTAATGAAAAAACACTTAAAGTGGGCGAAAAACTAACAACTACTTTAATGATTGACACCAAAGACCGACTCTTAACTGGAGCTGATTTAAGAGTAAGATACGAGCAGTCAGTATTGAAACTAGAAAGCGTAGAAGTGGTGACAAGAAATAGAGCTTCCACGTCAAATGTCACAAATGCTTGGCTTAGGGGAGAGGAAGAAATAATAGTGTCAAATATTAATGACGAAGCGGGAATTTATGATTTGGTGGGAGCAAATACAGAGAAGGAAACAAAAGGTTTACCAAAGGGAGTGGTCAGCATAGTAAAACTTAATTTTGTGGCAATTACTAATGGACAGGCCAAGGTTAGCCTCGACACCAGTTATGGAAATATGGTGGCTGGGTATAATGAAGCCGGATCGGATCAAGAATTAAAAGTGGATAAAATTAGTAGTGCAATTTATAGGGTTGTGGGGATAGAGGCAAGAAATACACAAGCTCCAAGAGAAATAGAATGTAGCTGGTGTGGAGAAGCTTGCATAGAAGCAAGTGAAAAAGAAAGCTTTGCTTGTCCAGATGTAGTACCTGTGGGCAAGAAATGTATTAACCAAAATGGACAATGTGTGGTGGTTGAGGGTTATGTAAATGAGTAAAAGGGCTTTACTCTTGGTACAATAGGACTATGAAACAAGTACTATTAGCTCTTGGACTACTGCTTCTGACAATGGCGGTTTATTACTGGGCGGGAAATAGGTTTGCGCCGAAAAAGACAGATATTGTTATAACCACAGAAAAAGAAATACTATTTGAAGTACCAGAAGATATTTTAGTTGACACTGAAAAGGAAATTAAATTAAAAACGAAAAATGAAAAAGGGAAAATGGTCAGTTTTTTGCTTAATTTAAACTATAAACCAGAAGAAGTTAAAATTCTAAACGCCGAGATTAATAATGAGGTTTTTAATGATGGGCTAGAGGTTCAAATAGACGAAAAATTAGGGAAAATAATGCTTAGTGGTAGATATGAGGGAGAAAAAGAAATGTTGATAAATGAGGAGGTAAATTTGGCCATAATTAAAATAAAAGGGATAAAAAAGGGAGAGACGATCATTTCGGTTGATAAAGCTCCGGTGATAGAGGTGTGGGATGGAGAGAAAATTACAGAAGAAAGTTTCAAATTGTCTGATTTTGAGCTAAAATTCCTGTGATATACTAATTGGAAAATAAGGGCCAGCCTATGCTAAAGCTACGGCCTGGTGAACTTTTTAAAAGTTTGGGCCAGCCTACGCTAAAGCTACGGCATGGTGAACCAGCAAAAGTACGGCATGGTGAACCAGCAAAAGTACGGCTTGATATACTTTAAAAATTTGGGCAATTAGCCCCGCCTGCAGAAGCTATCGCTTCAGCGATTGCGGGCAGGTTAGTTGGCCCGCCGAAAGCGATGCATTCTGGCGGGTAAATTAGAGCACCGTCTGATATACTTTAAAAGTTTGGGCAATTAGCCCCGCCTGCAGAAGCTATCGCTTCAGCGATTGCGGGCAGGT